>JABILA010000149.1 GCA_018654745.1 Alphaproteobacteria bacterium
GCCAGAAGAAATGATCAGCAGTCCCCTCGCATCACGAGGACCAAACCAAGCGATGTCCATGGCAAGGTCACCACCATCGGGTCCTTTCAACGGGTGAGGGTAACTTTCAATTTCTCCTTCGGCCCACTCGGCTGAAGCAAGAAATTTCTCCCTTGCTTCAGCGTAGGTGTCGGAAAAATGATCTGTGACAGACATATCTGTTTCCTATTCCTTGTCGTAATCAGCGAATGTCTTGCCTTCCGAGGCCAGACGGATCAACAAGGGTGAAATTTCCCAGAACGGTCCGGGATGTTCGGCCTGATAATGCTTCAGGCGATCCACAACATTTGCAAGGCCTTCGGTATCTCCCCACATCATGGGGCCGCCACGATAGCTTGGGAAACCGTAACCGTTCAGCCAGATCACATCGATGTCACTGGCGCGAATGGCCATGCCTTCTTCAAGAATTTTGGCGCCTTCATTGACCATGGAATAGAAGCAGCGTTCGATAATTTCCTGATCAGAAATATCGCGCTGTGCAATGCCATTTTCTTTGGCAGATTGGCGAATGATGGCTTCGACTTCAGGGTCGGGCTTGGGCGTGCGACTACCTTCTTCATAGATGTACCAGCCACGTTTGGTTTTCTGGCCAAACCAGCCCTGCTCACAAATGCGGTCACCAACATCGGAATAACGCACATCGTTGCGACGCTCGCCAGCCTTGCCCTTGCGGATGCGCCAACCCACGTCGTTCCCGGCCAGGTCACTCATGGTGAACGGTCCCATAGCCAGGCCGAGGTTGAAGACAGCGGCATCAACCTGCGCCGGCGTGGCACCTTCTTCGATCAGGAAGTTGGCTTCCCTCAAGTATGGGCCAAGCATCCTGTTGCCGACGAAACCTTCACAAACGCCAACCATGACGCCGATCTTTCCGATGGATTTGGTCATCTTCATGACCGTGGCCAGGACATCTTTTTCTGTCTTGGCACCACGCACAACTTCGAGCAAACGCATGACATTGGCAGGCGAGAAGAAGTGCAGACCAACGACATCACCAGGACGCGAAGTGCCATCAGCAATCTCGTTTACATCCAGACCGGAGGTATTTGTTGCGAGGATGGTGCCCGGCTTGCAAACCTCATCGAGGCGGGCAAAGACCTTGTGCTTGACGTCCATTTCTTCGAACACAGCTTCGATCACCATGTCGACGTCGCTCAGGTCCTCATAGTTACTTGTACCAGTAATATTGCCCATGGCTGCATCCATACGATCCTGGGACAAGCGGCCCTTTTTAACCGTAGCAGCGTAGTTGCCCTTGATGATGCCGAGGCCTCGATCCAGTGCTTCCTCGGACATTTCAAGAATTGTCACCGGAATGCCGGCACTGGCGAAGTTCATGGCAATGCCACCGCCCATGGTACCACAGCCGATGATGCCAACCTTGTTCAGGTCACGCAGCGGTGTATCCCTGGGGATATCGGGAATTTTGTTGGCAGCACGTTCAGTGAAAAAGGCGTACATCAGACCGGCAGCTTGCGGTGAGGTCATACATTTGACAAAGCGCTCACGCTCCATCTTCAGACCTTCGGCAAAGGGCAGGTTCACGGCATCCTTTACGCAGTCGATAATCTGATCAGGAGCGAAAAATCCACGTGTGCGGCGGGCGACACTTTTGCGATAATTTTCATAGATGTCATCGTTGCCACGGGCCGGGGCAACCTTGTCTTCAAGGTCTTGCACACGCACCAACGGTTTGCCTTCAGCCACAACCTGTTCGGCATAGGCCACGGCACCGTCCAGCAAATCACCATCAACAATGTGGTCAATGACGCCCTGGGCCAAAGCTTCCTTTGCCCCGATGGGCTTGCCCGTTGTCATCATATCCAAAGCTTTTTCCACACCAACCAGACGTGGCAGGCGCTGGGTGCCACCGGCTCCCGGCAGGATACCCAGATTGACTTCCGGCAATCCAACCTTGGCGGAGGCAACAGCACAGCGGTAATGACAGGCCAGAGCTGTTTCCAGACCACCGCCCAGGGCGGTCCCGTGAATGGCAGAGATGACCGGCTTTTTGGTATCCTCAATCGTCTCGATTACGGCGTGCAGGGAGGGGTCCATCGGCGGCTTGCCAAACTCGGTGATGTCAGCACCCGCCATATAGGTCCGGCCTTCGCCGATAATGATGATCGCCGTGACAGCCGCATCCGCAGCCCCTTCATTGACACAGTCCTGAATGCCCTGGCGCACGGCCTGGGACAGGGCGTTTACGGGCTGATTGTTGACGTTCACAATGCCAATGGCACCACGTTTTGAAAAGGAGACGGGGGAAGTCATTTTGATTACCTCAAAAATGGATGGAAATTGCAGGGCCCGGTGTGCGCAATTTATCAGGGGGGCGGGCCAGCATGGGACGGGGCGACAAGAAGTATATCCCTGCCGCCCCTGTGAATAAAGTCAGAACGTCGCCGGAAAGTGGCTTAAACTTCAAGCCATTCTTCGCGGATCTTGTCGTTGGCGCGCAGTTCGTCGGGCGTGCCTTCAAAAACCATATGACCATGGCCCATAACAAATACGCGGTGGGCAATTTTCAGTGCAATCGTCAGTTTTTGCTCAACCAGCAGGATTGAGACACCACGAGCTGCGATTTCTTCCAGCAGTTCGCCGACCTGCTCAACAATCTTGGGGGCGAGGCCTTCGGTTGGCTCGTCAATCATCACCAGTTCCGGGTTCCCCATCAGGGTCCGGCCCATGGTCAGCATTTGCTGCTCGCCACCAGAGAGCACGCCGGCATCATTCTCCGCCCGTTCCTTAAGGTTGGGGAAGCGGTCAAACAGGTCATCAATTTTCCAAACGCCCTCTTTGCCGGCTTCTTTCATGCCCAGCATCAGATTTTGACGCACCGACAGGGTGGGGAAAATATCACGGTTTTCCGGGACATATCCGAGCCCCATATGTGCAATTTCATGTGGTTTCTTGCCGACTATTTCCTCGCCCTTGAACATGACTGAACCATGCGGTTCAACATCGCCCATAATGGCTTTGCAGGTCGTTGACCGGCCCACGCCGTTACGACCGAGGATGCTGACAATTTCACCTTGTTTGACGTCAAAATTGACGCCTTGCAGGATATGGCTTTTGCCGTAATAGGCGTTGAGGTCTTTTACAACTAACATCAGTCTTCCACCTCCTCACCCAGATACGCTTCTTTTACGGCGGCATTGCCCTTGATCTCTTCCGGTGTGCCGCTGGCGATGATTTCGCCGTATACCAACACCGAAATCTTGTCAGCCAGGCCAAAGACCACACCCATATCATGTTCCACCATCACCAGTGTTCTGCCTTCTGTAACCTTGCGGATCAGGGCAATGGCCTGATCTGTTTCACTGTGGCTCATGCCAGCTGTCGGCTCGTCCAGCAAAATGACGTTGGCTCCCCCGGCAATGGTAATGCCAATTTCAAGGGCTCGCTGTTCCGCATAGGTCAACACACCAGCCGGGATTTGCGCCCTTGCCTGCATGCCGATTTCTTCGAGGATTTCAACGGTGCGATCGTTGACGTCTTTCAGATTGTCGACGTTATGCCAGAAGGAATATTTGTAGCCCAGCGACCACAATACGCCGCAGCGAATATTCTCATAGACGCTCATGCGCGGGAAAATATTCGTCACCTGAAAACTGCGACTAAGGCCTTTGCGGTTGATCTGGAACGGGGCCAGGCCGCTGACGACCTCATCCCGCAACAGGATATCGCCGCCACTCAGGGAGTATTTTCCGGTGATCAGATTATAGAGTGTTGATTTGCCAGCCCCGTTGGGTCCAATAACGGCATGACGCTCGCCGTCTGCGATACTCAGATTGACACCGCGGATGATTTCCGTGGCACCGAAACTCTTGCGCACATCGCGCAACTCAATCGCGGCACTCATTGGTCTTCTCCCGTAAAGGCATAGTGCAGGGCGTTGCCATAAGTATCAGCAACAGCCGGCGCGACACGACGGGCATCCCACAAACCACCAAGGAACATTGCACTGAAGACAAACCAGGTTATGGGACTTGTGAAATCAAATGTCATCCAGAATATATGCATCTCGAACTCACCTGTTGCGGCAGCGCTTAGATGGTGCCACGATTCCAGGAAGCCGATGGCCCCGATAGCACAGATCAATGCTGGCAAGGCGATGCGGGCATAAGGCTGGGTCAATGTCCCCATCCGGCCAGCCATGGCTACTGGTACATGCATCATGATCAGACCGGTCAGACCTGCTGGCGCGTACATCACAGTGCCAACAAAGACCAGCCCGACATACAAGGCCCAGATTTCGGTGTAGTTCGACATCAACGTTTGCAGCAGCGTGAAGATCACAGCACCGACAATCGGACCCGCAAAGAAACCAACCCCGCCAATATATGCCTGTAAAAGCACGACACCTGACGTCAGGGCATTAACTGTTTCCTCGGTGACAATTTCATAATTCAGGGCAAACAGCGCACCGGCAATCCCGGCAAATCCTCCGGATATGGTGAAGGAAATAAACCGCACCCACTTTTGGCTGTAACCCAGAAATTCGGCCCGTTCCGGATTGTCACGCACAGCATTGGCAAGGCGGCCAATGGGGGTGCGGGAAAATCGGTACATCAGGAATACAGCGAGAAAAACCCAGAAGGCAATCAGGTAATATATCTGAACCTCGGTTGTGAATTCCACGCCAAAAAATGGCAAGGCTTCGGTTCGATCCGCCGTAATGCCTTCTTCACCGCCCGAAAACTTTGTGAAAATCAGCGAAGACGACGCCATCATTTCGCCCAGACCCAGTGAAATCATGGCAAACACCGTGCCTGCCCGGTTGGTCGAAAAACTGCCAAACAGGGCTCCGAATGCCAGTCCGGCAAAGGCACCAAAAAGAGGCACAAACGGCAAGGGGATAGGCCATTCACCATCTGATATCATGTTGACACCGTGGATGGCAAAATAGCCGCCAAGGCCGAAATAGACAGCATGGCCAAAGGACAACATGCCACCTTGCCCCAGCATCATATTGTAGGCGACCGTAAAGATCACTGCGATGCCCATCTGGTTCAGAACAGCAACTGCGACGGTTGAAGTCAGCAACCAGGGCAGCGAGACAACAACAATTGCCGGAATAAGCCACATGCCGTAGCGACGAAGGAAAGACGGGCTGGCACCGGCTGTCATTGCATTGGAAATATTACTCATACTTCACGTGTCCCAAACAGGCCGGTCGGTCTGAATATCAGGATCAGGACCAGCAACATATACGGCATGATCGGCCCCAACTGGGCAATGGTCACAGTGTAGAGATCACTGAGAACGCCATCGGGATCCATGTTCAGGCCGACGTCCATAAAAAACTGGCCAAACGAATAATCAATGGCAACAGCGAAGGTCGTCATCATGCCGATCAACAAGGAAGCGACAAATGCCCCGATCAGCGACCCCAGGCCACCGACGACAATGACCACAAAGACAATCGGTCCCAATAGTACTGCCATACCCGGAGAGGTCCCCAATGACGGTCCGGCGATCACACCCGCCAATGCCGCCAGCGCAGACCCCACACCAAAGACACCCATGAAAACCATAGGCACATTATGTCCCAACATGGAAACCATGCTGGGGTGCGTGATCGCAGCATTAATGATCAGACCAACGCGAGAGCGCGTCAGGACCACCAACAGGACAATGAATATGGCGACCGAGACCAACAGCATGAAGGCCTTGTAGGCCGGAAATGTCTGACCGTACATTTCGAACAAGGGAACAGCCAGCACCGCAGGTTCGTGATAACCAACTGTTTGCTTGCCCCAGATCAACTGAACAAATTCCTCAATCAGGAACGCCAGACCAAAGGTGAAGATCAGTTCCGCCACATGACCATATTTGTGAACGTGGCGCAGGCCGTAACGTTCTACCAGGGCACCGAACAGGCCCACAACAACCGGCGCAATGATCAAGCCCGGCCAAAAGCCGACATATTGGCTGATGGTATAGGCGACATAAGCGCCCAGCATATAAATGCTGGCATGGGCAAAGTTCAAAACACCCATCATGGAAAAGATGAGCGTCAGGCCACTGGCCAGCATAAACAGCAAGAGGCCGTATACCAGTCCGTGAAGCAGCGAAAAGATGATTAGTTCAGCCACGGTTTTTTGACTCCGAAAAGCAACCAGGAAAATCGTGTGAAATTCGGGGAATTACAGCTTGTATTCAGAAAACACCCGGCACCCCTGTTTTGAGGTGCCGGGCACATTTTCTTTACATCGATGAAAGCAACCTTACGAAGGACGCTTCATCTTGCAGCTTGTTGGTGTTGAAGCTTCAGCGGCCGTAACCGTTGATTCGTTCAGCAGACCAAAGCCCGAGTTATCACCGTCAAACTCAATTCCCTTGTCGGTGTGAACCAGGATGCGGATTGGCATCTGCAACTGGTGATCAGACGCACGCATCGTCACCGTGTCACCCCAGAATGCTTTATGCTCCATGCCTTCCAAAGCTGCTGCAACCTTGATCGGCTTTGCAGAACCGGCTTTTGCAATCGCTTTTTTCAGCATGCTCATAACGTTGGTGATACGAGTTTGCGTGAAGTCTTCGTTCGGGTGCTTTGCCTTAAAGCCCTGCAACAATGTACGCCATTTCTCAGTCATCGGCGGGTTGGTTGTACCTTCAGCGACCAGGCGAACCCGATCAACGCCACCGGCACCAATCGCCTTGGTGATACCATTGTTTGCAGCATAGTAGGTGTACAGTGGGATTTTCAGACCAGAATCCTGAGCCGCTTTGGCCAGGTTCTGCATGTCTGCACCCCAGTTACCCGTAATCAGGGCCTGGGCACCTGATGCCTTGATCTTGGCGATATAAGGCGAGAAATCCTTGACCTTGCCAATCGGGTGCAATTCGTTGCCGACGATTTTCAGGTCCGGGCGCTTTTCACCAAGAAATTTAACTGCTGCAGCAGCAACGGCTTTACCGAACGAATAGTTCTGACCAAGAAGATAAATCTTCTTCATGCCTTTATCTTCAGCAATCACGTCTGTCAGCGCATTCATTTTCATGTCTGCGTTGGCATCAAAACGGAAGTGCCAGAAGTTACACTTTTCGTTGGTCAATTTTGGATCAACGGCTGAATAGTTCAGGAACAGAACCCGTTTGTCAGGGTTACGTTTGTTATGCTTGTTGATGGCGTCCGTCAGCGCGTTGGCGACACCGGATGAATTGCCCTGAACAACAAATTGAATGCCGTCAGCGATCACACGCTTGAGCTGGATCAGGCTTTCTTTCGGTGAAATCTTGTTGTCATACCCGGTGACTTCGAACTGGGTACCACCTTCTTTGTTAAGGACGCCTGCAGTGTATTGATACTGCTTCAGGCCACTGATCCCGACAGCACCAAAGCCACCGGACAAAGGATCAATAAATGCGATTTTTACGGTTTCGGCCTGGGCCGAGAAGCTTGCGACGCTGGCAAATGTTGCCATAGCAACGCCAAGCCCCAGAGTACGACGAATCATGAATATCCTCCCACTGTTTGCGTCAGACACCATCGCCATTGATGTTGCCCTGCAATTCTTCTTCTCCCCGCTTGCCCACCTGGATGGGTGCGAGCTTTTATGAAAATATTTGACTTCACCGGAAGGTCTGATGTCAAGCCACACAGGGGTAATTGATTAGCATAAGCACTAAATTTTTTAGGGGAATACATTGTGTCCTGGTCGCCTCGCCTGAAAAACCTCAACGATAACAACCAGACTCACAAAAAAAGAGGGCGCTACGTTTGCAGCGCCCTCGATCAATAATATCTGACAAGGCAATTCTAATTTGCGGCCTTGTTGATTTTCCGCTCTGCATCAAATGCGCCTTCAGGTAAATCGTGAGCAATACCCTTGTGACAATCGATACAGGTCTTGCCACTGTCGATGGCCTCGGCATGTCGTTTGCTGGCCCGGTTTTCCTGAACCGTGAAGTCCATAAAGTCGAAGTTGTGACAGTTCCGGCATTCCCGACTGTCCGTTTCCTTCATGACTTTCCAGACGTTCCCGGCCAGTTCCAGACGCTTGGCTTCGAACTTCTCGGGCGTATCAACGGTGCCCAGGAAGTGGTGGTACAGTTCGTTACTGGCCTGGATTTTCCGGGCGATCTTGTGAACCCAGGTCTTGGGCACATGACAGTCCGGACAGGTCGCCCGCACGCCGGTTCGGTTATTGTAGTGAACCGTCTGTTTGTATTCGCGGTAGACGTTCGCTTCCATCTCATGACAACTGATACAGAAAGTTTCGTTGTTGGTCACTTCCATGGCCCAGTTAAAGCCACCCCAGAAGACGATACCGCCGACAAAGCCGACAATGACCAGTGTCCCCAGGGCAAAGCGTGCCGTTGGTCTGCGAAACCACCGCCAGACCGACTTTATCACGCCTACATTTTCGCTATTCTCAGTGTTATTCGACATAATCTGTGTCCCGATTATTGTACCTTGATCAAGAGGACCTAATCGACCTCAGACGCGTTTTTGAATTTGTTCTTCACCAGCGCACGCGCCTGTGTCTGTGGCACGTGACATTGTGTGCAGAACCAGCGTGTTCCGGCAATTGTATCCAGAGCAACCCCGTTGCGATTGAAGTAATGGGTTTCCGAAACTTTCGGTGCCCCTTCTTCAGTATTATAGGGCCAGTCGTGGCAGCGCAGGCATTGATTGACCTTGCTGTTGATCTGGTACTTTTCCATACGGTGCGGAATCAATGGCGGTTGCTGGCGATAGGCACGGCCCATTTTACCAGAGGTATTCTGCTTTTTGGTATCCGCCAATGGTGCGGCATCGTTCAGGGCGACTTCCCCGCGCAGCGACCAGACACCTTCTTCCTGTGCCAGGACACCGGTGGTGCCTGGCACGATTGACATGAATGCACCGATCAATCCGGTTGCAACTAACATTTTCAAGCTTTTCATCGCTCTTCTCCCGGCCGTTCCCGGCCTTTAGCATTTACGACCGATCAGGCCTTTTCAACTTTGACCGCGCACTTTTTGAAATCCGTTTCCTTGGAAATCGGACAGGTCGCATCAAGCGTCAGTTTGTTGACCAGCTGGCTGGCATCAAACCATGGAATGAACACAACACCCCGGGGTGGCTTGTTCCGTCCGCGGGTTTCTACCCGGCTGACGATTTCACCACGACGGGTCGACATCTTCACAGCCTGGCCGCGTTTAACGCCTCGGGCTTCAGCATCGTCCGGATGCATGTAGACCTTGGCATTTGGCATGGCCCGATAAAGCTCCGGTACCCGCCTGGTCATGGTGCCTGAGTGCCAGTGCTCCAGCACGCGGCCTGTAACCAGCCACAAGTCGAAGTTTTCATCCGGCATTTCGGCAGCATCTTCATACGGCAGGGCGAAAATAACCGCCTTGCCATCAGGCTTGCCATAGAACCGCACACCCTCGCCCTTTTTCACATAGGGGTCATGGCCTTCGCGGAAACGCCACAGTGTTTCCTTGCCGTCCACAACGGGCCAACGTAATCCGCGGGTCTGGTGATAGGTTTCGAAGGGTGCCAGATCGTGAGCCTTGCCGCGACCGAAGGTGGCATATTCCTCGAACAAACCTTTCTGGGCATAAAAACCAAAGTGATTGGCTTCATCGTTCTGATGTCCAGCCTGGAGCTGTTCGTTAGAGAAAGCATTGACCTGACCGTTGGCGTAAAGCACATCAAAAAGTGTCTTGCCACGATATTCAGGTGCCTTGGCCAGCAGGTCTTCCGTCCACACTTCTTCTATCTTGAAGCGCTTGGAGAATTCCATGATCTGCCACAGGTCAGAACGCGCCTGACCCGGAGGGCTGACTTGCTGACGCCAGAACTGTGTCCGCCGTTCAGCGTTACCGTATGCACCTTCTTTTTCCACCCACATGGCGGTTGGCAAGATAAGGTCCGCAGCCATGGCCGAAACAGTTGGATACGGGTCTGACACAACAATGAAGTTTTCCGGATTACGATAGCCCGGCAAGCCTTCGTTGTTCATGTTGGCCGCAGCCTGCATGTTGTTGTTACACATGACCCAGTAAGCGTTGAGCTTGCCGTCTTTCAGCATGCGGTTTTGCAACACAGCGTGATAGCCAGGTTTGCCCGGAATTGTGCCTTCCGGCAATTTCCAGATTTTTTCGGCAATATCGCGGTGCGGCTTTTTCATGACCACCAGATCTGCAGGCAGACGGTGGGCGAAGGTCCCGACTTCACGGGCTGTACCACAAGCCGAAGGCTGACCGGTCAGCGAGAACGGTCCATTGCCAGGCTCGGAGATTTTACCCGTCAACAAGTGAATGTTGTAAACCAGGTTATTGGCCCAGGTGCCACGCGTATGCTGGTTAAAGCCCATGGTCCAGTAACTGACGACCTTGCGCTTCGGATCGGCATACAATTTGGCCAGTTCGATCAGGTTCTTGACCGGGACGCCGGAAATTTCATGCGCCTTTTCGACAGTGTATTCGGACACATATGCCGCATATTCACCGAAGGTCATGGGCTTGGAGCCGCCGGCCTTCTTGGAATTCTTGGCATTCTTCTCACGCGCATCTTCCGGACGCAGCCCGTAGCCGATGTCATCATTACCGCGCCGGAAGTTAACGTGGTTCTTGATAAAGTTCTTGTCCATCGCATTGTTCTGGATGATGTAGTTTGCGATGAAGTTGAGGATCGCCAGATCCGTTTGCGGCTTGAACACCATGCCGTTGTCGGCCAGGTCAAAGTTCCTGTTTTCGAACGTCGACAGGACAGCAACCCTTACATGATCTGCCGTCAGGCGACGGTTCGTCAGGCGTTGCCACAGGATCGGATGCATCTCCGCCATGTTTGAACCCCACAGCACAAACGCGTCTGCTTCTTCCAGATCGTCGTAACAACCCATGGGCTCGTCGATCCCGAAGGTGCGGATGAAACCGGCCACAGCCGATGCCATGCAGTGTCGTGCGTTGGGATCAATATTGTTGGAGCGGAAACCGGCCTTGTACAGTTTGGCGGCTGCATAGCCTTCCCATACAGTCCACTGGCCAGAGCCAAACATGCCAACAGATGTCGGCCCTTTTTTCTTCAGCGCTTCCTTGAACTTGTCGGCCATGACATCAAAAGCCATATCCCAGCTGACGGGCGTAAAGTCACCGTTTTTGTCATATTTGCCATTTTTCATGCGCAACAACGGCTCGGTCAGGCGATCTTCGCCGTAAAGGATTTTCGAGAGAAAATACCCTTTGACGCAGTTCAGGCCCCGGTTGACCGGAGATTCCGGATCACCTTGCGTGGCGACAACCTTGTCATTCTTGACACCAACCAGGACAGAGCAACCGGTACCGCAAAAGCGGCAGGCTGCCTTGTCCCAGCGGATGTCATCCTTCAGGGCCGCCTCGGCTGCCCCCCCCGGAATGGCCAGGCCTGCGGCAGCGGCGGTCGCAGCTGCGGCATTTGATTTGATAAAATCGCGTCTTGAGACTTTCATTGAGATACCTCCTCATCGACGTCGCCCGTGTCGTCACCGTCGCGATGGTGAAAAACAAGAGCGGCGGAAAGCACACCTTGGATATTGTTGATGTCAGTCAGGGTATTGCCGGCCCACTTGCCCGGCACGTCCTCGACGGTAACGACAACGCGTCCGTCGGGGGCGGATTGATGAATTTCGGTTCCAGGCATTGCGGCCATTTCAGCCATCACCTGGGCCAGACGTTCAGGACGAACATGGACAAGAACGCCACAAATGTTCCCCTCTGTGCCCACTTCCGTCGGCAACGCCGAAGGATTTGAAATGGGACCCTCGCCAATTTCTTTTTGCGTCTGCAAAATACTTCTCATGTTTTCCACCTTGTCAAAACAGGTACTTGCTGCCACCCGGTTGTCTGCCGTGCGAGTAAATGAATGCACCCAATTTCTGCACTCGAACACCGGACAAGTTGTCGCATTTACCAACCCGCAAGCGGGTTGATTCTGCTATAAAATTTTATCCCTACTAAAAACTCGGATATAGAAAAATTCAGGTGAATTTCTATCATGGCCCTGACGAACAACAAGAATGTTGGTGTCTGCGGGTCTCAATCGTACTATTACTTGACTAAAATCAATTCTAAGCTGGAATACCCGAATAAAACAATTGGGTAATTTGCCGGTATCCAACTAATTTCATGCGAGCTTTTGTCGCAGTTTTTTTTGTTGAAATAATCGGACCAGGGCTGCTGGACGCCTGCGATATCTGTGGTAGCGTCACAAAAACAAACAAACAGGGCATCCCGTTCGGGTTACGCCTTTTAAAACATCCAGGGAGAATTCGGTGGCTATCTACAATCGTATTGCGGACTTTCATGACGATCTCAGTCGCATTCGCCGCGACATTCATGCCCATCCTGAAACAGCTTTTGAAGAGACCCGCACAGCTCAGGTTGTAGCGGACGAGCTGGAAAAATATGGCATCGAAGTGCATCGGGGCCTCGCCAAAACCGGTGTCGTGGGTTCCCTGAAAGTCGGAAATGGCACCAAACGCATTGGCTTGCGCGCCGATATCGACGCCCTGGATTTGTACGAACTGAACGAGTTTGATCACAAATCCGTCCATGACGGCAAAATGCACGGCTGTGGCCATGACGGCCATACAACGATGCTGCTGGGGGCTGCACGTTATCTGGCTGAAACCAAAAACTTTGATGGCACCGTCCATTTCATTTTCCAGCCTGCCGAGGAAAATGTCGCCGGAGCCCGGGTAATGATTGCAGATGGCCTGTTTGAAAAGTTTGATTGCGACATGGTTTTTGGCATGCACAACATGCCGGGCGTTGAGTTGGGCAAGTTCGCCGTCAATCCAGGCCCGATCATGGCCTCGGCGGATTTTGTTGAAATCACCATTACCGGCAAGGGTGCCCACGGTGCCTACCCCCACAATGGCACAGACCCCATTGTCGTCGCCGCCCAGATGATTTCGGCCTTTCAAACCATTGCGTCCCGTCGCACCGATCCCCTGGATTCGGTCGTGGTCAGCATCACCCAGGTGATCGCCGGTCACACATCCAATGTTATCCCCGAGACCGCAACCTTGATCGGCACCACCCGCGCCCTGCAACTTGAAACCCAGAACATGATTGAAAGCGAGATGCGCCAGATTGCCAAAGGTATTGGCGATGCTTTCGGGGCCCATGTCGACTTTGTCTATGATCGGCGCTATTTGCCGACAATCAATACGCCGCAGGAAGCTGAATATTCGGCCCGGGCAGCGGCAGATATTGTTGGTGAGGAAAATGTTATTCGCGACAAATTGCCGGGCATGGGTGCCGAGGATTTTTCCTGGATGCTGAATGAGCGACCAGGTTGTTATGTCCTGATCGGCAACGGCGTTGAAGGCGGTCCTGGCGGCTGCCACGTCCACAACCCCAACTACGATTTCAACGACGACATCCTGACCGTTGGTGCCAGTTACTGGTCCCGGCTGGTTGAAAACGAACTGGCCTGACCGGTATGCGTGACTTAAAAGGCAAGGTCGCCTGGATCACAGGGGCGGGTTCCGGCATGGGCCGGGCTGCTGCTGTCAGTCTCGCCGCTGCAGGCATGCAGATTGTTCTGTCGGGCCGCCGGGCGGACCGTTTGTCTGAAGTCGCCAGCGAAGTCTCGGCTGCAGGGCATGAAGCCATGATCGCGCCGCTGGATGTGACAGATGCTGACGCCGTAAAAAGCGTTGTTTCGGATATCGAAAGCCGTTTTAACCAGGTCGATGTGTTGATCAATTCAGCTGGTATCAACGTCAAAAAACGTTTCTGGTCAGACGAAGGCACGCAAAATTTCGACAACATCATGGCCGTTAACGTCAATGGCTCTTTTTATTGCGCCAAAGCGGTCTTGCCAAAAATGCGGGCGCAAAAAGAAGGCCTGATTATCAATGTCGCGAGCTGGGCCGGGCGCTATCACAGTCGGGTCTCGGGCCCGGCCTATAATGCCTCCAAGGCGGCTTTGGTGTGGCTGAACGAGAACCTGAACCTGGAAGAATGTGAAAATGGCATTCGCGCCTGCGCCCTTAACCCCGGTGAAGTCGCAACGGAAATTCTGGATAATCGTGCCGTGCCCGTCCCACAATCTGAGCGCGACAAGATGTTGCAACCAGCCGACATTGGTGAAATAGTCCTTTTCCTGGCATCCCTTCCCGCTCATGTTTGCGTCAACGAGCTAACTGTCTCTCCCGTATGGAATAACGCCTATATTGGTGCATTCGATCCGGCAAATTCACGGCCCTGAATACCGGGGTTATTTCTGCGCAACCGTATATCACTGGTAGTATTTTACGATGAACGATCTTGCCGTGTCTGATCCGACGATATCTCGTTGGCGAGGTGTTTTTGTCAATGACAGGACGGAAGACACTTTTCGTGTTCAGTCTGCAAAGATAGACAGTGTTCATGCCGCGCGCGGTTTGTTGTTGCTGGCGGCTGCCAACATCTTCTTTTTTCTCGGTGACCTAAGCACGATATCCAATGAGCAGGCGCTCATGGAACTTGCGATATCCCGTACACTGTTTCTGACCATCGGGATCGTCGCTTTTTTTGCGTTGCGCCGGAATTCAGACACTGCCGTTCTGGATCGCTCGATCCTGATTTTCGCTGTTGTCGCCACCTTGTTGATGACGTTCCAGCTGCGTGAATATATTGTGTACGCTGCCCCACCGCCTGCCCTGTTTGACATCATGCTGACCTATCTGGTCGTCATACCGGCGACCTATCTGCTGCTGGCCAATCCCATCAGCCTCCAGATTGCGATCTCCGGCGTTCTCACGGCATCGTTCATCTACATCCTGCAGTACGACATCCCGCAATACGACGCCCAACTTCCTTTCGCCATCACTTTCCTTGTCCTCGTCAACATCGTTGGCATCACCACATCGTCGAGACGCCACGAACTTCGCCGGCAAGCCTGGTGGTTGTTGAACGGTGAACGCGCTGCCCGTAAACGCCTGGAAAATGAAATCAGCCTGCGCCAGTCCCTTGAGCAGGAACTCAGGCATATGGCGACGACAGATGATCTGACCGGCATATCAAACCGGCGACACTTTTATATGCGAGCCGAAGCCGAGATCATCCGGGCCCGACGTTATGATCGCAAGCTGGCAATACTGGAATTCGACCTGGATAACTTCAAGGGTCTGAATGATGCTTACGGTCATCCCTTTGGCGACGAGGTTCTGAAATCTGTCGTCGATGTCGTATCCGACCTGCTCAGAGCCAATGATCTGTTTGCGCGCGTGGGCGGCGAAGAATTTGCGATTGCCCTGCCAGAGACTGACGAAGCATTTGTGCCGGAAATCGCCGAACGCATCCGCCAGACAATCGAAGAAACGGAAATCCTGTTTGAAGGCAAGCCCGTCACCGTCACAGCCAGTATAGGTATAGCCTTGCTGACGCCGGATGATAAAGACATCGAGACCGTGATCAGCCGGGCTGACAAAGCAATGTATCAGGCCAAAAATGACGGTCGAAACAGGGTTATTTCGGCCAGATGATTCTTCCGTCATGCGGGAAGAATCAAAGTCCTTCCGAAAATTATAGTAATAGTGATTTTTCTGTAAAATTCCTCTAATCTATGCCTGGTTGGTAGCAGGTCGGTAACCTGCATGGGTTGGTAACAGAAATTAGTGACATTTTACTGATGAACAAAAAATCAGAATCTTCGGAAAACAAGGCCGTCGCTGACAACTGTGGACAGTTGAGCGGCGATACCAACATCCAAACCACCGCTGCACCAGCAATACTTGGATATTGGGAAATCAATGGAGCGACGGGCAATTTCCACTGGCCCGCCGAAACCCGCCAGCTTCACAGGCTGGACGCAACCGTCGATATCAACATTGATACAGTCGCTTCCTTTTATCACAAAGATGATCAGGCCCGGGCAGCCGCCTGCTTTCATGCGGCCCTTGAAGATGGAACAGATTTTCAGACGGACCTGCGTCTTGCCACCACAGATGGCCCCCAACGGATAATCAGAACAACCGGTATCCCCCGCAGGTCTGCTGACGGCGCCATAGAAGTCGTCTCTGGGTTTTGCCAGGATATCACAGCATCCAGTCAAATTGACCAGCAGCGTGCCATCCACTCCGGCATACTGGAACAAGCCGAGTATCTGAGTAATGTGGGCTACTGGTATTTCGATGAAGCCAATGACAAGCTTTTCTGGTCGGAAGGCATTTATCGCATTCATGGACTTTCGCCGGATATTCCCGCGAACGGGAAAATGGCGGTCTCCCATCACCATCCGGACGACCAGCCAATCGTAATCGCCCACTTCCGCAAGCACCGGGAAAACAATGAAAACTTCCGCTACGAATTGCGCATTGTTCGCCCCGGCGGTGAAGTCCGATATGTCAGATCTGTTGGTGGCTTTCGACTGAATGTCGAGGGAAGCAGTGGATACCTGTTTGGTCTGGTGCAGGACATCACGGACGAACGTGAAACCCTGGATACCCTGCAGCGGAGCGAAGCCGTTTTCAAATCCTTCGTGGAACAATCGCCGTCTGCGATTATGGTCAAGGATGTTAACGGCAAGTATCAAACAGCAAACTCGAAATGGCTTGACTGGTTCAACGCAGGCAATCCTGATTTCGAAGGTTCAACGATAGACGATATCGCTAAGCCCGAGTTTGCCAAACTCGTCAAGGCCCAGGATCGTCGCGTTGTGGAGTTCGGTGGTTCATCGGAAACCCATCATGTCTTGCCTCTACCAGACGGGCGGGAATTGACGGTCCTGTCACAAAAATTCCCTATCAAAAATGCTAACGGTGAAATCATTGGTATCGGCAATCAAAATATTGACCTCAGCGCCCTTGCAAGAGCCGAAGAAACCCAGACCCGTTTGAAGGAAGCCCTTGAGAGCACTTCGGACGGTTACGTCATTTATGACGAAGATCGTAAACTGGTCTACTGCAACAGCCGGTTTGAGGATTTTTATCCAAGCGTCAAGGAATACCTGGTCCCTGGCACCAGTCTCGAATTGATCATCAGAAAAGCGGCCGAGAATGGTCTATACGCAGATGATATCGACGATATGGATGCCTGGGTCGCAAACATGCTCGAAAGATATGATCGCGGCACAAAAAGTTACACGCAGGTTCTGGATGATGGCCGGGTTTTGTATTGCAGCGACAACCGGTCAAGTGTTGGTGGCTATGTTGGAACGCGCACGGATATAACCAAGATCAAACAGGCAGAAGACGAATTGCAAAAACATCAGGTTATGTTGCAGTCCCTTGTGTATGACCGCACACAAGACCTGCAAACCAGTGAAGAAAGATTGCGTGATCTGATCGATGGCTCCTTGCAAGGCATCCTGGTCCACCGCGAATTAACATCCCTGTTTGTTAACGACACCTATGCGGCAATTCACGGATTTACGGTTGAAGAATTTGAAGCACTTGATGCGGTTTCAGATGTTGTGCATCCGTCTGAACGGGCGCGGTTGATAGAATATGACCGGCTGCGCAAATCAGGCGGCGAGGCACCTTTGCACTATGAATACCAAGGAATACGTAAAGACGGCAGTACGGTCTGGCTGCTGAACAGATCCCGACGCGTCAATTGGGATGGTCAAATGGCCTCCCAGAATACGGTAATCGACATTACCGAGCGCAAGGAGGCCGAAAAAGCCCTGGCCGAAAGTGAACGGCTATACAGGATTATTCTTGAAACCAGCCCGATCGGCCTGGGTATCGCACATACGGAGAGCGGAACCGCCAAATTTGTGAACGACGCCCAACTGAAATTATTTGGCGTTACCCGCGAAGAATTTTTGGGCAAAGCCGGATACAGTCACTGGTTCGATTTGGAGGACCGCGACAGGTTTTTCAATACCTACACCGAAACCGGGCGTGCGGAAGGTATCCTGAAATTGCTGAAAGGCGATGGCACGCCGTTCTGGGCGGTGCAAAGGTGGGAGACCAGTCCTCTGGATAAAGAGGACGTCCTGTTCTGGACCTACGATATTACCGAATTAAAAAATACCCGGGACGAGATGGAAAAAGCGCGCGACGCTGCCAACCGCGCCAACGAAGCAAAGTCCGAATTTCTGTCTTCCATGAGCCACGAACTGCGCACGCCGCTGAACGCAATTCTTGGGTTTGGCCAACTCATGGAATCATCCCCTGATGATCCCCTGAGTGAAGATCATCAGGACAGTATCGGCCGTATTCTGGAAGGCGGTCGCCACCTGCTAAGCCTCGTCAACGATATCCTCGACCTGGCCCGTGTAGAAGCCGGATCCATGGCGGTTTCGATAACACCTCAACCAGTTGATCATTCCGTCGCGGACAGCCTTCAGTTCATTACCCAGGACGCAATGAAAAGAAATATTTCTGTGACCAATTCTACGGTCGATCAGGCATTGCCCGAAGTCCTTGCGGACGATGTACGCCTGAAACAGGTGTTGTTGAACCTTTTATCCAATGCACTCAAATATAACCGGGAGAACGGCTCAATTACCGTTGCCGCTGAAGTGACCGGGGAAGACATGCTACGCCTGTCTATTACCGATACCGGCAACGGCATATCTGCGGAAGATCAGCTTGATCTGTTCAAACCTTTCAACCGTCTTGGTGCCGAGGGAACCGATATCGAAGGAACCGGCATTGGACTGACAGTGACGCGAGAACTGGTGGACCTGATGAACGGTAAAATGGGCCTGCACAGCGTGGTTGGTGAAGGCTCGACATTCTGGTTTGAATTGCCGCTGGCCTAGAGAGGGCGATCACGGACCTGGTCCGCCCCCCGTATTTCATCGCTCGCCGCCTTCAACCGCAGCCAGTCAGCCGTCCACGTCAGGATTTTATCCAGCGGCAAGCGGCCCGGCCCCTTTAAACTACATTCCCAAATCGTCAAACTGCGCCAGCCCAGTTTTTCCAGGGCCGCAAGATTACGCTGATCCCGCGCCTGGTTTCCGGTAATTTTCTGCCTCCAGAAGTCCTGGCGCGTCGACGGCCACTTGAACAAGGCGCAATCATGGCCATGCCAGAAGCATCCCTGTACCTGGATAACCGCACGGTATTTGGGCAACACCAGATCAGGCTTTCCCGGCAGGCGTTTGTCATGCAAGCGATATCGAAATCCACGCCCATGCAATCCCTTGCGGATCACAAGCTCCGGCTTGGTGTCCTTACCCCTGATCCCCGCCATCAAGCGACTGCGCGTGGCCTTGTCGACAACATCAACCAAGGGCGTCTGCCTTTTGCTCCTCGTCGACGTCTTCCAGCAACCAGGGTGACATGTGTCGGGCAATGGCTTCCACAACTGGCACTGCAACGGAGTTGCCAAACTGTTTGTAGGCTTGCGTATCCGATACCGGAATTTTGAAATCGCTTTGTCCAGGGGCATCAAACCCCATCAGTCTCGCACATTCGCGTGGTGTCAGACGGCGGGGGTTTTTACGTGGGCCCCGGCGGATGAGAATTTCAGAGCCATCCTTGTAGTAACGGGCCGACAGGGTCCGGGCCACATCGTCGGGCCCGACCAGACCATAGCCAAATCCATTGCCCTTGGCTTTGTGTTTGGCGGCATAGTTCCGCAAATAGGCCCAGAGTTTATCCGAAAGGAAATACTTTTCTGACACTCTGGCGATGTTGCCTGCCGTGAAATGTCCGTCGAGGGCCTCAGTGCCATCTTCCGGATGCAGGATTGATCCCAGTCGCGGCCCTTCGTCCCGGTGCGGAATGGCAAGCTCTTGCAGATCGAACTGATTGGTATCGCAGAAGCCGACAATATAAATCCGCTCGCGATGTTGTGGCACCAGACCCCTGGCGTCGATCACCCGTGTCTGGACCTGATAGCCCAGTTCTTGCCTGAGTGTACGCAGGATAACTTCCATGGTGCGGCCCTTGTCGTGGCTGACCAGGTTTTTCACGTTCTCCAGCAAAAAGGCTTTGGGTCGGTGATGTTCGATGATGCGCGCCACGTCAAAAAACAATGTGCCCTGTGTCTCATCCTGAAAGCCGTGCGCACGACCAAGAGAATTCTTTTTCGACACACCGGCTATGGAAAAAGGCTGGCAGGGAAAACCCGCCAGCAACAAATCATGCGACGGGATATCTTCGACTGCCACCTCTGTGATATCGCCGTTTATCTCGTGGGTATCACCGGGATGATTGGCCCGGTAAGTTTGGGCCGCATACTTGTTCCATTCGCTGGTGAAGACACATTCCCCGCCCAGTTGTTCAAAGCCACGCCGCAGTCCGCCAATCCCCGCGAACAGATCAATGAACCTGAATTTACTTTCCTTCGCTGCCGTCTTGCGACCCTGAATGATGCCCTCAAGATTACGGATCACGACGGGCCGCGCCGCCTGCTCTCCCCGCTCCCAGCGATACAAGGTGCGCAGGGAATAGCCCAGTTCTTCCGCCAGTTTTTCATCCAGCGGCAAACAGGCAAGCTCCCGTAATCGACTGAATTCGGTAAGCATTTTTTGCATATTGGCCGGTCCTGGAAGCTGGGAATAATTTTGACATAATGTCATCATCAATCCCCTTTCCGCAACCAGTCCGGACTATAAATTCAGCTTATATCCCTCATGTGAGGCGACAAATCCCAGTTGATCATAGAACCGCTGGGCATCTTTGCGGGTTTTGTTGGTGGTCAGTTGCACCATACGGCAGCCTCGGGCGCGGCACTGGTCGACGGCCCAGGTCATCAGTTGTTGGCCAAGGCCCGAGCCACGCATAGTAGAGGCAACCCGTACAGATTCGATCTGGCCACGCCAGGAGCCACTGAAGGACAGGCCGGGGATATAGGTAATCTGCAAAGTGCCGACGACTTGCCCTTCGCTGACGGCCACACAAAGCACCTGGTTGGCGTCAGCTTCCATCGCGCTGAAAGCTTCAAGATAAGCCGGGGCCAGGGGCAGGCTGGCATCTTCCCGGCTGGCGCCTAACTGATCGTCGGCCAGCATGGCGATGATGACCGGCAAATCAGCTTCTGTCGCCTCGCGGAATTCAACGTCGATGGACATGGCTGCTATTTATCCACATCACCCATGCAAAGATATTTCACTTCCATGAAATCATCGAGGCCGTATTTGGAACCTTCACGCCCGAGACCACTTTCCTTGACGCCGCCAAAAGGTGCTACTTCGGTGGAGATAATGCCGGTATTGATGCCAACGATGCCATATTCCAGGCCTTCCGATACCCGCCAGACCCGGCCGATATCACGGCAATAGAAGTAGGAAGCCAAACCAAACTCGGTATCGTTAGCCATGCGGATGGCGTCTTCTTCGGTTTCGAATTTGAATAAAGGTGCAAGGGGTCCGAAGGTTTCTTCGCGCGCAACTTTCATGTCCGGGGTGACACCCGTCAGGATCGTCGGCTTGAAGAACGTGCCGCCTTTTTCATGGCGCTCACCGCCGACGGAAATCTTTGCGCCTTTCGATACAGCGTCTTTAATATGTTCTTCGATCTTTTCGACAGCGGCCATATCGATTAGTGGTCCCTGGTCAACTTCTTCCGTCAGACCATTGCCGACACGCAGCGCCTCAACGGCCACGGCAAGCTTTTCTGCAAAGGCATCATAGACACCGGACTGCACCAGCAAGCGGTTGGCACAGACGCATGTTTGTCCTGCGTTGCGATATTTGGACGCCAGCGCACCCAGCACGGCACTGTCCAAATCGGCATCATCAAACACGATGAACGGTGCGTTGCCGCCCAGTTCCATGGCGGTCTTCTTGACCGTGGCAGCGCACTGCACCATCAACTGTTTGCCGATTTCAGTAGAGCCCGTGAAGGTGACCTTGCGCACGATGGAATTAGACGTCATCTCGCCGCCAATGGCCCGGGCTGATCCCGTGACACAGGACAGCACACCGGCGGGGATACCGGCACGCTCGGCCAATTCGCATAAGGCAAGCGCTGACAAGGGTGTTGCCGTCGCCGGTTTGACGACCATGGTGCAACCTGCTGCCAGGGCCGGACCACATTTACGCGTGATCATGGCCGCCGGGAAATTCCACGGTGTGATGGCGGCACAAACGCCGATAGGCTCCTTGACGACGACAATGCGTTTGTCGGCCTGGTGGGCGGGAATGGTGTCGCCGTAAGCGCGTTTGCCTTCTTCTGCAAACCATTCAATGAACGACGCGGCATAGGCGATTTCGCCTTTTGCTTCGGCCAGAGGCTTGCCCTGCTCGGCAGTCATCAAACGGCCGAGGTCTTCCTGGTTTTCCATCATCAGATTAAAGAAATTTCGCAGGACTTTGGCGCGTTCCCCTGCTGTTTTGGCACGCCAGCCCGGCATGGCAGCCTCGGCGGCTTCAATTGCCCGGCGGGTCTCGTCCGCACCCATTTTTGGGATAGTGCCGATCACATCGCCTGTTGCCGGATTGGTGACATCAATTGTCTCACCACCATCGGCGTCAAGCCATTCACCATTGATATAACACTGGCTACGCAGCAATGAAGCATCTGTAAGTTCAAGCATGATGGTCCCCCCCGGAATGTATTTATGCCAAATGCATGGCAGATGATTGATCAAGATAGTGCAATTTCTCGACGATGACAGGAATCATTTTGTTGACCGCGCCCTGTTTCAAACCAGATACTAGGGCGCGCGTGTGGTCGCATGGGGGGAAGTCATGAAAGCGTCTGATCTGTTTGTTAAATGTCTGGAAGCGGAAGGTGTCACGCATATCTTCGGTGTGCCCGGTGAAGAAAATGCCGATGTGATGATTTCACTGCTCGACAGTGATATCGAATTTGTCCTCTGCCGCCACGAACAGGCCGCAGCCTTCGCAGCCGATACCTATGGTCGTCTGACCGGCAAGGCCGGTGTTTGTCTGGCCACCCTGGGACCCGGTGCCACCAACCTGGTGACAGGTGTCGCCGACGCCAACATGGATCGGGCACCCCTGGTCTGCATCATCGGCCAGGGCAGCACCAAGCGTCTTCATAAAGAATCACACCAGAACATGGACGCTATCGCCATGTTCAAACCCATCACCAAATGGGCCCATTCGATTTATGATCCGGCCAATGTGCCGGAAGTCGTGCGCAAGGCCTTCAAGGTAGCGGAAGCAGAAAAGCCCGGTGCCACCTGCATCGAACTGCCGGAAGACATCGCCAAGGGCGAGGTCGATCTTTTACCCATGCGCGTCTCCAAAACCCGCCGCGCTGCTGCCGACCACAAGGCTGTGCGCGAAGCCGTTGACCTGATCAGCCAGGCCAAAAGTCCGATCATTCTGGCCGGTAATGGTGCGGTCCGAAAACGCGCCGCGGCCCAGCTGAAACGCCTGGCTCACAAGGCCGGAATTGGTGTCGTCAACACCTTCATGGGCAAGGGTGCCCTGCCCCGCTCGGATGATCATTGCTTGATGACCATGGGTTTGCAGGGTCGGGATTATATTAATATGGCCCTGGACGAAGCCGATCTCGTTATCGCCGTGGGCTATGACCTGGTTGAATACAGCCCCGACTTCTGGAACCTGCATGGTGGCAAAAAGATCATCCATGTTGATTTCTGGCCAGCCGAGGTTGATCAGTATTACCCCGTCGACGTGGATATCGTCTCTGACGTCGCCGCCGCCCTGTGGCAAATCAATGAAGAACTGAACAACCGCTATACCGCAGGGAACCTCCTGCCCATGTTTGACATCGCCGACCGGGCCAAACTACGCCAGGCCATGCTCGATGATTTTGCCATGGAAAAAGACGATCAAAGCTTCCCCATGAAGCCGCAGAAAATCCTCTGGGATGTGCGCGAGTATCTTGGGCCATCGGATATCCTGATTTCCGACGTCGGTGCCCACAAAATGTGGATATCGCGTTATTATCAGAGCGATGACGCCAACACCTGTCTGATCTCCAACGGCTTTTGCACCATGGGCTTCGCCCTGCCCGGAGCCATGGGTGCGAAGATCGCTCAGCCGGACGCCAAAATCCTCTCCATTTGTGGCGACGCCGGTTTCCTGATGAATGTCCAGGACCTGGAAACCCTGGTGCGGCTAAAACTCAACGTCGTGATCATGGTTTGGGTCGACGGCGAATACGGCCTGATCAAATGGAAACAACAGAATTCCTTCGACGGCAAGCATTCAGAACTCGCCTTCAACAACCCCGACTTCGAAATGCTGGCCAAATCCTTCGGCATGTGGGGCCGCACGCTATCCGACGCCAGCCAAATCCCGGACGCCCTGGCCGAAGCCTACGCCCAGGAAGGCCCGGCGCTGATTGCTGTGCCAGTCGATTACGGCGAAAACCTCAAACTGACGGCACGTTTGGGTGATTTGAACTTCACGATTTAGGCACAGCCTCACCGTCATTCTGGCAAAGGCCAGTATGACGGTGAGGCTGTGCCTACTATTTACCCGTCCTCGAATAAACCAGCTCGCTCAATCGATCAGGCTCTTTTCCGCTCAGGAATTGAAAAACCAGGCCCGGCGCGCTATACCCCCCACATCGCTTTCCCCCCTATCCTCCAGCGTTCGAGGCCACAATGATTCCGCGTTATTCCCGTCCTGAAATGGTTGCCATCTGGGAACCTGAGTCGAAATTCCAGATTTGGCTCGATATTGAAACCTATGCCTGTGAAGCGCAGGCTGAACTGGGTGTGATCCCGGCAGAGGCAGTGGACGCTATTCGTGAAAAAGGGGCCTTCGAGGTTGCCCGCATTGACGAGATCGAGCTGGAGACCAAACACGATGTCATCGCCTTCCTGACCAATGTCGCGGAATATGTCGGCGAGCCTGCTCGGTTTATCCACCAGGGCATGACATCATCTGATGTGCTGGACACTTGTTTGTCGGTACAGCTGACCCGGGCCACGGATTTGCTGCTGGCGGGTATGGACCGGCTGCTGGCCGCCCTGAAAACCCGGGCAGAAGAGCACAAAATGACGGTTTGCATGGGTCGCAGTCACGGCATTCATGCCGAGCCCACCACATTTGGCGTCAAACTGGCCCAGGCCTATGCCGAATTTGACCGCAACCGCGAGCGTCTGATTGCAGCCCGTATGGAAATCGGTACCTGTGCCATTTCAGGTGCGGTTGGTACCTTTGCCAATATTGATCCAGCTGTTGAGGAACATGTTGCAAAGCGCCTTGGTCTGGAGTTTGAGACGGTTTCAACGCAAGTGATCCCGCGTGATCGCCATGCCATGTATTTTGCCGTGCTGGGTGTGGTCGCCAGTTCCATCGAGCGTCTGTCTACTGAAATTCGCCACCTGCAACGGACCGAAGTCCGCGAAGCCGAGGAATTCTTTGCCAAGGGGCAAAAGGGCTCGTCTGCGATGCCACACAAGCGTAACCCGATCCTGACCGAGAATTTGACCGGTCTGGCCCGTCTGGTGCGTATGGCCGTGGTGCCTGCCATGGAAAATGTCGCCCTGTGGCACGAACGTGATATTTCGCATTCGTCTGTCGAGCGCATGATCGGCCCGGACGCCACTGTGACCCTGGACTTTGCCCTGCATCGCATGGCCGGTGTCATTGAAAAACTGACGGTTTATCCCGACGCCATGCAGAAGAACCTGGACCAGTTAGGTGGCCTGATCCACAGCCAGCGCGTGTTGCTGGCCCTGACCCAGGCCGGTGTCAGCCGCGAAGACGCCTATCAGTTCGTGCAGCGCAACGCCATGCGCGTCTGGTCCGAAGGGGCCAGCTTCCTGGAGTTGCTGAAGGCAGATGCCGAAGTCACGGCAGCGGTGTCAGCCGCGGAGCTGGAAGAACTGTTCGACATGGGCTACCACACCAAACATGTCGACTCAATTTTCCGCAGGGTTTTTGGCGAATAAGTCTTGTGGCGAATAGGGCTTGGGGCGAATAAAGCCTAGCTGATCGTATCGACCTGAATCGCACCACCGAAGAACCGTTCCAGGTTGATCAGAACCAGAAGTTCGCCTTCCAGACGGCAGATGCCGAAGGAAACCTCGCGCCAGCCCTGCTCCATGTTGGAAGGATTGCTTTCAAACGACTGGGGATCGGGCGAAATAACTTCTCCCACTGAATCAACTTTCAGGCTGTAAAGCTCGTTTTCATATTCGATCACAACGAACATGGCGTTCTTGTTCTCGGAGGTGGTGGCGTTTGCAAGTTTGAGTTTACGGGCAACGTCAATCACCGTCACAATCCGGCCACGAAGGTTCAGTGCCCCAACGATTTCCGGGGGTGCAAGCGGGACGCTGGTTACCTTTTGCGCCATGGAAACGTCGTGCACGCGCAAAACCGGAATCCCGAACGGTTGATCACCGACCTTTACCGTCAAATACAGATTTTCGCTGCCCCCTTTATCGAAGAGATCGGAGGCCTGGTTCGTTGTCATGCCGCTACACTTTCTTTGCCTTCCAGGTCATCAAGAACCTGGCGTAATGCTTGTCGATTTCCTTTTTCCGCGTAATGTTCAAACGCAGATTGTCCCATTCGTTCAACTTCTTCCGGCGAGGCGTCTGACCCCAGCGCAACAAATGTTGCGTCACTCCATCCGGGTTCCGAAGAAAGTGCTTCGGCAAAGGCAAAGCCGCCTTCATCCAGAGAGATGTCCACCAACACGGTCGAAAATCTCACATCCGCATCATAAAGCTCACGTGCTTCTGCCAGCGACGTCACGGTCGAAATATCATAGCCGATACTGGAGATATAGGAATCCAGCATTACACGCAGGAACTGGTTTTCAGCCATCAACAGGACTTTCTCTGAAGGACTGGTCGCCGTTACTTTTGGCTGGGCGTGGCCGTTTTCGAACCAGTCGCCATAGCATTTCAGGAGATAATGAGAGACATCGAGAATGCCTGTTGCGTTGCCGTCAACAATTGCGTTGCCGATGACACCAGATTCCGAAGTTTCGATTTCCAGCGCCAGGGTGCTTTCGACGATATCAACAATTTCATCAACCATTACACCCATGGAACGACCTCGATCACTGAAAACAAGGACAGGTTGACGTTCCTTTTCCTCGTTCCGGGTCGCGCCTTCAACATTCACCAACGGCATCAGGTGGCCGCGATACTGAACAACAATTTCTCCGTTCGATTCTTCCAGAGAACTCATTGTAAAGTCTTCCAGCCTGTCGACCAGCGCCAGCGGAACAGCTTTTGGCTCGTCGCCACCGGCACGGAAGACCAACAAGGCGCGCTGGCCTGAATCGACATTCGTCGCAGTGGTGTTGGCATCGGCGGCATCTTCGTCAACCATCGTCGTATCGCCAATATGAGCCGCAATACCGTTGGGATCGAGAATCATGATGACGTTGCCGTCACCCAAAATAGTATTACCGGAAAATACAGAAATTTCCTTGAGCAGCGGTGAAACCGGTTTAACCACGATTTCCTCGGTATCAAAAACCTGATCAACGACTATGCCAAACTGATATTGACCGACATGAGACACAACGATGAAGCTTTCATCATCACGGCTACGTCCGCGCAATTTGTTCAACATATTGATTGCCGCCGGGCCCCTGCCCTTCTCTTCAGCCGCGGCATCTTCTGCTGATGTATCGGACACGGCTTCTTCAATATTCAGAATTTGCCTCAAATCAACCAACGGCAACAATCTGTTCCGCAGCCTGAGTACGGATTTATCATTCAGCTTTTCAATGCGGTGTTCGGTGTCGCTGGAGGCGCGGACCAGTTCCATCACACTGATTTGTGGCATGGCGAACTTTTCGTTGCCACAGCCCACGATCAGGCTTGAAACAATCGCCAGTGTCAGCGGGATCTTGATTGTAAAGGTCGAGCCCTTGCCCTGAACCGACGTTACGTCAACTGTACCACCGATTTTTTCGATGTTCGTGCGGACAACATCCATGCCGACGCCACGACCGGAAACGGAGGTAACTTTTTCTGCCGTTGAAAAACCGGGTTTGAAGATAAAGCGAACGATCTGTTGATCGGACATTCCGGCCAGTTCAATTTCCGAAGCCAGGCCATTGGAAATAACCTTTTCCTTTACCCGTTCGGTATTAATCCCGGCGCCGTCATCGCGAATTTGCACGATGATGTGGCCGCCTTCGTGGAAAGCTTCCAGGATAACGCGCCCGACTTCGGATTTGCCCGCGGCGATACGCCCGGCTGTGTCTTCAAGACCGTGATCGGCGGAGTTCCTGACCATATGCGTCAGCGGATCCTTGATCAGTTCCAGCACCTGGCGATCAAGTTCGGTTTCGGCACCGATCATTTCCAGATTGATTTTCTTGTTCAGATCCTTGGCCAGATCGCGGATAATTCTTGGCAACTTGGCCCAGGCGTTTCCGATCGGCTGCATCCGTGTTTTCATCACGGCTTCCTGCAGGTCGGTCGTCACATGGCTCAGGCGCTGCAAGGGAACGGCAAAATCCGAATCCTGGTTTTCCTGAACGCGCAGCAACTGCATCAACTGGTTACGGGTCAGCACCAGTTCCGATACTGTTGTCATCAGATTTTCCAGCAATTCAACATTCACGCGGATTGTTGAATTAGCCACCGAGCTTTCCGGTGACTTCGCAGGGCCCTTGGCTTCCGCTGGCGCGGGTATACTTGCCGCTGGCGGTGCTTCTGGTGCTGCCGGCTCTACAGGGGCTTCCTCTGCAGCCTGGGGCGCATCCACAAGGGCTTCGGTTTCCTGAAAAATACGCTCCAGCTCGTCGAGGGAAACTTCACCCTCTTTCAATTCGCGTTCTGGTTCAACGGATGCAGAGGTATCCGGTGCCGGTGTGTCCTGAAACACCCGTTCCAGCTCCTCAAGGGATACTTCTCCCTCTTTCAGCTCACGTTCTTCGGCAACTTCTGGCAAAGTCGACGGTGCCTCGGCAGGCTCTGGCTCCCGGCCTGCAGCAACTGCATCAAGGCGATCAATAAGTCCCTGGTCATTGCCATCTGGCTCCACCTGGTTGGCCTCAAGTTCAGCCAACAGGTATTTGATCTGATCCAGGGATTCGAGAATTAGCGTAACGATATCACCGGTGATGATCAGGTCGCCATCGCGTACCTTGCCCAGGATATTCTCGGCGGAATGCGCCACGCGCTCAAGGCGCGGCAAACCCAAAAAGCCACAAGTCCCCTTGATCGTGTGAACCAGGCGAAAAATGTTCGCCAACAGTTCCGGGTTGTTGGGGTCTTTTTCAAGCTGTACCAATTCGACGTCGACTTCATCAATACTTTCAGTCGTTTCCGTCAAAAACTCGCTGAGCATGTCATCCATGGTTCACAGTCCGGGAAATAGTTTTAAATATGCAAAATATTCATTGGTGTCCGGGATGGTCACGCAATGAATCGGGGAATGAAATTGGCAAGAATGCCGTTATCAAATGATCCATGAAACGGAACTGCAGGTGGCCATAACTGGCCACCTGCATTAAACCGCATCAAGCTGATTTGATATTGTCGAGGAACGTCCGCACTTCGGTTTGGAGATTGGCAAACCGCATACTCAGTTCTTGCGACGCGGTCAGAACCTGACCGGACGCTGAGCCGGTTTCTTCTGAACCGGCACGAACTTCGGAGAGGGAGCGTTAGAAATTCCGTGTCATTTCTTTAAACTGAAGAAAAGGAATGACACATGCGAAATGATTTTGATTTTGATACAGCTCTTTCTGCCCTGCAAGATGGCCAGAAGCTGACAGGCAAGGACGGCATTTTGACGC
>JABILA010000053.1 GCA_018654745.1 Alphaproteobacteria bacterium
GGGCCGCAGGCAGGGCCTGTTCTGGTCATCCCGGCAGCCATCGAAGCTGGCCTGGGGGAACTTGGTAAACATGGTTCCTTAATCAACCGGCAATTTGGCTCCAGTTTCCGGCTGGGTTATGCCATGACTAATATGCCCCTGGTCGCCGATAGCCCTGATGCTCTGAACGTCGATGACTTCTGCAAAAGCTGTCAACTTTGCGACCGGGCCTGTCCGGTTGATGCCATCGCACCGGACAAGCAAATGATCCGGGGCGAGCATAAATGGTATGTCGATTTCGACAAATGCTATTATTACTTTATCGAGAATAACGGCTGCGGAGCCTGCATCGGTCAGTGCCCGTGGAGCCGCGAAGGTGTTGCTCCACGTCTGGCAAAAAAAATGTCCCGCCGCGCGGCCGCAAAAACAGGCTAGCCTTTTAGTTGCTTCAGATCGTAACCGGCAACCTGTTTGTATCTGGACGTAATCGCCACAAGTTCATCCCTTGAGACGACATCTTCAATGTTATCAAATGGCTTGTCACCTGTCCGTTCAAAGACGACCTGCAGAACGGCATCAGGCGGCGTCGAGCGATTGGTCAGCACGACCTTTGAGGTCGCTGGCAGGCGTTCCACTTCGTAGGCCTTCAGCACCTCGCGCGGGTCAGAATCCAGATTCAGGACTTCCGCCAGGTATTTGGCATCCATAATCGCCTGACCGGCACCATTGGATCCTCGTGGATACATTGGATGTGCGGCATCACCCATCAAGGTCACCAGGCCCTCAGTCCAGCGGTCCAGGGGGTCCTGATCGACCATAGGGAATTCAAAAATGCTTTCTGTGCGCCGGATCATGTCCGGAATATCCAGCCAGTTAAAAGCCATATCGTCAAAATGTCCGATAAAGTCCTCCAGCCTGCCAGGTTTGTTCCAGTCACGCTTGTCTTTGTAGTCCGGCGTTTCCAGTTCAGCGACCCAGTTGATCAGCTGGCTGCCCTTGCCATCAACATTGTCGCGAACCGGATAGATTACCATCTTGCCGGTCGACAGCCAGCCGACACGGGTCATGGTGGCACCGGACAGGAACGGTTTGCAGACTACAACACCCCGCCACATGTTGACCCCGGAATAAACCGGGTCTCCTTCCTCCGGATGAAACTGCCGACGAATGGCCGAATGAATGCCTTCTGTAGAAATCACGGCATCGCCAGTCCAGGAGGGCAGTTGCGCGCCGGTCTCCTGATTTTCAAAATGGACCGTCGCGCTATCTTCATCCTGTTCAACGCTCGTACAGCGATGGCCCAAATGAAAATGATCAGCACCCGCACGGGCCAAAAAGGCATCGATCAAAGGTTGTTGAATGTCGGCGCGATGAATCGACAATTGTGGCTGCTCATACCCTGCGGCAAGACCCAGCGGTTCAGAGTAGATGTGCTGGCCAAAGCGATTGTAAAAACTAGCTTCCTTAGTTTCGATGCTCTGGGTCGCCATATCTGGTAGGACACCGATTTCATCGAGAACCTTTGTGCTGTGCGGCAAGAGATTGATCCCGAGGCCAAGCGGCCGTATTTCCCCGGCGGCCTCAAAGACATGAGGTTTGAACCCCTTTTTGTGTAACAAAAGAGCAAGGGTAAATCCGGCAATTCCGCCACCGACGATCAATATTTTCATGGGATGAGTTCTCCTGCGTGATACTCAAATACTATTGGAGAGAGCTGCCTGTCGACGTCTCAAAATGACTTCATAGGCGATCAAGGCAAGGCCCGCCGCGGCACCAATCAGATCTGTAATCCCGGCGCCTGGAAAGGCCTCCGCTGGCATAAGAGCGAGGACGCCCGCTGCCAGAAAGGCAAACCGAAGAGGTACTGGAACAGCCCGCACGAAATATCCGGCAATGGCAATTGAAACCAGCCAGACACCAGCAATGGCTGTAACCACAGCCAGGAAAATCGCACCACTCTCACCAATTAACAACAATGTTGGCGACAGGACAAAAAGAAATGGCACCACGTAGGCCATCCAGCCGAATTGAACGGCGGCCCAACCGGTTTTCATGGGGTCTGTTTCAGCCAATCCGGCGGCCGCAAATGCGGCAATGGCAACAGGTGGCGTGATCATCGACATCATACCGAAATACATGACGTACAAATGAGCAGCAATGGGCTGGATTCCAACCTCAACCAGTGCCGGTGCAACAAGGGTTGCAAGCAAGACATAGACGCCAACGGTCGGCAATCCCATCCCAAGGACAATGCAGACGCCCGCCGCCAGAAACAACAACATGGCCAGACTGCCCTGGCCAATCTGGACAAGGGTAAAGGTCAGGTTGAAACCCAGTCCACTAATGCCAAGAACCCCGATAACAATCCCGGCGGCGACGCAGACCATGACAATGTCCAGTGTCGCCATGCCGGCACCCCGGATGGCATTGAAAATATCCAGGATTTTCAAGCGATGGCCGTCGTAACCAATTGTCGAAGACAGCGCGATAACCACGACCGCTGCCAGCAGCGCTGACATCTGCGGCGTTTGATTGAAATTGAACAGCGCAATGATCAGAACGGCAAAGGGTAGCAAAAAGTACAAGCCCTTGAGGACCTTGCGTTTGGCCGGCATGTCGGCCTTGTTCATGGGCTTTGCATTAAGTTTAGCGGCCTCAAGGTCAGCCTGCACGAACAAGGCAATATAATAAAGCAGCCCTGGAACCAATGCGGCCAAGACAACATCGGCATAAGGTATTTGCAGGAACTCTGCCATCAAAAAGGCTGACGCGCCCATCACCGGGGGCATCAATTGTCCGCCCGTCGAAGCGGCGGCTTCGATCGCGGCGGCGCGGTGAGCCGGATAGCCCGCACGCTTGATCATCGGGATGGTGATGACACCTGTGGCGACGACATTGGCGACGGCACTTCCGGAAATTGAACCAAACAAGGCCGAGCCAGCAACAGCGATCTTTGCTGGACCGCCGCGAAAGCGACCCATAGTCAACATAGCAATGTCCGTAAAGAAATGAGATCCACCGCTTATGTTCAACAACTGCCCAAACAACAAAAAGGCAATCACAATGGTCGAGGCCACAGCAAGCGGTAAGCCAAGGACGCCGTTGACATCAAGCGCCAGGTAAGCTGTCAGCTTTTGCCAGTCTGTGGCCTGTGCGGCCATACGTCCGGGAAAGACATCACCCAACAAGGCGTAGGCAATAAAGACGAGTGCAATAATGGGCAAGGTTTTGCCGGTGGCCCGACGCAGCCCCTCCAGAGAGAGCGTCAGAGTGATAAAACCAAACACAACAACATCAGTCGGGCGCAGCAAAATAAGATCAACAACTTGCTGATATTGCCAGGTCAGATAGCCAACCGAAGAGAAACAGGCAACTGCTGCAAACCAGTCGTACCAAGGCACAGTTTCCCGGGGGGTGCCGCGCTGTGCCGGCAGAGACAGAAAGGCGAGCGGCAAAGCGAGTTGAAGAATCCAGCAGAAAAATTGCGCCGGATAAATATCGAGATCGAGCAGCAACGGCGCGTCGACCGCCCAGGCGATTGACGACAATGTCATCAACGATGCCAACGTCGTGATTGCGATGGGTGCCGGATTCAGGTTCATATCTCGATCGGGGGGTGGCTGCAGCTGCAACCACCCCCTTTGTCCGTTTCAGTTTGGAGTGACGTGATCAGCCTTTAGGTGGCCACATGCCCTGCTCTTTGTAAAACTTGATCGCGCCATCGTGCCATTTGATCGGGCCGAGATCTGTCGCCATCCGTTTTGGGTTAAACAGGTTAAGAACTCCAAACGTCTTGCCCATCATCTTTTTGTTGGCGTGCATGGATTTAACCATTTTGTAGACAGCATCTTCTGACGTGCCTGTGCTGGCAACGATAGCACCGTCATAGGTCATGACACTGATTGGATCCAGTACGCCAATGTTCCGCTTGCTCGGCTTTTCATTCCGCAAGTAGGACGGCGGGAAATGCTTCTTCAGGATTGCCGCATTTGCCGGGGTGTTCGCGATGCCCAGGGCACGGATGCCACCGACCGAAGCATTGGCTTCCCTGACCTTGGCAGCACCAAGAGCAAAGAAGAAGGCATCAGCCTTGCCTGCAATAAATGCGTTTGCGGCAGCAACCACATTGGGAACCCGTACTTTCTTGACATCATCAAGCGTCAATCCAGCCGTTTCCAGTTCAGCAACCAGCATCGGCGGAATGGTTTTTTGACTGGTGAACCCGGTTGTCAGGCGTTTGCCCTTGAGGTCCGCAATTGTTTTGATGTCTGAGTCTGCACGAACGAACCAGGCCACTCGCAATGGATAAAGAATGGACGCTGCCCGCAAATTGTCATGTACACGGCCCTTGAAGTGCCCCGTACCGGTCACCGCCAGGCGAAGTTCCTCAACGTTAGTGATTCCGAAGCCATATTCACCAGCATTGACGGCTGGCAGGTAAATGGTGGCACTTGCAAACGGTTGTACAGTGGCGCTGATGCCTGCCTTTTCACTTGCCATTTTGGCGATGGCAGATCCGGTTGAATGATAGAGCGAACCCGGATTTGATGTGGCAATGCCGATGCTCTGGGCATGTGCTGCGCTCACCGCAAGCAGTGAACCCACGACGAGTGCCGCAGCCTTAAAACCTGAATAAAATTTCATGGTAATCCTCCCTTTAAAATTGTTGACGACCGGTATTCTATCTATCTGTATTCCGGTCGATCTTATTTGACCTTAAAACTATACCTCAAGTGCTGACGACATTCACCAACGCTTGTCTTCCTTCTTCATTGACGATCTTCCAGGCACGCGCCAGCGCGCCGGGCAGATCTTCGGAATTTTCAACCTTTTCACCGTAACCGCCACCGGCCTCTGAAATTTTTTCGTAGGCTGGAGACTGGTCAAATTGGGTCAGCGGCATTGCATTTGCGGCAGTCGCATGGCCGTCCGGATACATGCCCCGTGTCGCGCGTTCAACAGCATTCCATTTGCCGTTGTTGGCGACGATGATCAGGACAGGTGTATCCAGGGTTTGTGCAACCAGATGCGCCGGCGTCGGATTACCGAACATATATGACCCGTCACCGACGACAGCAACAACCGGGCGATCAGGGGCTGCCAGTTTAGCGCCAATGGCCGCACCCAGTCCCCAGCCAAGCCCACCCGCCGGACTGGCTGAGAAAAATGTTTGCGGCCGGGTAAAAGATATGTTGGACGGGTCAAGACCCATTTCGCCGATCACGATGGTGTCGTCGGTCTTGATTTCGTTCAGGCAATGCGCAATCCAGGCGGAACTGTTATCAGCCGTTGGTGGGAGCTTGTTGTTGTCCTTTGTCAGGATCCTGCGGCGTTCCTCAATGGCGGGGCCCATATCATTGGTCAGTGCAGCAAGCACCGGAGACAACGCATCGAGGAACGTCACCGATCCTGTGGCTATCGCCAGATCACAAGGGAAGTCACGCAGCGGATAACTGGCAAACAACGGATCTGCGCCCACATGGACGACCTTGCAATCTTCGGGCGGCATGACGTGATTGGGTATCCATGGCACATCGCATTCCAGAACGATCACGACATCGGCTTCGGCCAACAAGGGGCCGGGCTCAAAGCCTGCATGCATCTGATGATCGGAACGCAGGCATAGATACCGAGGGAAGTGGCTAACAACGGGAATGGCAAAACGCTCGGCAAACGACCCAAGCGCATCCATGGCAGCCGGATCGCGGCCGCTATCAGCTGTGATAATCAAAGGTTTGTTGGCTGCGGCCAGCATTCCGGCGATGGCCTTGACGGCCTCTTCGTCGGGCGCAGCGGGCGTCGGGACCTGATGTCGTTCCGGTCTGGAAATGCCACCCTGCGCCGGCAAGTCTGCGGCAAGAACTTCTCGCGGCAGGGACATATAGACCGGGCCCATGGGCGTGCTTGTGGCCACTGACAAGGCCCGGTCCACAACGCTGCCAACCTGGCCCGGGGTCCGCAGTTCCACATCCCACTTGGTTGCCTCGCGGACCATCGCTCCCTGGTCAAACATCTCCTGAGCCCATTGAATGAAGCGTGTACGTGAACCTGCAGGACCACCATATTCGGTGATCGGGGTTCTTCCAGCCGCCAGTAAAATGGGTATATTGGCGCGTGAGGCATTCAATAATCCGTTAATCGTGTTGGCCGTGCCAACATTAACATGGACCATAACCGCCTGGGGGCGACCAGAGACCATAGTATGGCCGTGGGCCATGGCCATGGCGAGGTTTTCGTGTGGAACAACAACTGCTTGCGGTGCATCGATACCCGCTGTCCGGTAACGCGCCAGGGCCTCGATGATCGGCGGGAAGTCGGTACCCCCATTGGCAAACAGGTAGTCGACCTTCCAGGCCGACAGTGCCGACAGAAATCCCTCAGCGACCGTTTCCGGCTCCTTGTTTTTGCCTGACAAGACAATCCACCCCTGACCTTGTTACTCAGCTGCCCCTTGTTGATCTTGCACAAAGTAACTTCAATAGGCCAGTTCTTTCTATTCAATTTTTCCTGCAGCGATTTCCCACCTCAAGGTTGCGGAAGGACGGGCTCCCATGTAATGCATTGTGGATCGAAACTTGTTCCTGATGACAAAAGGAATCCCTGCTGCGGCCAAAATCTGATGTCAAATCCCGGTAAAACTATCCCCCGGCACTTTGTCGCGGGCACCTTTGTGGCCGTGGCGGGGCTTGGCTATGCTGCCTTTGGCCCGGTGCCTGAGGGTTGGTCCGGCGAAGTGATCGAAGCGGCAGGCCTGACCATTGCCGCCATTGCCATGCTGGCCAGCGGGGTGCTGCCCATCGGGTTGACGGCAATTGCCTATTTTCTGCTTGCCACATTATTCGCCATACAACCTGCAACGGTGATTTTTTCCGGTTTTCAGGCCGGGGCCACCTGGCTTGTATTTGGCGGGCTGGTAATCGGCGTCTCGGTCGGGCACACGGGATTGGGCAAACGTCTGGCCGAAAGCTCCATCAGCCGTATTGGTGGCTCGTATCTAAGTGTTCTGGCGGCCATTGCGACAGCCGCTATTGTTCTGTCCTTTCTGATACCGTCGGCGATGGGGCGTTCCGTACTCATGGTGCCGGTCCTGATTTCCATCGCCGAGCGCATGGGATTTGGCCCGGGCAGTCGTGGCCGCAACGGCATGATTATCGTTGCGGCGCTAGTGTCGTTTTCGGCGGGCGGCACAATTCTATCCGCCCACTTGCCCGGGTTGATCATGGCCGGTGCGGCAGAAACGCTTTACGGCATCCAGGTCACTTACGCCGGATACCTTGCCGCTGCCTTCCCGGTTCTTGGTTTGTTACGTGCTGCCATGATCGTGTTGATCGCCTGGTGGTTGTTCCACGATACGCCCGAGCCGGGCTCAAATACTGCGCCCGATTATGGCCCCTTTAACAAGGGGGAGCGCATGCTGGGATTGATCCTGGTCGGCGCGCTGGCCCTGTGGTTTACAGACTCACTGCATGGTGTCAGCGCAGCGTGGGTTTCGCTGGCTGCCGGGGTCGTGTTGTTGATACCCGGTCTTGGCCTCGTGCCGCCGAACTCCCTGAACGAACGCCTTGACTATGGCTCGTTCTTTTACACTGCAGCGGTTGTCAGTATGGGCGCGGTAATCGCTGGCAGCGGATTGGCGGGAAAGGCGGGTGACGGTCTGGTGCAGATATATCCCATGTGGCTGGAAGCGGACTGGGCGCGCATGTATCTTTTAACGTCGGCCCAGGCTCTGCTTGGACCGTTGGTGACCAATCCGGGTATACCAGCCGTCCTCAGCCCGCTGGCCGGGCAATTGGCGGAAATCACAGGGCTACCCGTCAAGGCAATATTGTTCAGTCAGGTCTTTGCCTTTACCAATGTTATCGTGCCCTACCATGCTGCACCCTATATCGTGGCACTGACTATGGCGGGCGTCTCTCTGGGCGCGGGTGCCCGCATGGCCATTGTCACGACCCTTGCCGCTGTCGTTATTCTTGTTCCCTTGCAGTTACTCTGGTGGCATCTGACTGGATTGTTCTGACATCAGACTGGTGGGCCCGGCCGTTAAAGATTGAATATCCGCATGGCATTGTCACCACGTACCTTGCGTCTCGTTTCAGCTGGCAAGGAATCAACTCGTGACAAGCAGCCTTTCATATCGCCAATGTTGTGCGGATAATCAGATCCATAAAGAACATTAGCCGCGCCCCCCACATTGACGCACAGCTCCAGTGCATCTTGGGCAAAGAGAACTGAGTCGTAATATATTTCCGGCAAATAGGTGCTGGGTGGGCGACTGATTTTTTCGCGGCACGGCGGCATGTTCTGGTAACAAAAATCCAAACGCCCCGCGAGATAGGGCAGATAGCCTCCTCCATGGGCAGCGATGATTTTCAAATTTTTGTAGGTATCGAAAAAACCGTCAAAGATCATTCTTGAAACGGCAAGCGTGGTGTCAAAAGTGAACCCGACCGACGCCACCAGATTATAGGAAAACATGTCCATCTCGCCGACGCCGGGTGGTGCTGCGGGATGCACAAGCACTGGCAATCCCCTGGCGTCAATGGCTGCCCAAACAGGGGCCAGATCGGAATCTGTCAGTGACCTGCCACGTATATTCGCCGTGACAAAAACTCCGACGGCGCCGTTGTCGCACGCCCGCGTCAGCTCCTCAACCGCGAGGTCGGGATACTCCCACGGCAAGGTTGCAAACCAGCGGATGCGATCCGGATAGGTGGTTTGTGCCGCGGCCATATCGTCATTGATCATACGGGCGGTATCGTTGCTTAACTCCTGCCCTCCCCATGAAACACTCGGGCAGGTCAGGGAAACAATAGCAATGTCCACGCCAGCCTTGTCCATGTTCTCGATCCGCATTGCGTAGTCGAACATGCCAGGCATCAGGGTCATGAAAGGTGCGCCATCCATGTGAATAACATCCTGCCCCTTCAATTCCCGCACGGTGTAATGCTGGCCACCATATTCACGAATACGATTGAGCCATTCGTCGTTGAGCATGTGTGTGTGGACGTCAATAACAGGCATGGACATAATCCTTACTCCCTTTGAAGCTCTTAGATACGGTCATTGATCCAGAATGTTATCATCGGTTGGCTGTCCGGCAAACCACGTGCATGCAAACTGGTGGCATTGTCGTAACTTCCACTAAATGGCGGTTGGCCGCCGCCTAAGCTCGAGCAGGCAGGAGCGATGATGCCGAGTGGCAAATGGAAGACATCCAAAATAACGGGTTCAATCTGGATGCAGATGACATTATTTGTGTATTGGGCTTGCAACGCCCAGTCGATATAAATCATTTCAGGGAC
>JABILA010000122.1 GCA_018654745.1 Alphaproteobacteria bacterium
GGCCTCATTATTCTTGCGAGAACTTCAAACGCCGACGCGGGATGGATACAGGATATTCCGTGTCAAAATGGAAATGTTTCAACCAAAATAAGTGAATTCATTTGCCGCGAAGCAAGTAAAAATACAGGTGACGCAGGTGTCAGCAACATAGGCGCTGTCGTCGGTGCAACCTATTCCGAGGAAGCGGGAAATTTAAGATCGCTGATGCCAAACTCCATTTTCTTGATGCCAGGAATAGGTGCCCAGGGAGGCAGCTCCGAAGCACTAAAAAATGGGTACATTGATGCACAAAGCCGAACCGGTGTGATCGTCCCGGTATCAAGGGGGGTAACCTGCGTCGAAGACCCGAATATTTCCGAAGCCCTTTACAGAGAAACAATTATCAAACGAATTCAAAATTTGAACGCAACACTGCGTTTGCGCTAACCCCGAAAGCGGCCTAACTGCCGGGCTCAAGGCTTTTCCAGAACTTCATGTTGAGGTCACGCAAAACCATGTCGTGCCGACCCTCGAGACAATTTCGCAAGCCATAGACCAGCTTCCGATCAAGCCAGCCCTGGCATCCATTGAAATGTTCTTCGGCAATCGCTGTGGATTCGTGATTAGCGGCTTTGCCCATACGCTTCAAAGCGGTTTGCCAGTGCTGTTTGCGATCGGTCGAACTCAATCGTTCATGTGGACGTAAACTGTTGATGACATGCGACAATACTCTGGCAACACCAGCTTCACCTGAGTGACCGTCAAAGTAACCAGCAGCAATGGCTCGTCCCTGGCCTGTGGCTTGCTCCATCTCATTGGCACCAGCAGTTGGTAGAAGCGACACCTGCCTGGTGATTTTGATCGCAACATGTGCCGCCCCAAAAGCGACCAGTGTACGTTCCGGCAAGCTGATATTGACGGCGGCATAACTGCGTAAGGAATTGATTTGAATGTGGTTTGCCGCAGAAATTTCTCTCACTGAACCATCGTTGCTGGTAAGGACCAGGGTCAGGTCCTGCGCCCTAGCGGGCTTGTAACTGGTATTAAAGCCGGGGCTTGGTTGATCTCGTTGCAGGCAAAAACTACTGAACTCGGCGGCGCAAATACCACTACTGCATTTTAGTTCAACTGGGTTGGCTGTTGCCACAAGGCCCAATATTTGTGTCATTTCTGACGCTTTTGCAGCCTGACCAATAGCCAGGGCTGCCAAAAGGGCTGTGATAATGAAAAATACTACCTTACGCGGACGCAACTGAATAATTCCTGATTTGGACATCATTCCCTCCTCCAAAGGTCTGAAGCCACTGTATCACAGGACTGATAACCAGAGGCAAAATTTACCTTGATCAGTTGTTCAGGAGGAGGCGGGTGGTTTCTCGGCGAAATGAGCGCGCCAGCGCTTTATGATCAATGGCATTAAGGCAACAGCGGCCAGTATGCTCAGGGCGGTCACAATTTTAAAGACAAAATCCTGACCACCTGTTGCGGCTTCCCTGCCAGCGTAACCCGCATAAGCGTATGCGCCTGTCCCGGGCGCCATGCAGATAAATGATGCCAGTACGTAGTGTTTCAGCGGAATAGCCGTCAGGCCCATCAGGTAATTCAGAATGTTGAAAGGAAAGAGAGGCACCAGGCGAACCAGAGCAACGAAGCGCCAACCCTCGGCATCTACACCTTCCTTAATGTGTCCAAGCTTGCCACCAAATTTCGAAGTCGCCAGATCACCTGCAATGTAGCGAGCGATCAGAAAAGACAACGTCGCGCCAATGGTTGCACCCAGAAGAGCATATATTCCACCAAATACCGGGCCAAACAAGGCACCTGCGAGCAGGGTAATCAGGGAGCCGGGCAGGCAAAGCGGCACGGCAATGGTATAGGCTGCAATAAAGACAATTGGTGCCCACATGCCAAATTCGCTGATTTGAGCTTCCATTGTTTGCGAATCGAACATGTCACGCATGGACCAGATCCAGATCATAGCCGCACCAAGGCTCACCAGAACAACGAGGCGCAAGAAGCCGGTATATTTCACTTGCCGGTCCGCCGGAAAAATCCAGGATACTTTCCCGTGCGACTCACCAGCGGCAGTGCAAGCGCATTTATGAACCCGAGTGGTGGTGAACTGCTGTAGGGCGTGATGCCAATGGTCATCAAATCGTGACCTGCCTGAGGTTGTGGGCGATAGGTGCCAAACAGGCGGTCCCACCAGGGCAAGTTAAATCCATAGTTACTGTTCGTTTCTTCAATGCGAATGGAATGATGTACACGATGCATATCCGGTGTCACAACAAATAGCCGCAAAACCCGATCCAGTTCCAGCGGAAGGCGGAAGTTGCCATGATTGAACATGGCTGTTGCATTCAACAGAATTTCAAAGAGGATCACTGCGACAACTGCAGGACCAAGCAAGGCGACCGCAGCCAGTTTTACTGCCATAGAGAATAATATTTCAATCGGGTGGAATCTGGCACCTGTTGTAACGTCAAAATCGAGGTCGATATGATGCACCATATGCAAACGCCATAATACTGGTACAGCATGAACCGCCAGATGTTGCAGATAGATCAATAAATCAAGAACGATAATTGCAAATACGATCTCCAGCCAGCCAGGCAGGTCAATCAGGTTCAGCAGTCCGAAGCCACCGATTTCTGCTTTGGCTGCCAGGCCCGCGGCAAGGATTGGTACAAACAAACGCAGGATCAGGGAATTGGTTACGGTAATGCCGATATTTACCAACCAGCGCCGGAATTTGGAATGAACCAGCGACCGCCGTGGAGACAGGATTTCAGCAAGAGCGACGGCGGCAAAAATGCCAACAAAACAGGCAAGCCTGATCAGTGGTTCATGTTCAACAATATACTGCGCCACGCGCGGGCTCTCCTTTGGTGTCCAGAATTCAAGTCTCGCCAATAATGACGTTCAGGCAAGCCTTGACCACGACTTTGTGATCATGCATGTGATCTGTGTGATACAGGAGGAAACATGACTATCCTATCGACAATGTTGTTTGACGGTGCACGAAAGAGGCAACACACACTTATTCTTGCCCACGGTGCAGGTGCGCCCATGGACAGTCCTTTTATGGTGGCGTTTGCCGAAGGACTGGCGGCAACCGGTTTATGTGTGGGCAGGTTTGAATTTCCCTATATGCAAACGCGCCGTGCAACGGGCAGTAAACGCCCGCCGGACCGTGCACCAAAACTACAGGAAGCGTGGGCTGAAGTGATCGCAGCGGTTCGTAATACCATGCCGAAAGACGGGCGACTGATTATTGGTGGCAAGTCGATGGGTGGACGCATCGCCAGCCTTGTCGCAGATGACCAAGCCGCAGATGGTCTGGTGTGTCTCGGATACCCTTTTCATCCACTTGGCAAGCCAGAGAAAACCCGCACAGAGCATCTGGCGGGTCTGAAAGCGCCGACATTGATTGTTCAAGGTACCCGCGACACCATGGGCAATCAGGATGCTGTCAGCGGATACACTCTGTCAAAGAAGATACGTCTTCACTGGCTGGAAGACGGCGATCACAGTTTTAAACCGCGCAAGAAATCAGGACGGACCGAAGAGCAAAACTGGTCGGAAGGAATTACCGAAGTCGCGGGTTTCCTTAATAAAATCTAGTCGACTTTCTGATATCGGGCAGCAGCGCCGGTCTCGATCGCAGCTGCATGCAGGCGGTCAACGTTCAGTTTGTGGCGGATCATTTCCAGAAGACGCAGTTCTTCCTGCTGGACGTGGCCATCGGCTGCAGCCACGTCACACGCCAGGGCGTAGGCAGTCATGCACAGGCGTTCAGGTAAACTGTCGGCAATAATGCCGATGATCGTATCCATGCCATTTTCCTGACCCAGGATCTCGGCGCAATTTTCGGCAATGCCGGGTAACAATTTGTCGTCAAAATCCTTAAATGCGGGCATCGTACGAACAATGTCGCCGATCAAAAGGAGTTCCCGATCAGTCATGTCTGAATCGGCAGCCGACATCAGGACCATGGTGTAGATAAGTGCCGTATGTTGCATATTGAATTACCTGTCTCAATCCAGAGCATTTCCATGTTTTACGGAAACGCAGCGTTGTCTCAAACCCTTTGGTATGAACCAACAATCGAAGCTTAAATGATTCCGTCTAAACCGGAATCGCACGAGTTGGCCGGACAGTGGGGTCCGGGATGATTTACCTATTGTCCCACAGGATCGTTCCCAAGGAAATGGCGTGTTTGCTGAATGACCTCTGCCAGGCCCAGTCGCTGCACTTCAACCCCCTCGGGGAAGGCATCCAGCAACCTTGTTGGCAGGGCTGAATCCAGCATAACAAAGACACCACGGTCACTATTGCGCCGGATCAATCGCCCATAAGCCTGCTTCAGCTTCAGGCGCGTCAGCATGTCATCATAGCGACTGCCACCAAAGGCAGATTTGCGCGATTTATGCAGAATAGACGGTCTAGGCCAGGGAACGCGGTCAAATACGATCAAACGCAAACTGCGGCCCGGCACATCCACGCCATCACGAACGGCGTCGGTTCCCAACAGGCAGGCATCTTCTTCAGCCCGGAATATGTCAACCAGCGTGCCGGTATCCAGGGCATCCATATGCTGTGCATAGAGACCCAGACCGGCTTCATCCATAGCAGCCGTCAGTCGCTGGTGAATCGCTCTGAGTCGCGAAATAGCAGTAAACAAACCCAGAGCACCGCCCCGTGAGGCCAGAAACAGTTCCCTGAAAGCCGCTGCGATCAGATCTGCATTATTCCGGTTCAGGTCATTAACTATGAACACGCGCGTGACGTCGGCATAATCGTACGGGGATGTCAAACTCGTCCGCAGGGCTGGCATTGCCAGATGCTGGGCGCCCGTGCGAAATTCGGCGCTTGCCCAGTCATCTTCATCCAGACTGCGGTCCCGCAGGCTGGCTGATGTCATCAATACGCCATGGGCACGCCTTAGAACGGCTTCAGACAATGGCAATGTAGGATCGACCCAGTGCCGATACATACCGATATCGGTCGTGCGGCCATCACTTCGTTCAACGCCAAACCAATCGCAATATTCTTCCGGCAAAGGACGTCCCAGACTGTCCAGCATCATCCGCCACGCTGTCGCGCTGTCGGCTCGGCGTCGCAAACCGCGTGCGGCAGCTTCCAGCCGACGGCGGCTGTCGCTGTCCAGGGTTTCGGCCTCATCTTCCAGACGCGCCATCATTTGCTTTGCCAGGCGATGCATTGGCTTGGCCAGGGCTACAAGGGCCGTTGAAAGCTCATCCGCCGCAGCGGCCATGGCTTCTGTTGGATCGTTGGTATTTGTCTCCAGGCTATAGTTGCTGTCGGGTTGTGACTGGCGGGCGATTACCAGCTTATTGAGCTCTGAAAGGAATATTTCCGCCGGACCACTGGGGGCAACCTCAACAAGCCGCTTCAACCAACCTTCTCCAGGCAAAGCCGCCGCCGCACGTTTGATAGCACTCAGGCTTTTTTCGGCCTTGTCGTCGTCTCCAACCAAATCTCCAATACGGGCTTCCAGACCCCGGGCACGTCTGCGGCGATTGCCTTCGGCACCCCGAACCCAGCGTCGCAGTTCGGCGGCTTCCATCCCACTGAGATGGGCAGCGAAGGCGCTATCGGCAGCATCAAAGACATGATGGCCTTCATCGAATACATATCTCGTGGGCAATTCACTTGTATCATCGGCCATGGCAGCCTGGATCATCACCAGCGCATGATTGGCTACAACAATCTCGGCCCGTCGGGCTTTGCGCTGAACATGTTCAATGAAACATTTACGATAATGACTGCAAGCTGAATACACGCATTCTCCGCGCCGGTCCGCCAATCCCAGAGTCCGAGCCGAGCCAAACAGGTGCACCAGCCAGGCCGGAAAATCGCCGCCGATCATATCCCCGTCCCGCGTGGCCCCGGCCCAACGGGACATCAGGGCTGCTGCAACTGTCAGGCGACCTTGCTGGGCCCGATTCGCTTCTTCTTCCAGGTTCAACAAACAAAGGTAATTTTCGCGACCTTTGCGCAACACTGCTTTTTCCTGCCGGACAATTGGGTCCGGATACAGTTTTTCCAGTTCCTGATCCAACTGGCGTTGCAAATTCTTGGTGTAGGTTGATAGCCAGACCGTACCTTCATTTTTTTGCGCCCAGACACTGGCGGGAGCGATGTAGCCCAGGGTCTTACCAACGCCGGTACCTGCTTCGGCCAGGACCATATTTGGCGCGCCATCGACATCACGCGGTGCAAAAGCCTTCGCGGCATTGATCGCATAGTCACGCTGTTGCTGGCGGGCCTCCGCATTTGAATCCAGCAATTCATCCAGACGGGCCAGTGCTTCATCTGCTGAAACCGCTTCATTCCCTGCAGGCGGCGGGGGTGCCTGATCTTCGATTTCCGGCAAGCGGTTCCAGATGTCCAGACCGCGTCTGGTTTGTGGTTCGTCGGTATTTGCAGCAACACCAAGCCACGATGCCCATGGCCACCCGGATGCCGTCAGCGTACCGACCAAGGCCCGAAGGTATTTGTCCTGTGGAGCATGGTGAAACTCATGCACCAGCAACTTCGGTATCTCCCAAAGGGCCAGAACCTGATCTTCCAGATTATCAGAACCCTGCATATCCACGGCCGAAGCAATGCCATTGATCGTGGGGAGGCAAAATTTGGCCGGGCGCACGAAGGCAAATAATTCCAGAACGTCCAGCAAGGCCAGATTATCTCTTCGCAGTCGTCTCGATATTGTCGGTGCGTGACAGACGATGACCGGTGTACTGGTCGCGCGCTGTGCAGCTTCCTGGAAATTCAGATGCTCTATCTCACCATCAGCAGTCAGCCAGATCGCTCCACGCGGACCCACCGCCATTGCCGGTGCCGATATTTCGGGCAGGGCAGGGCGGATTGGTTCTCTGGGAAGGGAAAAAGGATCTGACATATGGCGCAGTATATCGACGCCCTGGAATCCCTGCCAGAGCAGGGCACAAGAATTGGCCTCTGTGGCATCAGACATTGACGAAAAGACGCTCAAAGCCTAGTTTCCAGAGCGTTTCCAGTCAGGCTGGAAGCATCGTGTAGCAATAAGCCCGTATGGGGCGCTGGATACAAAGACAGAGGCATTTTCGGCAAGGATGGAATAGCCCTGACTTCTTTTCAGGTAACAAAAGATCAAATCAGATGTCGAACAAGGCTGAAGCCGCATTGGCTAGCAAAGCATGGCCATTTCTTGAAGCACAAAGCATTGTCAAACGCATGGCAAAAAAGCCAAATGACAAAGGCTATGTACTGTTCGAAACAGGCTATGGCCCGTCTGGTCTGCCACATATCGGGACTTTCGGTGAAGTTGCGCGTACAGCTATGGTGCGCCATGCCTTTGCTGAGATCTCTGATTTGCCGACGCGGTTATTTGCCTTTTCAGATGATATGGACGGCTTGCGCAAGATTCCAGATAATATCCCGAACAAGGAAATACTTGAGCCACATCTGGGCAAACCCCTGACACAAATTCCTGATCCTTTCGGCACACATGAAAGTTTCGGGCACCACAATAATGCCCGATTGCGCGCCTTCCTGGATGATTTTGGTTTTGATTACGAATTTGTCTCGTCGACCGAAAAGTACAAGGCCGGTGATTTTGATGCGACTTTGCTGCGCGTCCTTGAGAACTACGAAGCCATCATCAGCATCATCCTGCCAACATTGGGCGCAGAACGCCAGGCGACGTACAGCCCGTTCCTGCCGGTTTGCGCCAAAACAGGCATCGTGTTGCAGGTGCCGGTTCTCGAACGCAATGTGAAAGCCGGTACAATTGTCTATCAGGATGAAGACGGATCGAAGGTTGAAACCCTGGTCACCGGCGGAAATTGCAAACTGCAATGGAAAGTTGACTGGGCCATGCGCTGGACGGCTCTTGATGTGGACTATGAAATGTCCGGCAAGGATTTAATCGAATCCGTCAAATTGTCGAGCAAGATTTGTCGTGTGCTGAAAGCCCAGCCGCCGGAAGGTTTGACCTACGAATTGTTCCTCGACGAAAACGGGGAAAAGATATCCAAGTCGCGGGGCAATGGTCTGACCATCGAGGAATGGCTGAAATATGCTTCTCCGGAAAGCCTGTCGCTTTATATGTTCAATTCCCCGCGCAAAGCCAAGAGATTGCACTTTGATGTGATCCCCAAGGCAGTGGACGAATATCTTTCGCATCTGGGAAAATATGCCGAACAGGAAGATGACAAGCAGCTCGCAAATCCTGCCTGGCATATTCATACGGGGCAACCGCCAGAAGAAGATGTACCGATCAGTTTTGCCATGCTTCTGAACCTGGCCAGTGTTTGCAATACCGAAGATCCCGCAGTGTTGTGGGGTTTTATCAGCCGCTATGTAGAAGGTGCCAAGCCGGAAAATCATCCAATTCTGGATCGTCTGGCCGGGTATGCCATAGCTTATTATCGTGATTTTGTGCGACCCAACAAAAACTACCGGGCACCAGAAGGCGGTGAAATTGCAGCCCTTGAAGACCTGGCATCCAAACTGGAAGCTTTGGGTGCCGAAGCTGAAAACGAAGCCATACAGACCGAGGTCTACGCCATCGGCAAGGCACATGGATATGAAAACCTGAGGGACTGGTTCAAGGCGCTTTATGAAACGTTGCTAGGGCAATCCCAGGGACCGCGTATGGGCTCGTTTCTGGCGTTGTACGGTGTGAACGAGTCTGTGACACTGATCCGGCGCGCGTTGGCAGGTGAAGATTTGTCAGCCTGACCGCTGTTGGACAAAAAAACCCCGGAAGCAGTTGGATCTGCTTCCGGGGTTTTCATTTTTATGGATCAGGCGAAGAGATCATGGCCTTTGGCATAGTCCATATAGAGGTCGTAAGCTTTGCGCGCGACGGGTCCGGGCTGCAGGTCACGATCCTCAACCTGGGTAACCGGCTGAACCTTGCCATAATTGCCGCTGCTGAAAACTTCATCCGCTTTCATGACATCATCAAATGACAAGGTGGTCTGTACAACTTCTGTACCATCTTCGGCCAGCAGTTCGGCGATCCGCTTGCGCGTAACACCTGCGAGGAACGTACCATTAAGCGCTGGCGTGTAGGCGACACCGTCCTTGACGATCCAGAGATTGGCTGTCGCGAACTCGGCGACATTGCCGTTTGCATCCATGATAATCGCGTTGTCGTATCCTTCCGCCATGGCTTCGCGCAGGGCACGTGAAGAATTGGGATACAAGGCACCGGCTTTGGCCTCCGTAATCGCCATGTCCTGAGCCGGACGCCTGCGACGCGAGAGATGCACCTTGAAGCCTGTAAAGCCAGGCATAGGAGCGTCATAAACAGACAGGCAGAATTTTGTGCCTTCCGGATCAGGCACCACAAAGCCAGTTGTGGCGTAATACATGGGACGAATATATAGCTCGGAGTCTTGTGGCATTTTGCGCACACCTTCGCGGCACAATGCGACAACTTCAGCAGGTTCCATCGTTGGCACCAGTCCCATCGATACAGCGGAATTATGAAGCCGCTGGCAATGGGGCTCAATATCCGGTGCACAGCCATTCATGGATCGGGCACCGTCAAAGACGGAAGACCCCAGCCAGAAGGAATGGTCTTCGGGTCCAATCAGTTTTTGGGGCTCGTCGTGCCAGGCACCTTCGGCAAAATATACGCCAGCCATCAAATCGTCCTTTCAGTCATGGAAAAACCGGCACAGGTCAGACTGCCGGTCAGGTAACGGAGGGGGTAAAGGAATACTATTTCACGAAAGAATAGCGTTATTTGTCCTGTGTTCCAACCAGAGTATTCTAATAACTGTATGGAGCATTTTGCGTCCCGTAACTCATGCAGTTCCTGTTTGGGTAAAACAAGCGCTGTTCCCCGTTCAATCATCGGATTATACTGGTTCCATGTGTGGACGCTACAGCCTGACAACGCCGCCAGAGGCCATGTACCAACTGTTTGGTTTAAGGGAACTGGTCAATCTGGCCCCCAGATACAATATAGCCCCCAGCCAGGATGTACCTGTCGTGCGGTGCAATGATCAAGGGCGTGAATTGAGCATGATGCGCTGGGGCCTGAAACCGTCGTGGGCAAAGAACAAGGACTTTGGTGCCAAAACGATAAACGCCCGGGCAGAAACCGTGGCTGAAAAACCTTCATTTCGCAAAGCCTTCAAATCCAGCAGATGTTTGATCCCTGCAGATGGGTATTTCGAATGGGTTAAGGGGCCTGACGGCAAACAGCCGTGGCTGTTCAAGCGCAAGGATGGTGGGTTAATTGTATTTGCCGGATTGTGGGATCGCTGGGTTTCGCCTGAAGACGGCGAGATTGTTGAAAGTTGCAGCATTATCGTCCGCGAAGCCGGTGAATTTACGCGACCTTTGCATCATCGGATGCCTGTCATCGTCCAGCCCGATGATTTCCCGATCTGGCTGGGTGAAGGCGTCAATGATATGGAGGCGGTTCAGAACACCATGGACAAAGCCAGGGACGATGGTTTGACCGTGCACCCGGTCTCAATGCACGTGAACTCACCGCGCAACAATGATCCGACCTGTCTTGAGCCGATTGAATTGCCCACAGCAGACATCAATGATACACCCAACGCGGATGAGGGCGGCGAGCAGAAGCCACCTCGGCAAGGGAGTTTGTTTTGATCGATCTGTATCCGCTGGTATCGCCTTTTCTCAAACACATTGACCCGGAAACCGCTCATCGCTTGACGATAAGGGCGTTGCGTACAGGTTTGGTTCCAGACCAGTCTGCTCCTGATGAGCAAATCCTGAGGATAGACGCTCTGGGGTTATCATTCCCTAATCCTGTTGGACTTGCCGCGGGTTTTGATAAAAATGCTGAAGTGCCTGATGCCATGCTGGGACAAGGATTTGGTTTTGTCGAAATCGGCAGTGTGACGCCGCTGCCACAATATGGAAACCCGAGACCGCGTCTGTTCCGCTTGCCCGAAGATGGTGCCGTGATCAATCGCAATGGCTTCAACAATGAAGGCGTGGAAGTGGTGACATCGCGTCTGGAAGCACGTTCGAACAAACGTGGTATTCTGGGGGCCAATGTTGGTGCCAACAAAGACAGCGAAGATCGCATTGCAGATTATGTCACGGGCATTCAACGCCTGGCCGGGCTATCAGATTACATCACAATCAATATCTCTTCACCCAATACCCCTGGCTTGCGGGATTTGCAGGGCAAGGCGGAAATGGATGAACTGCTCACCCGTTGCTGTGCAGCACGGGACGAACTGGCGGTGGTAGACGGGGTGCGGAAATCTCTTGTGGTCAAGGTTGCCCCTGATCTGGATGATCTTGGTCGGGAGGTTATCGCAGAAGCCGTGATGACGCACGGTATCGATGGTCTGATCGTTAGCAACACGACACTTTCCCGGGATGGCCTGGAGAATGCCAACAAATCAGAAGTTGGCGGGATGAGCGGTATTCCGCTGTTTGCGCTGTCGACTGAGGTGTTGCGTGATATGTATCGGTTAACCAGGGGCAGCGTCATTTTGATCGGCGCCGGTGGTATCGCGTCAGGTGCGGACGCCTATGCCAAAATCAGGGCAGGAGCATCTCTTGTGCAGTTCTACACAGCTCTCGCCTACGCCGGACCCAGACTTGTGGTTACGATAAAGCAGGAACTGGCTGCCTTGCTTCAGCGCGACGGATTTTCTTCTGTGGCTGATGCTGTTGGTGCAGACCACACTTAATTTTACCTTCAACTTACGAACCGGAAGCCAACATGACTTTGCCTTTGCTCGCGGGTGTCTCTGAAATCGCAGATCAATATGACGCCCTGATCCTTGATCTATGGGGTGTCGTCCACAATGGGGTTGAGCCTTATCCAGGTGTGCTTGATTGCATGGCAAAACTGCATGAAGCAGGCAAGAAGGTTGTGTTGTTGTCAAATGCGCCCCGGCAATCGGACAAAGTGAAAGATCAGGTGGCAGGCTTTGGCGTGCCGCGCGAAGCCTATGATGTGCTGGTGACGTCGGGCGATGTCACCCGATTGCATGTGCAACGTCGTGATGACGACTGGCATGCGGCTTTGGGACAAAAATACTTCCACGTCGGACCTGATCGAGACCACGGCTTGCTACACGGTACTGGTGTCGATGAAGTCAAAGACATGGCGGACGCAGATTTTGTCCTGACGTCAGGTCTTTATGATGACGAAGTCGATACAGAAGCTGATTACGATGAAATCTTTGCCAAAGCCCGCTCGCGAAACTTGCCGATGATTTGCGCTAATCCGGACCTGTCCGTGATGCGTGGAACCAAAATGGTATTATGCGCAGGCTCCATCGCGGCTCATTATGAGAAAATGGGTGGCGAGGTTCGCTACAATGGAAAACCTTATCCACCGGGATATGAATTGTGTTTTGAACGGCTTGGCGGGATCGAAAAATCCCGCATCATTGGTGTCGGGGATAGTTTTCGCACCGACATCGCCGGAGCCAATAATGTTGGCATTGCTTCACTTTTTGTTCTTAGTGGCATTCACGCCGAAGAACTGGGCGGCGATCAGCAAGATGCCGTAAAAATTGAAGCTGCAGCCATCAAGGCGGGTCACATGCCAACAGCCGCTGTCGCTGGTTTCTACTGGTAGGCAGGAATTTCTTTCAGGATAGTGAAACCCTGAAGATAGCCCAGCGCACCAATGCTGTGTACGCCACCAATATTCGGCGTCTGATTTGATTTCAGGGCGTGGAACATGCTGGCGAGTGTTTGCACAGTTGTGTTGTTCCAGGGCGCTTTGGCCAGGTTCAGGCCGCCCGTGATGGTGAACGGGAATTCTTCAGCGAATGCAGGTATTTCAGCAAAGTTTTCAACAAAACCGGTCGCCATCAGAAAGCCCATAGGCACAACCGAATAACAGGAATAGATATCCAGCAAGGCCTGGTTGCTGCGGAAAACAGATTTGAAATCGATGTTGGCCTCGGCGCAGGCATTGGCGAAGCATGTTGCTATGTGATCATAGCTGACTATTTGCTCAACAAACTCGGGGTCGTCTGGACAAAGCTGTTGCACATCACAAGCGGCAATCTGACTGTAGCTTTTCAACCCAAAATCAGTTTCGTGCAGAACCTCGTCACTGACAATGACCAGGCAGCCATCGTAGTCGACGGAGGGATTGGCGCAATCGACGCCCCGAAACAGTGGTGTCACAGGATTAAACCAGGTTTCTGCAGGTCGGGTTGCGTCGGGATTCAGGCCCTGCCAGACACGCCAGTGGTTTTCAAATATTTCGCCTGATGTACGTCTGAAATCATCTGCGCTGATGTCGTGATGCGCGATGAAGGCCTGGGCGAGTTTTTCATAACCGTCCAGAATGCCACATTTACCTTCGCCATAGATTTTCATCAGACGATTGCGCTCGTCTTTTCGGCCTTGAAAATCTGATTTCAAGTGCTCGCGGCCCTGAATAACAACAGCATCGATTTCGCCATCTACCATGAGTTGCCGCCCTTGATTGATGGCAATCAAAGGCGCACAGGCACAGCGCAGGCGATTGGGGGGCAGGTCGGTTTGCCATCCATCGGTGCTGCTGGAAATTTCATATTCCGCTATCCGGGAACCCGTTTCTTTCAGCTGTTCTCTGGCGGCGTCGGTGGCGGACAGGTCACCAACACTGTCGACTACAGAGTCTGCGGCAACGACATACATACGGTTACGTCACCGCGCCGCGCACATTGAACCGGTCTTCCTTCCAGATGCCTTTGGCCATGATGTCGCTCAGGATTTCCACCGCATCCCATACGTCCGCAAATGATGTGTAAAGCGGTGTAAAGCCAAAGCGCAGAATATCAGGCTCGCGATAATCACCGATGACGCCTTTTGAAATAAGGGCCTGCATGATCGGGAAGGCATTTTTGTGCAGTAAAGAAACCTGGCTTCCACGAACAATACGATCTCTGGGCGTGATCGTCTCAAACCCCATATCCGCGCAACGGCTTTCCACCAGATCCATGAACAGATCAGTCAGATCAAGGCTTTTTGCACGAACCTGATCCATCGTGACATCATCCCAGACATCCAGTGCGCTATCCAGCGATGACAGGGCCAGAATGACATGTGATCCGGACAGGTGCCGGGTGATGCCAGGGGCTGGTACGAAATTTGTATCAAAATCAAAGGGCTTTGCGTGTCCCATCCAGCCATATAAAGGCTGGCGGGCGTCTGCCTGCAATCGTTTGGCGACAAAACAGAAGGCTGGTGCACCAGGGCCACCGTTCAGGTATTTGTAGGTACAACCAACGGCCAGGTCGACGTTTGCGCCATTCAGATCGACAGGTACTGCTCCAGCGGAATGACACAGGTCCCAGATCATGATGGCACCCTTGTCGTGTGCGGCCTTGGTCAGATCAGCCATGTCATATTGTTGTCCGACCTTGAAATCAACATGGGTAATCAATACAGCAGCAGTGTCCTCGCCAATGGCTTCCTTGACGTTTGCGCCTTCCGGCACCAGGCGCAATTCATAATCGTCGTCCAGCAAGTCAATCAGGCCCTGAACCATATAGAGATCTGTAGGGAAGTTGCCTGCTTCCGAGACAATAACCTTGCGACCAGGGCGCAGTTTGACCGCGGTCGCCACCTGTTTGAAGACATTGACGGACGTGCTGTCACCGACAACAACTTCATCGTCGTTGGCACCGATCAACTTTGCGATGCGGTCCCCGATTCGGGTGCCGGAATTAATCCAGTCGGCGTCGTTCCAACTGCGGATAAGTCCCTGGCCCCATTCTTCATGGACGACTTTTTGCACGCGTGCTGCGGATGCCTTGGTGACCGGCCCTAACGAGTTGCCATCAAGATAGATCACGCCTTCGGGCAGAATGAAGGCGTTGCGGCTGCGGGCAATCGGATCGGCGGCGTCGCGTGCAACGCAATCTTCGCGGTTGGTCATGGAGGATTTCTTTCAAATCTAGGCTGGAATTTCGCGACAAGGTGACGGAATTTTTGTGGTATTGCAAGAAAAACGGTATGCCGGGGGAATGAAAACAAGGGTGTTCTGATCCCGTCAGGTACGGTGAGCAGAGGCCAGATAATGTTCGGATTGCATCTCGATCAAACGCGATTCTGTACGGGCAAATTCAAATTTCCCGTCACCGCTGGCATAGATTTCTGAAGGTGCAGCGTCAGCCGTACAAATCAGATTGACGTTGTGATCGTATAATACATCCACAAGATTAATCAGACGGCGCGCTTCATTGCGCTTCTCCGGGCCCAGTAATGGGATGCCTGCCAAAAAAACTGTATGAAACTGCATGGCAATTTCCAGGTAATCAGCCGTTCCCAGAGGTTTTTCACACAGTCCGGAAAATGTAAATCGGGCGGTACCATGGGCCGCGGCAGGGACTTCGATGGTTCGCCCCTGAACTGTCATCGTGTCTGGTTGGGCATCGGCATGATCTGTCAGCCGCGCGAAGGTTTCTTCGAACGCTGCTTCGCTTTCCAGACCAAGCGGTGTGAAAAAGACCGGCGACTCTGTTAACCGTTGCAACCGGTAATCCTGGCCGCCGTCCAGTTGCAATACATCCAGACGGGTCTTCAGCATATCGATAAAAGGTAAAAACAGGCTTCGGTTCAAGCCCCCCTGATAGAGGTCATCCGGTGCCCTGTTTGAAGTAGTCACAACCACGACACCATTGTCGAACAGTGACAGAAATAGCCGGCCCAGGATCATGGCGTCAGCTGCGTCCGAGACCTGAAATTCATCAAAACAGAGCAATGAGGCTTCTTGGGAAAGGGCCCGCGCAACCACGGGAATTGGGTCGGTTTCATCGCCTTTACTTTTGGTCAGTTGGCGAAAGGCGTGAATGCGTGCATGCACATCCAGCATGAAGGCATGAAAGTGCGTACGTCGTTTGCGTGGCACTTCGACGCCTGCATAGAAGATATCCATCATGGCAGTCTTGCCACGGCCAACACCACCATAGAAATAGATGCCCTCAGGCGGTTCGGCATTGCGTTGACGTCTGAAGGGCAGCGTCCAGCCATTCTTGGCGTGCGGGTCATACCCTTTCAGCTTCATATGCAAAAGTTGCAATTTTTCCGCCGCCAGTTCCTGTGCCTGATCAGGCTGCCATTCACCTTCGTGAATGAACTTGCGGTAGGCGTGGATGGGACCAGCGGATTGCACGTCAGACATGTCAGGCGTTGAACTTTTCACTTAAAGCAGCAAGGGCGTCAGACATGTCGTCACCCTGGCTACGCAATCCCTGAACTGTGCCTGATTTGTCTCCATCCGTCCGGTTTTGCCCCAGTTTGGCCTTGGCATCCAGTTGGGTGATATCGATTTCGAAAGCGACAGTCGCGCGGATCATTGCCGACATGAAGTTTTCAGACCCCTGATAGGTCCACGGTGCGTCGAACTGCGCTTCATTTTCCGCAATCAGATTAACCAGCATCTCTCTCTTGGCGGCCTCGTCCTCGATGACGCGGGGTACGCCATAAGCATGTATGGCGACATAGTTCCATGTGGGTACGGCGGGCTCATCGGCATACCAGGCAGGTGATATATAACCATGCGGCCCGGCGAATATGACCATAAATTCAACATCGCCTGAAAACCCTTGCCAGTGATCGTTGGACTTTCCCATATGGGCGATCAGCCGACCATGTTCGCCCACAGACGGGTCATACATAAAGGGCAAATGCGTGCCCGTAATCCTGCCGTCCGCGCCCGGACCCGTCAGGGCCGCGAAACTGTTTTGCTGGATAATCGCAGTGATCTCATCGCGATCTTCTATCTTCAGAATATCTGGTGTGTACATGATGTTCTCTCTTAACACAAAAAAGGCCGCCGGTTGAACCCGGCGGCCTTTTGAAAGTTCATGAGGCCAGTCTAGCGTCGTTCGACCATCATCTGTTTGATGCTGGCGATAGCTTCTGCCGGGTTCAAGCTTTTTGGGCAGGTTTTGGCGCAGTTCATGATGGTATGACAACGATACAGTTTGAACGGATCTTCAAGATCGTCCAGGCGGTTGCCGGTATCTTCGTCGCGGCTGTCTATCAGCCAGCGATAGGATTGCAGCAAGGCAGCCGGGCCAAGATAGCGATCCGAATTCCACCAATAACTGGGGCAACTGGTTGAACAGCAGGCACACAGGATGCATTCCCACAGACCGTCCAGCTTGGCGCGGTCTTCGCGGCTTTGCAGACGCTCCGTGGTGGCCGGGGCCGGGGGCGCCGTTTTCATCCAGGGTTCGATCGATGCGTACTGGGCATAGAAATTGGTCAGATCAGGGACCAGGTCCTTGATCACCGACGTATGTGGCAGTGGATAAATGTTAACGTCGCCTGAAACCGCTTCGGTCGCCTTGGTGCAGGCCAGCGTATTGGTGCCGTCGATATTCATGGCGCAAGAACCACAAACACCTTCGCGACAGGACCGGCGGAAAGCCAACGTCGGGTCCAGATCATTTTTAATCTTGATCAGGCCATCCAGAACCATGGGACCACATGTGTCCAGGTCAACTTCGTAGGTATCAACAACAGGGTTGTTTCCGTCGTCAGGGTTCCAACGATATACGTTGAATTTCTTGATCCGCTGCGCCCCGGCCGGAGCCTTGACGACTTTGCCTTTACCGACCTTTGAATTGGCGGGGAGTGCAAATTCAGCCATCTTTTATTCCTTTACTTCTCGAGTTCCCAGGTCCAACAAAATACCTTAGTAGACGCGGGCCTTGGGTTCGATGTAATCAATTTCGTCGGTCAATGTGTAAGTGTGAACAGGGCGATATTCCAGGTCCACTTTGCCCTTGTCATCCATGGAGGCCAGCGTGTGCTTCATCCATTTCTCATCATCCCGGTTCGGGAAATCTTCACGGGCATGAGCACCACGGCTTTCCTCGCGGTTGGCAGCACCTTCCATGGTGACAACAGCCTGATCGATCAGGTTGTTCAGTTCCAGTGTCTCCACCAGATCAGAATTCCAGACCATGGACCGATCCGTCACACCGATATCCGGCATTTGATCACGGACCTTGCCGATTTTTTCAACGCCTTCTTTCAGCACTTCACCGGTGCGGAACACAGCGCAGTTGGACTGCATGGTATCTTGCATGTCAGCCCGGATAGCAGCTGTCGGGCGATCACCCTTGGCGTTGCGCATCTTGTCCAGCAGATCGAGAGCATTGTGACCGGCGTCAGCTGGCAACACTTTGTGCGGTGCGCCCGACGTTATTGTATCGGCGGCACGCAAGGCTGCGGCGCGACCGAATACCACAATATCCAACAGTGAGTTTGAACCCAGGCGGTTGGCACCATGAACCGATACACAAGCCGCTTCGCCAATGGCCATCAGGCCCGGCACCACATGATCTGGATTGCCGTCTTTCAGGGTTACCACTTCGCCGTGGAAATTGGTTGGGATGCCACCCATGTTGTAATGCACGGTCGGGATTACCGGGATCGGTTCCTTGTTCACGTCCACACCGGCAAAGATCGCGGCGCTTTCTGAAATACCAGGCAAACGCTCTTCCAGCATGGCCGGATCAAGATGATCCAGATGCAGGTAGATATGATCACCCTTGGGACCAACGCCCCGTCCGTCGCGGATTTCCATGGTCATGGACCGACTGACGACATCTCGTGACGCGAGATCTTTGGCGCTTGGCGCATATCGCTCCATAAAGCGCTCGCCTTCTGAATTCACCAGATAGCCGCCTTCGCCGCGCACGCCCTCGGTGATCAGGCAACCTGCACCGTAGATACCAGTGGGGTGGAATTGAACAAACTCCATATCCTGCAAAGGCAAACCTGCCCGAAGGACCATGCCGCCACCATCGCCCGTACATGTGTGGGCAGAAGTACATGAGAAATAAGCACGACCATAGCCGCCAGTTGCCAATACAACAGTATGTGCGCGGAAGCGGTGGATGGTGCCGTCTTCCAGGTTCCAGGCCATGACGCCGCGACAAACGCCTTCTTCGTCCATGATCAGATCAAGGGCGAAATATTCGACAAAAAACTCAGCGTCGTGTTTCAGGGATTGTTGATACAGCGTATGCAAAATGGCGTGACCGGTTCGGTCTGCTGCCGCTGCTGTACGCTGGGCGGTACCTTCACCATAGTTGGTGGTCATGCCGCCAAAGGCGCGCTGGTAAATCTTGCCTTCCGGGGTGCGGGAAAAAGGAACGCCGTAATGTTCCAACTCGACCACGGCGGCCGGGCCTTCCTTGCACATATACTCAATAGCGTCCTGATCGCCCAGCCAGTCCGATCCCTTGACGGTATCGTACATGTGCCAGCGCCAGTTATCCTCGCCCATGTTCCCCAGGGCGGCTGACATGCCGCCTTGCGCTGCCACGGTGTGGCTACGGGTCGGGAAAACCTTGGTCAGGCAGGCCGTTTTCAGCCCTTGCTCCGCCATGCCAAAGGTTGCGCGTAAACCGGCACCGCCGGCGCCGACAACAATGGCGTCATAAAAGTGGTCAGTAATCGGGTAAGCTTCGCTCATTGCGTCCTCAGCCTCCGAATGCCAGCTTGAGGACGGCAAAGATTGATGCCGTGCCCAGAAGCACGCAGATGAATGTTGTTGCGATCAACAGAGTCATGTTGATCCAGCGTGTGTGAACATAATCTTCAATGACAACCTGAACGCCCAGCTTCATATGATAGAAGGCGGCGAAAAGAAACAGGGATGTGCCAACGGAACGGCCAGGTGTGCCGAGCCAGGCTTTGAAGGCGTCATGGTCGTTACCGATCTGGGCAACAAACGAAGACAGCAGCCAAATGCCCAATGGGATCAAGGCCAGGGCCGTCATGCGCTGGTACCACCAGTGATCAAGGCCGTGCTTGGCCGAACCGAGACCGCGGACGCGGCCTAGAGGGGTGCGTAAGCTCATGCGCTGCCTCCCATGGTCATGCCTAAAAACCAGGTCAGGGCAGTAAAGACAACCGTGGCGATAACCACCAACCAGCCGGTTTTGTTCATGGTCTCGATGGCAAAGCCTTTGCCGATGTCCCAGAACATGTGACGGATGCCATTTGACAGGTGATAGAAGAATGCAAAGGTAAAGCCCAGCAGCAAAAGCTGACCCACCCATGATGCCATAAATCCCTGAGCATGGGTAAAGGCCGCTGCGCCATAGGCTGCAGCGGTCAGCCACCAGGTCAGCAACAAGGTGCCTACGGCCAGACCGATTCCGGTCAGACGATGTAAAATGGATAAAACCGAAGATATTTGCGGTTTGTATATCTGTAAATGCGGCGAGAGCGGTCGTTCAACCTGCGCCATGTAGAAAAGCCTCCGATATCAGGGCATCCAGGGAATATTCTGGTCACACCTGAGAAAATCTCCTAAGTGTTTTCCACCTCGATGGAAATACTTCTGACCCTGAATATTTACATAAATTGCGACTTCAGCGCCACGGCGTTTCCGTAAAAACGGAAATCGCTCAAGTGCCGGATTAAAACGTGTGCAGTGCAGCAAGTCAACGCCACGGCGGATTTTAACACTGATATCATCGCTTTGGCATTAATACCCAATAGTCCAGATCAAGAATAACACCTTCCTCATAGCCCTTTTCCACTTCTGCCGGGAAATCAGCGCAAGGCCGGTCCTTTGTTGCAATCGTGCGCAGGCGCAAGGCACCGATGGTTGGATTAACGGTATCAGCCACTTCCAGCACTTCTGACCACGCAAAAACAGTATCTCCGGCAAAGCAAGGCGCAACATGGCGTCCGCCGTTGATGGCAGCGATACTGAAAGCGTTCGCAAGTCCGTTGAAGCTGATCGCACGGGCCAGGCTGATGACATGGCCGCCGTACATCAAACGACGGCCAAAGCGACCGTCCTTTTCACTGAACTGGTTAAAGTGGACCCGGGCAGTATTTTGATAAAGGCGCGTCGCCGTCATGTGCTCCGCTTCTTCAATCGTGACACCATCCACGTGATCGATCTTTTCACCCGCAACATAATCATTCCAGAGATGACGGGAGCCAGCCAAAACCGCATCAAAATTTCCGCCATTCAATGCTTCTGCGACAACCAGGCTGGCTGGATCAACACGATTTGGCAGATCGGGAACAACAACATCCGGCGCAGGTGCGCCCGGGTCTCCTTTGCGAACCATAACCCAACGGACATAGTCGATAACGGTCTCGCCGTTCTGGTTGGTACCGGTTGAACGAACATAAACAGTACCGGTTTTACCATTTGAATTTTGCTTCAGACCAATAACTTCGGACACCGTCGTGACTGTATCACCAGCATAGACAGGCTGCAGGAAGCGACAATCGGCATAGCCCAGGTTCGCTACGGCATTGAGCGATATATCTGGCACTGTTTTGCCGAAAACGACGTGGAAGGCGAGCAGGTCATCTACCGGTGTGGTCTTGTACCCCAGTTCTTGCGCAAATGGTTCAGCGCAATAGACGGCAAAGCGGGAACCAAATAACGCCAGATAGAGTGATGCATCGCCCTGGGTAATGGTGCGAGGTGTCGCATGGCGGATTTCTTGCCCAAGAGTGAAATCTTCGAAGAAATTTCCGGTGTTTGTTTTTGTCATCAACTTTTCCCGGTTCAGGCCATATCGGCTTCAAGAGCGGCGATGGCGTTTGCCATTTCGACCTGGCGACGGGCGATTTCAACATGCAGAACTTCTACAAGTTTTCCATCGACCAGGACGACAAATTTGCCGTCTTCTTCCGCGGCCTTGAAAGCCGCGATGACTTTTTCTGCATAGGCAACATCATCGGCAGATAAGCCGAAGGCGTCGTTTGCGGCTGCTAATTGTTTTGGATGGATCAGCGTTTTGCCATCAAATCCAAGCTCCAGGCCTTGCTGGCAAGAGGCCGCAAATCCTTCTTCGTCTGCAAGGTCGAGGTAGACGCCATCCAGAACCCGCAAGCCATAGGCCCGGGCGGCCAGGATCGAAAGACTGAGCCCCGTCAGTACAGGCAAACGCATGGCAGTGTGCTGGGCGTGCATGTCCTTCACCAGATCTGATGTACCCATGACAAAACAGGACAGACGATCACTGGCACTTGCAATCTCTTCGGCGTGCAGCATGCCCATCGGTGTTTCCATCATGCACCAGATCGTTTGATCCGCCGGTGCGCCTGCGTCCTTCATCAGCGTCTCAACGGACTTCACCATCCCGGCACTTTCCACCTTCGGGACCAGAACGGCACTGGCGCCTGATTTGGCAATCGCGGCGATGTCGTCGGCACCCCAAGGGGTATCCAGGCCATTACAACGAATGACAATGTGGCGTTGTCCATAGAGGCCGGAGGCAGCAGCCTCGCAGACCTGCTTGCGGGCAACTTCCTTGGCATCTGGTGAAACGGCGTCTTCCAGATCGAAGATTAAACAATCAGCGGCGAGGTTTTGTGCTTTTTCCAGCGCTCGTGCATTCGAGCCTGGCATATAGAGTACACTGCGAAGGGGGTGGGATGTGGTCATAAAAAGTCTCCGAAGGGGGTGTTCGGGTGAGAACTGATGCGATGCTGCATTGCAGCACGTAAATTTCAGCGCGCACCCTACCAAGGTATCGCCTGGCATGGCAAGCTGGCCCGGAAAATTGCTAATAATACCCTTCCTAATCGCGTATACGGATAATTTTCAGGATTAAACGTGAACATACTTTCCATTCAGAGCCAGGTTGCCTACGGGCATGTCGGCAACGCTGCGGCCGTCTTTGCGCTACAGCGTCTTGGTCACGAAGTCTGGCCAATTCCAACCGTAGAGTTCTCAAACCATCCTGCGCACGGTGGCTTTAGGGGACGCGTTAACGATGCTGATATGATCAATGGGTTGGTGGATGGATTGTTGGAGCAAGGGTTTCTGCCCGAATGTAACGCCGTTCTCAGTGGCTATATGGGTAGTCCCGCCAACGGTGCCGCCAGCCTGGCGGCAGTAGAGACAGTGAGGGGAGAAAACCCGGACGCGCTTTATGTTTGCGACCCGGTTTTTGGCCACGCAGGCCGGGGGATTTTTGTGGCCGAAGGTTTGCCTGAATTCTTCCGTGACAACGCCGTGCCAAAAGCAGATATCCTGACACCTAATCAGTTTGAACTGGAATGGCTGACGGATTGCGAGATATCAAGCTTGCAGGATGCACTGCAAGCTTGCCAGAAACTCAGGAATCAAGGGCCGCATACAATTGTATGTACTTCGCTATGCCGAAATGAAACCGGGCCTGATAGCGTTGAAACCTTGCTGGTCAACAACGATGGCGCCTGGCTTGCGCAAAACAAACGACTGTCGGGGGAACTGTTCGGTGCGGGAGATCTTTTTTCGGCCCTCTATCTGGGACATTTTCTTGTGGAAAACGATCCAGTGCAGGCTTTGTCGAAGGCTGTATCCGGGACCTGGGCTGTCTTGCAGTTGACAGCTGATCGCGGCGGCGGCGAACTGGCGCTGATTGCAGCGCAAGATTTGATGGTTGACCCAGCCGATATTCTCACCGTAGCACAGGTTCAATAATCGCGGTTTACTGGGTCATCCAGCTGCGGAAGATTGCCAGTGCCTTGTCTGGATGCTCATCAACGACTTCACCAATCCGTTTTACGGTATTCGTGCCGATGCGCGCCGAAAAACCCGGAATTCGCTCGCCAGCACTATCCGAAGTCATGGCTTGAATATCAGTTTTGTCCATTGCTCGACCAGGGTTGGCTTTGGGCGGCAATGATGTCGCCAGATTGTCTTTAGGGGCGCACAACGGTTCCGCTGGCGCTGGCTCACCACGTAACCGGGCGAGATAGGCCAGTCGCTTGTCTTCCTTTGAAGTTGGATCAGACATCGCGTTCTCCTTGCAAGAAGCGCTATGATTGGCAGACAAAAATGAACATAACGTTAGCAGAAATATTATCCAGGAATTTTTGTGACACAAATATTATCAGATAAAAAAATGATGGCTGGCATCGGCAAAGCGCAGCGGCAAGTGGTATTCCGAAAGTCCAATTCAAAGGGATTACGCCAACTGATCGGACATCTTGCAGCACTTGGACTGCTTGGAGTCTATGTGTTCCACGAGCTACCTGCCTGGCCATTGGTGCTGGTTCCCTACGGCGTCATTCTTGTTTTCTCGTTTATGCCATTGCATGAAACCATTCACCTGACAGCATTTCGCACGATCTGGCTGAACAAGATCGTGGCATTTGTATGTGGGCTGGTTGTCGTTATACCACCTGTTTGGTTCCGCCATTTTCATTTTGACCACCACCGCTTTACGAGTGACCCGAAGCGTGATCCTGAACTGGTCACGCCCAAGCCTGTCACCAGGTTCGGATATCTATGGCATCTGACAGGCCTTGCCGTCTGGAAATCCCTGGTGACGACTCTGGTAAGAAACGCATTTGGAAAATGTCAGGACTCGTTTGTGCCCGCGAAGGCTCAGGAATTTGTTAAACGTGAATCACAAGTGTTTTGCCTTATCTATTTGACGCTGATTGCGGGATCTTTCTATTTGCAGAGAGCAGAACTCTTTTGGCTGTGGTTCTTGCCAGCGGTGATTGGTCAGCCATTTCTGCGGGCTTACTTGTTGGGCGAACATATGCTTTGTGAACAAAGTCCGGATATGTTGAAAAACAGCCGCACCCTGCAAAGCAATCCGGTCATACGATTTTTTGCCTGGAACATGCCTTTTCATGTTGAACACCATTTGATGCCCGCTGTTCCCTTCCATCGCCTTCCCGACCTGCACGCGCTGACAAGACCTCATCTCATGACTTTCGACAGGGGATACGCAGATGTTCACAGGCAAATCTGGCAATCGCTGAAACAAGAAGGGGGCGCCAGTAACGCATCCCCTCGGTAAACAATGTCGCTAATGCGAATCCGGTTAAACCCGAACAGCACTGCAGATCAGGCAGCTTTGCTGAGATGCCTGTTGATCAGTACTTCAGCGATTTGCACTGTGTTCAGCGCGGCACCCTTGCGCAAGTTGTCAGATACGACCCACATGTTCAGGCCGTTATCTACAGTGGCGTCGTCACGCACACGACTGACATATGTGGCATATTCACCCACGGCTTCTACCGGGGTGATGTAGCCATCTTCTTCCGGGTTGTCATACAGGAAGACGCCCGGAGCTGTTCGCAGGATTTCACGGGCCTGGACAGCACTCAGTTCGCGTTCCATTTCAATGTTGATGGCTTCGGAATGGCTGACAAAAACCGGAACGCGGACACAAGTCACAGAGGTCTTGATCTTTGGACCAAGAATCTTTTTGGTCTCAACAACCATTTTCCACTCTTCTTCGGTCGTGCCGTCTTCCATGAAATCACCAATGTGCGGGATGACATTGAATGCTATTTGTTTTGGAAACTTGGTTGGCTCCGGCGCCTGGTTCACAAAGATACCCTTGGTCTGGGTGAACAACTCGTCCATGGCTTCGTTGCCGGCACCCGATACTGACTGATAGGTCGACACGACGATCCGTTTGATACCGGCGGCATCATGCAAAGGCTTCAACGCGACAACCATCTGAATCGTCGAACAGTTGGGGTTGGCAATGATGTTCTTCTTGTTGTAGCCATCAATGGCATCGGCATTCACTTCCGGTACGATCAAAGGTACATCCGGGTCCATGCGGAAATGCGAAGTGTTATCGATGACAACACATCCTGCCTTGGCAGCACGCGGGGCATGTACAGCAGAAACGCTACCGCCTGGTGAAAACAGGCCAATGTCGATTCCCTTGAAATCAAAGCTTTCCAGGTCTTGAACCTTCAGAACATCCTTGTCACCGAATGAAACTTCACGCCCGATAGACCGGTGCGAGGCCAGGGCCACAACTTCATCAACCGGAAACTCGCGTTCCGCCAGGATATTCAACAATTCACGGCCCACATTTCCTGTGGCGCCGACAACAGCAACCTTGTAACCCATTTTCTTTCTTTCCGTGTTATGGCCCCGGGTATTCCCCTGGGCCATCAATTACGAAAAAGGCCCGCGGGTAAATCCGCAGGCCTTTTCGTTAGTCGTGACGAAGAGGCCCGCGTTAAACGGTGGTCTTTTTCGTCTTGGTTTTGGTTTCGAACGAGAACACAGATATCCCGTCACCAGCAGCTGCCGATGCGTTCAGGGATATGTTCAAGTCAAAATTCACAATCATTTCCTCGTTCGGGGCGGATTCATACACGCTCAGTCGTATCCAGGCAAGCCCGAATACTAGCGTGTCAGTTTCTCCAGCTCGCGGATGATGGTTTCGCCCATGACTTTCGTCGAAACTTTGGCTTTGCCTGGTGACATGATATCTGCAGTGCGGATACCGCCGGCGAGGACGTTGTTGACGGCCGTTTCAACCAGGTCGGCTTCGTCGCCCAGATCGAAAGAATAACGCAACATCATTGCGTAGCTCAGGACGCAGGCCAGTGGATTGGCGAGGCCCTGGCCGGTGATGTCGGGGGCACTGCCGTGTACGGGCTCGTACAGGGCCTTGCGGCGGCCTGTGACGTCGGTGGCACCCAGAGATGCGCTTGGCAGCATACCCAGCGAGCCGGTCAGCATGGCGGCTTCGTCGGAGAGCATATCGCCAAAAAGATTATCGGTGACAATGACGTCGAACTGTTTTGGATTACGGACAAGCTGCATGGCGCAGTTGTCGGCATACATGTGGTTCAGTTCCACATCCTTGTATTCGGCTTCGTGCAGCCTGGTGACTTCTTCGCGCCACATGACACCGGATTCCATCACGTTGGCTTTTTCTGACGATGTCACAAGGTTGTTGCGCAACTTGGCCATCTCGAAAGCCACGCGGGCGACGCGTTCGACTTCATCACTGTAGTAAACCTGTGTGTTGACGCCACGACGACGACCATCAGGCAGTTCTTCAATACCACGAGGTTCACCAAAATAAACGCCTGCTGTCAGTTCACGGATAATCAGGATGTCCAGACCTTCGACAATTTCAGGCTTCAGCGTGGACGCTTCGACCAGGGCATCAAAGACAATGGCCGGACGCAGGTTCGCGTACAAATCCATTTCCTTGCGCAGACGCAAAAGACCGCGTTCAGGCTTCAGGGAAAAATCAAGATTATCCCATTGTGGACCACCCACAGCACCGAGCAGAACGGCGTCTGCTTCCTGGGCTTTGTCCATGGTCTCATCGGCCAGGGCCACACCATGTTTTTCGTATGCACAACCGCCAACCAGGTCTTCATCGACCTCAAAGCCGACGCCGCGCTGGTTACCCATCCAGTCCATCACACGACGGACTTCGGTCATTACTTCCGGGCCGATACCGTCACCGGGCAGGATCAAAACATTTTTATTCGAAGCCATTGGGTCTTACCTGATAAGTAGAAGTTTGAAATTTAAAGCCAGGGCTGCGACTGGGCGCGCTTTGCTTCGAAATCTGTAATTTTGTTTTCTTTTTCCATCGTCAGCCCGATGTCGTCCAGGCCGTTGATCAAGCAATGCTTGCGGAATTGGTCAACGTCGAAACTGATTGTACCACCATCGGGACCAGTGATTTCCTGGGCTTCCAGGTCTACGGTCAAAACAGCGTTCGATCCACGACCGGCGTCATCCATCAGTTTTTCCAGATCTTCCGGGGAAACCACGATGGGCAGAATGCCGTTCTTGAAGCAGTTGTTGAAAAAGATGTCGGCAAAGCTGGTGGAGATCACGCAGCGGATACCAAAGTCGTCAATAGCCCAGGGCGCATGTTCACGACTGGAGCCACAACCAAAATTATCACCAGCGACCAAAATCTTGGCGTCGCGATAGGCAGGCTGGTTCAGGACAAAGTCTTCTTTTTCGCTGCCATCTTCGTTGTAACGAAGTTCGTCCAGCAAGTATTTGCCAAGGCCTGTACGCTCAATGGTCTTCAGGTGCTGCTTGGGAATGATCAAGTCAGTATCGACATTGACCATATCCAATGGGGCGGCGACGCCACGCAATTGCGTAAATTTTTCCATTTGCTTACCCTTTAGTCCAGATCACGGATGTCAACGATGTGGCCGGCAATTGCAGCAGCAACAGCCATGGCCGGGCTCATCAAGTGCGTACGGCCACCGCGACCCTGGCGACCTTCAAAGTTTCGGTTCGACGTTGATGCACAGTGCTCGCCTGTTTCCAGACGGTCAGCGTTCATCGCCAGACACATGGAACAACCAGCTTCGCGCCACTCAAAACCGGCTTCGATGAAGATCTTGTCGAGACCTTCCTGTTCGGCCTGTTCCTTGACCAGGCCGGAACCGGGTACGATCATGGCACTGACGCGGTCGGCGACCTTGCGGCCCTTGGCAACCGCAGCAGCGGCCCGCATGTCTTCGATGCGGCCATTGGTGCAGGAACCAACAAAAGCCCGATCAATCGGAATATCGGTAATTTTAGTGCCAGCGGTCAGACCCATATATTCCAGCGAGCGCTGAATTTTGGCTTCCTTGCCCTGGGCCGCGAAATCAGCTGGATCAGGTACTGAACCACTTACAGGACCGACTTCTTCCGGGCTGGTGCCCCAGGTTACATAGGGTTCAATCTTGGTGGCGTCGACGACGACTTCGGTGTCGTAGACAGCGCCTTCGTCACTGGGCAGTGTTTTCCAGTATTCAACGGCTTGCTCATAGGCACCGGCTTTTGGTGCCATGGGGCGGCCCTTGATATAATCGTAGGTTTTTTCGTCAGGCGCGATCAGGCCGGCGCGAGCACCGCCTTCAATGGTCATGTTACAGACCGTCATACGGCCTTCCATGCTCAGATCGCGAATGGCTTCACCGGCATATTCAATGACATAACCTGTGCCGCCGGCTGTTCCGATCTGGCCAATGATAGCCAGCACCAGGTCCTTCGACTCAACGCCGGGCTGCAGCTTGCCATTAACCGTAATGCGCATGGTCTTGGGCACGGCCTGCAGCAACGTTTGAGTTGCCAGTACATGCTCAACTTCCGAAGTGCCGATGCCCATGGCGATGGAGCCAAAGGCACCATGTGTTGCAGTGTGCGAATCACCACAAACGATGGTCATGCCGGGCAGGGTAAAACCTTGTTCCGGTCCAACGATGTGTACAATGCCCTGACGGATATCATCCATCGGGTAATAAGGAATGCCAAATTCCCTGACGTTCTTTTCCAGGGTATCCAGCTGCAACTGCGCGATATCATCTTCAATCGGCAGGTGCCGGTCTTTTGTCGGCACATTGTGATCCGGCACGGCCAGAGTCTTTTCAGGCGCGCGCACTTTGCGACCGGTTTTGCGCAGACCTTCAAAAGCCTGGGGACTGGTCACTTCGTGTGTGAGATGCCGGTCGATGTAGATCAGGCAGGTGCCATCATCCTGAGTGTCGACCAAATGGGAATCCCAGATTTTCTGGAACAATGTGCGAGGCTGGGTCATGGTTCTGTCACCACCTGTCAGAAGTAAATAAACCGCAGCCCTGAGGCTGCGGTTTGTATCGTGTGTTCAGACTTATGCAGAAGCCGCGGCGGCTGCCTTGGCTGCTTTTTTGGAAGGACGTATTTCCTTCTTTTCCTTGATGCGGGCTTTTTTGCCGCGCAGTTCGCGCAGGTAATACAGCTTGGCGCGACGAACAGCACCGCGGCGTACAACTTCGATTTCAGCGATTTGTGGGGAATACAGCGGGAACACACGCTCCACACCTTCACCGTAGGAAATCTTGCGCACTGTGAATGAAGAGTTGATGCCACGGTTTTTGATGGCAATGCAAACGCCTTCATAGGCCTGCAGACGCTCACGCGTACCTTCAACAACTTTCACACTGACACGCAGAGTGTCACCAGCGCTGAATTTTGGATTGGCGCGTTTGGCTTCCAGTCTTTCAGCTTGCTCTTTTTCGATCTCTTGCAGAATATTCATCGTAACTAGTCCTTATTCGGTTTCGGCTTACGCGACGTGGCGGCCAGGTACTGGTCCCAGAGGTCGGGTCTCCGTTCTTTCGTCAACAATTCAGACTGCTCAAGCCGCCAGCCCGCGATGCGTCCATGATTGCCGGACAACAACGCCTCCGGAACCCCGAGGCCTTCCCATTCCTGAGGTCGGGTATACTGGGGATATTCCAGCAA
>JABILA010000052.1 GCA_018654745.1 Alphaproteobacteria bacterium
AAGTTCAACAACGTTATTCTCATCCATGGCGGCGTATCTCCATAAAGTTGGTTTGATGTGTTGCAACAACAAATCAACCAGATACGCCGCTTTCTTTCAAACGCTCAAACACCAGATTCGGTTATAGCTCGGTTGTCGATCCAAGACACTAGGAATCCACCAGTTCCACAACAGCAGTCTATTACTTTAATTGAACTTAGTTCTGTCTCTTCAAATTGTTGCATTATAATTTGAACTGTCATGTCGCAGACATTTCGAGGGGTGAAATATTCCCCCCTATCGCCGCGAAGGTTTGCTCCGACAAGAGTCTCGTAAGCCTCGCCTTTGACATCGGTCGCACTGTTCAAGATCGATATAAATTGGAGTTCTCCAACGACATATGCAGCCACAGATGCCTCAAGTTTGATTGTCTCGTCGGCAAGAAAAATAAATGGATAAGCGCGCTTCACATGCTCAAATAGTGGCTTCAGTCTATCTTCCACCAACCTCCGTTGGCCCCCAATGGACTTTTGTTCTGCTGGCGAGACTGAGAAGTCTAATTCGATGCCGCCTTCTTGCTCATCGTAGGTCTTGCAGAAAATTAATTTAAGCATTTCGTGAAATGCCTCAGCCTTCTGCAATCCGCCGTTGCCATGGATGTAATTGTGACAGCGCCTAAAGACTGATGTTAGTTCATGGACGACACGCAAGTCGGTGCGACGCGGGCGACGTGGGACATCATCACCGGATCGCGGTATGTCCGCGACTTGCTCAACCGTTCCATCTTCGTTTTTCTGGTATCCACGCATTTCTTGCCCAACCCAAAGCCCAAACTTGGCGGGGCATGCGGAAAGGTAACTGATGAGCTGCCCGTCTCCTTCTTTAGCGTCGGACGGCTTTATGTCATCTCTCTTTACTTCGATGCAGATTGCGATGTTTTCTTGCTTGTGCTCATAACCTGAGCGGAAAATGGTAAGGTCACACCTTTTATTTGCCCTACCCATTTTAATCTTTGTTTCGACGCCAATGTCGGCTTTTGGGTAGCCATAGTCCTCAACAAGAGCACGTGCCCATCGTTGGCGCACGTTTTCTTCTGGAGTATCTTTTCGCAGTATGCCCGTTATGAAGCATCGGATTTTTCCCGGTGGGATCAGCGGGATGATCTTTCCAGTTTCAGACATCTCCGAACGCCTCCGATAGATTTGACAGTGCATTGTTCATATATTTGACGCCATCGTTGCGCATCTTATCTGATTTATCAGCGGCTTTTGAAATATGAGCAATCTGGGTGGGGGCAAGTTCTGGCACGAGGCATGACGCAACCTGATCGCCAGTCACATGGTCAATCTGTCCTCCATGAGTGTGGCTAAGAATTTGTATTTGAGCAAAACGCGAGGCCAAGTAAGCACGAAGGAATCCCTTCATGTTTGGATCGTGAGGAGTAATCCTAACAATGTCGTGTGTCCCTGCCCATCCATCCAATGCGCTTGGCACATCAAACACGCGCCCTATGGTTCCCGAGCAAGTGATAAGTATCATGCCTTTTCTAACGATAAGCGGTTCCATTTTGACGGCGGAGGCGTACGAGAGATAGCGCTCTTGGGCAGGCACTCCTAGAGCAAAATAGCTCATAAGATCGGTCGCGTTTAAATATGGGACCCCATAGTCAGAATCCTGCGCCCAAATACGTGTAAACATACTTGGCAACTGCACATCGGCAAATTCTGATAAAGGCTTAAGATTCACGCCGATCGATTTAAGCTTTTCGTCATTTTTCATAACCGCCGGGTCATAGTGTTCTGCATCAAGGCGTTTGCCGCCTTGTTCTACAATTTGGTCTATCGTAACGCCCCAACCCACTGGGGTGGTCAACCGCATTATAAGATCGTCGTAGTTTGGAGAAATAGTCTCTTCGGGCTGGCTTTTTGACGAACCTAGCACAGCGTCAACTACGCTATCAAAACTCGCCCCAATCGGTTTAATCACGGTTTTAGATTTTGGCATTGAATACTAGAGTTCCTACATTACGGGGTTTAGATTCATGATTCGAAAATATTAATTGCCAGATGGAAACGTTGCACTCTTTGGAGGAATACTATCACGTTGCAAATTTGAGAGTAGTTTCTTTTGGCTTTTGGCACGGAGTTTCCCAGTGGGTTCCCTGTCGCAAATCAGATGAAGTTCAAAACGCATTAACCCCTCGTAATCGTAATGATTACAAGGGGTTAAATGGTGCTGGCACCAGGATTTGAACCCGGGACCCCCTGATTACAAATCAGGTGCTCTACCAACTGAGCTATGCCAGCAAACCGGCGCGAACTTACGTCGAACAGATATTTTTCACAAGCGGTGAATGGGCTTCTTTCGAAACTTTTTTAAAAGTCCCTGAATTAGGTCCGAACCAGCTCATAAAGGGCGATTGCTGCTGCATTGGATACGTTCAGGCTGGTCAGGCGAGCGGCTTCGACCATGGGCAGGCGGCAAAGCAGGTCACATTTTTCCGCAGTCAGGCGGCGCAGGCCGCTGCCCTCGGCACCCATAACCAAAGCTGTGCGCTTCCCGGGCTGTGATTGTGCCAGGGTTTGTTTGGCAGACGCGTCGAGGCCAATTCTCCAGTAATCATTGTTTGCCAACTGCTCAAGCGTCCGGGCAAGGTTGGTTACGCGGACCAACGGCAGTAGTTCCAGGGCACCTGAGGCAGATTTTGCCAGCGTACCTGTTAAAGGCGGCGCATTGCGGTCCTGCATGATCACTGCATGGGCACCAAAACCCGCAGCAGAACGTAAAATGGCACCAACATTATGGGGATCGGTGATCTGGTCGAGAACAACGACAATACTGTCACCTTCCTTGTGCCGGGCCAGAACATCTTCGAGGGCCATATTTTCCAGAGGCTGACAATCAAGAGCGATGCCCTGATGCACTGAATCAGGGGCCAAAAGACTGGAAATTGTGCCTCGATCAGACTTTTCAACGAATACATTGGACGGAACGATATCCCGCAATTCAGCTTCCATCCGTCGCAATACGTCAGTCGTAACCAATAATCGGTTACATTTTCGATTGGGGTTGGCAAGTGCCGCCATTACCGCATGGGTGCCGAAAAGCCAGTTTCCCCGTTCCTTTTGGGCTGATTCTGGTTGAATTTCGCGTTGAGAGCCCGAATTCGGGTTTTCACCCGTTTTTTTTGCTCTGTTTTGCCTTGAATCCGGCCCCGCTTCGGGCCCTGATCCAGGGCGATGATTTCTTTTGTTTGACCGCTTGCGTGTACTCATGTTGGCCCTTATATTGCGCGCCGGTACGAACAGGCAACCCGTTCCGCGCGGCTTTTTGAAAAAAGTTCGCGGTAACAAGGGTTTTTTGTTCTTTTGAAGTTGACAAGGGACAATAAATTCAATTATTTCCCCCCACCGATTTCAACATTGTTCTGCATCCGTTCGGAGGGGTGCCTGAGTGGTTAAAAGGGGCGGACTGTAAATCCGCTGGCTATGCCTACGTTGGTTCAAATCCAACTCCCTCCACCACGGTGTAGACAATATTGAGGTAGAGGGATAGATGAGTGGCGCGAAATCAATATCCAGTGTGTTTTCATTGGGAGTTGGTTGCGGGCCTCTTTGTTGTGAAGTTTTTGGGTAAATTGTCCTTGGCGAAAGAACGTTGGAGACAACTGTGCGGGTGTAGCTCAATGGTAGAGCAGAAGCCTTCCAAGCTTACGACGAGGGTTCGATTCCCTTCACCCGCTCCAGGATTGATGCCTGCGACGGGAACGCAAAATTAGACGATCGTGACAATGTCGCGAAACAAGATGTCACGAAGCAAGACAGATACGAAGACAGAATTTTGGACTTAACCGTTAGAACACCAGGAACAAGAGACGATGGCGAAGGAAAAATTTGAGCGTACGAAACCGCACTGCAACATTGGCACAATTGGCCACGTTGATCACGGTAAAACGTCGCTGACAGCTGCGATCACCAAAGTACTGGCTCAGGCCGGTGGTGCGGAATTCACGGATTACGCGGACATCGACAAGGCACCGGAAGAGCGCGCTCGTGGTATCACGATTGCGACGGCCCACGTCGAGTACGAAACCGAAAATCGTCACTATGCACACGTCGATTGCCCCGGTCACGCTGATTATGTGAAGAACATGATCACCGGTGCGGCGCAGATGGATGGTGCTATCCTGGTTGTATCAGCCGCTGACGGCCCCATGCCCCAGACCCGCGAGCACATCCTGCTTGCCCGTCAGGTTGGTGTGCCTGCGATCGTTGTTTACCTGAACAAGGTTGATCAGGTTGACGATCCGGAGCTGCTGGAACTGGTTGAGCTGGAAGTTCGTGAATTGCTGTCGACCTACGAATTCCCTGGCGACGACATTCCTATTATCTCCGGTACTGCCCTTGGCGTTCTGGAAGATGGTGATGCCGCTACCGGTTCTGACACCATCAAGGCTCTGATGGCTGCTGTTGATGAATACATCCCACAGCCAGAGCGTCCGAAGGATCTGCCGTTCCTGATGCCTATCGAGGACGTCTTCTCGATTTCAGGTCGTGGTACGGTTGTTACCGGTCGTGTCGAGCGTGGCATTGTGCATGTTGGTGACGAGATTGAAATCGTCGGCATCAAGGACACAGCCAAAACGACTTGTACGGGCGTTGAAATGTTCCGCAAGTTGCTGGATCAGGGTGAAGCTGGTGACAACGTCGGCGTTCTGCTGCGTGGCACCAAGCGTGAAGAAGTCGAGCGCGGCCAGGTTCTGGCAGCCCCGGGTTCGATCACCCCGCACACAAAATTCAAGGCCGAAGCCTACATCCTGACAAAGGAAGAAGGCGGACGTCACACACCTTTCTTCACCAACTATCGCCCACAGTTCTACTTCCGGACCACAGACGTGACCGGCATGGTAGCTCTTCCGGACGGTACCGAGATGGTGATGCCGGGTGACAACATTGCCATGGAAGTGGAGCTTATTGCACCAATCGCCATGGACGAAGGTTTGCGTTTCGCCATTCGTGAAGGCGGTCGTACCGTCGGCGCCGGCGTTGTGGCATCCATCATCGAATAAAGTTATGCAGCCTGCCGCCTGGGCCGGATTTACGGAACAGGCACAGGGTGTTGAGACGACAGGCGCGATGGCCGAAATGGCTATCGCGCCAAAGTCGTCAGAGAAGAGACCACTGTAAGGCCGGTGGAAACAGGAAGTAGCGATGGAGGAGTGTAGCTCAACTGGTAGAGCGCCGGTCTCCAAAACCGGAGGTTGCGGGTTCGAGCCCCTCCACTCCTGCCAACGTTGCGGCTTGATTAAGTGATTGATTGTGATGTGTCTTTTCGAAACGACACATTTCGTAAGAAGCGTTAAAGTGACAGGTTCATTTCAGGTGACAGGTTCTATGGCAAAAACAAGTCCAGGCGAATTCATTCGCCAAGTCCGCCAGGAAACGGCAAAGGTCACCTGGCCTACCCGTAAGGAAACCGGCGTAACAACTGTAATGGTCTTCATTATGGTGACAGTTTGCGCCATCTTCTTCCTGCTGGTTGATCAGGTTCTGTCGCTTGGCGTTCGTGCCCTCTTGGGCCTGGGAGGCTGATACGATGGCTCATCGCTGGTATATCATTCACGCCTATTCAGGTTTTGAGAAGAAGGTCGCCGCTTCCATTCTGGAGCAGGCTGGCCAAAAGAACATGGAAGATCTTTTTGAAGACGTCCTCGTACCCATCGAAGAAGTGGTGGAAGTTCGTCGCGGCTCGAAGGTCAGTTCAGAACGCAAGTTTTTCCCGGGTTACGTACTGGCCCACATGGAAATGACAGATGCTGCTTACCATCTGGTCAAGGAAACGCCAAAAGTAACAGGATTTCTGGGAACGGGTGGCAAACCGTCGCCTATTACCAACGCCGAAGCCGAACGCATTTTGCGCCAGGTTCAGGAAGGCATCGAGCGGCCCAAGCCTTCGGTCACCTTCGAAGTCGGCGAGCAGGTCCGGGTTACAGATGGTCCGTTTGTTTCCTTTAACGGCATTGTTGAAGACATTGATGAAGAACGCGCACGTTTGAAGGTCGCCGTTTCGATCTTTGGTCGTGCAACACCTGTTGAACTTGAATATTCGCAGGTCGAAAAAGTTTAGTTAAGTATTCATCCAGCCCGGGACGTTGCAGTCTCAAGGCAGGGTGTTTTCGCGTGTGGAAGGCTGGCCAAGCCGTACCACACACCCCTGACGTCTCCGGTTTAATTACCGCTGACAAAAAGATAAGAACGGGATTTAGAAGATGGCAAAAAAGATAGACGGCTACATCAAGCTGCAAGTACCGGCTGGTTCAGCCAACCCATCACCTCCGATTGGTCCTGCTTTGGGCCAACGTGGTGTGAACATTATGGAATTCTGTAAGGCGTTTAACGCTGCCACACAGAACCTTGAACAGAACATGCCGATTCCGACCACCATTACGGTCTATGTCGACAAATCGTTCACCTTTGAGACAAAAACACCACCAGCTTCGTTCCTGCTGAAAAAAGCAGCCAAGCTGAATAAAGGTGCGACAAACCCGGGACGCGAAGTTGCCGGTCACGTCACTGAAGCTCAAGTCCGTGAAATCGCTGAGTCCAAAATGCAGGATCTCAATGCTTTCAATCTGGATTCTGCTGCAGAAATGATCAAAGGCTCGGCCCGTTCAATGGGCCTGGAAGTAAGGGGTTAATAAGATGGCGCGTGTTGGAAAACGATATAAGGCAGCTGCCGAATCTGTAGGTATTAATGCTCAGTACAATGCTGCGGAAGCAGTCAAGCTGGTCAAGGAAAATGCCAAAGCCAAGTTCGATGAGACCATTGAAGTTGCCATGAACCTGGGTGTTGACCCGCGTCATGCAGACCAGATGGTTCGCGGCGTTGTGCAATTGCCGAACGGAACAGGCAAGTCAGTTCGTGTTGTTGTTTTTGCAAAAGACGCAAAAGCAGAAGAAGCAACCGCAGCTGGTGCAGACATCGTTGGCGGTGAAGACCTGGCAGCAGAAATCCAGGGCGGTCGCTCTGATTTCGATCGTTGTATTGCGACGCCTGATATGATGGCTGTTGTGGGTCGCCTCGGCAAGGTTCTGGGCCCCCGCGGCCTGATGCCAAACCCCAAGCTGGGGACGGTTACCATGGACGTTGGTGAAGCCATTAAGGCTGCCAAAGGCGGCCAGGTTGAGTATCGCGTTGAAAAAGCCGGTATCATCCACGCCGGTATCGGCAAGGCAAGCTTTTCGGAAGAAGCCCTTCTGGAAAACTTCAACACCTTCGTTGGTGCTGTATCCAAAGCCAAACCGTCGGGCGCAAAAGGCACATACCTTATGGGTGTTGCCGTCAGCTCAACGATGGGCCCTGGCATAAACGTTGATGTTGCCAGCCTGGGCGAATAAGAATTTGGGCGGTTCGTTCTTCGGACCGCCCACGACGAATTCAGTCATTAATGTTTGATGGCTGAACGGGAGTTCGGGAAACCGGATTTCCAACCTGTCCGAGACTGCAGGTGTCAATTTTCGGAAACGGCAATTGGCATAATGAGTACATCGCCTGCATAGATGGAATTAACCGGATTTAGATGGATTTTCAATCCATCTCTACTGGTTTGAGCCTTCGGGACGGGTGGGGCAGGTATCATGAGGGTACCTGCTTGATAGCAACCCGGAAGGGTGTGGAATTGTCCGCATCAATCCGATTAGTCGGAGACCAGAAATGGATCTAGAGCAAAAGAGAGAGCTGGTCACTGAACTGAATGCTGTGTTCAAGGATGCAGCTTCGGTGGTTGTCACCCAATATAGCGGATTGTCGGTAACCGAGATCACAGATCTCAGAAACCAGATGCGCGCAGCGGGTGCCAACTTCAAGGTGCCCAAGAACCGGCTCCCTCGCCTGGCTCTTGCCGATACGCCTTATGCGGGTCTGGCAGACATGTTCACAGGACCAACTGCGATTGCCTTCTCTGAAGACGTCGTAGCTCCTGCGAAAGTGGCTGTCGATTATGCCAAGAAGAACGAGAAGCTCGTTGTTGTTGGCGGCGCCATGGGCGAAAACGTACTTGATGTAGCGGGCGTTAA
>JABILA010000060.1 GCA_018654745.1 Alphaproteobacteria bacterium
CGGGATCACGCCTGCAATGAAACTGAAACTAGCCGCGTAATTCTACAAGCCGACTCCATTAAAAATGGGAGGATTACCGGGTAATTTCCGGCGCAATCCGGATATTTGTTGCAGGCGTACAATGAAAGTTTGTATTTTTGGTGCGGGCGCTATCGGTGGGTGCATGGGGGGGCGTATGGCCTTGGCCGGCCTTGATGTATCTCTCGTCGCCAGAGGACCGCATCTGGTATCCATGAAAAAAGACGGACTGCGGCTTGAAGGTTCTGGTGGCGGTCAAACGGTACAGGTCACTGCAACGGACAATCCAGCTGAACTTGGGCCCCAGGATTTCGTCATTATTAGCGTCAAGGCGATTTCGCTTTCCGGGGCCAATATTGGACCATTGCTTGGACCGGATACAGCCGTCATTACGGCCATGAATGGCATTCCCTGGTGGTACAATTATGGCCTGGAAAGCCAGCGCTCGGCCCGGCCATTGGAAAGCGTTGATCCTGGAGGTGATTTCTGGCGACGTATTGGGCCTGAAAGGGCGATTGGGGGTATCATTGGTTATTCAGCCAAGATGCCACAGCCAGGTGTCGTCAGATGTGTTTTTGGCAACCGTTTCGATATCGGAGAACCAACCGGCGAAATGTCTGAACGCTGTCTGTGGCTGGCAGAATTGCTAAATCAATCTGGTTTTGAAACCAGGGTGTCAGGAACAATCCGAAATGAGGTCTGGAACAAGTTGCTGAGCACGGCCGTTTTCAATCCTTTGAGTGCGTTGACACGGGCCAACCTTGGCACCCTTGCCAATGATGCTGATATGCGTCGCCTGGCGAAAATCATGATGCGGGAAGTCAGTGACGTCGGGACGGCTGCCGGCAGTGAATTTGTTGGCAGCATTGAAAGCCGGATAGATCGAATCGCGACTCTTGGCAGCCACAAAAGTTCAATGCTACAGGATATTGAAGCCGGACGCCCCCTCGAGCTGGACGCAATATTGGGGTCTATTTGCGAAATGGGCAGATTAGTTGGAGTGCGAACGCCATCACTGGACATGATCCTCGCGGTGCTTAAAATCCGCGCCCGTCACGACTACCGCTGAACTGAATACGCTCAGGCCACTTGCCCGGTCAGGTTCTCAAACAGTTTCCAGCGGATGATGGGGATTTCCCCGATAATGTCGAGGGGCAAGGATAAAATATGTGTTGGCTCGGTAAATTTCAATTGGCTGGAAATGTCTTCACCAAAAAGTTTCTCCTCACCAAAGAATGAACCGGCTTTGAAAGTTGTTTCAACACCGGACGCATCTATTCGCAATACTTCGCCACTTTCCACGACCAGCAAGGCATTGTCGGCCGGAAATTCGGCTTGCGTCCCTGCTTCATGAAAACAGATTTCGCTGACGGCTGCAATTCTGTTCAACACCCCATATGAAATTGCTTCCTCAAACAAGGTGACGCGTTGCAGGAATTCGCGACGCTCCTGCAAGTGAGAAATTTCGCCAAACAGATTGTTGTTCGCCACAAAAGCCAGATACAGGGATCGGGGAATACGCAGGCACCAGACAAAATTACTGGCCCGGTATGTCTGCAAGGACGGCAGACCGTGAAGTGCTGTATCCTCGCCAAGCAAGGCACCGGATGATAGCGACGAATGAATTTTTTCGTCAGACTGGATCATCTCCACGTTGCCAGTCAGAATGAGATTGACGAATTCGCTTTCTTCACCTTCCCGAATAATGATGGTTTCAGGGTTGAAGCGTTGAACCGGGCTGTTCAATAAAATCCGCAACTGGTCTTCGGCAACGGACGGGAAATAGGCCTTCAGATAAACAAAGGCATCCCGGCGGCTGTAATTCTGATAGTTGGGAATCAACGTTTCAACAGTACCGAAAGCGGCACCCGATCCAATTTCCTTTTGCGCATCCGTCAGTTTCAATGCGGTGTGGGAAAGAACAATCTTTCCTGATCTGTCGTCGCTGAAATCTTCTGCCATGCCGTGGATCAAGCCACCGCCAATATCGATCCGTTTCAAGTCCACAGGCGTCAGGTAGTTTTCCCAGGTTTTGTCAAAGTCGACTTGACTGATGCCCGGCGTTTCCTGGTCCTCAACAATCATATTCTGCAAAACCTTGCGTGAAACGATGTCGGCGAAGTGACCATAGGTTTTGTACCCGTTTTCCCACATGGTGCGGAAAATGAAGATTGTTGTTTCGACGGGATGCGGAGACAACAAAGGTTTGACTTCCAGCCCGTCGATAGCATTCCAGTCATCGAGCACCAGGTCGTGAATATCAAAATATTTTTCGAAATCTTCTTCGCCCACACCGAGCAATGCTGTCAGCTTTTTGGTGACACAACTTCGGACCAGCGGGGTCGCGAAATACTTGATCCGATGATCCGCCTGGATGATTGAATTCAATCCACAAAAATGATCATCGTGTGAGTGCGTGTGAAAGACGCCTTCAATTTCGTTCACACCAATGCCCAGGGCATGAAGACTGTTGATCACATTGGGGCCTGCATCGACCAGATAGATACGGCCCTGGAACATGAAAACCGTCGACATACTTGGCCGGTTCACATCCCAGCCGTCACCATCGCCCGAATGGATGACGGAAAAATAACCGCGTTCAATGTCGTGCATGCCAAGGGTGTAGGGCGGGGAATAGTTTTCGTGGGCCTCCAGGTTCAGATCTACTTCAATGCTTTCACCCTCAAATGAAATCTGGAATACATTCATTGCCAGACGCTGGATTGTGACGCCGTTGCGAACATCTGTTTCCTGATCGTCAATGATGCGTGTGTCCAGAAGTTCATCTGCCGGTGCGATTCGGCCAAAGGCAAACTTCAGTTCTATCCGCATCAACTGTTTGGCTTCTTCTGCATCGATGCCGCAGTCGATCATTTCCTGCTCGGATATCAAGCCATAGTTTCCGCGGTAAATGTAATCCAGTTGCGCCTTGACCTGGTGTTCTGCGCCCATGATCAGAGGGCGACTGCCGGTATTGTTCGGATGACCAGGCAGGATTAAACCCTGGCGATACAGCATTTGCAGAACCGGAAATTCACCCAGATTCGCGAAACGGCCACCCTGCAGCGCCTTGTCGGACAACAAGATTACATTAGGTCCGGTTTCAAACTGAACCCCGCCTTCTTCAACGCTGACGATGACACCGCGTTTGATCAGGCTTTTGACCGTATCAGAAGGGCAGCCACAGAGAATGTGTACACCGGCATCGGGGATGTCGACGAAATAGGTGCCAGTAGATACAAATACTTTGCGGATTGCCGCCATGCCCTCGCCTCAAAAAATTATTAACCACCAGGACGACTATGACAGATCAAGTCGGGCACGACCAGAGATCGGGATTCTACCCTTGATGTCGTTGCCGATGTTTTTCAATTATCCAACGACGGAACTGATTTCGCCAAAACCGGAATAGCCCTAGTATCTCACTGGACGATACCGGGGATAGATGAGCAGGGGGTTAATGATGACAGAACTACTCGGGCGCTTGAGATTATCCAGAAGGGCGACCTGGCGGCTGAGGATGTTTCTGGTTCTGGTCGTGATCACGTCTTTTGGCGGACCCGGTTATATCAGTGTTTTCGGTGTGCCGATCGAGGGCCTTGTGGCCTGGCACACCATGGTCAATGGAACCGTTGGCGGGTGTCTCATCTGGGGCTTTGAAATATTGCTGGTACCCAGTCGCTATGGTGAACGTATCAGGCGCCTGCCTTTTCTGCTGGCGATTCTGCTTCGATCCGTTCTTGTGGTTTGTGTGGTCATTGTCTCCGGGCCCATCAGTCAATTGATTATTGGGGTTGATTTTGACCCCTTCATCAGTTTTCGCGTTGGCCCCAGCCTGTTCATCTATGTAACTTGTGTTGTGTTCGTATTGTTCTCGGTTACCCAGATCGTCCGCATTGTCGGACCGCGGGTGCTGGTCAATATCCTGATCGGGCGTTATCTCCAGCCCGTACGTGAAGACCGGATTTTTCTTTTTCTGGATATCAAGGATTCAACACCGCTTTCAGAAAAACTTGGTGATCTGGGCGTGCAGGAACTCATAGCGCAGTTTTTCTTTGATATCACTGAACCGATTCTGGAATGGGGCGGAGAAGTTCATCGCTACATCGGTGACGAAGTTGTTGTCACCTGGTTCAGCAAGGACGGCTTGATAGATGGTCGCTGCCTGAATTGTTGTTTCGCCATTCAGGACCGGATCAAGGCGCGGTCAGCCAGCTATATAGAGAAGTTCGGCGTTGTGCCGGAATTTCGCATTGGCTTGCATATCGGGCCGGTGGTTGCCGCACAATGTGGTGACGTAAAACAGGAGGTCGTGTTTTTCGGCGATACGATCAATACAACGGCACGCATCGAACAATATTGTAAAACTGTAGATAAACCGCTGCTGGTCTCCGAAGACCTCTATCGACAGTTGCCGACGAACGATCGCTGGAAAGCCAGTGAAGTGGGATCTGTCGTGCTTCGGGGGCGACAGGAAGAAATGACCTTGCTGGCTGTTGAAACCTGAAAGGAGGCGTGAAATGTCTAACCTTGCACGATTGATCTCGAGTTTGCTGCTGGTTTTTCTGGCCTCTTGCGATGATGGCCCGGCACAGAAATCTGTTTCTGGCGACGGTAAAACTGTTGCCTCCGATGGGGCTGCACGGCTTGCCAGGCACAGCCTTTTGTTCAGGAAAGAAATCGTCAATCCAGTTCCCGGTGTCTATGTCGCGGTGGGGTATGGTCTGGCCAATTCGATCATGCTGGAAGGCGACGATGGCATTGTCATTGTAGATACGCTTGAGGGCCGCCCCCAGGCTGAAGAAGTATTCGCCGAATTTCGTAAACTCACCAAGAAGCCGGTGAAGGCAATTATCCTGACCCACAATCACACCGATCATGTTTTCGGGGCCAAGGCGTTCGCTGCCGAAGAATTGGCAAAAGGTCTGTCTGTACCCGTCTACGCTCATCGCTCGACGGAAGGCTATATCGACAAGATCGTCAATGTTCTGGCCGATACTATCTTTTATCGCAGCATGCATATGTTTGGCAGTCTGTTGCCTGATGAACAGGTCCTGAATGCGGGAATAGGACCAAACCTGAAAGCAGATACAACGCAACTGGCCCTGTTGCGCCCAACCCATGTGTTTGATGACGTCCTAAATGTAACGATTGCCGGAATGCGTCTGAAGTTGCTGCATATGCCCGGCGAAACAGAGGATCAGATCGCCGTTTGGCTGCCGGACCGCAAAATCCTGTTGCCCGGCGATAATATCTATCAGGCCTTTCCCAACCTTTATACCATCCGGGGAACGGCCAATCGTGACTTGATGCAGTGGGTTCGCAGCCTTGATAAGCTTCGTGATCTGAAAGCCGGTTTGATGGTGCCTTCGCACACCCGTCCGCTGTCAGGCGAGGACCAGATTGAAGACGTGTTAGCCGCCTATCGTGATGCGATCCAGTATGTTCACGATCAGACCGTGCGCGGCATCAACAAAGGCATGACGCCTGATCAACTCGTGGCCTTCGTAAAACTGCCCGATCACCTGCGGGATCACCCGTGGTTGACAGAATTTTATGGCACGGTTGCCTGGTCGGTGCGGTCCGTGTTCACAGGATATCTCGGCTGGTTTGATGGTGACGGCACAACGCTCGAACCAATATCCGATGTTGAACGCTCCCGTCGCCTGGCAAGTGCCTTCAAGGACAACAAACCGCTGTCGGAGCAAGCCACCCAGGCTTATGAAAGAGGCGAGTATCGCTGGGCCGGGGAACTGGCCCGTCATTGGTTGAATGCAGAACCAGAGTCAGACAAGGCGCGTGAGGTCTTGGCGTCTTCATTGACGGCACAGGCAAAAAGCCACATCAACCCGAACGCCCGGCACTGGTACCTGACCCAGGCCGGACAATTGCGTGGGACCCTGGAAGTCGGGCGTCCCGACACAACAACCCTCCCGGATGACTTTCTTGACGGGCTGCCCATTGATGCTTTCATGGGTGGCATGGTGACGCGGTTGAAGGCCGAGGATACCCTGGAGACGGATACGGTGGTCGGGTTTGACTTCACCGATTTGAAGCGGCAGTTCACCGTTCATGTGCGGCGAGGCGTAGCCGCCTTGCGGGAACGCAAACCGGAAAAGGCTGATCTGACGATCCGGACAACCTCAACCGCCTGGAAACGCATTGCCACCAAAAAAAGAAATCCGGCATTGGCCTTTGCCGCCGGGGAAGTCGAAGTCGACGGTGGTTTGCTGGATGTCGTCAAATTCCTGGCACTGTTTGAGCGTTAAAGCATTTCAGCGCAAAGACTAAATCGCACCTTCCGTATCCAGTGCCTTGATTTCTTCTTCACTGAAACCGGCCTCGGCTAACACTTCCCTGGTGTGTTCGCCCAGTTGCGGCGCGCCTCGACGGAATTCTGTCTCCGTCACACTGAACCGCGCGGCGTTGCGGGTCTGGCGCAATAATCCCGCCTTCGGATGTTCATTTTCCTCGATAATGCCCGAGGCCTGAACTTGCGGATGATCCATCAATTCCGAACGGTTCAGAACCGGGGCACAAGGGACGCCAGCTTCTTCTAGCAAAGCCATCCAGTGACCCGTGGTTTGTGTTTCGAGGACGGCCTGGATCAACCCCAGGCGGGCATCAATGTTGATATCCCGCAGCTCCGTTGTGCTGAACCGGGGGTCCTCCAGCCATTCAGTATGATCAAATGCATGGCAAAGCGCCTCCCATTGGGCGTTGGTCATGACGGCAACGCTCATATGCCCGTCGCTGGTCTCATAAATCAGATCAATGAAACTTGCGGCGCGCTGCGGACTAACTTCCTTGCCGACATAGGTCTGGCCACCCATGTCTGACGACCACAGGAAGGAAATGATGCTGTCCAGCATGGATAGTCTGACATGTTGGCCCTGGCCGGTTCGCTCCCGCGCCAGCAATGCGGCTGTAATGGCCTGGGAAGATGTGACGGCGGTCAGTTTGTCGGGCAGGATTGTACGAACCAGACGGGGACGCGCCTTGTCGGATCCGCCCTGAACCGACGCCAGACCTGACAGGGCCTGCACAATCGGATCGTACACCGGGCGGTTTGAATAGGGACCGATTTCACCAAATCCACTGATGGATACATAGATCAAGTCAGGCTTAACGGCACGCAGTTCTTCCTCACCAACACCCAGTCGCTCGACCACTCCGGGGCGAAAGTTCTGCACCACCACATCTGATGTTGCGGCAAGGCGTTTCACCGCATCCACGCCTGATGGCGATTTCAGATCAAGCGTGATTGATCGTTTGTTGCGATTGTTATTCAGGAATGACGCGGACATACCACCGCTTTTGTTTCCGGCGGCACGGTGAAGTCTCCGCGACCTGGCGGTTCCACCTTGATCACATCAGCGCCCTGATCTGCAAGTATCATGGTGCCATACGGGCCGGAGATTACAGCGCTAAGATCAAGTATGCGAATTCCATCAAGTGGGCCGGGCATGGCGCTCTTTCATTTGTTTGTCTCATGCAAAATCAACGGGCCGTGGAAATTGCAGTCAAAATTAAATTGGGTCTATGCCAAATTTAGCGCAAGAAAGTACCATTTCAACTCCCCTGGTCCAGTCAAAGGATACTCCGGGGCCTATCCGCTTCCATTCAGAGTTGATTCTTTCCCTGTCTGTATTATGTATTAGAGACTTCATTCGAAGAAAACCGGATTTAGATTTTTTCAATCTTTTTCCGTTAGCTCTCTGGTACTCGAATATTGAATTGACCCTGTTGCGGCAATGAACATGAGATACTGCCGATCAGGGCCTCGAATATGAAACGATACGAAACCTGGCAGGTGAATGGTGTCTTCTAACGGTTCTGCTTACAAGCACAAAGTACTGATCGTCGACGACGAGGCTTTGAATATTGAATTTCTTCAAACTTTATTGAGTGAAGAAATCAATGTCATCTTTGCCACGTCGGGCGAAGATGCGCTGACAATCGTCAAGGCGAACCGGCCTGATATGATCCTGCTGGACATCATGATGCCAGGCATGGACGGTTATGAAGTTTGCAAACGCCTGAAGGGAAATGACGAAACAAAGGATATTCCTGTCATCTTTGTAACGGCCAAGGATGGTCCTGAAGAAGAAGCCCGTGGCCTTGAGCTTGGCGCAATTGATTACATCATCAAACCCTTCAATCCGGAAATCGTTAAGTCAAAGGTTCGCAATAACATTATTCGTATTGCCAAACCGCGATCGGACCTGGAAGAACATCACACACGTGACCGTCGTGCACCGCGCGGAGAACGACGGGATCGCAGAGCCGCTGACAAAACCGGAAAATGGAAGTGGCTGGCCATTGGCGGTGGTGTCGCGATCCTTTTACTTGGCATTCTGAGCATTGTGCCTTCTGACCGGCTATCGGTTGATGGCCTGTTGGGGCTGGTTGGTCAGGAAGCCTCGTCTTCTGGTACCAGTGACGCCAGCGGCAACGCCGGGTCATCGACCGCGACAAATCAACCTGCTGCGACAACACCAGCTACCTCCAGTGCGACGGCGCCCGCAGCGTCTGCGTCACAGGGCCAGAAATCACCAACGACAACTCGAGGTCGCTCAGCGTCCCTGGATTTGAAGTGGGTTGAAGACAGCGCCTGCCCTGTCATCCCGGATGTGGAATGGTGGAGTTTCAACTCTCACGTCAGCATCGTGCGCTATGTGGAACGTAACCTTGAAGGGGATTGGGAAACCTATACCGACAAATGGCTGGGCCGGTTGTTGGGCGTTCAGGACATTTTCGATCGAAATTCTACGGCGATTACAAATACCGGTGTTGAATTGTCCGGTGATGAACTGGCCGATTATATTGAACAAATGGAAGTCCGGGTTGAAGCGATCAGATGCCTGAAAGCCGAGGCAGAAAGCCATCGTTCCAATTAGCCGAACCCGGTTGGATTATCTCTCAAACTTCTTCTGAAGATGAAACCGCTTTGAAGGCCAGTTGCGCCTGTTTCAGGCTCCGTCGCAGAAACCAGCTGCCGGTCAGGCTGATCACGGCAAGAATGCTCCAGGGCAAGACGGCAGACGTATCCAGTTGAAGCCCTGCCAGGAATAATATGGGCTCATCCACAGCCGCTTCATTCATATAGGATATCATTTCCAGCAAACCAACGAAGCCGATTCCTGCCCAGACGGTTGATATCACCAACTGCAGATATGGGCTAAACAGCTTTGCCCACTCCCCTGGCTGAACAAACCGCAAGTGGCGGTTTATCAAACCGGCAATGCCGTGCGGCATGAAAAGAACGGTCGACATAAACAGGAAGCCCAGATACAGGCCCCAGATCTGCGTGTAGTTGCCCAGTAAGGTTTGCAATAACGTGACCAATATGGCTCCGATTACGGGTCCGCTAAAATGCCCGATACCGCCGATAAAGGTCATGATGATGATATTGCCGGATGTGGCAAAGGAAATCGTTTCACCGCCGACAAATTCATATGTGAGGGCAAAAAGGCTGCCGGCAATGCCTGCAAATATGCCGCTGGCCGAAAGGGACGCGAAGCGAATGACCCGGGGATTGAAGCTGACAAACTCAACCCGGTCAGCATTATCGCGAACGGCGTTGGCCATGCGGCCAAGGGGGCTTCGGGCATACCAGGCCATGGCGATGACAGAAGCAACTGTCCAGGCGACGGCGACATAATAGACAGACAGGTCCGAGACAAAGTTTTGGCCAAAGAATGACGGCGGCAGGGTTCTGTCCACACTACCGCCATAAAACCGGCCGAGAATTGACCCTGACGCAATCACCAGTTCCACAAGACACAATGTGATCATGGCGAAAGCCATGCCGGTGCGACGGGCTGTAAAGCTTGCCAGCGTGGCTGCCATGATCAGGCCCATGGCAGCACCAAACAGCGGAATGAAAGGTACTGGCACCGGCAAGTCCCCGTCGCTGGCGAACCTGATCGCATGAACAGCAGCAAAACCGCCAAAACCGAAATAAATGGCGTGAACGAATGATAACAATCCGGTCTGGCCCAGAACCATGTTGTAAGACAGGGCCAGGATCACAGAGATCAGAATCTGAATTGTCACCGGCACGACGACAATGCTGTCAAAAAGTAACGGCAAGATCAGAATTGCGGCAACAACAAGCCAGAAAACGCGTTTGTTCACGTGATGCATCCTGATGAAATTTCTTTCAAGAAGGTCAGGGAAGTTTCACTACCTGTTGTCGACACTGTGTGGATGGCCACAGTACCCGACTCTTTTCATAACACCAACTCTATCAACGGTTTCCGAGGAATGTTTGGTTTGAATAAAGCCATCATATAGTCGCGGATTTCCAATTCAGACATTTTGACCATGGCTTTTCTGAAGGCATTGAGGCCGA
>JABILA010000048.1 GCA_018654745.1 Alphaproteobacteria bacterium
CTGATGATCTTTTCGCTATTCTGTAACATGAGGGTTACCTTTCGATTGTGTTTCGATAATTTTATTTGCACCGTTATCAAAACCGGTAACCCTCTCCTTTTGCAAGGAGCGGTGTCAGATCAGGTCGAAACTACTTCAGTTCAGTTTCTTTGATCTCACTGACGGGCGCATTAGCTACTACCGCCTTTGGCTTCAGGCTATGTTCGATGTACCTGTTGTGTTTGATTCTTCGAAACCACAACGTTAAGAGCATCTACAGGACTATACAGAAATTTCGTGCCAAGTCTTTCGCAGCGGGTTATCCCAATTCATGTTCACTCCCTATGATACAATTGGTGTCAATTATTCTGATCTCAGGAAACCTGACACTAGAATTGAGAAGATGATTGAAAAGGCTCTGGGGCCTGCATTCTCAGTCCTGAATGTAGGAGCGGGAACGGGTTCGTACGAACCTGCTGACAGGCAAGTCACGGCAATTGAGCCTTCACTGGAAATGATTCGACAGCGCCGACCCTCGTCTGCTCCGGTTATTCAGGGGTTTGCAGAAGACTTACCCTTCGACGATAATTCTTTTGATGCATCAATGGCGGTCCTGACGGTTCATCATTGGACCGACAAGGCAAAAGGCCTCAAGGAGATGAGTCGAGTGACGCGGGGCAGAGTCGTCCTGTTGACCTTTGACCCCTCACTTCGGGGGCTCTGGCTGGCGGACTATTTTCCGGAACTTGTATCGCTGGACGATGTGATAATGCCGAAACTGTCGGATTATGAAGAATGGTTAGGTTCCGTGGAAATTTCGACTGTCCCAATTCCATATGACTGTGCTGATGGTTTTTTGTACGCATATTGGCGTCGGCCTGCAGCTTACCTTGACCCTGTAATTACGGCCGCCATGTCTTCTTTCCAGGCGATGGAAAATACATCTAAGGGATCGAAAAAACTTGCGGACGATCTGGAAAGCGGTCTTTGGGCACAGCGCTATTCTGAACTGCTTGACCTGGATGAGTACGACCTTGGATACCGCCTCGTTACGACAAGATAGCAGGCTCTAAAAACCGATAATATGATCGGCGTGTGGCGTTGCTGACATGAACAGTTTGTTTGACGAGGCCAATACTCGTCAGTTCATTGATGGATATGATTTGGGTTGATATTTCCAACGAATCTCACAACTATATTTGGCCGTCCCAATATTTTCGTCGATCAGCGAAAGCATCATTTTGTGCCGCGGATGTTTCGTCAAACATCATCGTTGTTCGGTTATCAGGACTGTATTTAGACCATTCTCCTGTGGCCTCATGACCTGGCGAACCGTTTCGAATGAAATTGATCCACGATTGGTGCATCGAATCAGCCAAGCTAACAGGGGCATCGGAACCTATCAGATAAGGTGTTGAAGGTGTTGACATATTGTGAAAGCAAAACGGCAGTTCAACGCAGTGTCCCGCACCGAGAAGTTTATTATTTGTCGGTGATCTCCATGTAAATTCGTAGGCATATACATCCTGCCATTTACTCAGTAGTTCGGCAAAGCCCAGTGTGGGTGCCCGCCATCTCATGTCACTCAGGATCATTGAAAATAATTTGACGGTTCCAGGATTCCCAACCAGTTCCTGATAGGTCTTGACCACGTCCTTGCCATCGCCGGTCACTTTGTCAAAGAACTCGATCAGAGATTTTTCGTCGCCGGGAACATCTTCCGGTTTCAGGAAGAAATGAAAAGGGTTCCACTCTTCGGATGTAAATCCAATTATAACCGGGATGTCTGGCAGCTCGCCGTCGAGTAATGCAGGTACTGCGTCCTTGTGGAATAAGGCATTGTCGACAACAGGTCGGAAGATACTTCCATCCCAAATGGGCCGGGATGGCATCGTTGCACGCTGGGCAGCCAGCAGAACTTCGATTGGTGCATTTTCAAGTTCCGGGATGCTGGAAGCGCCCGCCGCGGCCATGAAAACATTAGTCGTTTCCTCGGCGACAGAGATATTACGGAAACCATTGAATGAGGCGCTTTGAATGATAGCCCGATGGAATAATCCAGTGGCCTCCGGCATCATCATCAAGCCTGTTATAGCGTTCCCACCAGCCGACTGACCGCCAAGAGTTACCTGGTCTGGATCACCACCAAAGAATGCAATATTTTCCTTCACCCATTGCAAGGCTGCCAAGGCATCCAGCAACGCTGAATTTCCCGAAGTGTCATAACTTTCGTCGATGTGGGCGAGGTGGAGAAATCCGCGCTCGCCGAGGCGATAATTGATCGTCACACACACCATGTCTCCATTTTGGGCAAACGAACTACCATCATAGAGAGGGAAGGAGCCAGCGCCCGATACATTTGCACCGCCGTGGATCCAGACATAAACCGGACGTTTGGCGTCATCGAGGTTTGGCGTCCACACATTCAGGGAGAGACTGTCTTCTGATTGTCGTCGGGGATCCGGGCCGATGAACGGATCAAACCTGGTTGGGTTCTGACTGGTAATTGGCCCTGGATAGGCAGCAGCACGCACGCCGGACCAGGGTTTGGCCGGGCTGGGGGGACGAAATCGACCCGACCCGGCAGTTGATGCAGCATAGGGGATACCGCCGAAAAAAAGGCAGCGCCCGTTGTGAAAGCCCTGGAGCCTACCTTGTGCTGTCTCAGCTAAATCTCCGGATTGTCGCATTGGCCAGTGGTACCTGCATGTTTGAAATTATGGGCAAGGAGATCAATACGTAATATTTCGCAAACCCGGTATTAAATCAAAATTATTAACCTTGTGATCTGCAAAATTCTTGTAACGACTGTATTTCCTGACCACAAGCAATGCTATTTTTCTCCTGAATGATACGGTGTTCCAATAACCTATGTCTGGAAAATGTTAGATCGGGAGAATGATATGATCAGGAAATTGACTCTTGTCACTATTTTAGCCGCGGGCATAGGTTTCCCGGCAATTGCTGGAGAAGAAGAGGACTTTGTCGTATCGCGATCTCTAAGTCCGGAACTTGCGCTTGATCTGGCCAAAGCCGCATTGGAAAGTTGTCGTAATAGTGGTTATCAGGTCGCTGTTGCTGTTGTTGACAGGGCAGGGCTGTTGCAAGTGATGCTGAAAGATCGATATGCGGGTCCGCACACGACCAGTACAGCGCGTAGAAAGGCATGGACGGCTCTGAGCTTTCGTACCAATACGACGGATCTTGCCAGGACAACTCAGGCGGGACAAGTGCAATCAGGTATGAGATTCGTTGAGGGAGCCCTGGCCCTGGGCGGCGGGATCATGGTCCGTTCAAAGGGAGAGTTGGTGGCTGCTATCGGAGTGTCCGGTGCACCGGGCGGAAGCCTGGATGACGCGTGCGCATTGGCCGCTATCGAAGTGCTTGAAGACAGACTGGAGCCACTGTAACTGAATTTGGAAACGATGATCCGTCAGTTTCCGGTCAATATGCGATATTTGGGAAACCGGATCGAGCATGTGGTCCCGATCTCTTCGGTGCTTTCCAGGGTAAATTCTCCGTCGTGAAGTTCGATGAGAGATTTTACCAAGGGGATGCCAAGTCCCGTGCCCTCATATTTCCGGGCCAACGTGCTGTCAACCTGACCAAAGGTCATCATCGCCTTTTCAAGGTCTTCTTTGGCGATGCCGATGCCGGTATCTGAAATGCTGAGTGAAAATGACCCGTCCGCGCACAGATCGCCGCGCACTGTCACTTCACCACCTGCGTCGGAGAATTTGACCGCATTGGAAAGCAGATTGACCAGAATTTGTTTGATGCGTCGCTTGTCGCCACGGATGCGGGGAAATGACTGGTCGTTGTCAAAGAGCAATTTTTGCCCGGAGTCGGTCGCGCGTGGTTCTATTATCCGCAAACAATCATCGATAACCTTGATGATATCAATGTCGCTCTCCATCAGATCGACACGGCCTGCTTCTATCTTGGAAATATCCAGAATTTCGTTAATCAAAGATAGCAGGTGATCTCCACTAGCAAAAATATTGTCAGAATATTCTTCATAGTGGACGTCGCCCAGGGGTCCAAATGTTTTTTGCGTCATCATTTCTGCAAAACCGAGTATAGCATTCAGTGGCGTGCGTAACTCATGACTCATGTTTGCGAGGAATTCTGTTTTGGCCCGGTCCGCATATTCTGCTTTTTCCTTTGCCTCGATCAGATCCGCCTCTACCTTTTTTCTCTCAGTGATATCGTGCAGCATGACCGTCAAGATAGTTTCGCCAGCTAACCGGAGTTTTGAGATGGAAGCTTCTGCAGGAAATTCTGTCCCATCTTTCCGGCGACCGTATATTTCGCTGCGGTCTGACATCATGCGGCTTTCGTCCGGCCCGGCTAAAAACCTTTCGATATGCTTCGAATGCAAATTGTGAAAACGTTGGGGTAACAACAAGTCAATATTTCGGTCGAGAACTTCGTCGACAGTGAAGCCAAATACGTCTTCCGCACCTTTGTTAAAAACCTTTATTTTGAATTTTTCGTCTGTCGCGACGATGGCATCAGGAGCGATCGCCAGCATACGAGAATATCGGATTTCGTTGTCCCTGGCACGTTGTTCTGCCTGCTTCTTGTCTGTGATATCTATCACCAGTCCATAAATACCAAGTACCGAACCCTGATCATCCCGGTGAGGGACATAGATTATTTGCACAAGCTTTTTGCCAGCGTGCAAAAATGGAATTTCAGTTTCGAAATTTTGCTGCTCTCCAGCGAGTGCGGCTTCAATTCTGGCACGGACAACTTCAAAAGCTTTTGGTCCCATGATGTCAGAAACATATCGACCAAGAATATTTTCAGCGACGTCATTATACCAGGAAAGGTAGGCATTGTTCACGAAACGGTATCTGAGTTCCTGATCTACATAGACAATATTGATGGGTAAGCCGTCCGCCAGAACTCTCAACAGACGGTCTTGTTCATCGACTCTGGCTTCTGCTTTTTTCTGACTTGTAATATCAACAATCGTCGCCTGAATAGCTGGTCTGCCGTCCCAGTCAATGCGTTGCGACATTTGTCTGATTGTTATCCGCTTTCGATCTTTTCTAATCCACTCCGTTTCATATTCTTCCGGGACGTCGACGCCAGTCATTCGGGCGTTGCCATAGCTCTTGTGGTTTGAAAGGGCCTCTCCCGTGAACAGCTGGTCAAGGGACGCCAGTGCAAGTAATTCTTCTCTTGAACAACCCAACAAGTTCGCGACAGCCTGATTAACAAATAGTGGTCGATTGTCAGCATGCACGATGACGCCTTGAACCGAGCCTTCCACCAGTTTTTTGTATTTGAATTCACTTTGTTTCAAGCGTAATTCGTTGTGAATTTGACTGGTCACAACAGTTGTTGCTCCGATATAGCCCTTGAAAATGTTATTTTCATCAAATACCGGTTCACCGGAAACGCGTGCCCATTTTGGCGGTTCTGTCGCTAGCTCAAAGATAAAGTCTGTAAATGGGAGACGGTTCTGAAGTTGCTTGCGATGTTCTGTCCATTTCACTTCGTCTTGCAAGTCGGTCTCTGTCGCTGTCTCCCAACGTTGACTGCCAATCGCACCATGGTGTGCTTGCTCTGCCTTTTTGCCGTAGAAAGAACTAAAGCGCAGGTCGGCATCCATTTCCCAAAAAAAGTCAGAAGTTAGTTCGGCAAGTGTTTCAAATCTGTTCTCAAGTCTGGCTTTTTCAACGGCTGCGTTGTTCTCATCGGTTACATCTTCCCTGAGGCCCACATAAATGTCTTCGGGCGTGCGATAGTCCAGGGACCGGTAAATCTTGCCGTTCAAGTGTCGTTCAACATATTGCGGATCTGGGTTCTTAAACCGCTCATAACACTCCTCCAGCCAGGTATCAGGATTAGCTTCAGGAATATCCCTGACGTCAAAAATGCGTTTACACAGATCGCGAAATTCGGCTCCTGGGATAAGGTAGTCCTTGATGTCTTCATTAATTTGTAGAAAGGCATCAGTACACCAGACAAGTTTTTCATCAGGCCCGAAGATAACAGCGGCCATGCCTGACGCATCGAGGGCCCGCGTGAGACCCTTCAGTATGCGCTCAATTGCACCAGTAAACTTGATATTCGGTAAGAGATTATCTTTTGACATACAATTTTGTTGTTATTAATGGATCCAAAGCGAGCAACAAGTTGTCGGGGAAGACTTCCGACAAAACAAATACCACGCGAAATAACAACCAAATTTTTATATTAAATAGTTCTAATGCAAAGAACCCTGGATTTAAACAATATTCTTACAAAATCAACCGGAATGGTCTTCAATTGTGACATGCAGACTAATTGATGAGATTTATCAGGCGGTTGTATTCAATTGATTTATCATCTGCAGAACTTTCATCGACTCAGTGCGAACCATGTTGATGATCCCGGAGCATATTTTGATATCAGCATGTGCCGTTGACAATTCAAGGTTTTTCAAAACAGAAGAAAGCTGAACGGCACCGACATTGGCAGCAGCACCAACACCAGCATGCGCCTGTTCTCGAAGAGCATCATAATCCACCCTCGATAATGCATCGTCGATGCCAGAAAGGATTTCCAGCCAGGCAACGCGGAAAATCAACAACATTTGTTGATGCTGGTCGGGATCATTGCTCGAGATCGCATTTGCCAGAATAGTTCGGTCAATTGGAGACACCTTGTCAGGTGCTTCGAAAGTATCTGAAGGAGTGGATTTTGACGGAACTGTCCAGCGCGTTGGACCCAGACCTTCAACAATCCCGGGCGCAAGCCAACGTGCGGCCATCTCAGCGATCCGTTGCAACGAAGCTGGTTTGGCCATGTAGTCGTCCATGCCCGAAGCGATGCAGCGCTCGGCATCCCCGACTGTTGCGTTTGCGGTCATGGCAATGACGGGCGTGTGACGCTCTCGATTGTTTTCCGCTTCCCAGTTTCGAAATTGTTCTGTGAACTGAAAGCCGTCCATAACAGGCATGGAACAATCTACAATGACCATGGCATAATCCCCGGTCGTTGCTAATGCGAGGCCTCGTTCGCCATTCTCTGCGGTTTCATAGCCTAGTCCCAGCCGCTCAATTTGCCGACTTGCAATTATCCTGTTCATCTCAAGATCATCAATCAGCAATACGGGTAAATGACCAAGCTCCGGATCTATTTCCGACATCAAAGTGTCAACATTTGCATCTACCAACTGCTCGCCGACGTCGCTTTCGATCGATCCCAGGCTGGCAGAAAGAATGTAATCATCCAACCCCTTTGAGGCGTTCTGGTATGAAACAAGATGCGTATATCCGGCACGAAAGACTTGTTGCCTAAGCCCGAAATCGGATGACGAGGAAATCAGCATCCGGATAGAGGGCGTGTTTTCGTTGAAATTTCCACCGATGTCACAAGCCAGCTCTACGGAAGGCGTTGAGATCAGCACTATGTCTGCATCGAACCTGGTACACAGACCAATTTCAGATAGGTCGTCAACCTCGTTCAACTTCAATGCGTTCAATTGGTATTCTTCGCGCAACGACTTTCCAGCCGCGCCAGAGGGGTTGTCTTGCCAGGCGATGATACGGGCATCGACATTACGTTTTTTTCTTATTGATGAAACGACGGTACTATCGGCAGGCAAGGTGAACCAGAAATCTGCACCATTGCCAACCTCACCGTGATTGCCAATGTGGCCGCCCATTAATTCGACAAGTCTTTTGGAGATAGCCAGGCCAAGACCGGTACCCCCAAAACGTTTTGTTGTTGTTTCTTCGGCCTGGGCAAACTCTTCAAAAACGTCACCTGAATTCGACACATCGAAACCAATGCCCGTGTCCATCACACTGAAGCGGATAAAGTTTGAAGTAGTGCCATCTTTCAGATTCAGGGTTTCAGGTTCTACCGAGATATGTATAAGTCCATCGTGCGTAAATTTAATGGCATTACCGGTAATATTCATCAGCACTTGTTTGAGGCGCAATGCATCCGTGCGGATCATTCGCGAGACGCCGGGGGCGACCTGTACAGATAATCTGTTGCCTTGCGCAGTGGCCCGGGGAGAAAGCACAGAGACGATTTCCAGCAAAGTGTGCATGATGGGAACATCACTGAGGGAGGTTTCAAAATGCCCGGCCTCAATCTTGGAGAAATCGAGAACATCGCCGATGATTTCAAGTAGCGTATTCGCAGCCGTGGAGGCGCGCTTCACATGCTGACGCTGCTCGTCCTCCAGCGGACTGAGTTCCAGAAGCTCCAAAAATCCGGAGATCGCACTCAGCGGTGTACGAATCTCATGGCTCATATTTGCGAGGAACTGGCTTTTTACCCGATTGGCAGCCTCGGCTTCAGCCATAGCCCGGTTGATTTCGAGTTCAGCATTTTTTCGCTTTGTGATGTCTGTAAGAGTGACTACTGCACCACCATCTTCCAGTGGTGATTTGCGTATGTGGACAAACTTTCCGTCGTGAGCCTCGATCTCGCTTTCGGTATATTCATCTGTGGCGAATTGGGCCAGTCGCTCATTTGTAATTGTTTCCGGATCTCCATCTCCGTAATAACCATCTATCGCCATGGCTAATACGACCTCACGAAGCGGTTTCCCGATATCTATCAGTTTATCTGAAACTTCAGCGACGTTGAGGTAACGTTCGTTGAACATGGTCAAGGTCATGTCTGCATCGAGTGCAAAAACGCCGTCGGACATATTGTCCAGAACCGTTTTTAACAACGCTTCTTTTTGTGCAACTACCGCTTCTGTCTGTTTTTGTTCAGTTACATCGGTCGAAGTAACTACAAATCCGCCATCCGGGATAGGGTTACTGATGACATCTAGATAGCGCCCGGTCGGCCGCATGAATTCTCGACGCCACAAGTTGGTCATGCGCGTGGGGTCACGGACGACGTTCAGCCTTTCTTCGACTTCTTCCTCGCCATAGTCACGACGCATAGTGGCGCCAACGACATCGTCAAAAGTATCGGCGTTTGCCAACGTACCTTCTGGTAGATCGAAATGCTCCTGGTATTGTTTGTTGAAGGCTCTGAGATTCCAGTCACTGTCATACATCGTCAAACCCTGGCCCATATTGTCCAGGGTGTATTGGAGAATAACAGTGTGGGCAATAGCCTCATCTTCGGCTGTTTTCTGATCTGTAATGTCCAGAAATGTTCGAACTTCGTGACCGGACGAGAGGCCTTGCCGGGTTGCCTGCAACCATGTTCCACCAGGTACCTGGCGAACATAAGTAAGCTTTTCCGCCGAACCGGTTTCCTCTCTTTGTCGAGACCACTTGTCGATCATGACCTGGATTTCGGCGCTGATCTTGCCGGTAATGCCAGCTTCTTCTTGCTGACTGAAAATTTCTTCCTCAGAAGCGTTACGCGCGTAAGTTTCCGCTTTGACACCTGTCAGTTCTGTCAGCCTGTGATTGAAAAGGCTGATATTGCCTGCTTCGTCCCTGACAATGATTCCCTGATCGATGCTGTCGAGTGCAAGTTCGAGCAACGAGTTTCGATTACGCACTTCCTGTTCTTCAGACAGGGCATTTTTTAGACTATTTTCGTATTTGCGAATGCTCATCAGCGCCATCAGGGCCAGAAAAAGCGATGCGAAATCGACAAAATAGAGGAAAATCTGATTTTTGTGTATTGCGATAACTGAGTTCAGATTGATTGGATGACCCTGCTGATAAAGGATTATCAGCCAGGTAATTACCGGGATAGACAGGCCAGACAATAGAATCCGGATAGTAACGTTCCACGATGTCCTGCTCGTGCCACCCACCATCAATTTACACCTGTAAAATACGCACCAAATCCACCGGTTATCCCCCCTTGGGACAAGGCAATCAAAGAGTGATTGCGAGCCGGTTGTACGTCAAGTCAAACAAGAAGAATAAACGCTGGAGATTTAGGTTTTGAACCGCTTTATTCGGCTTGGGTTATGCAGGCGCTGCAATGCTGCAGTGCAAAATAAAACTATTCTAAGCTATTGAAATTTATAGTGTGCAGTGCAACATATAGGCTGCTGCAATGGATTTGGAATTTATTGCGGCCATTTTTGTGTTTTTGCGCTGAAAAATGTTCAGTGCACCGTCCGAAGAGAGATATATCATGACAAATCAACTCAACATCGTTTACCTCGACAAAATCAACTTGCCGATCTCAATTGGCGCTGTTTTTAGGTCTTTGCTCAGTAAGTTGAGCGACTATTCTGAAAAGCGTGCAGCCTGTTCGGAGCTGATGAAACTGGATGACCACATGCTTGAAGATATTGGCATAGTGCGAAGCGATATTCAGGCTGTTGTATCCGGCGTTCAATCTCCAAACCTTGCAGCGAAGCGCTAAACCAGAGTGTTTAACCTGATTTCGAAGTTGTATCGCGCGTGACCCGACTAACCCTCGCGGCATTTGCCGACCGATTACCTATTGGTGACTGGCGGAATTCACCGGTTATTTCCTTCACACCGACGCGGATCAAAACCGAGATTCTATCCGGTTTAACCGTTGCTCTGGCACTTGTGCCCGAGGCCGTGGCGTTTTCCTTTGTCGCAGGCGTTCATCCTCTCGTTGGATTGTATGCTGCCTTTATCGTTGGTTTGATAACGGCTGTGATGGGCGGGCGTCCTGGCATGATTTCGGGTGCAACTGGTGCTTTGGCAGTGGTCATGGTGGCGCTGGTCGCCGCCCACGGTGTTGAGTATCTTTTCGCCACCGTCGTTTTGATGGGTATTTTGCAGGTGTTGGCCGGCGTTTTCCGGCTTGGGAAATTCATTCGACTTGTGCCGCACCCGGTGATGCTGGGCTTTGTAAATGGCCTTGCGATCGTGATTTTTCTGGCTCAACTGACCCAATTTCAAATTCCCGGGCCCGACAATATCAAAGTCTGGATGACCGGTTGGTCTCTTGCGACAATGCTGGGGCTGGTTGGTTTGACTATGGCCGTAATATGGCTAATGCCAAAAATCACCACTGCTGTGCCAGCACCACTCGCTGGAATTGCCGTTGTCGCCGGCATTGTAATTTTCTTTGGTATCGACGTGCCAAGGGTTGGCGACCTGGCATCCATCCAGGGTGGTTTACCGCTTTTCCATATCCCCACTGTGCCGATTAATCTGGAAACCTTGCAGATTATTTTTCCGTTTGCGCTGATTCTTGCCGCCATTGGCCTCATCGAGAGCTTGTTGACGTTGAATCTGGTCGGTGAAATGACTGGAAAACGCGGCGGTGCGTCTCAGGAATGTATAGCTCAGGGTCTATCAAACACCGTTACGGGGTTTTTTGGTGGCATGGGCGGCTGTGCCATGATTGGCCAGTCCATGATCAATGTGAAATCGGGTGGGAGAACACGCCTTTCCGGAATAGCAGCGGCCCTGTTTTTGTTGACCTTTATCCTTGTTGCCTCGGACCTTATTGAGCAAATTCCGCTCGCCGCACTCGTCGGTGTGATGTTTATGGTCGTAATTGGTACTTTTGCCTGGCAAAGCCTGAAAATTCTGCGCCGAATTCCGCTCACGGATGCATTGGTGATGCTTTTGGTAACTGTTGTCACCGTAATGAGTGATTTGGCCATAGCAGTGGTTGTTGGTGTGATCGTTTCAGCCCTGGCCTTTGCATGGAGTAATGCCACACATATCCACGCGACAACCGAAGAAAACGAAGCGGGAACAAAAGTTTACCAGATCGAGGGCTTGTTGTTTTTCGGCTCGGCTGATGGTTTTGGCGAGATTTTTGATCCCGCGAAAGATCCAGATAACGTCATTGTCGATTTTATGAATAGTCGAGTTGTTGATCAATCGGCCTTGCAGGCCATTGAAGATCTGGCCTCAAAGTATGAGGCGAGGGGTAAAACCCTTCAATTGCGCCATTTGACACATGATTGTCATCGTCTACTGAACCGAGCCGGACAAATCATAGTCGATTCCGATGATGATCCTGACTACGGCATCGCGGTGGATTATGAAGTCAAAACCGGAAATCTTGGCGGTGGTCACTGACGGTATACAACGTCGACGTTTGCAAAAATTCTGACCTGCAAACGAACTAAAACTATTCCAATGGGAAGCGGAAGTGGTTACGATTATCATCGATTTGATGATCAATACGGGGAGGCCAGGTGAAACGCACTACCTTAATTAAGACAGGTATCGTTTAGTCGGGCATATCTAATAAAAACCACTTAACCCAAAATCTCAGAGGAATAAAATCAATGTCCCTAACTCGACGTTCTTTCAGCCTGCTCACTGCTGCAGGACTGGGTCTTGGTGTCGCACTTGGCGCCATGTCTGCGACTGCAGCAGACAAGCTCAAGGTTGGCTTCGTTTACGTTGGTCCAATTGGAGATCACGGCTGGTCTTACCAACACGATCAGGGTCGCCTTGCTGTCGAAAAGCATTTTGGCGACAAGGTCGAAACAACCTATGTTGAAAGTGTACCTGAAGGTGCAGACGCCGAGCGTGTAATTCGCAGCCTCGCACAAAAAGGGCACGATTTAATTTTCACAACATCGTTTGGTTACATGAACCCGACGATCAAGGTTGCCAAGCAGTTTCCGAAAGTGAAATTCGAGCATGCTACGGGTTACAAACGTAGCAAGAACGTTGCGACCTATCTGTCACGCACCTATGAAGGCCGCTATATCTCCGGCTATCTCGCTGCAAAAATGAGCAAGACCGGTACAGTTGGCTATATCGCATCGTTCCCGATCCCTGAAGTGATCCGCGATATTAATTCCGTGATGCTGGGCATGCAGTCTGTTCGTCCAGACATGAAGATGAAAATTATCTGGGTAAACAGTTGGTTTGATCCAGGCAAGGAAGCCGCCGCTGCCAAAGTCATGATCGGTCAGGGCGTTGACGTTATTCTCCAACACACCGACAGCCCCGCAGCCATGCAGGTTGCTCAGAAAGAGAAAATCTGGGCCGTTGGCCAGGCGTCTGACATGCGTGCTTTTGGCCCGGATGCGCACCTTACCTCCGTTATTGATGATTGGGCACCATACTATATCAAACGGGTCCAGTCGCTTATGGATGGCACCTGGACGGCTTCTGATCACTGGGGTGGCATGCCTGAAGGGGATATTGTAATTGGCCCAATACACGCCAATGTTCCCGCTGATATCAAGGCTGGCGCTGAGAAGCTGATTGCTGGTCTTAAAGCCAAGTCCTTCCACCCGTTCACAGGCCCGATTGCCAATCAGGCTGGCAAAGTCATTGTGCCAGCTGGCAAGACAATGACTGACGGCGAACTGGCTGGTATGAACTGGTACGTCAAAGGCGTCGAAGGCAGTATTCCAAAGTAAGATACCGAACGATCAGGAAAAGGGTCGCCGGAATTCGGGCGGCCCTTTTTTTGGTTGGCCAAGGCGTTTCCGAAATTATCTGGATGCGAGCTCAGAAACCAGATCCAGGGAATTTGTATTGAGACCGGAATAATCGTGACGGAGCAAAACCCAATGACATCTCAGTCAAACTGGATACCGGTTTCTGGCTCCAGTGATCTATTGCCAGCGAGTGCACGGGCAGTTGTCTTGCCTGATCATGACGTTGTGATTTGGCGGGAAAGATCAGGCGTCGTGCACGCGTGGGAAAACCGTTGTCCCCATAGAGGTATGCGATTGTCATTTGGTCAGGTTCGGGATGATCGTCTGGTTTGTCGATACCACGGTTGGGGCTTTGATGATGAAGGACAATGTCAGTCTATCCCGGCTTCGCCCCAAATGACCGCTCCGCCAACAGCCTGCACCAAGACGTGGGCGAGCAATGAAACTGCCGGGTTGATCTGGATAAATATCACCGATGAAGCACTAGATGATACCGTACCCACAGATTTGAATAGCGAAGTTCCAGGTACTCTGATCTTTTGCAAAAGTATATTTCTAGATGGCGAGCTGGGAGACCTGATAACCAGGATGCGTACAGCCCGGTTCTTGCCATACGGCTTCGAAGGAAATGCGCAAGACCTGACGTGGTCAAATAGCGATCTTTCAAACAACACCATAATTATTTCAGCATCTGGTAAAGTAGAAGACCAAATCATTATTGCGGGGCATCAGGCTAGTGAAGGGCGCTGCGGCCTCCATTTATTGATCCAGTCGGATGAAACAGAAGCGGAAGATCGTCTTCGAAGACTTCATTATGCGAACTGGGCAAAGCGCTTGCGGTGGTTCCTGGTAAACGCGGATCTGGCCAGTGATGGCTTTCAGGTCATTGTCTGACTTTGGAGATTGATAATCATGAAACAAATCGATTCTGCAACGCTGAACCAGTGGTATGTGATTCAGAGTTGCACTGACCTTACGCAGACCCGACCTCGACATACCCGGCTGCTTGGCAGCGACATCCTGGCTGAAAGACTTGATGACGGTGGCTTGTCAGTGTGGTTGTTGTCAGCGACAGGCGAACAGATGCGGCAACTGCCTGTTCGGGAATGTTATGATTACGTCTGGACGACAATGGGTGCGCCTGAAGGTGAAGTCTTCAGCATGCCGGAATTCTACGAAGAAGGTCGCCGAATGGTCGTGTGTGGCATTGCAACCGTGCAGACATCACCGGGGCGGATTATTGAAAACTTCCTCGACATGTCGCACTTCCCCTTCGTGCATATCGATGTTCTGGGTGCTGAGCCAGAAACTGAAGTAAACAATTACAAAGTCAATTTACGAAAAGATGTAAACGAATTGTGGGCGACGGAATGTGGTTTTTACCAACCCAAGGCCATGGCGTCCGCCACCGAAGGGATTGAGGTCGATTACCAGTACCGGGTTGCCAATCCTTTTGCCGCTATCCTTTATAAAACATGCCCGGGCAGGGACGATGCCATGGACCTCGTCGGTATCCTGCCACAGCCTTTGGATGAAACTAATTGTGACATCCATTACTTCATGCTGGTCTTTGATGATGTGAATTCGGATCAGGAATTGATTCAGTTTCAGCAAGGTATTTTGATGCAAGACAGGATCATTCTGGAAAATCAGCGACCGCGTGAACTACCACTTGAGCGCGGTGCTGAAATTACCATTCGGGCTGATGCAGCCTCTATTCAATATCGCCGCTGGATAAAGGATATGGGTATCGGTTTTGGAACACTTTAAGGCCTTTTCCGCATGATAAAACTTTACGATTATATCCTCTCGGGCAGCTGCTATAAGGTGCGCTTGATGCTCAATATTCTGAATGTTGAATACGAAGCCGTGCCGGTCGACTTTTATCCGGGGCTTGAGCACAAAAAACCGGATTTTCTGGCTCTCAACCCTCTGGGTCAGCTACCAGTATTGACGGATGATGAACTGATCTTGCGCGATGCCCAGTCAATTCTTTTGTATCTTGTGTCAAAATATGATGCCGCTAATACCTGGTTCCCGGAAGACGCGGCAACACGGGGGCAGGTGGCCATGTGGACGGCCTTTGGTGGTGACGAGATCATGGCAGCTTCGGCAGCTCGATTGCACGACGTTCTAAACTATCCTTTTGATATCGATCAGCAGCGCAAATCAGCTCATGCAGCTTTCTTGATCCTGGACGATCACATCGCGGAACAGGAAATCAAGGGTTTTGACTGGTTGGCCGGAACGTCTCCGACCATCGCCGATATCGCCTGCTTCCCTTATGTTTCTCTTAGTGAGGATGGCGGCATTTCACGAGAGGAGTACCCGGCCATCGAGCGCTGGTTGCGACGGGTTATGGATGTTCCTGGTTTCATTGATATGCCGGGGGTTTTACAGCACTGGCGATCTTGAGCATTTTGCCGGGCGACAAGGGTGTTGTTACAGACACCTTTGTCATACTCATGTTTGTGAGCCGAGAGCCGTTGTGGACGTAGAGCCAACGAGATATCTGTCACACTTGACAAAATAACGCCCCGCGGTTTCCAAGGGAAGGCGGGGCGTTTGACGATCTCCTGGAGAGATCAGAGGGATTCTTGTTTACTTCTTTTCGCGGAATGGTTTGTGGCAACCGCCGCAGGCTTTGCCAACGGCACCGATGCTGCCGCGTAAGCCATCAACGCCGGATCCAACAACCTTGACCATGCCTTCCAGTGCCATCACAAGGTCTTTACCTTTGTTGGCAACATCAGGGTAGGTGCTCCAGATTTCGGGTTTGGCGCGGGTCTTGTCACCAAGCTTGTCATTGCCTGAGCCCGGAACCCACATGGAGCCGGTATTCATTTTAGCCAGGGCGAGCAAGCTGTTGGCAGCAGCCTGAGCTGTCTTTGCATTATATTCCATTTTACCCTTCGCCATGGCACCCAGTTGTCCCATGTAGAAGCCATTGATCTTCATAACTGCCTGACGGGCAGCGACGGGTTTATCCATACTGGCAGCCTGGGCACCGGCGGCCAGTACGCTCATGGCTGCAATTGCTATTCCTGCATTTCTCAAAGCTTTCAGCATCCTGTTCTCCATTTGCGTATTCTGATTGATTTAGAATGGTTCTTGATGTTAATAATCTAGCCTGTGCGTAAAACATTGGCTATTCCATAATTTTGCCGCCAATGTCGTGCATTTTTGCACAATGCAACATGTTCAGAGTGAAAATATGGCCTGGGATGATTTGAGATTTGTTTTAACTGTTGCCGAGCAAGGCACATTGAGTGGGGCAGCACGGGTACTTGGAGTCAATCATTCCACAGTATTAAGACGTGTCTCGTCATTCGAAGATAACAAAGGCGTAAAGGTTTTTGACCGCACTGGAAGTGGCTATGCCCTGACGCCAGAAAGTCGCCACCTACTAGGTTCGCTCAGGGCGATAGAAGATCAGGTGAATGGTCTGGACCGGGCGATGGCCAAGCAGGGACTGGAACTGGATGGACCTGTTCGTATCACAACGACGGACAGTTTTGCAGTATCGGGTCTAGTCCAGCATGTGTCGAGATTTCAGCGAGAGCATCCCGGTGTTGTTGTAGAGCTGAATATAAGTAATTCCAATGTCAATTTTTCGAAAATGGATGCCGATATAACCGTGCGGCCAGCGCCCGTTTTACCGAATGATCTTGCTGGAGAACGCGTTTGTGATCTGATGATGAAAGTATATGCGACAAAAGACTATCTTTATGAAAACCCTGGCAAGAGTCTAGGTGCCCATAAGTGGCTGGGTGTATCAGCGCCGATTTCATCATCAAAAATTGGTACGTGGCAGGAGCAAAATTTGCCGCCAGGGGCAATTGTATTGAAATCCAGTTCCTTCGTCGGCTTGCGGGATATCGCTGAAACCGGACTGGGCCTGGCGCTGCTGCCATGTTGTCTCGGCGATCCGTCGCCGCATCTGGTGCGGGTGGATGTCCTTCCGGAAGAAATTTCAACGTCGATCTGGGTCGCAACCCACAAAGATATGATCGGATCGTCCAAAGTTCAGTCAATCATTACCTGGTTTGTGGATACCCTCCGACAGGATGCGGATCTCTTTGAAGGCCGCATCACAGTACCCGACTCTTTTCATAACACCAACTCTATCAACGGTTTCCGAGGAATGTTTGGTTTGAATAAAGCCATCATATAGTCGCGGATTTCCAATTCAGACATTTTGACCATGGCTTTTCTGAAGGCATTGAGGCC
>JABILA010000146.1 GCA_018654745.1 Alphaproteobacteria bacterium
GCGTCAAAATGCCGTCCTTGCCTGTCAGCTTCTGGCCATCTTGCAGGGCAGAAAGAGCTGTATCAAAATCAAAATCATTTCGCATGTGTCATTCCTTTTCTTCAGTTTAAAGAAATGACACGGAATTTCTAACGCTCCCCAATTTTCCGCAAATCCTTGGTGGCATTATCTTTTATGATCGTCCATTGGCCGTAGTGGTTGCGGTCCTTTGTGTCATTACGGTGATGATTGCCGGACAAATTCACCGAAAGGAACGTTTCAGTCGCCTGACCAGTCTCTGTCATGTGCTTTGGTTGCCGCTGGCACCTTTCATGATCGAGGCCCTGTTGTCCGCCGACCTGACGTCGTGGTACGGGATCTGGCTTGTTTATGTCTCTGCCACGATGACCATCTGTCTTGTGCTTGATGTCTGGAATGTCGGCAAATACATTTTTGCAGAAGACCGCAGCTTGCTCTGAGGCAAGGTCAGGTTTTGACCTCGTTTGGTTGGGCTTCTGCCGTTGGCAGGCGACCGGGCAGGGTTGTCACGGCAATCAGGATGATAGCGGCAGCACCGGTAAGGATTTGGAAAAGGGTGTCGAAACCCCAGTTCTGATAAACAAAGGCAATAAACGGCAAGGTCACGGCCAGGGCGGTGAAACTGACAACGTAGCGAATGCCGTAGATTTTGGCGCGGTGCGCCCCGCTTGCGGTTTTGCCGATCATATAATCGTTGATCGGGATTTGCCCGAACGCGCCCAACATAAATCCCAAAGCGACAGCCAGCGCCGGGCCATTTGTCAAACCCGGCATGGCGGAAAAGAACACGATCTGGATAATCGCAACGACCATGAAAACCCGGCGGGGTCCGAACCTGTCCAGCATGCTGCCGACAACAAGCTGGGCAATGGAGGCGACGGCAAACACGGTGAATGCCAGAGTGCCGATTACCGTGGCCACATCATCCTGACCGCTGTTGGCAGCGCCTTCAATCCAGGCGGATAAATCCGCTGCAAGACCCTGCAGGCGTTCGTCAAATATTTTAGGCAGGGCAAAAGTTGTGGCCTGAAAGATGACCGACGATACCGCTGTGGTCAGAAACACAATCGCAGACACCCGGATCAGCAAACTGCGATGCGAAGCAGAGACATTCGCCTGGTCTGCGCCTTTGCCAGGCAATATTTCTTTCCGTTCAAGGTGAATGTTTTTCCAGCGCAAGGCCATGTAAACCAGGCCGACACCCAGGGAAAACAGACCCGGTACGATGTACGCCATGCGCCAGCCTGCGTTGTCGATCATATAACCGGTGATCAGCGCAGCGCTGGCAACACCGAGATTGCCCCAGACACCATTTGCGGCGATGCGCATACCGGTGTTCTTCCATTTCATACTGACGATGGCCAGGCCGACGGGGTGGTAGATCGCTGCAAACATGCCGATCACGAACAAACCTGCGCCAATCTGCAAAGGTGTCTCCGCGAAGCCGGTAACAATGGCCGCGGTCCCGATGCCAAAAAAGAACACGCACATCATACCGTCGCGGCTCCATCTGTCGGCCAGCCAGCCGGCAGGATAGGAAAAGACACCAAAGGCAAAAAATCCAGGCGTTGCATAAGCCAGCAGCTCCGCATAGGCCACGCCCCACTCCCGATAAAGCACCAATGCGGCGACAGTGGCAAAAACCAGCGTGAACATATGATCCAGAAAATGGCCAATATTCAGCAATAAAAAATAGGATCGATCCCGGTCCATTGGCGTTGCATCCCCCTCGTCTGATATTTGCCGCGTGCAATGTCGTCGCCGCCAAATTACACCGGGATCGAATGTGACGCCACGTTTATCAGGCCAGATCGTACAGTCTGGTAGCGAACAGACCATGGTCTGCCTATATAAGATGGATTGAAAACTCCAGGGGAAAATTCCAAATGAATTTGAAGGGAAAAGTCGCGCTGGTTACGGGCGCAAGTCGGGGGATCGGGGCTGCAACGGCGACAGAACTGGCCAATCAAGGTGTATCTGTTGTGCTGGCGGCCAGGACGATGTCTGAAATCGAAACAAATGCTGCGACGATTAACGAAGCGGGTGGCAAGGCGGCAGCTGTTGCCTGTGATGTCAGCAAGTATGCAGATGTCGAAGGCGCAGTCGCACTTTGTCAGAAGCTGTTTGGCGGTTTGGATATATTGGTGAACAATGCAGGTGTCATTGAACCCGTTGCCCGTTTGGCAGATTCCGACCCAGAACTTTGGGGACAGGCAGCGGATATCAATTACAAGGGTGTGTATTACGGCCTAAGGGCGGCCATACCTGTCATGCTGACCGCAGGTGGTGGCACGATCATCAATATCAGTTCAGGTGCCGCGACAGGTGCCCTGGAAGGATGGAGCCACTATTGTTCGAGCAAGGCTGCCGTATTGTCGCTGACCAAATGCACTGACAAGGAATACCGCGATGAAGGTATTCGCGTGATGGGCCTTAGTCCCGGCACCGTCGCCACAGAAATGCAAATTTTGATCAAGGCCTCGGGGGTCAACCCGGTCAGTCAGTTGGACCCGTCCATTCATATTCCGGCAACCTGGCCCGCCCGTGCTATTGCCTGGCTTTGCGAGAATGAAGAAGCTGCATGGCTTGGTACAGATGTTTCGCTTAAGGATGAAGACGTGCTAAAAAGGATTGGCCTGTCCAGGTAACGCCGTCGCCCCATAAGAATACGACAAGATATCTTTCCCCCCACTCGGTGCCGCCGCACCGTCGTTTCATGACTGGAAATTCCATGCCTGCCAATACGGACATTTTGTTCGAGCCTTTGACTGTCAAAGGCGTCACCCTTCCCAATCGCATTGTCATGGCCCCCATGACTCGCCGCAAAAGCCCTGGCAACGTGCCCGGGGCCGATGTCGCAGCCTATTACCGTCGTCGGGCGGAAGGCGGCGTCGGCTTGATCATCACGGAAGGCACCTTCATTCGCCACAAAGGGGCGAACGGTTATGACGGCGTGCCGGATATCTATAATGAAGCCGCCCTGACGGGCTGGAAACATGTCGTGGATGAAGTCCATGCGGCTGGTGGCATGATCATTCCACAAATCTGGCACGTCGGGGCCCACCGCGTAAAAGGCGTAGAGCCTGATCGTGATGTGCCGGGTTATGCGCCATCTGCCATCGCCACAGGTGATCGGGATGTTCCGGTCGAAATGACAAATGAAGATGTGAAACAGTGCGTTGCAGATTTTGCCGAAGCCGCGGTCAATGCCCAGAAAGTCGGTTTTGATGGTGTCGAAGTGCACGGCGCGCACGGCTATCTGGTGGATCAGTTTTTCTGGGAAAGATCGAACCAGCGTGAAGACGAATATGGTGGCAGTTTCGAAAACCGCAATCGTTTTGGCAAGGAAATCGTTGAAGCCATTCGTGCCGCCTGCGGCCCGGACTTCATGATTGTATTTCGTTTTTCGCAGTGGAAAATTGACGATTACAAAACCAGGCTTGCGAACACACCCGAGGAACTTGAACTTTTTCTGAAGACCTTGTCGGATGCAGGTGTCGATGTCTTCCATTGCTCAACACGCCGTTTCTGGGAAGCTGAATTCGAAGGCTCTGATCTCAATCTGGCAGGCTGGGCCAAAAAGCTTTGCGGCAAGCCGGTGATTACTGTTGGCAGTATCGGTCTTGAAAATCCGGATTGGGCAGGGGCCAAATCGACAGATGTCGACGAACTGGTCAAACGCATGTCGGATGGAGAGTTTGATCTGGCTGCCGTTGGACGCCAGCTTTTGTCGGAACCTGATTGGCCGAAAATGATTCAGCAAGGGCGTTATGACGACATTACCCCCTATACCAAGGAAGCCCTGAGCGGTTTAGAGTAAACACCGGACAGTTGCCAACCGGGAGTGGGCTGATTGCTTGATATTTTTGCAGGCGGCGTTTTGCCAATATTTGCGATCGGCGCAATAGGTTGGGTCTTTGGTCGCCTGGGAACATTTGATGTGGCGACGGCCGGGGCCATCAATCGGTTTGCCTTTTATATTTGCATTCCGGCCCTGGGCTTCCGACTGATCACCAACGCACCGCTGGAGGAATTTGATCCTCTTTTGCTGGCCGGATTTCTGGCGACGGAAATTGTCATGTATGGCAGCGGCTATGTTATTGGCCGCTTCATGTTCAAAACATCGCGGCGTGAGGCCATCTTGCTGGGTCTGGCTTGTGCCCTGACAAACCATATTTTGTTTGTCTTGCCGATTGCCATCAACCTGTTTGGTGAAGAGGCCGCTGCCCCCATTGTTGCCATCATCACCATGGACTCGATTCTTCTGTTCAGCGCCACGTCGATGACCATGGATATCATCATCCACAAGGACAAATCGATATTCCATCTGCTGGGGAAAATTGCCCGAAATCCACCCGTCGTTGCCATGGGAAGTGGTCTTATTGTTGCCCTGGCCGGGTTTGATGTGCCTTCGAATATCGATTTATTCCTGAAATTTGCAGGAAGTGCTGCCGCACCCTGCGCATTGTTTGCCCTTGGGGTTATTCTCAGCCAGAAACAGGAAGCTGGTCGTGCCATGCTGCCGGTTTCCCTCACGGTGCTCAAACTTGTGGTTCATCCAGCGTTGGCGTGGCTGATATTGATTACATTGTTCGGATTGCCTGAAACAATATCTACGCCTGCCATGATGGTCGCGGCAGCCCCCTGTGGGGCGATGGCCTTTGTCCTGGCGCTGAATTATCAGGTCCGTGTCGACGCTATTGCCCGTGCCATTCTTTATTCCAGCATAGGGTCGCTGGTGACGATAACGCTGGCGGCCGCCTTATAGAGGGCGAGCTATTTCTAGCCTTCAGGTGTATCGGGAGTTTTCAGGGCGTCGGCCAGTGAAACAGTTGCTGATCCACGTCGTGCCGGTTTGGGTTGGCTCGCGTCGGGTCGCCACGCTGTCAAATTGACAACTTCAAATGTCGCCGGCACGCGCCCGTCTTCGCCGCCGTGGCGTTCCATATATAATTCCGCTGCCCGGATCAATGTGTCCCGGCGCAGTGGCTTGCGGGATCTGGCATTCAGAACGCTGCTTTCGCCCATTCCCCTGAGATCGGCAAACAGTTTCATGGGACTTTCATAGCGCACCGTGATGATCTCACTATCTGCAACAGGAAGCGCGAAGCCTGCCCGTTGCAGCAAGTTGCCAAGGTCCTTGACGTCAGCAAACGGAGAGACCCGCAAGGCAACACCGCCTGCCGTATCACTTTCTGCCAGCATCAGAACTTCCTTAAGTTCGGTCAGGGTTTGGCCGCCGAACATTGCCGCCAGAAACACGCCGTCCGGGCGCAAACATCGATTGGCCTGGATCAAGGCGCCTGGCAGGTCATTGACGTTGTGAAGAGACAGGGCGCTGACAATCAAATCGAAACTTTCGTCGGCAAATGGCAGTGCTTCTTCGTCGCTTGTAATTGTCGCCTGGTTGTTTCGATTCCGGGCGAGAAAGGCCATCTTGTCCGACAGATCACTTTGTACCAGAAATCGGGTATCGGCCCTGGCGGCAATAACTTCACCTGCCAGGCCTGAATGGCAGCCAAGGTTCAGGATATCCGCAAATGGCCTCTTGATGTCGTCCAGTCGATCCAGCAAACGGTCTGTTATTTCCGACAACAGAAAGTCATGCGACGCAAAGTTGGTCGAAGCGCGATTGCGACGCTGACGAAGCAATGATCGATCAAAAGGGGCTTGCACGTTTATATCCTGCTATCTGGCATATCCAGCTATATGGCACGCCTTGTCGCGACAAACCAGCGTGATTTGGCACTTGAGTACACTACCGGTATCTGCCGTCATTCCGGAATGAGCTGGAACGCCGTGTATCGTTGAAACCCGAAACACTCTAGATTTGATCCATGAAATTGATCGAAACAGCAGCGGCGAAAACCGCCGGAAAAATCGTCCGTACATCGGCGACGGCTGTTCTGGATGTATTATTGCCGCCACGGTGTCCCGCATGCGGTGGTTCAGTTGTCAGTACCGGTGCCTTGTGTGCCAAATGCTGGGCAGCGATTAATTTCATCGATGGTCCGGTTTGTCGAACATGTGGGCTACCGTTTGATTATGACGAAGGGGTGGATGTGCAATGCGGTGTCTGTTTGCGGGATCCACCGGCCTATGTGGCTGGTCGTTCGGTAATGCATTATGGCGACGCATGCCGTGATTTGATTCTAGGTTTTAAACACGGTGATCACACCGATGCGGCACCAATGTTTGGTGGCTGGCTCTATCGCGTTGGCAAGCCGTTGCTGAAGCGGGATATGATGGTTGTTCCCGTGCCTCTGCATCGCTGGCGTTTGTTTTCCAGGCGTTACAACCAATCGGCCTTGCTCGCCCAGGCGCTGGTGCAATTTGATAAACAATCGCCAGCGCGCTTTTCCCTCATCGGCAAGCCGGATTTGCTGGTCCGGCGCAAACGAACCCGCACACAAGGGGGCCTGAGCGCCCGCGCCCGACGATTGAATGTCAGGGGTGCTTTTGCCGTCCGTCCGCGTTACCGCAATCAATTGCGGGGCAGGGATATTTTGCTGATCGATGATGTGATGACCACCGGGGCGACACTTGATGCCTGCTGCAAGACACTATCAAAGGCGGGTGCCGCAAGTGTTTCGGTCCTGACACTCGCCCGTGTTGTTCGTCCTGCTTTTTGAAAATCCCTAAAGTTTGCTGTCGTTGGCCCTGGCACCGGTATAGAGAACTTCGTTAATCGCCTTCGAAGCTTTTTCATGGAATGCGACAGCGACCGGGTCGAAGTCTCCTTCCGGAATGGGGGCCGCTTCAAAGTGGCCATAGGGATCGTTGCCCCTGACAAGTGTGGCGCTATCCCAGTTGCCAACGATCTGTTCCGTGTCCGGGGGCATGAAATGCATGGATATTCCAATGCGCCGATCACTGGACTTATTGGGGCCAGAGGCATGGGCAAGGCGATAATTGTGAATGGACATCTGACCCGGCTCCAGCGGCATGAAAACGGCTTTGCTTTCATCCAGGTCTGCACTGATTTCCTGACCACGGGTCAGCATATTATCTTCGTGCCAGCGGTCTTCGTGGGCCAGGACCTCCCCGCGATGGGTCCCCGGCATCACGCGCATGCAACCAGCCTCAATACTGGCGGGAGAAAGTGCAAGCCAGGCTGTCACCACCTTTTCACTGGATAGCCCCCAGTATTTGGTGTCCTGGTGCCATGAAATAAAACTGCCTGCCCCCGCTTCCTTGATCCAGAAAATCGTATTCCACAGCAAAATGTCAGGCCCGATCAGTTGTTCAACCGGATCCAGGACCCGCGGGTCCCGGATCAAGTCGTTCAACCACTTGAAAAGCAAAAAAGACTTGCTGCGTTGGGTTGGATACAAGGCGCCGTCTTGCCCGGCCTCCACGGTTTCCAGTTTTGTTCGCAGAACTGCAACTTCTTCGTCATTCAGTACCGAAACAGGAGATACATAGCCGTCTGTTTCGAATTGACTGACATCTGACTTGTCCAACATTCCAGGGGCTTTCTTCAATTTAGGTGCATTGCTCAAATCATCGGATATTTGTCAGGCATAGTCAAAACAGACGATTCCAGTATTGCAGGTTGCAAATAGCGATCCCGATTTCATGATATTGGCGAAATCGTTCGAATTAAATTTGAAATATTGATTTAGACGACTAAATTCTGATGTTCGGGCGATGTATGTGATCATCGGGCTTTGGTGGATTTTGGTACTGCGTCAGAGGTCAAAAGTGATGGAACGAGTGATCCACGCTGATGAATATTGTCTTCGGGAAACACACGGAACGTCACCAGGATGCACAACCTAAAAATATCCACCAGAATATATCTTGGTTTCGGTATCGTTCTGATGCTGGCCGTGCTTGTTGCCGGAGTTGGTTATTTTGGCTTGCAGAATGCCGAAGAGACCTTCGCGACCTATCGTAAACTCGCCAGACAAACAAATGCAGATGGTCGTGTTCAGGCCAATATGTTGACGACACGAATTTTTGCCAAAAACTTTGTCATTGATGCCAATCAGGAAAACATTACCGGCGTTCAGCAACGGGCTGAAAGCACGCTGAAGCTGATCCGCGAAAACAGCGACCTGGGCGGGGCTGATACAGGCCGAAGGATATTGTTGGGTGATCTGGAAAGTAGCCTCAAGCGCTATGTGGCTCAGTTCAAAAACGTCACAGCGCTGCAACAGGAGCGCGATCAGCTGGTTTCCGAAAAGCTGAATGTGCTGGGACCAAAGATTGAGCGAAATCTGACGGCTATTATGACCAGTGCGTCTGAAGATGGCGATGCAGCTGCAGCTTACGAAGCCGGGAATACCCTGCGCAGTTTGTTGCTGGGGAGATTGTATGCCAACCGGTTTCTGATCGAAAATGACGAAGCTTCACGTTCCAGGGCTATTCGTGAATTTCGCGATCTCGAATTCAATTATCGCAAACTTGCCGCTGAGCTGGAAGATACTGAACGGGTCAATCTGGCCGAAGAGATGCACGAATTCCAGATCGAATATCTGGCGTCATTTGATCAGGTTCATCGTGTTATCACTCAGCGGAACAACATCATCCGATATGAGCTGGATCGTATCGGACCGGATGTTGCTGATCGCATTGAACGTTTAAAACTGGCAATCAAGGACGAACAGGATGTTGTCGGTCCCGCAGCCGAAGCCGCGCTCACTCAGTCATTAATTATTTCGGTTATTGCTTCCGTTTTGGTCATTATTCTGGGCCTCATTGCGGCTGGTTTTATTGGCACTGGTATCACCCGACCTATTGCCACGTTGACTCGCTCAGCTGTTGCCATGGGAGAGGGAGACCTCAATCAGGACATCGACATCAGTCGCAGTGACGAAATTGGTGTCCTTGCAAAATCTCTCTCTGCCATGCGTGACGCGATCACGGACAAGGTTGTCGTTTTGCAGCAGGAAGTCGCCGAACGTCGCAAGGCTGAAGGCGAATTGGCAGATACACACAATAATCTGGAAAAACTGGTTGATGCGCGGACCAGCGAACTGGCTGAAGCCCGCGATCAGGCCGAACAGGCAACAAAGGTCAAAGCCGAATTCCTGGCAGCCATGAGCCACGAAATTCGCACACCCATGAACGGCGTGATCGGCATGATCGATCTTCTCAAGCAGACCAGAATGACGATTGACCAACAGGAAATGGTTGAAACCGTCAGATCATCCGCCTACGCCTTGCTGACAATCATTAATGACATTCTGGACTTTTCCAAGATCGAAGCCGGGAAGCTTGATCTGGAATCGGCGCCTATGTCGGTCTGTGATGTTGTTGAAGGTGTAACCGAAATCCTTGGCCCCAATGCCGACAAAAGCGGGCTTAAACTATATTCATTTGTTGATCCGGCTATACCTGACGGGTTGCTGGGTGATGCTGTTCGCTTGCGTCAAATTCTGTTTAATCTGGCGGGAAATGCCGTCAAGTTTACGGAAACCGGGCACGTCATGGTTCGGGTTGATAAGCTGTCTACGGCTGTTGAAGGCGAAGTAACCCTGCGGTTTCAGATCATTGATACCGGCATCGGTATTTCAGAAGAAGCACGTGAAAACCTGTTCGAAGCATTCTCCCAGGCCGAGCGGTCGACCACCCGCCGGTTTGGTGGCACCGGTCTGGGTTTGACGATTTCACTCAGGTTGGTTGAAATCATGAAGGGGACAATTGAAGTCGAGAGCGAACTGGGACATGGGTCCTGCTTCTCTGTCACTGTCACCTTACCTGTCGCCAGCGATCATCAGTTGGCGAGCGACGGCTTTGATCTTACAGGCGTGAACGTCCTGCTTGCCGTTGAAGACAAACACCTCAAGGAGAGCTTGCCAAAATATGTCGAGCGTTGGGGTGGTCTTGCGACAATTCAATCTGATTTCGAGCAGGTCGAGACCCAGATTGTTAACGCCGCCAAAACCAGGCCGTATGATGTTCTGTTTATGGAGAATTCAGGCTTTCGGGTTCGAACAAATACGGTTCGCGCAATCCAGTCCGGACCGGGCGGCGATATGACAACTTTCGTGCTGCCGGTTAATCACCGTCTGGCGGAGCGCGAGGATCTTGAAAATACGGTTTACGCCGTTCTCAATCCTGTCAAACGGGCAAACTTCCTGCGGGCTATTGCAGCCGCGGTCGGTCTCGCCAGTCCCGATGTTGAATACGACAACGAAGATGAACTGCTCGCGAACACGATCAAGCCGATGGAAATCGACGACGCTGAGGTCGCTGGCCAGTTGATCCTGCTGGCGGAAGACAATCTGACGAACCAGAAGGTTATCGTTCGCCAGTTGAACAGCCTTGGTTATTCAGTTGTCGTTGCCGATGACGGTCAATTGGCAATGCAGGCCATGGAGGAGCGATCCTTTGCCATGTTGCTGACGGATTGTCACATGCCCAACCTGGATGGCTTTGGTTTGACGAGAGGTGTGCGGGAACGGGAGCAGCAAAGATCAGAGTCAAGAATACCTATTGTTGCGATTACAGCCAGCGCCCTGACGGAGGAAGTTCAGCAGTGCTATGACTGCGGCATGGATGGCTTCCTGCCCAAACCGGTAGAAATTGAAAAGCTGCATAATACGCTCAAGAAATGGATACCGGGCGCGCCGGGGATCAGGCCACCAGCCAAGGCATCAACCAAAAAGCAAAACGGCAAGGCGCCGATAGACCTGACATTTCTGGAAGCAACATTTGGTGATGAAAAAGATACCATTATCGAAATTCTGAAAGATTTTGTTGAACCCTCAAATCAGTGCTGTGATGAAGTTGAAGAGGCCCTTTCAACAAGTTCCTTTGAAGGCGTGGGAGCTGGTGCGCATAAATTGAAATCCGCCGCCCGTTCTGTTGGCGCCCATGCCCTGGCAGATATCTGTGGAGAGTTGGAAACCGCGAGCAGCGCCGGTGACTGGAGCCCTGTTAAAAGCATGGTGCCAGAGCTCAAGACGAAATTGCGTGAGGCGACAGATTACATAGCCGGTATGTAACTGCCGATAATGTGTTAGAGTGGAATTCGTTCCCCAAAACAACACAGGCGATCCCCATGACTAAAGCAAAAGCCCGCGAACGCGCCAAAGCCAAGGCAGGGCAAAAAATCGCCAAGCGCAAGGCCAATGCGGAGCAACCCGAAAAAAATTCTATTCCTGGCCGATTTGACGCTGGATCTCATTCCATCAAAGGGCCAGGCTCAAATGCCAACATCAAGAATTTTGGTGCTGCCAAGCGTGGCTCCGGGCGTTCAAGCTAACTCTGTTCACAAATATCGAAGAATAATAATTGCTAATTCGATGGCTTGTAGATAATATTGAAACATAAATTCCAAAATATTATGGAATTCACATTCTAATATATGATGTGGCCTATGGAAAAATGACAATAAATGGCATAAGTGCGACTGGCAGGCCGCGCAAATTTGATGAGGCGACGGCAGTTCATGACGCGACGATGGTTTTCTGGCGTCACGGATATGAGGCGACAACTTCAGCCATGCTGACGGCTGGTACCGGTCTGAACCCGTCCAGCCTCTATAATACGTTCCGCTCCAAGCACGGATTGTTTCTGGCTGCACTTGAGCACTACAACCAGATGCTGTCTGAGCGCCTTCTTCCCTTGACGCAGGGGAGGGACGGCCTTGCTGATATTGAAAAATTCCTGCGCCAACTTCGTCAGGCGATGCAAGGCAAGTCGGCAATTCAGGGATGTCTGATGGCCAATACACTGGGTGAAGGCATTGCCGGGAATGCAGATGTTTCCTTACACACGACTACCTATGAACAACGCATACATTCTGCCTTCAGAATAGCTCTTGAACGGGCCGTCTCTCTCGGGGAAGTCGATGCCTCAGCGCCTGAGCCTGCGTCACGGATACTTGTCAGTGCCATGATCGGGGCGCTGGTTACCAATCGCAACAAGCTCCTTGGGATTGATGAACATTTCACCGAAACCTTGATGGCGATGCTTGGGCGTTGGTCGAATTCGCCCGGAGTGACCTGATAGAGACATCTTCACACTTGTGGCATCCTGGTTGATCAGCCAGAAATTCGACTTATGTTTCAGGCCCAATCACGTTAAACTGTTGCCTGGAAGTTTGCAGATCGATTTTCAAACTCATTACAAATATTTTCAAAAGCAACCAGAGAAAAACTGTCATGACAATCGCCCCGGAAGACATCAACGCCGAAGTAGAAATTTACACCACCATGTTTTGTGGATTTTGCTGGCGGGCCAAAGACCTGCTGCAATCCAAAGGCGTCAAGTTCGCCGAACATGATGTCAGTGCAGATGCAAATTTGCGTGCGACGATGAAAGAACGTTCAAATGGTGGCCGGACTGTTCCGCAGATTTTCATAAACGGAAACCCCATTGGCGGCTGCGACGAGCTTTATCAGCTGGAGCATGAAGGACGTTTGAACACGATGTTGGCGGGGACGGAATGACACGGACCTTCAAGGCAGCTTGCGTCCAGGTAAATGCGCAAAATGATCTGGCGGCCAACACCGAGACAGCCTGCCGACTGATCCGCGAAGCAAGTGCGGCGGGAGCAGAATTCATTTCCTTGCCGGAAAATGTTGCCTTCATGGGGCTGAACTCAAAGGAAACGCGGGAGGCTGCGCATCCGCAATCTGACCATCCGTCCCTTGCAGCCTTTCGGGATGTAGCGCTGGAAACCGGAACCTGGTTGCTGGCCGGATCACTTGGTATTCGTCTCGAAAGTGGAAAACTTGCCAACCGGTCCTGCTTCATCGGGCCCGACGGACAGGTGCGAACCCATTACGACAAGATCCACATGTTTGACGTTGATCTGCCAAACGGCGAACGCTATCGCGAATCCGAACGCTTTGACGCCGGTGAAGTGGCCGTAAATACCGAAACGCCCTGGGGCACACTGGGGATGACGATTTGTTATGACGTGCGTTTCCCGCATCTCTATCGCGCCCTGGCCCATGCGGGTGCGGAAATAATAACGGTACCGGCCGCATTTACCCGGGTTACCGGTGAAGCCCACTGGCATGTCTTGTTGCGATCGCGAGCCATCGAGACCGGCAGCTTTGTAATGGCTGCGGCCCAGTGTGGCGAACATCCGGGCAAGCGCCAGACTTATGGTCACAGTGTTATTATTGACCCCTGGGGTAAAATATTGGCCGACGCCGGAACTGAGCCTGGTTTCATTCTGGCTGATATTGATATGGCCCATGTCTCCAGTGCAAGGGCCATGGTGCCGTCCCTGCAACACGACCGGGAATTCAGCTTGCCTGAAAAAACCGGCAAGGTTTCAGCTGCCTGACAGCCGGTTGGCTTAATCCGGATTTTGATATCCGGGCAGCACAGGGTGTTGATCCTCAGCCATTTTCAAGGCGCAGATACGTTGACGGGTTGTTGGTTTTGGCAAGTCGACATCGCCAAATTCATAAGCAATGACGGTCAGGTTTTCGGCCAGGCATTCCTTCAGAAGTTCATCCGGCTTTAACAGGAAGTCCGGGCTTGATGGTTTGCCAAAGCGTTCGTTGCCGACGGCAAAAGTCTCATAAATCAGGACACCGCCTGATCGCAAGTTACTTGCCAGAACCTTGACTAAATTCACACCACGATAATTTGTGACAACGATGCCGGCAAAGTTTTCCCCTGCTGCTTCAAAGGGTGCGATATATTCAAGATCGGCTTCAACACCTGTGACGCCTTCAATCCCGGCAACTTCACCCAGTTTGCTGATGTCGCGGTCCATGGCCAGAACAGGGTGGCCCCTCTCGGCAAAGAAGCGGCTGTGACGTCCACCGCCACAGGCGACATCCATTACAGCTCCACCCGCGGCTACCAGCGGCGCAAAGCGAACAACCCATGGCGATGGTGAAGTATTGCTCACATGTTCCGGATTATGGCCAAAGTCATTCATGATTTGGAATTCTTGTTGATGATTGTTATATGACAGTTCTATATGAAGTGTATCCGCCCTGAACGAAAACACAGCGTTGCATAAATAGCTGGTTTGACGATAGATACTAGGGTGTTTCAGACATCTGGTGAAATACCGGGTGGAAACGAGATTGATTACCCGAACGGTAAGGACGATTTGGTCGAACGATGATTGTTTTTGATTTGGCATGCAGCAATGCCCACGTTTTTGAGGCGTGGTTCAGTGACAGCGATGGATTTGAACGCCAACGCGTTGCGGGTGATGTGGTATGCCCCGTGTGCGGAAATACCAGCGTTGAAAAGTCACTGATGGCACCTGCGGTGCCAGCCAAGGGTCAGGCCACTTCAAAAAACGTCGAAACAGCGCAGGCAGCGACCGATGTCCTGCAAACGCTTTATCAGATGCGCCAGCAAGTTGAAGATAACAGTGATAATGTTGGTGAGGAATTTGCCGAAGAAGCCCGCAAAATCCACTACGGTGAAACAGAAAAACGCAATATCTACGGTAAGGCCACCCGCGAAGAAGCTGAGGAACTGGTCGAAGAAGACATCGAATTTGGTGTTTTGCCCTGGATTGATGAAGAAGAACCAGATGACCTCAACTGACTCTGATGCGGATGGCCGTATTACCTATGCGTCCGACGGACATGTTCGCCTGATCGGCCTCGATCGCCCGGCAAAATATAATGGTTTTACACCAAAGATGCTGGTGGAACTGGCTCAGGCTTACACGGATTTCGAAGGTGACCCGGACGCCAGGGCGGCGGTTCTGTTTGCCCACGGAGACCATTTTACGGCGGGACTGGATTTACCCAAGGTATCGCCTTTCATGAAGGAAAGCGGTGGCGTCTTTCCGAAAGACAAGATCGACCCCATGGATCTCTATCCACCATTGCGGACCAAACCTGTGGTCTCAGCTGTGCGCGGATATTGCTACACCATTGGCATTGAGTTGATGTTGGCAGGAGACATCGTCGTGGCTGGCGCCGAGACCCGGTTTCGCCAGCACGAAGGTGCCCGTGGTGTCATGGCCGCCGGTGGTGCCACGATCCGTTTTGCAGAGCGTGCAGGCTGGGGCAACGCCATGCGTTGGCTGCTAACCGGTGATGAATTTGATGCCGTCGAAGCCCGGCGCATTGGTTTTGTCCAGGAAATCACCGCCCCGGGACGCGACATCATCAGGGCCACAGAAATTGCCCAAACCATCGCAGCCCAGGCACCGCTCGCCACGGTTGCCATGCGAGAAAATGCCCGTAAGGCTCAGCACGAAGGCCTGGCGGCTGCCATCGCAGAAATCCGTCCACGTCAGCAGGAAATCATGGACAGCGAAGACGCCCAGGAAGGTTTGCGGTCTTTCACAGAACGCAGGCCTGGTGACTTCAAAGGACGGTAATAGTCGTCAATCAGGCGATATTGCCTTTTCTCAAAAGCTCAGCCTGGTTGTGCAGGGGATGGCCAACGATCAGCATATTGCCGTTGTTGTCGCGAATGCGAAAATCCCGACTACCATAGTCGCGATCACTCAAATCACCGACAAATTCGATGTCCCGTGCTGCCCATTCGTCATGAACTTTATCGGCATTTTCCACGTGAATAAAACAAACGCCGCTGCCAGCAAATTCCTTGCGGCCTGTGCCGAATTCAATAACCGTCTGGCCTCGCCTGACGACGCCGTAATTCGGATCCTGCCATAATCCGACAGTCTCAAAACCCAGCTTCTTCTTGTAGAACCGGGCTGTTTCCCTGACGTCTGCCACAGGCAGGATGGGGCTCGACCCCAGAAACTGTTCACTCATTGATATGCTTCCCCAGAATTGATTTGATATTTGCTATATCAAGAACATAACATGAACATTAATAGTGGCAACAGACAATTTCATATTCAGGAATTTTCCTGGTTCAGGTCTTGTCAGGAGGCAGCTGCCAGCTTTTGCTTCTTCGCACTCAGCATATAGTTCACCGCCGTATCGGAGCTCTCTCGCCATTCGCCGCTGGCGATATTCAGGGTGACACCGGTAACCTTGTCAGTTGTCAGGCCATTGCGACGCAGTCCACGGGCAAGTTCTGACGGGCGCACAAACCTGCGCCAGTCATGGGTGCCACGGGGTACCCAGCGAAGTATGTATTCTGCTGCCGCAATCGCCAGGGCGTAGGACTTTGGTGTGCGGTTCAGAGTGGCGGCAAAGAACAGGCCACCCGGTTTGATCAATGCGCAGCATGTATCGACAAATCCATCAACATCCGCGACATGTTCGATAATTTCCATGGCGACAACAACGTCGAACTTTTCACCTGCCGTAACCAGCTCCTCGGCTGTCGTACAGCGGTAGTCCATCTCCAGACCGTTGACTTCGGCATGTTCCCGTGCGGCCCTGATGCCGTCTTCGCTGGCGTCAATACTCACCAGTTCGGCACCCATGCGATGCAGTGGTTCGCTCAAAAGGCCGCCACCACAACCCAGATCCAGGACCCGAAGCCCGGCGAGGGGCTTCAAGGTGTCGGCTTCGCCACCAAAATGCTCTAGCGCGCGATCCCTGATATAGGTCAAGCGAACCGGGTTCAGCTTGTGCAGCGCTGAAAATTCGCCGTCAGCAGCCCACCAGCGATCGGCAAGCGCACCAAATCGGCTAATTTCGTCCGGATCGACCGAAATTGAAGACGGACCGGTTGAATTTTTTTGCTCGGGCGACAGGTTCACGGGTGCCTCTTACTTGTGAAAAGCTGCAGAATTATGTATATGCGCCACAACAAGCGCAAGCACAACCATTCACCCAGGAGCGTTTCAAGTTCTTTTGAAACCGCTGAGGCCATTTATTCCTTGCAGGGCAGGAAATATATGAACCGAGGCGATTCGGAATAATCCGAAGTCGCTCAGAACAGTAGACGTTGGCAAGTTCTAACTTGACCGGCGCGGAGGATGCCGGGCTATGGCCAGGCTGGTAATGAAATTTGGCGGCACTTCGGTTGCGGATATAAACCGCATCAAGGAAGTGGCGCGGCGTGTTAAAGCCGAAGCAGATGCGGGCAATCAAATAGCCGTTGTCGTCTCTGCCATGGCGGGTACAACCAACCAACTCGTGCAATGGACCGGCGAAATCGCCACCATTCAGGATGCACGCGAATATGACACCGTGGTCTCGACAGGTGAACAGATCACCGCCGGACTGCTGTCGCTGGCACTGCAAGATCTGGGTGTCTCAGCACGATCCTGGATGGGCTGGCAATTGCCTATTCAGACGGATGGTGCGCATGGATCAGCCCGTATTCTGAAAATCGACGGTGACGAAGTAACAAAACGTTTTGGTGATGGTCAGGTCGCTGTTTTGCCAGGCTTTCAGGGTGTCAGCCCGGAAAATCGCCTGACGACACTGGGACGCGGAGGCTCGGACACATCTGCTGTTGCCCTTGCCGCTGCATTGGGTGCAGATCGGTGCGATATCTACACGGATGTCGAAGGCGTCTTTACCTGCGATCCGCGGATCGTTGCCAAGGCGCGCAAGCTTGATAAAATTACATATGAAGAGATGCTGGAAATGGCATCCCAGGGGGCCAAGGTCCTGCAGACCCGCTCAGTAGAAATGGCCATGAACCATGGCGTTCGTGTCCAGGTGCTTTCCAGCTTTTCGAACGCCCCTGGCACTCTGGTCGTAGATGAGGAAGAAATCGTGGAACAGGAAGTCGTCAGCGGTATCGCATATTCGCGCGATGAGGCAAAAATCACATTGTTGGGTGTTGAAGATCGGCCAGGCGTTGCCGCCGGAATTTTTGGCCCCCTCGCAGATGCCAGCATCAACGTCGATATGATTGTACAAAACATATCGGAAGACGAACGCCGGACTGATCTGACTTTTACGGTAACGGAAGCTGACCTGTCCCGGGCCGTCGAAGTTGTGGAAAAAGCCAGGGCTGCAGACGGTATTGGCTACGAGACCCTGCTTTCAGATGCTGATGTTGTAAAAGTATCGGTTATCGGTGTTGGCATGCGCAGTCACGCCGGGGTCGCTCTGCGAATGTTCCGCACCCTGGCAGAAAACAGTATCAACATTCAGGTCATCTCAACATCCGAGATAAAAGTCAGTGTGTTGATTGCTGAAAAATATACCGAACTCGCCTTGCGTGCCCTTCATACAGCCTACGATCTGGATGCTGAGTAAATCATGACAAATAATTCCAAAGGTGAAGCAAAACTGGATGCGCTCTGGGCGCGTGGACAGGAAGTCCTGGGCACGCGATATGCCATCATGTGTGGCGCCATGTCCTGGGTGTCCGAGCGAAATCTGGTGGCTGCAATTTCCAATGCCGGTGGCTTTGGTGTCATCGCCTGCGGATCCATGATGCCTGACATGCTGGATGGTGAAATTGCGGCAACCCAGAAACTGACCAGCAAGCCCTTTGGCGTCAATTTGATCACCATGCATCCTGAGCTGGAAGCGCTGATTGACGTTTGTCTGGCGCGCAAGGTCAGCCACGTTGTTCTGGCTGGTGGCTTGCCCAAGGGTGCTGACATCAAACGCCTGAAAGAAGGTGGTGCAAAAGTAATCGCCTTTGCACCCGCACTGGCGTTGGCTAAACGAATGGTCAAGAATGGCGTTGATGCCCTTGTCATCGAAGGCGCAGAAGCAGGCGGTCATATCGGTCCCGTAGCAACAAGCGTACTGGCCCAGGAAATCCTGCCCATCATCAAGGACGTTCCGGTTTTTGTTGCCGGTGGTATTGGTCGCGGTGAGGCCATGGCCATGTATCTGGAAATGGGCGCCGCTGGCGTGCAATTGGGGACAAGGTTTGTTTGTGCGACCGAATCCATTGCCCACGAGAATTTCAAGAAGGCTTTCATCCGGGCCAATGCGCGCGATGCGATCCCGACCGTACAAATTGATCCGCAGTTTCCGGTGATACCTGTTCGTGCCCTGGTAAATGACGGCACAAAGGAATTCATGGAAACCCAGCGCCGCGTCGTCGCGAAATATCATGCCGGTGAAGTCGATCAGACCGAAGCACAACTTGAGATCGAACAATTCTGGGCTGGCGCGCTTCGTCGTGCAGTGATTGACGGCGACGTTACAGGTGGTTCCTTAATGGCTGGTCAAATCGTCGGCATGGTAAAGTCGGAACAGCCAACATCCGAAATCATTGCGGAACTGGTTGGTCAGGCAGCATCTGCGCTTGATCCTGATCGCGGACCTGCAGACTGATGAGTGATGGCGCTGTCAGTGGATCGCGCGTACTGCTTCGGCGGCTGCGTGAAATCATGGCAGGGCCGGGAACGGCACAACAACGTCTGGACCTTGTTGTCCGTGGTATTGCCGGGAATATGGTGGCCGAGGTTTGTTCGGTCTATCTCAGGCGTGCCGGTGAGACGCTTGAACTTTTTGCCACCGAAGGACTGAACCCGGACGCTGTTCACCAGACCCGTTTGCTGGTTGGTGAAGGTCTTGTTGGTGACATCGCCGCCCATGCCCGCCCCCTGAACCTGTCCGATGCCCAGGCGCATCCCAACTTTGCTTACAGGGCAGAGACCGGCGAGGATATTTACCAGTCCTTGTTGGGCGCACCGGTGATGCGGTCTGGCCGCGTGATTGGTGTTCTGATCGTCCAGAACCGCACCAGTCGACAATATTCTGAAGAAGAAGTTGAAGCCCTGCAGACAGTTGCCATGGTATTGGCTGAACTGGTCGGTGGCGGGGAACTCATTCCGGCAGAGGAACTGGTTGAAACCACAGGCAACGTCACCCTTCAGGACCGGCTGGAAGGTGTCATGCTGGCGGAAGGCCTGGCCCAGGGCGTTGCTGTCCTGCACGAGCCCAGGGTCGAAGTGAAGCGTCTATTCGCTGAAAACCCCGACGTTGAACAAGCGCGCTTTCAGGCAGCGATGGAAGCCTTGCGTGAAGCCGTAGACGCAATGCTTGAATCTGATGCCATGGCCGGGGCTGGCGAGCATCGTGACATCATCGAAACCTATCGCATGTTTGCTGATGACCGGGGCTGGATTGGACGCATCGAAGAAGCCGTTGCCTCTGGTCTTTCTGCCGAAGCTGCCGTGCAACGTGTTCAGGTTGATACTCGCCGTCGCATGATGGGTGTGGCTGATCCCTATATTCGCGAACGGCTGCATGATCTGGATGATCTGGCAAATCGCCTGTTGCGTCTTTTGTCAGGCAAACCGGCAACCGCTGCGGCGGACGACTTGCCTCAGGATGCCGTGCTGATTGCCCGCAATATGGGCCCTGCAGAACTGCTGGATTACGATCAAAGCCGTCTGCGCGCTGTTGTGCTGGAAGAAGGCTCGGCTACTGCGCACGTCACCATCGTTGCCAAAGCGTTGCGTATTCCCATGCTGGGGCGCGTTGAGCGTATTCTCGAGCGGGCCGAACCTGGTGATCCGGTTATCGTTGATGCTGATACCGGCTTTGTCTTTATCAGGCCTGGCGAAGATGTTGAAGAAACCTTTGCCACCAGTATGGCAGCACGGAACTCCATGCAGGCCGAGTTTGCGGCCTTGCGCAGTGAGCCAGCCATCACAAGGGATGGTGTCGAAATCTCGCTCAACGTCAACGCCAATCTGATTTTCGACATGGCCCACCTTGGGGATGCCGGTGCCGATGGTGTGGGGTTGTTCCGGACAGAAATTCCCTTCCTGGTGCAGGGGGATGTCCCGCCGGTCGAACAGCAGGCAAAACTTTATTCAGAAGTACTGGCCCGGGCCCATGGCAGGCCCGTGACATTTCGCACCCTCGACATTGGTGGCGACAAGGCCATGCCGGCATTTGCCCAGGCCGCAAGTGCTGAAGGCAATGATATAGGGGCTGAAGAAAATCCGGCAATGGGTTGGCGGTCGCTGCGAATCGGCCTTGATCGACCTGCATTGCTTCGTAACCAGTTAAGGGCTTTGTTGCAGGCGACAGCGGGTGGCGACCTCAAGGTCATGTTCCCGATGGTTTCCGAAGTTGCGGAATTCAAGGCTGCCCGCAAGATACTTGATATTGAAGTCGCGCGCATGACAGAACGTGGTAGTCAGGTGCCTGGTCGTATTGACGTCGGCGCCATGATCGAAGTGCCGATCCTGGCCTGGCAAATTGATCCGTTGCTGAAAGTTGCTGATTTCGTTTCCATCGGCAGCAACGATTTGTTGCAGTTCCTGTTCGCCAGTGATCGCGGCAACCCGACCATGGCCGGTCGCTATGATCCCTTGTCCCCTGCGGTATTGGCAATTGTTGGTCATATTGCGTCGCGAGGGCGTGCAGCCGGTGTTCCGGTCAGCCTTTGTGGTGAGATGGCCGGGCGACCACTTGAAGCCATGGCACTGGTTGGAATGGGGTTGAAAAGCCTGTCGATGCCAGCAGCTTCAGTTGGTCCCGTGAAGCGCATGTTGCGAAGTCTCGATCTGGGACACTTCCATAATTACTTGCAAAATTATCTCGATTCATCTTCACACAGCCTGCGAGACAAATTACGGAACTTTGCGCAAGATCACGACATCGCCATATAAGCCATTGCAAAACCAGAAATTTTCTGGTTTGATCTTTTGTCGATTGGAAAAGTGGTCATTTTATCAATCAATTTGATCGTTACTTGGCAAATTTGGCGGTTATTTTCCGCAGTTCTTGCACAGGCAATTTGAAAGAACCACACACCGGTCGCTAACGCTTACAGGACATGAGCCATTCCGGGGCATGTCAGGTCATTTTCCGGCGTTAATAAAAAATTATGACTATGAGTAATATTTGGATAAGCGGAAGTAATTCCAAAAGGTCATTACAAACCGCGAAGACAGATAATCGATTTGATCACAGTACCCGACTCTTTTCATAACACCAACTCTATCAACGGTTTCCGAGGAATGTTTGGTTTGAATAAAGCCATCATATAGTCGCGGATTTCCAATTCAGACATTTTGACCATGGCTTTTCTGAAGGCATTGAGGCC
>JABILA010000085.1 GCA_018654745.1 Alphaproteobacteria bacterium
ATTTGTAGCTGTGATTACGTACATCGAAAACAGGGTTTTTACATGTGTGGTTCACTCACCTAATACCCGATGTACTAATATTTGCCTGTGCCCCGCGAAGAGCTTTTCCCTATATGCCTAAACTATTTGCCTGTGTTCCCTAAAATGTTGTTCATCTATTTATCGCTCATAGAATGAATGATCATATTTTAACCCGCTTCACTCTTCTTGTAGTAACATCTTTTATTCTCAACCAATCGTTCAGTCGCCAAAGACTGTTACAGTATTTATACAGTTCGTCAGAATACATCACAAAAGCAATGTTTCCTTGATGTCTATTTTAACTGTACAAGCATTATATCACAAAAAGTGTGCAGAATACTACTTTTATGTTCGTGATGTACTGTAAACACCACGATCAGCGTTGCTTGTGTATGCACGTGAATCGTGACTGGATTCAGGTAAATCACCTCCTACAAGGTTCGTGACGAGCCAATCAAAACTGTACGGCCCCGTGTGGCTCACTGAGCACCGTTGGCCTTATTGTGGGGCAAGGGTGCCGAGAGAGTGTGGTGAAAAACGTGGCTCAAGGGTGCCGACGCCTACAATCAACAGCTTGAACTTGTTCAACTTGTTCAACTTGTTCAACTTGTTCAACTTGTTCAACTTGTTCAACATATTCGTCCTACTAAACTTTGTCGTCATGATTCATCTTCTCAAGTATCGAGGGGCCCATAACACGCATTCCCAATTCTTCGGCATCAGGTTTCCCGTAAAATTGAGATATCATAGGGACTGAGGTTCCCATGTAATCCGCCAGATCGAAGATTTGAACGCCCGCAGTTATTTGTCGGTTCGCAAAATAGTGACGAAGGCTATAAAGAGAATTTTTCCGACCTTTGGAATCAACTTCAATTCCCAATCTCCGAAAAGCAATCTTGACATTTTGCGACCATAAATCACCGGCTGGTTTCCCATCGTATTTGACAAAAACATTGTTCGCCCCTTCGACTGGCCAGCCCAACTCAACAACAAGCTGCTTTATGCTCATAAAGAATTCATAAACCCCCGCATCTGAATGAACACCGCGAGAACGCTCTCTCTTAATAGTTCCCTTGCCCCTTGCCGTGATCATGCAACCCTTGCCATGTTTCTTGATGTCTTCCCAGCGCAAGTTTTTAAGTTCAATTGTTCGCAACCCTGTACGTCCCGCGATTCTCACGAGCCAATGGACACACTGACGGGTGTAACGTGCTCTCTCGTCCAACTTCTTTTCCAGATGCCAAAATTCAAGAAGTTCTCTCAGTTCTCTAAACTGTTCAACAGTCAAAGCGCCCCTCTGCTCTTTTCGACCGATTGTTTTAGACCAGTCTGACGCTACCAGCGCACGATACAAACCTTCACGGATGACACCATTGTTCGCAAGATAGCCAAGAAACATTCCAAGAAGAGTTCCTTCGCTGGTCAGTACACCGTTGCTAATTCCTTTTTCCGCCCCTCTGCGATTGTTCATTCGCCGCCAGTCAATGTAATCGTGAAATTCGGACACTGTGATTGTGGTAACGTTTCTTGTTCCAAAAAATTCACTGAACCTGAGAATCTGATTTCGGACCAACGTCTTTCTATCCTTCGAAACTGCGCGTTTAAAGTACCAAGATTCGAAGTCATCCAGCTTATTTGCGATGGTCGTTTGAAAGACAGCCAGCCCTTCTTCTTCGCGCAACTCATAACGAGCAAGATGCATCAAAGCTTCCTGCGAAGCTTCTTCAAAGTTTTTGGTTTCAAGGTTTACGTATTTGTATTTCTGGCTTTTCTTAAGCCAGATTCGGGCGTGATATTCGTCACTTTCACCACCCGCAAGAAGCCGCTTTCCAATAGCGATTTGCTTGTTAATTTTGATGATCTCTCCAGCAAACCATCCGGCCATCGTGTAACACTTCTGTAAGAGTCAGGGGTTCTAAGTTATTGACATTTCACAGTGTAACACTTTTGTAAGACTATATATATTAAATTTTATTGTTTATTATCAATAATATATATTTTTATCATTATAGTGTAAATGTACTGGTATGACGCCATGGTGCGTAATCTTCCCTGAAAGTCGGTGTGAAAGCCGTACGGCTGTTGCAGTATGATTTGCGCCGATTTTTACCCCATTGGTGGCGCGGGTGCAATGCGGTGCCGTACCAGGGCCAGTTGGCTGGAAAATGACGCTGTGTTCCTGTAAAATTGATGGGCATCCAGAGGGCAACATCAGAAATGATCCCGGAGTGAGTACATGTCAGTAGAGCAGCCGTCTTTCGGGCGGTTTTCGGGGGAATTTGTCGACCAAACCCTGGAACAGGAATTCCGATCAACGCATTTTAAATATCTGGCCCGTCGGGCGCGGGTGTTTTTCCTGATTGTAACCCTGACGACTTTCTCGACAGTGGCCCTGATTTCACAAAGTGTGCACATGGACTACAGCGCCTGGGAATCATCTTCAGGCCGTCTAGTCGTTTTCGTGTTCGCCCTGCTTTTTCTGGTGCTCAGCTTCCGGACAACCTCGGGCAAGCAGATCGACCAGATGGCTGCGGCCCTGTATTTCAGTCTGCTGGTGGTGGCCTGGCTGTATAGTACGGAAATCGAATCAACCCCGGTTGTCTTGATCACCCGAAATCTGATTACGGTCTTCCTGGGCTATATGATCCGGCCCACAAGGATGATTTATGTCGTCGGGATCGGCGTGCTGCTATCGGTCTTTATGGTCTACGAAGTCATTTATGTGCATGAGGCAACCAGACCCGAGATCACTGCCGCCATCAGTTCTGTCATTGTCATCAACATCGTAGGTCATCATGTGGGCATGGTCAGCGACAGAAACTTGCGGGTCAATCACTTGCTGCATCAGCAGGCAGAGCGGCTGGCGATTGATGCAGAAGCATCCCGTGCGGCAGCGGTTAAGGCAAATAACTCCAAATCGGAATTTCTGGCGGCCCTGAACCACGAATTGCGAAACCCGCTGAATTCCGTCGTGGGTTTTTGCGAGGTTTTGAACCAGACATTTGACGAGCACACGACCGACATGCAGCGAGAATCTGTTGAATATATTTCATCTGCCGGAAAGCACATGACCGAGATCACCGACCAGGTGCTGGATCTGGCACGCATGGAAAGCGGCCATATCGAGTTGAACCCGGAGAGCGTCAGTGTTGATGCTATGGTGAAGAACTGCGTCGGCCTGATCGACATCGAAGCCAAGGAACATCACCTGACATCTGAGATCGAGGTTCCGGCCCCCTCACCTGTTATCTGGGCAGATGCCACACGGGCGCGGCAGGTTCTGCTGAACCTGTTGACCAACGCTGTCAAATATAATCACGACGGTGGGCACATCACCGTCAAGGTACAGGAAGTTCCGCAGGCCATTCGTATCTCGGTATCAGACACAGGCGAAGGTATCCCACCCGAACGATACGACGAATTGTTTGAACCCTTTAACCGGCTGGAAATGGAAAAGGGCAACATCAAGGGATCCGGTATTGGTTTGTCCATTGCCCGGAAAATTGTCGAGGCCATGGCCGGCCGCATGGGTGTTGAAAGCGTTGTAGGAGAAGGTTCCACCTTCTGGTTCGAACTTCCACTGCCTGTCGTAGAAACTGCTTAGGCTAAACACCTTCCAGCCAGGTTGCGGCTTCACCCCATAGATTGTCGCGCAAGGGTTCCTTGAAAAAACCGAAATGGCCAATGCTTTTCAATCCGGCATCGGCCGGGGCCAGATTGCGCCAGGTGATATCCGCCTTTTCAAATCGCCCGATGACACTTTGATGATAATCAGCCGAAACGTAGGTATCGTCCTTGAAACTGAAGGCCAGAATTGGTGCGTCGTAGCTGGCGTAACCGCTGAAATCAAGGCTTGGGTCCCCGAACAGATAATCCGGGTGTTTGCACCACAGTGACCATTGCAGGGCAACATTCCGCGGCAGGTCAGCCAGGCCCAGGCGTTTGCCGGGATAATGCCCCAGCAGATGTGTCAGGCCAGGCATCAAAATCATCCACATGAAGCGCAGGATTATTCGTTTGGGCAGATATTTCAGTCCGTGCCAGTGTCCATGATGACCACCAATGGCTGCAACTGCCATAAATCCATCGATCAAATCGATATTGGGCACCAGTCCCATGGTTTGCCCACCGCTGGAATGCCCGATCGCCAGAAGCTTGTTGTCGGGCCACTGTGCCCTCGCCCACGCGAGAACGCCGGGCGCATCCAGACAGGCCCAGTCGCTCATGCGGGCCGAAAACCCTTTCAGACTTGCAGGTCGGGAGTCGCCATTTCCCCGCACATCATAGGTCAGAACTTCAAAGCCCTTGTCCGCGAGAAAACCGGCAAAGGCGCGGTAATATTGTCGGGGAACACCCAGGGCGGCATTAATCACCACGGTACGCTGCAATCGAGCAGTGGGTGCCGCCGGGAAATGTGTCGCCGCCAGCGAAAAGCCATCGGTTGCCGGTATAACAAGATCAGGCATTTTCCCCCCGGGGTGAACTGTGTAGATAAGTTATGTAGTTAACGTTTACGTAAACGTCAAGTTCCAGGGTTGATGGAAAAGGATGCCGAGGCACCGAAAGCATTCGCCAGATCAGATTTGCGGAGGATCGTCCGGGATAAGCTTTGCCAGGTCCGGCACTATCTCACAGTTCCCGAGGCCCTGAAAATATGCAGGGTCAACGATCACCTTGCTGGCGCGGGTTCCACCTCCGAGGATGACGCGATCAAATTCCATCACCCTTGCATCGACCCAGACAGCCAGGCCATCAGGCAAGGCAATGGGTGTGACGCCGCCGATTTCCATGCCGGTATGCAAGCGGGTCTCCTCTGCCCCGGCAAAACTGGCCTTGCGAGCGCCCAGCTTCTTTCTGACAACCTTATTCACATCCAGCCGACAATTTGCCAATACAATACACAGGGCGTATTTCTCCTCGCCGGTCTTTGAGCGCACCAGGATAGCGTTGGCCGAGTTCGCAAGATCGTATCCATAGTGGGCGCAAAACTGTGCGGTATCAGCCAATGCCGGATCACAATCGATGATCTCGAAGGCGACACCGGCTGCCTCCAGTTCCTGACGAATGCGTTTTTCCATATCCACGGCGATTGTCGTCTCAGTCATCTGATATGCTTAACTTTCTGATTCGGACGCGCCTGCTGAAATGGCAGCCCTAACTGTCGCCAGCAAGTCTTCATTGGTGGTCTGTGATTTGACCAGCACAGCCATGACATTTTCCGCCAATTCTCGCGTCGTCTCTTTTGCCGAAAAGATGATAACAGGTGTTGGTGCGCCGCTCTGCCCCGTCAGAAGTGGCAGCAGGTCTTCGCCTGAACCATCTGGCAAGGCGAGGTCCAGAATAACCAGATCAAAGGATTGCCGCTGCAGAAGACTTCTTGCCGAAGCGACAGAGCTTGCGGCCACACAATCACAAAAATCTTCCGCCAGGGCAGACAGAATAACCGAAACATCCGTATCGTCTTCAACATGCAGGACCCGTGGCTTTTCTGAGGCAACCCTTCGCACCCCTCGATTAATTGCAGCGGTCAACACGGCGGTATCGACCGGTTTGGCAATCCAGTCGACGACATTAACAGAGTTGCCATTTTGCAAAACTGCATTTTCCTCGGCGCTGGCGGACACAACAATGACCGGCAAATCCTTCGTATGATCCTCAGCCCGGATATCCCGCAGGAGGGAAATGCCATCTTGATCCGGCAGTTCCAGATCAAGCGTCATGGCTACATAAGTATGGGCCTCCAGCTTGCTTCTGGCTTCCGCCGCTGTAAAAGCCGTATCTGTGGAAAAGCCATCATTGTGCAGCATGGCCGCCAGAATTCGGGAAACATCCCTGTCATCTTCACAGACAAGAATCCGGTCCCTGGCGATGCCTCTGTCTTCGCTTGCGGGTGCAGGCGAAAGTGCCGGGAGTTCAAAATAAAAAGTAGTGCCATGCCCTGGCTCGGAGGCGAAATCAATGACGCCATCGTGGTTGTTGATGATCGCCTGGCAAATACTGAGGCCAAGACCGGTACCACCAATTTGGCGTGTGTCGGAAGAATCTGCTTGCGAGAAACGTTGGAATATCCTGTCGCGAAATTCCTCCGGTATACCCGTTCCGTGATCGACAACAGAAACCCGCCAGGCATCGCCCTTTGGATCAAGCCGGACTTCAACGGTATCACTGTCACCGGAAAACTTGGCCGCATTGGAAAGCAGATTGGCCAGAACCTGCATCAACCGGGCATGATCGCCAAAGACCTTCACCGGACCATCCGGAATCAAAAGATCGATCCGGACATTGTGTTCGGCGGCATAAGTTTCGTGCGCCTTTGTGGCTTCTTCCACCAGTTGACCCAGATCCAGGTCAACCATGTTGAAGTCCATTTTACCTGCTTCAATTTTTTCGATATCGAGAATGTCGTTGATCAACAGAACCAGGCGTTCCGAGTTCTTGAAGGCGATTTCCAACATCGCTGTGAGTTTTTCCGGCAATTTGCCAACGATCCCGGACCGGATCAATCCGAGTGCCCCTTTGATGGACGCAAGCGGTGTGCGTAATTCGTGGCTGACGGTTGAGACAAATTCCGATTTCATCTTGTCGGCCAGCTTCTGTTCGGTGATGTCCCGCACCACACAGGTAAATTTGCGCTGCCCGGCAATCTTCATTTCGCTGATGCCGATATCCAGCGGAAATTCTTCCCCGCTACTTCGCAATCCCTGAATTTCCCGGCCAGCGCCAACAATCGTTATGTCGCCGATGCTTCGATAAATTCTGAGATATTCCTCATATTCATCGCACCAGGGTTGGGACAGCAAACCCCACAGTCTGGTTCCGATCAAATTGGCGCTGTCATAATCGAATATCTTCGTTGCAGCCGGATTAATTGATTCGATAACGCCCTGATCATCAAATGTAATGATGCCGTCGACAACGGTTTCAACAACGGCACGAACCCGGGCTTCACTGACCAGGGCCCTTTGCGAAGCTTCTTTCAATTCACCTGTGCGCTGATCGACCAGTATTTTGACCTGTCGGTTCTGTCTCGAAATTGTGGTGAAAAATACCGCGGTTAGCAGCGAAATAACCAAAATAGCGAGGGATGAGCCGGCAGCAGCTGTGTACCAGTTTGTAGCCAATCGGGTCACAGTGGGGCGGGCAACAAATTTCCAGGTGCGTCCACCAACACTTAAATCATGATTAAAGACAATATTCTGCGTGGCAGCGTCATAATCCAGCTCCGGGGCTTTTTCAGTTCGGGACCGGGAGCTGTGCATGAAGATCAGCTCGTGCTTGTTTTCCGACCCTTCATCAAAAAGATAGAAATCAATTCCTGCCGGATCACGCACAGCCTCGCTGGCTGTTGATGAATTGAGGGCCGTATCAACCATGCGGCTTATGCGGAAAACACCAACTGCAAATCCGAGCAAATTCCCCCTGCGCAAGGCAACTGTGGATATGTCGGTATTGTTTCGAAAGACCGGCGAAAAGATCAGAACGCCTGCCGGGTCTTTGGGTGATTGCACCAGATTGATCCGGGCGCTGGCGACGCTGGTGTTGCTATCCCTGGCCTGTTCCAGCGCCTTTAACCGGGCTGGATTGGTGCCAAGATCAAATCCCAGGGCACTTTCATTGCCGATATGGGGATAGATATAGAATACCGGAAAATATTCTGGTCGATCCCTACTCACCGGTCCCATTTTCTTGTCGGCCAGTTGTTGCCTAAAATGATAATTGAGAAACCCGTCCCGACGCGCGGCAGCTTCATAATAATCAATTTGCTTTACCGGCACACGCGGCACCCATTCCAGCGCCTGGTAAGCATGCTCCTGGGCGTCCCGACCGGAAATCTCAATCAACCGGTCAAAATCTTTTCGGTCCAGATCGGTTTGCAGCGTAATGTAGGCAACGAGGGTATTTACGATCGCCAGTTCGTTGATGATGCGGTTTTCAACAGCTGCAAAGCGCTGTGACGCATTATGTTCAAAATCCAGCGCGAACTTCGTCTTGCCGTATTCGAGAATCGCCAGATGCGAAACAACGGCAAACACAATACCAATAAAGCCGATAATATATGCTGGCGTATCTATCCGGTTCAGGATTTTCGTCAACAATCAAACTCCAGCAAATCTCCACCCCTTTACCGGCTGCAATTACAAAACATTCAGTATTCTTATACCTTAAATTGGAAACTTATGAGTGGTTGCAAATCCACATGGTTCAAATTTCCCCATTTTCCACAATTATCAAGCCCTGGCGTCCGTCAGTCACGTCTTTTCGATTAAAATAATGCCCAACTTTCCGTTGGTCATGGGAAAGATTACCTGGACCCGCCCACCCTCTCCATTTTCCCGGCCGTTTTCAAGCAACACCATATTGCCACTAATCCCGGCCTTGAGAGTAATCCGATGCAGTTCCCTGAAATGACCATTTGCAAAGGTTACGATCCGGATGGCCGTGCGGCTTTCATTCGGCACAATCAAATCAACGATACCATCACCGTTGACATCAGCTGACGTCGCCAACTGCATGCTGCGCATACCAATACCGTGATTGGAAAAACCGTGCGCCTCATACACTGGCTCCAGTTGATCTTCAGCAAGGCGAAACAGTTTCAACACGACACCGAGGTGCGGTGTGATAACGGCGGCGATTTCGATCTTGCCGTCGCCGTCAAAGTCTGCCGCTGATATCAGGTTGAGCCAGCGATAAGCCCGCCCGATGGGTTTGGATTCAGCCCGCGGCGATATCTGGTCATCTACAACTGTGAAAGCCGATATTCTGGCACCACCATCGAAACCGCTTTTGATGGCAACCAGTTCCTGGCGACCATCTCCGTCAATATCCCAAAACCGTACACGCCGATCTTCAAAGACGAAATCCGCAGGTAGCAGGTAATTCAGTTCCTGGCCCGTATCCTTTCGAACCCTGATCCCGGTCGCTTCCAGATCATCCCCAAGCACACCGTGGTCATATCGCTGCGATGGTCCGGTCAACCACGCCTGCATCTTGCCATCTGCCGAAATTGTTATCTCTCCGTCTGGTAGACCATCAGCAGGGGGGACCATTTGAACTACACTGTCATGAGAGACAAATTCCAGGGAACCCACGGGGCCGGTCAGTTTATGGCGCAAACCAGATGCTTGCCGGATCACGAACTGACCGTTTTCAATGTCAATGGCTTCGACATCAGCTGGCGGCAATATCTGAAAAAACCGGACTTTTGATCCAGCCTGGCTGCTGTGACTTGCAAAAATAACAGCAATCCATATTGCAATTGCGGTCACAAATCGTAATTTCCAGTAACAGGTTCTTCGCAGGACGTGGCCAGGGTGCATATCGATCTCAGGTTTTTATGGGTTGCAATGGATTACTCAGGCGACAGGATACCCTGTGTAGGACTTTTGTCCCGTGAAAACAGGCATGTACACCTGGAGTTGATGTCAACAAACGGATATCCTGAGGCCCATGAGCAGCATTGATGAGTTGCGCCTTCGTCTGGAAGACGCCGAACAGAAATTTGGCTTGCAAACGGCAGAAACCAGCCAGTACAGCGTACGTCTGGTGAAAGTTGTCGATGCGATTGTCGACGACCTCTGGGCGCAGCGGCGTGACAACGAACGCCTGAGCTTCGAGAACGAAGAATTTCGCTCAATGCTGATGACTTTGTTGACCACGATGGAAGGTGGCGACAAGAAACAGTTGCGCGACCTCATGTCGAATATGGTGGAGCGAATCACCACGCTGATGGCTGCCGGAGCCGGAGCCCCCGCCAGTGCTCCTGTTCTGGAGAAATATCCCGAGCCAGAGCAGGAATCAAATCCAGAGCCAGCACCTGAGATCGTCGCGCAAGCACCCGAGGATGTACCGCCCGCGCCGATAGTCGAAGAACCGGCACCAGTCCAAGCACCTGATGTTGATCCGTCTGATGTCGATACCATCACGGCAGCCGTAGCAGAACTTGCCAACAATACCGACTCGATCAAACCGGTTCTTGATATCGGCCTGGCACCCTCTCCTGAGATCGCGCCGGAGCCTGAACCAGTAAGTGCGCCGGAGCCTGAATCAAACCCGGTACCCGCTGAAATTTCGGCAGTTGAAAAGAAGCCAAATAGCGGTGAGTTCGCCGATCTCTATGATGTTCTGGACGACATCCGTGAGCTGATCGGTGAGTGGACGGTCGTTGATCATTCGTTACCAGACAGCAGCGAACAGGTCTGATGTCTTCGGCAGACGTGGTGGTCATTGGCGCCGGTGTGATTGGCTGTTCAATCGCCTTTGAACTTGCAAAGTCCGGTCTGGCACCTGTTGTCGTCGACAAACTTCCTGCCGCCGGATATGGCTCAACCAGTTCTTCCAGCGCCATCATCCGCAGTTTCTATTCCACCCGGGCCGGATCCGCGATGGCCTGGGAATCGACACAAATCTGGAAAAACTGGGCGGATTATACGGAGCACGCAGATGAACGCGGTGCTGCCACTTATCGCCAAACAGGCTGTCTGCTGATCAATAGCCGCAAAGATGAATTCGTCGAAGTTATCCGCGCCATGATGATCGAAACCGGTATTCCTTTCGAGGACTGGAGCACGGATGTTCTGGCAGACAAATTGCCGTGGCTCGACCTTCACCTGTACGGGCCACCGCGACTGCTGGAAGACGAAGGCTTTGCCGAACCCGCAGATACCCTGGTGGACGGTGCGCTGTATTTCCCTGAGGCCGGATATGTCAACGACCCTCAACTGGCTGCACACAATCTGCAATGTGCGGCAGAGATTCATGGTGCCACATTCCGTTTCAATGCCGAAGTAAAGGCAATACGCCAACGGAACGGCCGGGTCGATGGTGTTGATCTGGCGGACGGAACGATCATAACTGCGCCGATTGTCGTGAATGTCGGGGGCCCTCATTCTTCCTACATCAACAAACTGGCGGGCGTAGACAAGGACATGACGGTTCGCCACCGCCCCTTGCGCAAGGAAGTTTGTTATGTGCCGGGACCGACAGGCGTTGACCTTGAAGATCAGGGACTGTTTATCGCGGATATGGATGTTGGTGGATATTGCAGGCCTGAGACTGGCAACAGGCTTGTTGTAGGCAGTACCGAGCCAGCTTGCGACGCTCTTACCTGGGTTGATGACCCGGATGATTATAACACCGGATTCAGTGAACAATGGAATGTTCAGGTCATGCGCATGGCCATGCGTATTCCGACACTGGGAATTCCGGGTCAGGCGTCCGGCATAGTGGCTTTGTATGATGCCAGTGAAGATTGGGTGCCAATTTATGACCGGTCTGATTTGCCCGGCTATTACATGGCGTGTGGGACCAGCGGCAACCAGTTCAAGAATGCACCTGTCGCCGGTGCATTAATGACAGCCCTGATCAAAGCTTGTGAAGCCGGCCACGACCATGATCGCCAGCCCTTGCAATTTGATCTGGCACATACAGGCCAGTCCCTTGATCTCGGGAATTTCTCCCGTCGCAGATCAATTCACCAAAGCAGTTTTTCAGTACTGGGTTAAATCGAGGTGACCCGGGTCAGCCAAAGCCAATGGCAGCGGCGATTTCCTTGCGCAGGTCGGGGGCTGAAATAGGTTTGGTCAGAACCTTGGTAGCGCCTGCCTGTTCGGTGACTTCATGCATGAATTTGTCGCTGTCACCTGTCAGAATCAGGATCGGAATACCGGCCAGTTTCGGGACTTTGTTGCGACGCACCAGGTTTGAAAATTCCAGTCCGTCGACATTCGCCATATGCAAATCGCAAATAACCAGATCGGGTGGCTGATTGGCTGGATGTTGCAAATAATCCAGCGCCTGTTGCCCGTCTTCGGCCTCAATAACATTATTGATTTCGACCTGGCTCAGCAGGCTTCGAATGATCATGCGCATGGCGCGTTGATCATCAACAATCATGATACATAATTCACTTAGCGGATCGTCTGACATCAAACCTCCGTTGCGTTCCACCGATAGTACGGTGGGCAGCTTCTACAAAATACCAAAAAGACTTCACGCCATTGTCGATAAAAAATGTCAGCTTTCTACTGGTTTCGGCTCGGGCAGAAAATCAACAGAGTTCATCAGCTTGTTTTCCTGATTGATCAGGGCACCCAGATTCTTACTCTCAACAGTATAGGCCAACCATTCTTTATCGGCCCAGAGGGCTGCTCGCTTGGCCTCACGGTCACCTGCATTTTCATAGGCCCAGATGTGCATATACTGGTTCGGATTGCCGGTTTCCGTCGTCATATAGGCCAATGGTGCTCCCAGACAGCGTTTCTGCGGTGGCAAGCCAAGACGGGCGTAGAGTTCCATGTGCTGTTTCAGCGTTCCGGGACGGCAAGTATAGGTGCGAACATCCAAAAGCATATCAAAGGTCCTTCAATCAGTATTTATTTGGTTTGATCATAGCCCGGACAGGGCACGAGCGAAAAGGCGTACGCCACAGAATAAGCGGGTTTACTTTCGCTTTAGTTTGGCGGGATCGATCATCGGCCCCATGATGGCGTTGGAAAGCCGTGATTCCAGTGCTTTTTTGGCAACCGGCTTCACCAGATATCCGTTGATCCCTTTTTCAACGACCCCCACGATATGTTCTTCGTCTGAGTGTCCGGTCAAAATAACGACGGGTATTTTTGACATTTTCTGATCCGGAAGGTTGCGCAGCCTGCCGACAAATTCTGTCCCGTTCATGGTCGGCATTTCAAGGTCACAAATGATCACATCGATCTGTGATCCCAATGCCTGCACGCTGCCGAGGCCTTGCGCCCCGTTTTCAGCCAAAACCACTTCTCGCACGCCAATATCATGCAAAACGCGTCCGACCAGCTTGCGCATAAAATCTTCGTCGTCGATCACGAGCACTTTCAACGACGCCATGTCGATTTTTGCCATTCTGATCCCCTCTCGTCTTTATCGCCTGAAACAATTTGTCTCAGGAATAATTCATCAATCCCTATAAGGCCTTAATATAATCAATAACTTCTGCAAGAACAGCAGGTATTGACGGTGCAAGATCTGCAATGGTGTCTGCATCACCGGATTTGCCCGCAATTTCCAGTTGCTCACAGAGTTCTCCCAGCTGGATTGCACCAACAGAACGCGAGGAAGATTTCAGTTTGTGAGCGGCTGATCCGACACCTGCCGCATCCCCGGCCTCTACGGCGTCGGTGATTTCCTTCACATTTGCCGTTGCCGGGTCCACAAAATCACCGAGGATTTCACGAAACGTTTCTTCATCATCGCCAAAAACACTCTTCAGTGCTTGCGGGTCTACTGGTGAGCCGCCGTTGCCATTGCCCGGCGCTGCCGTCGGAACTGCCGTTACTATTTCGATGTTGTCACCGGGTTCAGCCTCGGCGCTGTCAGAGGCCCCGTTATCCATGGAAGCTTCGTCGTTTGAACGCCCGTCATCAGAATGCAACACATCCGGCAGCCATTTCGCCAGTGCCCGTCGCAGTTTCAGCATCTCCAACGGTTTCGAGAGATAGTCATCCATGCCCGAGGCCAGACAACGATCGGCCTCCCCCTGCAGGGCATTGGCTGTGATGGCAACAATGGGAATACGCTCGCCCGTGGATTGCTCCGCCCCGCGGATGGCCTCCGTCATCTCATAACCATCCATGTTTGGCATGTGGCAATCCGTCAATATCAGGCCATAGCGGCCACTGCGCCAGGCTTCAAAACCCAGTTCCCCATCATCAACAATCTCGGCCGTATAGCCCAAGAGATTGAGCTGCCGTCTTATCACATCCTGATTGGTGAGGTTATCTTCCGCGATCAGGATCAACTCGCCATTGGCTTCGGCGTCTTCAATAGACGGTGCCTTGCGGTTCGTTTCAACCGCATCAACCTTGTGTTCGTTGATATCGGGGCTGGCACGTCCTGCTGCCATGGCCACGCCCCGGAAAAAAGAGGATCGCATCAGCGGGGCTGCTTCAACGATCACCATATCCGGTGGACGCTGGCCGCGTGTTTCGGTGCGGGTATCATCGAGGATGACGTATCTCGGAATGTCACCCTTTGTCACCTTGCGGCATTCATCCAGGACCTGCCAGATTTCAGTTAATTTGTTCGTCAGACAGAAGACAACAACATCATGCCCTGCATCTGCTGCCTGCGCCGACTGCAGCGTCGCCGCGACCTGGCTGATATCGGCCAGTACTTCTGGCTCGGCATCGCGTGAGGCCAGATAATGCGAGACATTGCCTGTGGCAAGCTCACTATCGACGACAACCAGTACCTTGAGACCCTTTAAGTCATCTTCATCTGCTTCCGGTCCTGTTTTGGGCACTTCACTGAACGGAATACTGATGGAAAATGTCGATCCTTCGCCCATGACACTTTCAACAAGGATATCACCGCCCATGATGTCCGCCAGATTTTTGCAAATGGAAAGTCCGAGGCCCGTGCCGCCAAACCTGCGCGTTGTCGATTCTTCCGCCTGGGTAAAAGGCGTGAACAAGCTGGCCCGACTTTCTTCTGTCATGCCAATGCCAGTGTCCTTGATCACAAATTTAACCCGCGTAGCTTCCGATCCCGTTACGTCGGACGCATAGGCACCGATATAGACTTCACCTGATCGGCCATCACGATTGTCCGTAAACTTGACGGCATTGCCCATCAGGTTGAACAGGATTTGGCGAAGCCGCACCTGGTCCGCTGTTATCCGGGCCGGAATGTCAGGGTCGACAAAAATGCGCAGTCTCAGTTTCTTTTTCTGGATTTCCGGCAGGAGGGTTTCGGCGACACCTTCGACAACATCCCTGATCGATATCGGCAACAGTTCCAGATCAAGTTTTCCCGCTTCGATTTTTGAGAAATCAAGAATATCGTTGATGATTTGCAGCAGGGAAAATGCCGAGGAACGGATGGTGCCCAGCATCTTGCGTTGCTCGGCTGCCAGCTTGTCCTGCCAGAGCAAATCGATCATGCCGATGACACCGTTCATGGGTGTGCGGATTTCGTGGCTCATCGCCGCCAGGAAAGACGACTTGGCCCGCGTTGCAGATTCTGCGGCATCCCTGGCCAGAACCAGTTCGGCTTCACCTTTTTTGCGCTCGGTAATGTCAGAAATGACAATTACAACGCCGCCGCCGTCTACACCGGACTGGCGTCCCTCAAGCCAACGACCGTCAAGCGTTTCAATGTCGAAGACCTGCTCGTCCCGTTCTCGCAGAACTGCTATGCGCTGCTCGACAAGTTCCTCAATATCACCTTCGCCATATCGCCCGTCCACGGCAAGAAAACGCATTGTTTCCTGCACCGGCATGCCAATTTCCGGCATACCGTCCGGCAGGCCATACATTTCAATATAGCGCCGGTTAAACATGATGAATTTGTAGTCACCATCCAGTGCGAAGATGGCCTCGTGCATATTATCGAGTGCGAATTGCAATTGCGTGGAGGCAGCCGTTGCTTCTTTGGTACGGTCCTCAATCAATTGTTCCAGCTGATCCTGATATTTTTTCAGCTCGTTTTCAGCGTCTGCCCTGCGTTGTTGCATACGGTTAAAGTTTTGTACCAAAGAGCCAAGCTCATCCGTGCTGGACCACTCCACCTGGGTATAGACTTTTTCCGCGTCAACACGGTCAATTGCATCGCGCAAACGATCCAGTGGCTTTCCAATTACATTTCGGGTCGCAACAAATGTCACAATCGTCAGAGCACCCGACATGACCAGCAGAATCAGAAAGTCCAGCAATACCCGGTTGCTGATTTCAGTCCAGATATTGCCGCTGTTGCCGGTAAGCACCAATTCGCCGACAGTCTCTGACTTTGCGCCAACGGTTCTGCTGACAGCACCACGTTGACGCAAATCTTCTGCCTCCGGGACAGCCTTGTAATCGCCCTTGGACGCCATCAGATCTCCACCGGAATCATAAACAGCAATGCTGCTGATAAACGGCAGGTTGCTGATATCATCGACCAGGGCGGAAATCTGTTCGTCGTTGTATTCCCAGATGGCGCGGGAGAATGCAGCTTCCTGCACGCTTAACTGGTTGGTGATTTCATCAACCAGAGCTTCGCGCTCGGCGACGTAATAGCGGAATTCAAGGGCGGCAAACAGCACCAACAAGGCAAGCGACACCATCGGCAACAGCAACCGCAACAGCCTGACACTGATTGTCCTGGAAAAAGGGATCGATTCCGCCATCAATTGCCTTTGATAAGATTGCCCCCGGAACCCCGGTCTGTTTTTGTTTATCTCTGTTTTTGAATACTATTGCGCCACACTACCAATACCTATGCCGCAACTAAAATAGCCCGGAATTCAACAGGAACAAGGAACGTGGCAAAAACATATTTTACATTTTCGAAGACAGCGCTATTTATAGCTTGTAACGGGATAATTGCGAACAGGAAGAAGACATGTCTGTGAACTCTACAATCATACGAATTGTTGCACTTTCAGGAATATTGCTTTCGTCGACACTGGCAGCGGCAGAACCATTGAAAATGGCCTACAATTCCGATTGGCCACCCTTTTCGTCCGGTGCCGGTGACGCGGTTGGCGGCATATTGCCCGGTTTACTTGATCATCTGGTGACCAAACGCCTGGGGCTGGCGACGGTTCACAGCGGATATCCCTGGAAACGGGTACAGCAGAATGTAAAAACCGGCAGACAGGACGCCTTGATAACGGTGCCGACGGAGTCACGCCTGAAATGGTCGCAATCGTCGAAATCTGTCGTTTATGAAGTTGAAATGCGGGCCGTGGTCAAGCGTGGCAGCAAGGCAGACAAAATATTGATGACGAACCCGGAAGCCGCACGTCTCGGTGATTTCCGGGTTTGCGATATTCTCGGCAACGGCTGGGGATCACGCTTCATGAAGACCAACAATATTTCTTATGAAACGGCATCCAATGTCTCGCGCTGTCTTGAAATGATTTCCAAAGGACGGATGGATGTAACCATCCAATCCGTTGCGGTTGCGGGTCAAAAGATTCGGGAATCCAGTCTCGGTGATGACCTGCGTGTCCTGCCCAATACCTATGGGTCCATGGCCTTTACCTTGCTGGTGTCAAAAAAGATGCCGGGAGCGGATGATTTCCTGAAGAAATTTGATGATTTGGTTGTCGAGATGAAAGACGACGGCAGCCTGGCAATATTAATCGAGAAATTGCGGAGCAATTAACGCCGTGCCGCTGCAAAACCGGGTAACGCCGGACGGCGAGATTATTGCCGATACCATGCGCGGGATGTTTATGGGCAATCGGGGGATATTGCATGATGACCATCGCACCCTGGGGACCAGTCGCTGGAAGCATCCTCATTGGATTATTTGTCTGACGGAATTCAGAGGTCGTTACAGAGAAGTCATGACCCCTCGCCGCTACACAGAACTGTTTTTCCTGGATGAAGCTGTTGCCCTGGCAGCTGGCCACAGACCTTGTGCAGAATGCCGCAGGACAGAATATAACAGGTATGTCGATGCAGTATCCCTGGCATTCGATCAAATCCCGCCCAGAGCAGCATCCCTGGATCGAATGCTGCATCAGGAACGTGTCACAAACCGGCGACAACAAAAAACACATCAGGCCCGACTTTCCGAATTGCCAGATGGTACCTTGCTGCGTTTGCCCTACAACCCTGGCCAAATTCGTTTACGGACAAATGACAGACTTCTGCTGTGGGCAAAGGATCGATATTTCGACGACGGCATGCGGACGGGCAGCAAGTCCGAAGATCAAACAGTGGAAGTCCTCACGCCGCCGCTATCGGTTCTTGCTTTGAAGTCCGGGTATCATCCGGTTCTGCATCCAACTGCGTTGTCCCCCTGACACCGTCATGCCCGCGCGACAAAGTCTGATTTTTCTGTCAGAATTCACACAACGTGCGCAGGCCTGTTTCAGCACCTGCCCGTCTTCTTTGATCTCGCACCAGGGGAAATTCAGTGGCATCTCATAATCTCAAACGTCTGTTCGCCGGCAAGGGCCTCAAGGTCGGGCATTCCATCTTTGAATTCGATTCCCCCGGCATAGGCCAGATCATCAGCCAGGCTGGCGCTGATTTTTCCTTTATCGACATGGAACATTCCGGCTTCGGTTATGCTGAACTCAAGCGGCTGATTTCCTATATGCGGGCCGCCAATGTGCCAAGCCTGGTGCGGCCACCTTCCAAGTCCGGCCCTCATATCTCCCGTGCACTGGATGTCGGTGCGGACGGTCTGATCCTGCCCATGGTAGGGTCGGCCGCCGAAGCCGAACAAGTCGTCGCCGATATGAAATATCCGCCGATGGGCAGACGTGGCGTTGCACTGGGTGTTGCCCATGATGGCTACACTTCCGGTCCAGCAGCCCAAAAACTGAAAGCTGCCAACAAGCGCACAGCCTTCGTCGCCCTGATCGAAACGGCAAGCGGTATCGAGAATGTCGATGAAATCGCTGCGGTCAAACAACTTGATGCCCTGTGGATCGGACATTTCGATTTGTCTTCTTCCTTGGGTATACCCGGAGAATTTGATAATCCCGTCTTCAAGAACGCCGTCAACAAGGTTCGGCGAGCCGCCAAAAAACACGGCAAGTCCATGGCGCAACTGGTCAACGACGCCGCATCCGGTGCTGCGCTTTATAAAAAAGGTTTTGATATCATTTGCTATTCCGGCGATATCTGGACTTATCAAACCGCCCTGACCCAGGGAATTGGCGATCTGCGCAACGCCTGTAAATAAAGCCACAACTGAATAATCCTCATTCACGATCGGGCGAGTAGCCCTGTCGAATGGGGTTCTTCGCCTGAATCCGCCAGTTCCGGCTATTTTTCAACTTCTTTATTTACAATTATTTTATGTGTTTTATATTATTTCACACTATTTCTTGATTTTAATGTTGTTAATACCAAAATATAATGTAATAAAATCGTTAACACACCAAATTTCGCAAAATATTGCCAATTCCCGAAAGGCTCAGCGCCATGACCGCACAAATCATCACCGCAAATCGCCTGGACACAGGTATCGTCGTTTATCTCAGCCAGACATTTGACTGGACCGTCGACATATCTTCGGCCTGGGTTCTGACAGCCAGCAGTGAAGTTGAGGACACGTTAAAAATTGTTGAACGGGCAAAAATCGCCCGTGATGTGGTGGGCGTCTACGCCATTGATGTCGACGACAATGACGAAATTACAGTTCCTGTGCCGCTGCGTTTTCGCGAACGTATCCGGGTCAGTGGACCAACCGTCTCCCCGCACCACGCCTGATTAATAATCGCCTGACCGGAGTTTGGCCCATGTATGCCTATGAACCACACGATCAACTGCTGGTCGACCAGCGTGCCGCCCAGTTCGAGGAGCAAGTCGAGCGTCGGTTCGAAGGTGCCCTGAACGAGGACGAGTTCCGTCCCCTGCGGCTGCAAAACGGTCTTTATCAGGAACTGCATGCCTACATGCTGCGGATCAATATTCCCTATGGCACCTTGTCGTCGCGACAGTTGCGCAAACTTGCCGACATCAGCCGCACCTATGACAAGGGCTATGGCCATTTCACAACCCGCCAAAATCTTCAACTGAACTGGTTGTCCCTGAAAGACGCCCCGGCCATCCTGGCAGAACTCGCCAGTGTCGAGATGCATGCCATCCAGAGCAGCGGCAGTTGCATTCGCAATGTCACCGCAGATCATTATGCCGGGGCCGCCCCGGACGAAATTGATGATCCGCGTATCTGGGCTGAAATTGTACGTCAGTGGTCGACCTTGCACCCTGAATTTGCTTTTCTGCCGCGCAAGTTCAAGATCGCCGTTTCCGGTGGCGGTAATGATCGCGCAGCCATCGCCGTGCATGATATTGGCCTGAAGCTGGTTCATGACGATGAAAAGCAAATCGGATTCGAAGTACAGGTCGGTGGCGGACTTGGCCGTACACCTATGCTGGGAAAAGTCATCCGCGAGTTTCTGCCTGCAGAAGACCTGCTGAGTTATCTGGAAGCAATATTGCGCGTCTATAACCAGCTGGGCCGTCGCGACAACAAATACAAAGCCCGTATCAAAATCATGGTTCACGAGTTAGGAGCCGAAGTTGTCCGCGACCTGGTGGAAGATGAATGGCTGGCAACCCGCGACAGCGCCCTGAAACTGCCACAGGACGAAATCACACGCATCCGCAATAATTTCCTGCCGCCGGTTTTTGAAGATGTTGTTATCCCTGACCCGGATCATCAGGTACAGGAGCCAGGGTTTATCGCCTGGCAGCACACAAATGTTCATGCCCACAAGCAGCCCGGCTATAATATTGTCACGGTATCGTTGAAAGCCTTTGGCATTGCACCTGGTGATGCCAGCGCCGAACAAATGTATGTTCTGGCCAATCTTGCAGACGCCTACAGTTTTGGTGAAATTCGCGTCAGCCACGAGCAAAACCTGATCCTGCCCCATGTCCGTGCCGATCAATTACCTGCTCTCTGGCAGTCATTGCAGCGTGTTGGGCTGGGGACTGCGAACGCTGGACTGGCCACCGATATCATCTCCTGCCCCGGTATGGATTTCTGCACCCTGGCCAGCGCCCGTTCAATCCCGGTCGCCCTGGCGATTACAGAACGGCTGGATGATCTTGAGCGCCTGCACAATATTGGCGAGCTGAAAATCAAGATTTCCGGCTGCGTCAACGCTTGTGCCCACCACCATATCGGTCACATCGGCATTCTGGGTCTGGAGAAAAAAGGCGAGGAATTCTACCAGGTCACCGTTGGTGGCCGGGCAGATGATGACGCTGCCATTGGCGAGATTGTCGGACCTGGCTTTGCCGGTCATCAAATCCCCGATGTTATCGAAAACCTGATTGCTGTTTATCTGGATATCCGGGAAGCCGGTGAACGCTTTGTCGACACCGTCAAGCGCCTCGGCACCACCCCGTTCAAGGAGAGCCTCTATGCCCATTCTCAAACACGGTAAAATCATCGACGACAATTGGCAAAACCTGGCCGACGACGACGTTTTACCCGAAACCGGTCAAGTCATTGTCTCCCTTACCCGCTGGCTTGCTGATCAGACAGAACTTGTCGACAGCCAACTGTCTCTGGGCGTGCGTATTACTGGCGACGTTGATGTCAGCACCATCGTATCTGACCTGAATTATTTCGACCTGGTCGCAGTGAACTTTCCAGGTATCGCCGATGGGCGCGGTTATTCACAAGCCAGATTGTTGCGTCATCGTTATGGCTTTTTGGGTGAACTTCGAGCGACTGGTCCCCTCGTTCGCGACGTCTTTGTCGCTCTCGAACGCGTCGGTTTTGACGCCATCGAAGCCAGAGACAACGCCGAAGCCGAAGCCTGGTCGGAAGCTGTCGCTCGTATAACTGTGCGGTTGCAGCCTGATGCAAATTCCGCCCTTATCGCTTCCTTTCAATCAGCTGCGGAATAGGGGCAGGCTATGACCGCCCTGGCAATAAATGAAACTGAATCGGACCTGAACCAGGACCTTCATGCCCGGGCGCGAAGCCTGGAGCACAAATATTCCAATCTGGGCGCACAAGAATTGGTGTCTCGTTCTGCAAACGAGATATTCGGTGAACGCATTACCCTGGTGTCATCCTTTGGTACGGGTTCGGCTGTGCTGTTGCATATGGTGGCACGGGCCAACAAGCGAACACCTGTCTTGTTTGTAGATACCGGCAAGCATTTTGGCGAAACACTGCGCTATCGGAACCAGTTAGTTGACTTGTTGGGCCTGGAAAATGTCAGCAGTTTGCGTCCACAGGTAGATGACGTATCCAGGCTGGACCCCCAGGGTATTTTGTTCACGCAGAATACCGATGCCTGTTGCGCCTTTCGCAAAGTTGCACCGCTGAACCTGGCTTTGCAGGAATTTGATGCCTGGTTTACCGGTCGCAGGCGGGATCAAAATGATCAACGTGAGACCATGACCCGATTTGAAGTCGCCAACGGCAAAATCAAGGTCAACGCCCTGGCCAACTGGACCAGCGAAATGGTAGAAAACTATTTCAGCGAACATAAACTGCCCAAACACCCGTTGGAAGCCGACGGCTTTCTTTCAATCGGCTGTATGACCTGTACCGACCGGGTTGCAGCCGGAGAAGACCCACGCGCCGGACGCTGGCGTGATCAGAACAAAACAGAATGCGGCATTCATCTTGCCGACACAGAATTTAAAAACATCGGAATAGACATATGAACCACCTCGACCGCCTTGAAGCTGAAAGTATTTACATTCTGCGTGAGGCAAAAAACCGTTTTGAAAAACTGGCCATGCTGTGGTCGCTGGGCAAAGACAGTAATGTCATGATCCGCCTGGCCCAAAAAGCCTTTCTCGGTCAGCTCCCTTTTCCTGTCGCCCACCTGGATACCGGCAAGGAATTTCCCGAGACATATGCCTTCCGCGAAAAATACACCAAGGAATGGAAACTGGACCTGATCGACGACGATTGCCCGCCGATCGAGGATGTGGATATCGATCTTGAACCAGCTTCCCGCTTTGCTGCCCGTAAAAGCCTGGGCCTCAAGCAGGCGTTGAACCGCTATGGATTTCAAGCCCTGATCACCGGTATCCGTCGCGACGAGCAGGCCACCCGGGCCAAGGAGCGTGTATTCAGTCCCCGCGGCGAAGACGGTGCCTGGGATTTCCGGGACCAGCCGCCAGAAATGTGGAACCACTACAACACCGACTTTCCACCCGGCACACATATCCGGGTTCATCCCCTGCTGCATTGGACCGAAGTTGATATCTGGCGCTATATCCAGCGCGAAGAAATTCCGGTGGTGCCGCTGTATTTTGCCAAAGACGGCAAACGATTCCGCTCGCTTGGTGAAGAAGGGATCACTTTTCCCATCGACAGCAACGCCACTACCCTGGATGAAATCATCGAGGAACTGGAAGCAACCCGTGCACCCGAACGCGCCGGTCGCGCCATGGACCACGAATCAGAAGATGCGTTCGAGCGCTTGAGAGCGCACGGCTACCTGTAGGAACAAGATCATGAATTCAATTGCAAAACCGGTCGATCCATCGGCCGTCAACCTGACCCCCATGCCCATCGTCATTGTTGGCCATGTTGACCATGGCAAATCAACCCTTGTCGGTCGTCTGTTGCACGACACCGACAGCCTGCCAGATGGCAAGGTTGAAGAACTTAAAGCCCAGGCAGATCGTCGCGGTGCCGACTTTGAATGGTCGTTTGTGATGGATGCTTTGCAGGTCGAACGCGACCAGGGCATCACTGTTGATACCACCCGGATCTGGTTCAAGACCCCTGCCCGTCGTTATGTCATCATTGATGCACCCGGACACAAGGCGTTCCTGAAAAACATGGTAACCGGTGCGGCAGCAGCTGATGCAGCCTTGCTGGTAATCGATGCCGAACAAGGTGTTTCAGAACAAACCCGCCGACATGCTTATCTGCTGCATCTGCTGGGCGTCCCACAGGTTGCTGTTGTCGTCAACAAAATGGACCTTGTCGATTATTCTGAAGAACGCTTTAACCAGGTGGACGCGGAAATCCGCAAATACCTGGAAGAACTGGGCATCAAGGCAAAGGCCGTTGTACCTGTCTCTGCCCGTGAAGGCAGTAATATCGCCAGCAAACATTCACCGCATCTGGACTGGTGGCAGGGTGACAGTGTTGTCTCCGCCCTGGACAGTTTTTCAGAACAGGACGCGCCCTCCAACCAGGCCCTGCGCTTTCCGGTTCAGGACGTCTACCGTCAGGACGACAAGCGATATCTGGTCGGACGTATCACCAGCGGCCTGGTCCGGGTTGGCGACCAGTTGCACTTCTCACCCGGTGGTCAGACCGCAAGGGTCCAGTCCATTATCGATCCAAGTCAGCCCACCAGCCTCAGCGCTGCTGCCGGGCAATCCATTGCCCTGACTCTGGATGAAGAAATCTTTGTTGAGCGAGGCCATATCGCCAGCCACCTGGAAACCACACCAGTAGAAACCAATTTGCTGGACGTGCGCCTGTTCTGGTTGGATAAGGAAGCATTGAAAGTTGGTGATCGCCTGAAGCTCAAGCTGGGTACGTCCGAGCACACTGTGACGGTTGCCGACATCAAACGTGTTATCGACGTGGAAACACTGCAGACAGAAGCGGAAAGCAGCGAAATTGCGCACAATGCCGTCGCCGATGTCACCTTGCGCAGCCGCTCTCGCATGGCGCTGGATGCCTTTGTCGATCATCGGGCAACGGGACGCGGTGTTCTGGTGCGCGACTATCGTGTTGTTGGTGGCTGCATCATCGAAGGTGCGTCTGATCTGGCAGCAGCCCGCAACCTTGTTTCCGTTGACCAGACGGTCACGGAAGACGAACGGTTGCAGGCTAATGGACATGGCGGTGGGGTCCTGTGGTTGACCGGTTTGTCTGGCTCAGGCAAATCGACGCTCGCCATGGCACTGCAGCGCAAATTGTTTGAACGTGGCGATCAGGTCTATGTGCTGGACGGCGATAATGTGCGCCAGGGCCTGAACAATGATCTGGGCTTTGGTCCCGACGACCGTACCGAAAACATCCGCAGAATTGCTGAAGTCGCCAATCTTTTTGCCGATGCCGGTTTCATCGTAGTGACAGCCTTCATTTCCCCCTACCGCGAAGATCGCGAAAACGCCCGTGCCATCGTCGGCGACAAGTTCCGGGAAGTCTTCGTCAAGGCCAGCCTCGCCGCTTGCGAAAGCCGTGATCCGAAGGGCCTGTACGTCAAGGCGAGAGCCGGTGAAATCCCTGAATTCACAGGCATCTCGGCACCCTATGAGGAACCTGCATCACCCGAATTGGTGGTCGATACAGAAAACCAGTCACTGGAAGCCGCAGTTGCCGAAGTGCTTGCGGATATTGAAACATCGTCGATACGTACAGGTGAAGTTTCACGCCGGGCAAGTTAAAATTCATTCTGGCAACCCAGGCTATCCATCGCTAAACTTCCCTGCAATCAGGGCGCTTCCGGATTTCACCGAAACGCCTTGATTGCAGGGGAGATTGGCGATGAAACATTTCGATGCCCTTCAGATTGCGAACGCTGAATCACGGCGCGGCGAAAAGGTAATCTGGGCTGATCGTCCGGGCCCAGGTGCCAGAGCCATGAGCCAGTTACCCCGAAGTTTCTTTGGCGTGTTTTTTTTCATCTTCTCCATAGTCTGGATGAGCGTCGCCTACAGCCCAAATGAGCCGCTGCTTTTCCCGCTGTTTGGCATTCCCTTCATGCTTATTGGTCTGGCATTTATTCTGACACCGGTCTGGGCCTGGTTTGAGGCCAGAAAATGGCTGGTCTATGCCCTGACCGACCAGCGCATCCTGATCATCCGCTTGTTTCCGCGGCACAAGGTTGAAACCTTTGCACCCAGGGATGTCGGCAAACTGGAACGGACGACTAAAGCAGATGGCTCCGGCAATCTGATATTTCGTGAAGACATCAGCCATACCCGCAAAGGCGGTACCATTCGCACACCGCGTGGGTTCTTCGGAATACGGGATGTCAAAAATGTTGAAGCAGCGGTTCACACCTTTGCCTATGGACCAGACGATCCGGAACCGTGACGATCAGGTCTGGTCGCGCCTCAGCCTTTTAATTCACCCCGGTTAAAGGGGCCGTGCAGGACATGGCTTAGAACAACAACAAGTGCTGCCGAGCCGATAATAGTCCCGAGGACAATGCCGAGGACCAAAGGCGACCAAGCACCCCACAGGAAAGGTATGAGTATAATGGCCAATGCTCCTGCCAGGGTTTGCAGGGAGCGCAGGATTTTCAGGATTGTCAGCCGGAGAGACGGTTTGTATTCAGTCATATATCAGGTGTCCTGACCTGCCAGGGCTTGTTCCAATGCGGGTGTCACAGCATTAAAACCTTGTTCCCTTGCTTCGTCCAGAACAGCCTGTGCTTCGGCCATGTTTTCTTCAGTTCTGTGTCCGCGCCCCAGTTCAGCCAACACCCGCGCCCGCCGGATAATCAGGCTCATCCAGGGGATCGGTTGTTCAGATATATATTCTTCGGCGGCTTCGGCAATGGCGTCGGCACCATCCAGATTGCCCGCCTGCAACAAGGCATCCATGGCATTGCGATAAAACCAGATGTGACTGTGGCCAACACAGCCCTGTTCCAGAACCGCCATGCCTTCGGTGATGGCCATTCGCCGTTCTTCATCATTGTCGGTCGCCAGGGCCAGGGCGCCCATAGCCAGCGGTCCGGCGAACAAAATACCGGTTTCACGACTGATTTCAACAGCCTTTCGTGCATGTTCGATAGCCTTGCTCCGATTGTCCCCGACCAGTTCAATCTGTGTCAGGATGGCAAGATTTACAGGTTCAAACCGCCGGGCACCTATCCTTGTGGCAATATCAAGAGCCGTTTCGACTTCCTTGCGGGAGGCGTCATAATCACCCATGTCAAACAGGATTTTCCCGGCACAACTCCCCCTGGCAACCATTTCAGCCCGGTCGTTCCCGTTTTCAACGGCAAGTCGGGCGGCCAGCGTGACGTTTTCCAACGCCTTGTCCATCTCCAGCAGATACAACAAGGAATGGCTGTACATGGCCCGGTTCACAGGTTCGATCTGCTTCAACCCATGCTGTTCAACGACATCAAGACAGGCCTTGAAACTGTCATGTGCTGTGATCAAATGTCCGCGCATAAACCAGGCGTCGCCAAGGCCACTTAGTGCCCTGGCTTCCATGGCCGGTGAAGATGCTTTGCGGGCGAATTGCTGGGCCATTTCATGTTCGTTCAAACAGCCATCGATATTGCCCATGGGGAAATAGATATTTCCGCGCATGTAATGTATTTCTGCCAGTGCTTCGTCATTTGCAGAAGCCGTTGCATCTGTTTCGGCAAGCTCCAGCGCTTTGAGGGCATCCGGATAACGATCCAGAATGCGCAGACCCGCAACCAGGTCCAGCAAGAGCGGTAATTCCAGCTTTGCACGTTGTTCGGCATCCGGCATCAGTGGCATTAATTCCAGACCACGTTCAAGATGCCCAACGGCTTCCGCGCTGGCCCAGCGTTCCGCAGCTTTCTCTGCCGCCTCTTTCCACAGGGGTACCGCCTTTTCCGCCGACCGGGCCTCTGAATAATGGTGCGCCAGAATTTCGGTTGGGACGGGATCGTCTCTGGTACTGCGCGCGGCCAGGGCATTGGCAATGTCCAGGTGATAACGTTGCCGGGTCGCCTTTAACAAGGATTCGTAAGCCGTATCCTGCACCAGCGCGTGTTTGAACTGAAATGTTGCGGAAGGTGGCAAGCTGCGACGAACGATCAAGTCTGCGTCGATCAACTGTTCCAACGCCAGGCGCAAATCATCAATATCCAGTTTGCAAACGTCGGCGAGAACATCTTCGTCAAACTGGCGGCCAACAACCGCCGCAATTTGTGCGACTTCCTTGACCGGGGCCATACGATCGAGACGCGCCATCAGGCTGTCATGCAAAGACGCCGGAATTTCAATGCCCTGCATCTTGCCCGCAAGTTCATACTTGCCGTCGACGATCTCAAGCGATCCGGATTCGAGAACGGTTTTGGTCAGTTCTTCAATGAATAACGGTACACCATCGGTACGTTCAACAATCTGGTTCAGAACGGACGTTGGCAATTTTGCCTCACCAGCAATACCCGCGATCAAGGCTTCACTGTCAGAGCGGCTCAAACGGTTCAAAGTGAAGGTTGTCACGTGCGGATGGCCCAACCACGGTGCCTGATATTCCGGTCGCGTGCTGAGAACCAGTAATAGCCGCAAGTCCCGCAACCGTTCTATCAATAAACTGCAGAATTCCTGGGTAGATGGATCGATCCAGTGAATATCTTCGCCGATCATGATCAGGGGATGTATTTTGGTCTGGGCTTCGAGCAAAGCCAGCAAGGCATCCCAAACCCGTCGGCGTTGCTCCTCGGGCGTGCCACCTGAATATTCGACTGGCAAAGTGGCGCCGTCGATCATGACCGTAGCGACAAAGGGCACAATCCCGTCCGGGTCCAGTTCCGTGGCAGCAACAAACTGTGTCAGTTTTTCCAGGCGCTCAGTCGCCGAATCAGACCGGACAATCCCCATGACCCGTTCAAGGCAGCCAATAATCGGGTAAAGCGCCGAGTTTTTGTGAAAGGGTGAGCACGACAGTGTGATCCTGGCCTGGTCCTCATCTTCAACGCTTCGCATAAAGGCTTCAACGATGCGGGATTTGCCAACACCGGCCTCTCCCGACAACATCACAACCTGCCCTTCACCACTTTTTGCCTGCCGCCAGCGACCCTGCAACAAACCAATTTCTTCCTGACGACCGACCAGGGCGCTAAGGCCTGCCTCGGTCGTTGCTTCGAACCGACTGGTGGTCTGACTAATCGCGGTGACGCGCCAGGCATTTTCTGGCGCTGCGATGCCTTTGAGGTTTTGACGCCCGAGGTCTTCATAGTCAAAAAATCCGCCGACCAGGCGATGGGTGCCATCACTGATCACAACCGAATCATATTCCGCGAGCCCCTGAAGTCTGGCGGCCAGATTTGGTGTTACACCAAGAACAACACGTTCTTCAGAAGCGCCACTGCCGATGAGATCTCCGGCAACAACCAGCCCTGTCGCTACGCCAATTCTGACATGCAAATCAAGACCAGGCCGTACCTTCAGAGCCTTGATCCGGGCGACGATATCCAGACCGGCATGAACTGCCCTTTCCGGGTCGTCTTCATGGGCGCGGGGATAACCAAAATAGACAAGAATACCGTCGCCCATGTAACGAGCGATATATCCGTTCCATTTCTCAATTACGCTGGCGGCCGCTGACTGATAGGCCGCAATGACATCGCGCAAATCTTCCGGATCCAGTTGGCCCGAAAGTTCCGTTGAATCAGCCAGGTCGCAAAACATGACAGTCAGATGTCGACGTTCGGCAGCACTGTCACTCAGGGCTGGAGATTCTTTGACTTGTGGCCTGGAAACAACGGGTGGAGGGGCAGAAGCTTCGGATGTTGCACTGGTGCGAATGTCAAAACCGCAATTACCGCAGAAATTATTTCCGCCAACGATTTCATTGCCGCAAGACGGGCAGGCATCCGGCAATCGTGTACCGCAGCCGCCGCAAAACCGGTTTGCTGAGGGGTTTTCAAAGGCACAAGATGGACAATTGACGACGCTTGCCGTCCCGTCATCACTCACGATGCCACCATATCCGAATGACCATCAACGCTCTGTACATGTGGGATTGGCCTTAACCAGGCCCCAGCCAAAAACCTGGTCTCGCCCCCGTTTACCCAGATCAAGGGTTTGGCGACGCAGTGAACGGCGGAATATTTCGGGATCAGCGCGCTGACCGCGCGAGACCTGCAACGCAGCCAGTACCGTCACAAAAGGTGCCGCGAAGGATGTGCCGTCACCGGTTCGACCGTTTGGCCCAACGGGGACCCAGATCCCTTCGCCGGGCGCTGCAAAATCGACGTACCGTCCCTGGTTAGCATTGGCAAAAATCTTGTTTCGGGGACCTGTTGCCGTTACGGCGACAACATCGCGATAGCCAGCCGGATACGCCGCTTTCCCCCGATAGCCCCAGTTGCCGACAGAAGCGATCAGGATCATGCCTGCTTTGCGGGCCTTTTTCAGCACCCTGGCGACAGTTTTATTATCGGCACCGGCGATGCTGAAGTTGACGACTTTGACATTATTGCTGACCAACCAGTCCAGGGCCTTGAGCAGTCCGCCACTGTTGCCGACAACCTGATCCTGACGATCAATTTCAAACATGCTGGCGGCAAACAGTTGTGCGCCGGGCAACAAACCGGACCAGCCATTGCGCATGGGCTTTCCGATCAGCAAGGTCGCAATCGATGTACCGTGAGCATCCGACGCCGGATTACGTGTTTTATCGTGGAAGGATCGATAGACAATATTTTGCCCCCTGAGGGCGGGATGGCGAACATCCACAGCACCGTCAATCATGCCAAAGCGCACACCCTTGCCGCAATCTGCAGGTACCTGGGACCAGCCTGCGACCTGTCTCGGAAAGCGCATGCGGCTGGTCGCGGCGGAAAGATCATAGCGATGATTTGCGTCAACAGTTGCCGACGGATATTTGGTTGCCAGTTGTTTGACCGCTTTCCTCACCGTCTGGCCCTTCGGCAGTTTCAGACGCAGGATTTCGACACCCAGTTTTTTGATTGCAATGCGTTCGATCACCTGCAACTTGAGACCCGGCAAGTTCCCCTGAAAACTTTTTGGGAAATTGGTAACGAGAACCTCACCCGGTTCGAAATCATCCTCTGGTGCAGGTCGCCCGGCACGCCCCTTGCCGCCGCCGCTTTTGGATGAACGGCGACTTGATTTCGCTTTGCCATTTTTGCCGCCAACCGAACGCTCTGTCTTGCTGCCCCGGTCATAAGACCGGACTTTTACATCAGCAAAAGATGGAGCAGAAAAACTGAACGCAATCGCCCCGGCAAAGACTGTCGACAAACACACCCGGGCGACTTGCGAACAAACATTCGCATAAGATTTCAGGGCAGGATATTCAGCGCTGGTCATGGTATTCCAGGTTCAGAGCACAAAATCGCAAATCAATTGACGGAATATAGGCTTATTTTGAAAATATTGCGACAAAGTTGTTGGCTTGTTTCAATTTTTTACTAAACAGAAATTTGATAATAAGTTATTGAAAATAAACATTAAAATGCAACAAGATGAATTATATTCAATCGAATACGCTTTGGCGTTGCTTTAATTCGGATAAATCCACCCCTGCCTTTGATGCAATCTTCTTCGACTGTCGACCAGCGAATTTTATTTATCAGGTCCTGCCACCGGCAATACCACCCGAAAACTGGTGCCTTCAGCTGGTTTGCTGTCTATCGATATGGTGCCGCCCAGTGTTTCGACAAAGTCCTTGCAAACCTGCAAACCGAGACCGGTTCCAATTTCTCCCAGGGTTCCGTTGAGTGTATTGAGGTTTTCCAGCGAAAACAGCTTCTCAAGCTGGTCTGGCGGCATACCAATGCCAGTGTCCGTTACACCCAGGATAAAATCCCTCCCATCCAGCGCAGCAGACAAGGCAATTGTCCCGCCCTCAGGCGTGAACTTGACGGCATTGCTCAGCAGGTTTCGCAGAACAGCCGCAATCATGTTGCTGTCAGTCGTTGCGGTCACAGTCTGGATATCATCCACAATGGTGATGTTTTTCTGGTTTGCTGACGCCCGAAACAGCTCTTGTACTTCTGCGGCAATTTCGTGAACAGCGACTTGAGACAGATCGACGACAACGCCGTCCATCTGGGTTCGTGACCATTCCAGAAGATTGGCCAGCAACTGATGTAACCCCGTTGCCGATTCGTTGATGGCATCAGCAGCCTCAACGATTTTGGGCGGGTCGAGGTGTTCGGCCCGTAATTTCAGCAGGCTCGAAAAACCGATAATCGCATTGAAGGGTCCCAACAGGTCATGGGCAAGGATGGAAAACAGGCGATCCTTTTCCTGGTTCATTTTAACAGAAACGTTGCGCGCCTGATCAAGTTCGACGGTCAGATTTTCAAGATAACTTCGTTGTTTTTCAAGTTCGGCTTCCCTGTTCTGCAACAGCTCTATCTGGTATTTCAGCTGGGCCTGCGAGTCCCGCAAATCGTCTTCGGTCTTTTTCAGATTGGAAACATCCGTGAACGTTGAAACCGAGCCAAAACCTTCGATGACCCGTCGACGAATATATAATGTCTTGCCGTCAACCGTCGTATGCAGATCGTCGGTTTCACGGTCAAAGTAATCTCTCACCCGATCAAGATATTTCCGGGCAAGTTTCTGTGGATCGCCTGCCCCGAATTCACCACGTTCAGCGTCATAAGTCAGGAATTGCATCGCCGTCGTGCCGGGCTTGCCCAGTTCTTCCGGGTATCCCCACAACTCAAGAAACCGGTTATTACATAACTCCAGAATTTCGTCGTCTTCGTCGCTCCAGATCGCCACGCCCTGATCCATCGCATCAAGTGTCGACCGCAATATATCTGTTTTCTTGACGAGCTGGTTCTCCGTTTCTTTCAGCGGTGTTATGTCAGAATAGGTGGAGACACGGCCAAGGCCGGGTTTTTCAAAACGACGTATGAGCAACTGTCGTCCGTCATAATGTGAAAATTGTGTACTTTTGGCCACCTCATCAGATTCGGTGACAATGGCAAAACGCAGCTCTATTTCATTTTCAAGCTGAGCATCGGTGTATTTCTCTGCGGAGGGGTTCTGTCGCAAATAATTACGCAACAAATCCCTCGCTGCGACACCGGGTGCCGCATCCTCATCTGAATATCCCCACATATCGCGAAATCGCTTGTTGCAAAAAATCAACAAGTTGTCGTCACTCCAGACAACAACCGCCTGGTCAATTGCTTCTACAACACTTTCAAACAACGCCAGTCTGGCGGCATCCGGCATGTCTGCGAACTGATCTGCATTTGTCGGCATCGTGAACTAATACGCTTTCGGAGAACAGAATAAGTTACCTTACTCCATGCTCCGAAAGCGATAAAGGACTGATCTTTCCCAAATCATTCCCTGGCTGTCATGTCCTACCTAGTATTTGTAGGACACGGTCAACCATAGTTTTTGCGTATCCGTGGACTGGGTGTCCGCATCGTAATCCGCATATTTCAGGGCCACGCCCATTTTCCCGAAATCTGTCTTGTACCCTTTCGACACGGAGACATTCCATTCGCTGCCGTAACTGGCACCGCCCTTGTCTGCATCCAGGTCATGATATTGGGCGGCAATCTTGCTACCTTTGAGAACACTGTCCGCCGGGAAAGTCATTGAGGCTTTCAGGTACTTGTCTTCAATACCGTTTGCCGGTGTCGACAGAAACTTGTCAGTGAAACCCTGAAAAGCGTGAAGGGTCGCCAGTGGTGTTGAAAACCCTGTTGTGCCATCACCTTCAAGAACCTCGTAACCGGCTTTGACGACCAGGCCTTTCCAGGCGATCCCAGGCTCCAGTAATTTGTAATCCAGGCTGACATTTGCCGTGTTGTCGGCATAGTCATTTTGCCGGGCATATTCAGCGGCATACAGCAGCTTGAAACCCTCAGCTGGCAAATCATTTTTGCCAGTCAGGCGCAAGCCCAGTGTCCTGGTGGACAAGCTGGCAACACGATGCACATCGAGGAAATATCCGTAACCCGTAACCTTCACCGGTTTGAAACTTGTATTGGAAACATTCACCAAATGGGTGCGTGTCGACAAGTCTCCCAATGTAGCGTCATTGCCGAAAATCCGGTTGACGTTATAGACATAGCCGTAGATCAAGGTTGTTTCCGGCAGGGATGTATTTGCCGCGACCAGACCATCAAATGTCTGCTGGTTTTGGCGGAAGCCGACATTGCCCACAAACCGTGCATTGTCGAGGACAACCTTTTGCCGTCCATATGTCAGGCTGGTATCAGGCAGGCCGGTATATCTGATCCAGGCTGTGTCCAGTTCTGTTGTTTCAGGATCAGCGATTGTCGGGAAAGTGGATTTGCCGTTGATCGTGTCGTTATAATCTTCCGACCCCAGAGCCGAAATATTTTCAAAAGCAAAAGCTGCACTCAGGCCCTGCCAGGTCCCGGTGCCATAACCAACGCGTGTGCGCAGCGTTAAAGCATCGGCGTCTTTTGCAAATCCGGCCTGGTCAACTGATTCGTACCGCAACCTGAGATCAGCCACAGGCTTGCCGCCCGTCAGGGCATCCACAAGGCTGTCAGCAGCCTGAGCTGGACCGCTGCCCAGGGCCATGACGGACCCAGCCAACATGGCAATTCCGGCTTTAAGTGTACGACTATTGTTCGTGCGCGACATCGTCTTGTTCCTTCTCCATAAGATATTGCTGATATAGCACCTGGAGGGCGGAATTACTGTGTGCCGTATTGTCGCACAGGTAGAATTTTGACGCTTTTACTTGAAGTCATCTATTGTATGCAGACGTATCTATTTCTTCTTCTTTGCCTGGAGAAATATGACCAATTATCATCGGCGGGACAGGTAGGCAGCGCACCCGTTTTGTTTAATAATCGACGCACGTGTTCAGGGTTCGAGGGGGCCATCGCTGATATGAATTTGCAGGAATTTGCGGAAGTTGTCGTTCTGGCGCCAATGGGTCGCGTCGATCACACCAGTGCGGAGAGTTTTCAATCCGAATTACTGGAACATGTTGGCCAATGTGCTGCGGCGGACAAACACATCATTCTGGATATGAGCGGCATCGACTATATGAGCAGCGTCGGCCTGCGGGCGCTGATGATCGCCTCGAAGGAAAGCAAAAAAACGGAGATGTCCATCGTCGTTTCTGCCTTGCAGCCGGACATGAAAGAAATCTTTGAAATCAGCCGCTTTCATTTTGTCTTCAAGACATTCGACACCACCGCCGAGGCCATAAAGGGTTTCTCCGATGCGGCGGTCGCCGCCTGGTCTGCCGGACAAGAGGACTGATCAATGAAGGTTCACTTTTGGGGCACACGGGGTTCGTTACCGGTTTCCCTTACGGGCGATGGCATTCGCAAAAAAGTCTTTCAGGCGTTGCAAAAGGCAAACGGCAAGCAGTTTGCGGATGATACTGCAATCAGCGATTTCATGGATTCCGAACTGGCCTTTCACCAGCGGAGTGGATTTGGGGGCTCGTCGTCCTGTGTCGAAATCAAGGTGCCGGGACAAGACTATATCGTCTGCGATATGGGCTCTGGTTTGCGAGAGCTGGGCCAGCAAATCATGCAGGAACATGGCCCTGGAAAACCGCAGACATATAATATCTTCATGTCGCACCCCCATTGGGACCACATCATGGGGCTGCCGTTTTTCCCCCCGGCCTATATTCCCGGCAACAAGCTGCGCATTCACGGTGGTCACGACACTTTGGAACAGGCCTTGCGCAAACAACAGGAAGACCCCTGTTTTCCTGTGCATTTTGACTTTCTGGGCGCTGATATCGAATTCATCAAACTGACACCGAGTGAGCCTTTTCAGTGTGGCGATGTCACGGTTCACACCATCCGCCAGCCCCATCACGGCGATTCATACGGTTATCGGTTTGAAAATAGCGGCAAGGCTGTGGTCTATTCCACGGATGCCGAACACAAACTGGAATCCGAAGAGGAAACAGCAGAGTTTGTCGATTTCTTCAAGTCCGCTGACCTGCTGATATTTGACGCCATGTATACGATGGCAGACATGATATCCGTGAAAGAAGACTGGGGTCATTCCAGCAACATTATCGGTGTCGATCTTTGCCATCGTGCTGGCGTCAAACATTATTGCATGTTTCATCACGAGCCTGTTTTTGGCGACAAGGCCCTGTCGGAAATCCTGGCCGAAACCATTCGCTATGAGGAGATCATCAGGGACGGCGACGCCCTGAAAGTTTCCTCCGCCTATGATGGCCTGGAAATCGTGATTTGATGTGGCGGCAAATATCGCCCCCAACACCCTGAATACTGGCTGGTCCGGTCACCCCCTGGCCCGTGGCCTGGCGGTGGAACACGGACGCCTGCTTGCAGTTATCGTTTTGATCCTGGTGGTTCTGGCACAATCCGTTATTTCACAATCCGGTTTTAACCGCGTCGGCCAAAGTCTGCAGGATTTTTATCACCGGCTGGCACCGCGTGACGTCACCAGCCTGCCCGTGGTCATTGTCGATATTGACGAAGCGACCCTGAAAGCACAGGGACAGTGGCCCTGGCCCCGGACACGACTGGCCGAACTTATCGACAAAGTTGGAAGGCAGAAACCACTTGCTATCGGCCTTGATATCATCATGCCCGAACCTGATCGCCTGTCACCGGGACGGTTCGCCAGGGAACAACCAGGCATACCCGCTGAACTCGGCAGGCAACTGGCCACTTTGCCGTCGAACGATAACTTGTTTGCACAAACGATAGCGCGCTGGCCCGTCGCCCTGGGTCGTGCGGCGTTGACGGTTAAACAACAGTCCGGTGATCTGGCCCCGGTGCCTCAAACGCCTGTGCAAATCAGTGACAGCCGACAGCTGGCATCCTTCCCACAATTTGCGGATCATCTGACAAATACGAGGGAAATCGAAAAGACAGCTTTCGGTTATGGGTACCTTAATTCTGTTCTCGACCCTGACGGCATCATGCGACGGGTACCGACGGTCATTAAAGTCAGCAAACAACTGGCCCCCACCATGGGGGTTGAGCTGATCAGGATCGCCCTGGGCGCAAACTGGATCGAGACGATGAAGACGGCCGACGGCGTTGACGGCGTGCGCATTGGTGACATTGTTTTGCCAACGGACCCGGATGGCTGGATTGATCTGCATTTTTCACCGGCTGATCCCCGCAGACGCGTATCAGCCCAGAAGATATTTCAGGGGGCTATCGATAAAAGCCTATTGGAAAACAAACTGGTCATGATCGGGGTTACGGGATTGGGTGTGGCCGATGTCTATTCGACGCCCGTGACACCGCGTATGGACGGTGTCGAAATTCAGGCCCAGTTTATTGAAAACCTGCTCTATGGAACCCGTCTCGCCAAATCACCAGACAGCGGCGCCAGCGTGTTGATCGCATTGTTGATCGTGGCCAGCCTGATCATCGTGTTGGGTCCGCGTTTTGGGCCAGGTTTCATGACAGCAGCAACCGTTGCCATCGTCGCCTTGTCACTGGTCGTTGGCTTCGAATTTTTTCGTCTGGCCCAACAACTGGTTGATCCTGGGTTCCTGATCCTGGGTGTTGTGTTGAGTTATCTGGTGATGATGGTTGCCCGGATCATTGAAGATGATCAGGACCGTCGCCTGATGTCGTTTAATTTACTGGTTGAGCGCGAAGACAACGCACGCATGTCCGGCGAACTGAATGCGGCCCGGGAAATCCAGATGGGTATTCTGCCGGACCCTGAAAATATTGAAGGTTTGCCGGAAAACCTGGATCTACATGCGTTTCTGGAACCCGCCCGGGAAGTCGGTGGCGATCTTTATGACCTGTTCATGCTGGATGAACACCGGTTGTTTTTTGTCATAGGCGATGTGTCTGGAAAAGGCGTGCCTGCCTCCCTGTTCATGGCTCTGAGCAAGGCCTTGTGCAAAAGTGCCGCCTTGCGCACAGATGCGTCGGTGGCAGAATTGATGACAACAGCCAACAGGGAAATATCGCGTGAAAACCCGGCCTTCATGTTTGTGACGGCGGTTGCAGGCGTTATCGATTCGCGTACCGGAGAACTTGAATTTTGTAATGCTGGCCACGATTCACCCTGTGTCGTGGCCCCCGGCCTGGCGACAAAGTCACTGAACAGTGATGGTGGACCACCTTTGTGTGTGATCGATGATTTTGACTACCCCCTGGACAAAGCCAGACTGGAGCCGGGCGAGACCCTGGTACTGACAACAGATGGTGTCAACGAAGCCATGACAGCAAGCCAGAAAATGTATGGCACCGACCGCTTGACGGTTTGCCTGACCAGGAATTCGGATAATAATGCGCCCAAGAATGTCGTTGCGACCTTGTATGACGACGTCAAGACTTTCGTCGCCGGGGCCGAACCCAACGACGATATCACCGTCGTTGCGATCCGCTTTCGCGAACCGGTTATCTGACGATAATCTCAACCCGCCGGTTCAGGGGTTCCGCAACACTATCCTTTGTCGGCACCAGCAATTCACGCTCGCCCCGTCCGGTCGTTAAAATACGTTTGGTCCCAAGGTCCCGTGTCTTCAGCATTTCTGCCACTGCCCGCGCCCGTTTAAGCGCCAGGTCGTCATTTGTTTTCAGTCGGCCAACCGTATCCGTATGGCCGGTGACCTGAACTTCAGCCACCTGGCGGCTGGCAACCTCAAGCAATACCATGCGCATGGCAGGCTTTGACTTGGCCAACAGATCGGTGCTGCCCTTGGCGAAATAAAGCGTAAAAGAAACCGGTTCAGGTGGCACGGCTTGCAGCGCCTGGGCGAAGGTCTTGTCGACTTCTTCCTGGTTCAGGGTAACCGCCTGCGTTTGCTCAGGTCCCTCACCGACGCGAGCCGCGGCCAAAGCCTTGTTCAGGACAGTTTTATTCTCGCCATTACTGACGATAACTGTGCCGACCTTGCCCGTTGAATCCGGCAACAATACGATTAGTTCAGATGGTCCTTTGGGTGCTGCACAGGCTGTCACCAACGATAACAAAACCAGTGCAGCACTGGCACGTAAACCTGATTTCAAAATCATCTTCATTGGCCTGCCCCCGCATCATCAACCTTGACCAGGAAGCGTGTTCCCCTGACACCGAGGATTGATGCCGGTGTCATGACCTTCATGGCATCGGGTGAGCGTTTGGCGATTTGCCCGGAGATAACAGATAGCGTGCCGCGTTTGACACGGGTGTTGAATTCACCGTCATGGGTCGTAGAGTTAAACCTGAAACGACTGAGTTCGATCCGGCTGTTGGGACCCGAGGACATCCGTGTGCTGTCAATGAAAGTCATGCCAAGCTGACCATCCGCGCCAGTGACAATCGTGTCTGCCTGCTCAAGCGCATCACCTGCTTCGGCCGTCAAGGTTTTTCCAGCCCGCTCGATCTCAACCTTGCCTTTGAGCGTTTTGATCTGGCCGATATCCGCCAGAGCCAGCGGCGCAGAGATCAGAAATGTTCCAATCAAAGCAGTAATCATTAAGCTTGTGCGCATAAACATGAACCAACCTTCCGATATTTCCGAAAATATTAGAGCGTTTGCGGTCGAAATGAAACGCTGTGATTTCCTTATCTCCAGTTGAATACCAGAGTCCCGAAATTCACATCCGGCCAAACTGTTCTACCTGATGTGTATTGCCATTGGCAAAAGACAATGGTGATAATGCAAATACCTTACGGGTCAACGTAAACAAGGGTAGCCGCTTGAAAAGACAATTGCCTTATGGACCGCTGTTAACCCACGAAGCTGTAGAATTCGTGGAACAGATTGGCCACGCCTACAGTCTGGGGCCAACCATACGGCACAAACTTACCTTGATCGTTGAAGAGCTGGTCACCAACAGTGTGAATTACGGTAAGATGGCCGCTGATGGCCATGTTGAGCTGGATGTCGAGGTCAAGGACGATGCAGCCTGTCTGCGCTACTGCGATACCGGCATCGCCTTTGATCCTGTCAGCAACGCTCCCGACGACGACCGGCAGCTGGCGGCAAGGGAGCGACGTGTTGGCGGACTGGGCTGGCCGCTGATCAAGGACCTGTCGACGGATCTTGAATATCAACGCCTTGATGGTCAAAACCAGATAACCCTGAAGTTATTGTTGTAGTTCACCACCCTGACGATTGAAATCTGCTGCGTAGCCACTTTCCTTGGCTTCCTATCCGGTTTAGTTTTTCTACAGAATATCCCTCCACACACTCCCCTTCCAGACGAGAGAAACCGTTCCCATGAAAGCGATCCTGATCAATAAAGACGACAATGGTTACAGCGCCGCCCTGAGTGACGTTGACGAGAACGACTTGCCGGAAGGTGACGTTACCGTGCAGGTGGATTATTCCACGCTGAACTACAAGGACAGTCTTGCCATTACCGGATCGTCGCCAGTTGTGCGCAACTTTCCCATGGTTCCGGGCATCGATCTGTCCGGCACAGTCACTGACAGCAGCAATGCTGGCTACAGTGTCGGTGACAAGGTCGTTCTGAATGGTTGGGGTGTTGGTGAAGTACATTGGGGCGGTTTGGCCCAGAAAGCCCGACTGAACGGTGACTGGCTGGTGCCATTGCCTGATACATTCACACCAAAACAAGCCATGGGCATCGGCACAGCAGGTTATACCGCCATGCTTTGCGTCATGGCCCTGGAAGACCATGGTGTGACGCCGGACAAGGGCGAAATCCTGGTCACGGGCGCTGCCGGTGGTGTTGGCAGTGTGGCAATTTCGCTGCTGGCGAAACTTGGCTATACCGTTGTTGCCTCCACCGGACGCGCCTCGGAAGCCGACTATCTGAAAGGCCTTGGTGCCAGTGACCTGATCGACCGCAATGATCTTTCCGAAGCCGGTCGTCCCATGGCAAAGGAACGCTGGGCCGGTGCTGTCGATGCGGTTGGCAGCCACACCCTGGCCAACATTTGCGCAAGTCTGAAATATGGCGGCACAGTCGCTGCATGTGGTCTGGCCCAGGGCTTTGACCTGCCTGCTACGGTCATGCCGTTTATTCTGCGTGGTGTCACCCTGGCCGGTGTCGACAGTGTCAATTGCCCCAGACCACGCCGGATTGAGGCCTGGAACCGGCTGGCCAAAGACCTCGATATCAGCCACATCGAAACAATGATGACCGAGATCAATCTGGGGGACGCCATTGCCGTCGCCAGTGATCAAATGGCGGGTAAAACCCGCGGTCGTGTCGTGGTCAATGTGAACGCCTGATATATAAATAATCCCTCTGAAGGCACAGGCTTTCGGAGGGATTACAAATAGGGTGATCCATCCGGCAGACATTCTGTCGGCACCCGGACCTTGATTTCCCCCAGCAGAAGAAATGACAGGGTTTTGCCGTGGCCATCGATACTGAGGCTGCCGTTAACACCGCCTTCAAGGGCATCGTCGATGACAAAATTCAGGGCGCGCAGGTTCGGCAATTCATAACGGTTGCAAGCAGTGGCCCCCTTGTGGCGAAAGACATCCAGCACACGATCTGCGGTCACCTGATCCAGAAGATAATTCCACGCCTCAAGGCGATAGACGACAACACTGATATTAGACCGATTGCCCTTGTCCCCGGCGCGACCGTGGGCGATGGCATGAAGGGGAACTTCCAGGGTCGTCATGCGAAAACCTCCTGTGCACGCACATGAGGCAAGACTTCATCCCGGTCGATCAGAATGGAGGCTGTGCTGACATGTTCAGTGACATACTGGCGCACGCCACCACCTGCGGCCGGGCCGGAACAGTAAAGGCTGAGCACTTCATCGGAGACTTGTTGCGCGGTTTTCTTCTCAGCCGAGCGCACAGCCGCCCGCACCCGGTATTCGCCGCTCAAAGGCGATTTCGCCTGCGACAAATTCACGTGAGACAATTTCGCCTGGGCCCGCTTGCTGCCTATGTCATTGTCATGCACAGCACCCGCACCAAAAATATCAACCCGCACAGGTTCCTGAACCCCCAGAATTTGACAACGACGGCGAATGACGGATGCCGCCAGTTCGGCCCGTGCCAGGGCATTGGGCCCGGCATAGGTAATTTCACCTTCGCCCAACCAGCCGCCGTCAATGGAAATCGTTGCCTTCAGGGTCGCCGGCGGTGGGGCACCCTTTGCCCCTGTAACCCGGACCCTGTCGGGCGCAATTTCTTCAACAGAAATATCGCTTAAATCCAGAATAACATCCGGCGTCAGATAACTTGCCGGATCGTGAATTTCATACAAGGCTTGCTCAATGACGGTGGCCCGGGAAACCAGGCCGCCGGTATGGGCGGCTTTGGTGATAATCATGTCGCCGGCCTCGTTCACTTCGGCGATGGGAAAGCCAACCTCGGCCAGGTCCGGCACATCCTTGAAACCGGGATCGGCAAAATAGGCCCCTGTTACCTGGCCGCCACATTCGAGCAAATGCCCGGCCATTGTGCCTTGCGCCAGGCGATCCCAATCGTCTGCCGCCCAACCGAATTCATGGATCAGTGGACCCAGCACCAGGGCCGCATCCGTCGTGCGTCCCACCAGAACCACATCCACGCCCAGGGCCAGGGCATCGGCGATGGGCCTGGCACCCAGATAGGCATTCGCAGCAACGATTTCCCGATCAGCCAGGCCTATGCCCTCAATTGTTGGTAAATCCCGGATCGTCTCCACGCTATGCACGGCCAACAAGTTATCGCCAGTGACGACGGCCACGCGCAAATCCGCCAACCCTGCTTCTGCTGCCAGTTCCAGAACACGACGGGCAGCGCCCAGGGGATTGGCCGCACCCATGTTGGAGACAATGCGAACGCCGTTGGCTTTGGCTTGTCCCAGGATAGGTTCTATATAGTGATCCAGATAAGGCGAATAACCAGCCTCTGGATTATTGCGCCGCAAGCGCTGGGCAATGGCCAGAGTGCGTTCGGCCAGCACTTCATAAATCAGATAACGCGAACCATCGCAGGCTGCCAGTGTATCGACAACCGGCCCGGCGGCATCAAAGCGATCCCCGGAAAATCCAGCCCCACAACCGATATAGACCTTTGGCATTATTTCCAGACGCGTTCGGCCACGGACAGAAAGTTACCGCCCAGAATACCGATGACGTCTTCTTCGTTTAAACCTCGTTCCAGCAGTAGTTCTGCTGCGCGCGGCAACGCATCCAGGCCCATGCAGCCAATGTCTCCGACATAGCCTTCACTAGTTGGCCAGTAGGCCGGGTTTCTGGACGTCAGGCCGGCAATCTCGTCTTCACCCTCAAAATAATCCAGGCCCATGCCAACATGTTCTGCCCCCACCAGTTCGACCGTATAGATCACATGGTCAACAAAGGCTTCGACGTCAGTCGTGCCGCCCAGAAACAGTTCAACGCCGTTAATGCCAACCACCCCACCCGTCGCGGCACAGGCCTTGATCTGTTCATCGCGAATGTTACGGCCCTGATCGACCAGAGCACGCGGATTGGAATGCGAAAAAACCACCGGGTCTTTTGATATTTCCATGGCTTCCATGGTTGTCCGGTAGGCGCTGTGGGAACAATCGACCACCATGCCCACGCGGTTCATTTCTTCGACAACATCTCGGCCAAAAGTGGTCAGGCCGATATCTGTATCATGGCATCCGCCCCCGGCACTGTTGTTCAGGTTATAGGCAAACAACATGTGCTTGACGCCGAGATTGTAATACATCGACACCATATCAAGGCTGTCATTCAGAGAAGTCATACCTTCAATATCAAAGGTTACCGCCAGCTTGCCTGCGGCCTTGGCCTCGGCAATATCTTCAACGGTTTTGACGATGACATATCTGTCTGTCATGCCGGATAGTTGACGATGAAAAGATGCCAGGGTTTTGACAGTGTTGTCCCATGGTTGCACGTCATAACCGGCATTGATCGAAAGATAGTTCACACCTGCCTTGCGCCATCCCTCAAGCTGTTCAAGGTTGGCATCGGGGCGAGATTCAAATCCGGCATGGTCGTCCCAGACCAAAGCATTTTCATAAAGTTCCATACCGGTTTCCTTACGCGTTAGATATCAAAGATCGGGATCGTGACAGGCCGTCAGGTGCAGGGCATCCGGCCCGGCAATCGCGAGCACAGGTTTCTGTTCATGGCACAGGGGCTGAACCTTGGGGCAGCGCCCGGCAAAGGGACAGCCCGGCGGTGGGTCGATAGGTGTTGGTGGATCACCTTCCAGCACGATGCGGGTTTTACGTTGATCCGGATGGATCGACGGCAAGGCCGCCAGTAAAGACCGCGTGTAGGGATGTTGCGGACTGTCGAAGACATTCCGGGTCGGGCCTGTCTCGACGATGTTTCCCAGATACATAACGGCGATGCGGTCACTCATGTAACGGACAACACCCAGATCGTGGGAAATAAACAGATAGGTCAGGCCCAGTTCAGCCTTCAATTCCTTCAACAGGTTCAGTGTTTGCGCCTGAACCGAAACATCCAGCGCCGATGTGGGTTCGTCGAGGATAATCAGGTCCGGGTGTAGCACCAGGGCGCGTGCAAGGGCGATACGTTGACGCTGACCCCCGGAAAATTCGTGGGGAAACCGATAGAGATGCTCAACGCCCAGGCCGACGCGCTGAAGCATGGCGAGGGTCAAGCGATCAACTTCGGCCCCGCTGGCGATGCCGTTCAGGATCAGACCTTCGCCGACCAGATCACGAACCATCTTGCGGGGATGCAGGGACGAATAGGGATCCTGAAAAATCAGCTGGATTTTTTTCGCCAACCCCTCAACATCATCCCTGTCCTTGCCCGCAAGTTCCAGGCCATCGAAGTTAATGCTGCCGCCGCTGGTCGGTGCCAGCCCGACAACGGCGCGGCCCAGGGTGGTTTTGCCACAACCGGATTCACCGACCAGGCCCAGAACCTCACCGCGCTTGACGTTGATGCTGACACCACTGACGGCATGAACCGTGGCATGGGTGCGCATCAGCAAGCCACTGCGCAAGGGAAACTTGACGTGCAGGTCGCGGATATCCAGCAATGTCTCGGCCTGTTCTGACATCACAGCTGAACCCCGACGGAAGTGCCAGCCACCGGAGAAGTTGCTTCATGGAGGAAGCAGGCTACCTGATGGCCGGGACCGACATCATAAACCGGCGGTTTTTGACTGGAACATCGATCCGTGGCCTGCGGGCAGCGCGGCGCAAACCGACAGCCCAGAGGCTCGTCCATCAGATTGGGGACCGTCCCCTTGATGGAATAAAGCGGCTGACCCGGATCAATGGCATCTGGCAAGGTGCGCAACAAACCCTGGGTGTAGGGATGCTGGGGATTTTCCATGACATCACGCACCAGGCCGCTTTCAGCCACGCTGCCGGCATACATGACAATCACCCGGTCGCAGGTTTCAGCAACAACACCGAGATCGTGACTGATCATCAAAACAGAGGAGCCGATATCGTCGATCAGGTTGTTAATAAGATCAATAATCTGGGCCTGGATGGTCACATCCAGGGCCGAAGTTGGCTCATCGGCAATGAGCAATTTTGGGCGCGTGACCAGCATCATCGCGATCATGATGCGCTGGGCCATGCCGCCCGACAGCTCATGCGGATAACGTTTGGCCATATGTTTGGGATCGGGAATGGAGACCGCGTTCAACATATCCACGGCTTGCGCATAAGCGCCACGCTTTCCAAGAGACTTGTCATGGATCATCAGGGTTTCAGCCACCTGTTTCCCCACCCGCATGGACGGGTTCAGGGACATCTTGGGCTCCTGCATGATCATGGAAATCTGATTGCCGCGAATTTGTCTGATCTCACGTTCGCTGAGTTCAAGCAGTTGCTTGTCTTCAAAACGAATGTTTCCGCGAATGATTTTACCCGGGGGCGAAACAATGCGCAAAATGGCCCTGGCCGTCAGCGACTTGCCGCAACCGGTTTCCCCCACCAGTCCTACACTTTCACCCTGTCCCAGCTTGAAGGACACGTCCTCCAGCGCGTGTACCGTCCCGCGCAAGGTATAAAAGCGGACGGCAAGGTCTTCGACCTCAAGCAAATTGTTCTTGTCTGCGCCCACCGTCATCAGCTTTGCCTCTGGTGCGGATCAAGAATATCGCGAATGCCGTCACCGATCAGATTGAAGCCCAGCACGACGATCAGGATCGCAAGACCCGGCAAGGTCGAAACCCACCACTGGTCGACCAGATAATCACGGCCATCGGAGACCATCAGGCCCCACTCGGGCGATGGCGGTTGTGCGCCCAGGCCCAGAAAGCCAAGACCTGCCGCAATCAGGATAATTGCCCCCATATCAAAGCTGACCCTGACAATCAGCGTCGACATGCACATCGGCGTGATATGACCGACCATGATACGTAAACGCCCGGCTCCGAGAACACGGATGGCCTGGATGTAGTCACTGTTGCGAACGGCCAGGGTCTCCGCCCGGACCATACGGGCATAGCCCGGCCAGTTGGCTACCGATATGGCGATAATGGCGTTTTCCAGACCGGTGCCCAGGGCGGCGGCAAAGGCGACAGCCAGAATAAGTTTCGGAAAGGCCAGGAAAACATCGGAAATCCGCATCAGGACTTCATCGACCCAACCGCCGAGATAGCCGGACAGCACCCCAACGACGAGGCCGATGGGACCACTGATTACGGCAACCAATATGGCGATCATCAGTGTCAGTCGAGAGCCATGCACAACACGGGAATAGATATCCCGACCCAGATTATCGGTGCCAAACCAGTGCTCGGCGGAGGGCGCAAACAAACGATCAGCAAGTATCTGTTCATAGGGGTCGTGCGTGGCCAACAGGGGTGCGATGAAAGCGATCAGGATCAGCAAGGCGATTGTGATGGTCCCGATCATGGTGATCGGATTGCGCTTCCATAAGGTATAGCTGTCCTGAAAATAACGTTTACGCGCATCTCGCCGCATCTGGCGCACAACTTCAGGCTTGAGGGCGTCTTCACGTGCAGTATCCGTCATCTGAACTACCCCTCCCCCTTGGCCAGTGTGATCTTGGGATTTAGATAGGCATACAGCAAATCAACCAGAAGATTGACCAGGCTGTAGCTGATGGCCACCAGCATGGTGCCACCAACGATGGCATTCAGATCAAGGGTCAGAAAGGCCACTGTCAGATAACGGCCAAGACCGGGCCACGAAAAGATGGTTTCCGTCAGCACCGCTCCCTCCAGCAAACCACCATAGGTCAGGCCGATCATGGTCACGGTTGGCACCAGGGCATTGGGGAAGGCATGACGCACGATGACCCAGAATTCGGACAAGCCCTTGATGCGTGCAGTTTTGACATATTCCTGAGACAACACATCCAGCATCGAAGATCTGGCAATTCGCGCAATACCGGCCAGACCAAACAGGCCGAGGACCGTGGCCGGCATGATGGAGTGCATCAGGGCATCCTGGAAAACTTCCCAGTCTCCGGCGATGATACTGTCGATCAACAACATGCCCGTAATGCGCGGTGGTTCGATCAGCATGATATCCAGACGACCGGGTTCCGGCAGCCAGCTCAGTTTGAAATAAAAGATCAGCAGCAACACCAGACCCAGCCAGAAAACCGGCATGGAAACTCCGATCAGGCTGATGACACGTGCGGCCTGATCGAGAAATGAATTGCGCTTGACCGCAGAGATAACGCCAAGGGGAATGCCGAAGACAATGGCAATAATCATGGCAATGCTGGCCAGCTCGAAAGTGGCCGGAAAAAAGTAAATAATATCGTCGAGAACTGGTCGGCCTGTCTGGAAGGACATGCCCAGATCAAAATGCGCCAGCCGTTCAACATAGCGAAAAAACTGCACATGCAAGGGCTGGTCGAAACCATAAACGGCACGCAAGCGTTCAACCGTTTCAGGGTCAGCTTGTGGTCCGGCAATGGCGGCCAGAGGATCAATAGGCACGATCAGCGACAGAAAAAACGTTACAATCGCGATCCCTGCAACGGTAATGCACAGGGAGACCAGACGCTTGAGTATATAGTTACCCATAAATTTTCAGGATATCTCTAAAAAAATGGCGCCGGTTCCTTGTTTTGAACCGGCGCCAGATCATTGCAGGACTACTTCTTGCTGACGGTATAGAGCTTCCACAGATCAAATGTCGGTGGCGGCAAGAAGCCGACGACATTGTTCCGTACACCATACTGGTACAGCGGCTGGAACAGGAAGATATAAGGCCCATCCTGCTGGATGATATCGTTGGCCTTGTTGTACAAAGCCATCCGCTTTGCCTGATCCATTTCACGGCTGGCCTGATCGATCAAACCGGCAGTGGTATCGTTGTAATACGCATTACGCCATGACAATTGCTTCACAGTATGATCGGCAAAAGGCTGGGCGTTGGTGTGTGGATCGTTATAGTCCGGACCCCAACGCGCCATGATGATGTCATGGTTTTGCTTGCGATAGTCAGGCCACAATTGTGACGACACCATCTTGTTGATCTTCAGCTTGATGCCGATTTTGGCCAGGGACGCTTGCAGAACCTGAGACAGTTCCGGGTTCGGGGTTTGATCACCAGTATTGATGGTGGTCGAAAATCCGTCCGCGAAACCGGCTTCGGCCATCAGGGCCTTGGCTTTGGCGATATCCTGTTTGAAGTGGATTTTGCCGTTATAGCCAGCAAATCCTTCAGGAATAAAGGTATTGATCGCCTTGGCGGCACCGCCCATGACGTGGTTGATGATGCCATCATAATCCACGGCATAGCGAATGGCCTGACGCACTTTAGCGTGCTTCAGTGGACCTTTGGTGACGTTCATGCCGACATAGTAGATCGTTGTCGCCGGGAACTTGTCGATGTGCAATTCCGAACTGCTTTCCAGGGCTTTGACCTGATCCGGGAACAATTCCCAGGCAATGTCGATATCACCTTTTTCGACTTGCAAACGACGACTTGTGGCTTCGTTGATTTCCTTGACAACGACACGCTTCAGCTTGGGTACGTTGCCCCAGTGACCACTGAAAGCATCCAGAATGACGCGATCATTCTTGGCCCATTTGCGCATGATGAAGGATCCGGAACCGGCTTCGTTGGTTGACAACCAGGTCAGGCCCATATCGCCCTTGGGGTGTTTGTCGGTCTTTTTGGCGTGACTTTGCACGACCTTGGAATCAACAATTCCGGTGACGCCGGATGCCAGACAGGCGAGGAAAATGCCGCCGGCATATTGTTTATCCAGGGTGATCTGAACCGTGTGGGTGTCAATTGCCTTGAGGCTGTCAGGTGTAATACCAAACTGGGTCAGAATGAAAGAAGGTGTTTCCTTCAATGTCACCACACGACCGAGTGAATAGACAACATCAGCTGCTGTTACCGGATTGCCGCTGTGAAACTTCGCGTCTGTACGCAGTTTGAATGTCCAGGTTTTGCCATCAGCTGAAACCGACCATGACGTCGCCAATGACGGACCAGGTACATCATATTTACCGGGCGCAAAGTCGAGCAGCCGGTCATAGGTTTGAGAGTTGACACCGATCCCGGCAAATTCGAATGCCTTGGCCGGATCAAGTGAAATCAGGTCGCTTGTGGCCATGCCAATAACCAGCACATCATTTCTGCTGGCGGCCTGGGCTGAACTTCCTGTAACGGTCACTGCAGACGCGGCCAAAGCCACAGACACAGTGAGAGCGCCTAGTAGTCGTCTCATTGATTATTCCCCGTGTTGTTTATATCTTTTGCTTTTAGACCAAAATTGTTTCACGATTCTCAGGTTTAAGATACATGTTTATGAGAAAACCTGGTTTGATTACAAAGTTTTTTATAAGATCATAGGTTTACTCAACAAACCCGTTATTCTGTTTTCATATAAATTTCCAGGGATACCCGATAAATGTCCAGTCAAGACTTGTTCTCTGCTTGCGAAACCGAAGTTAATGACTTGCACAACTTTTTTGTCGACTGGATGGGCGCAAAAGTTGAACGGGACGAAAAAACATTCAGGCAGTTCACCGATACGTTGTCCGGCAACTTCACCCTCGTCAGCCCGGACGGAACGATTATGGAACAGGATGCCCTGGTACCCGGCCTGGAAGCCTCATATGGATCCCGCCCGGTGTTCAAAATCTGGATCAAGGACTGCAAATGCCGATCCGTTTCAGATGACCAGTGTCTGATTACCTATGAAGAATGGCAGGACATCGGCGGCGTCGGCAGCAGCCGCATCAGCACCGCATTATTCGCCCGCCGGGCAGACACACCCAACGGCGTAGAATGGCTGCACGTGCACGAAACCTGGTTGCCAGGGAACGAACCAAAGTAATACGTCGTGCCCGGACTTGAGCCTCTCCCTTCGAGCTGACAAGTACCCACACCTATAGAGAAATTTGGTTGTGTGCGGATTGGCAGGGATAGCAAGAATCGACCGGCCATCCCCCTCTCGCTCCGTCATACCGGACCCCGATCCGGTATCCATGCAGCCATCCCATCTAATTGCTTCTCACATTCAGCTCCAAAGCATGTATCCCGCATCAAGTGCGAGATGACGGAGAGTGTAATAGCTGTTTCTGGATGATGTCTGCCAAAATTGCATTCAGAGCTTCCGGCTGTTCAATTGGTACATAGTGCCCACATGAAGGAATGACAAAAAGCTGACCACGTGGTGCAGAAGCAGCAAGCGCAGAACTTGCCGCAAGCCCTGGTGCCAGATCATCTTCACCTGTTACAACGATGACAGGGACCTGACATTTCGAGATCAACAGATCGTGGCTGGCACGGGTGTGAAACACACTAACGCCACAGGCAATGGCCTCAGGAGATTGTTCCATCGCCATCTCTCGCGCAGCCTCAAGGGCCGCCTTGTCCGAAGATCCGGAAAATAGTGGCGCCCAATATTTTTCCCAGGCAGCATCCAACCCCTTACAATTAATGAGCTCCAGGGCTGACGCAAATAAAACAGGGTCTGCACGATGTCTGGCCTTGGTACCAATGAGAACCAATGCGGCAATACGCTCGGGAGCTGCGGCAGCAATTTCCAGTGCACACGACCCGCCCACAGAGCAACCAACGACGATCAACTGATCCTCATCGACTTGCTTGAGTGCCTCGGCAGCCCATTCTTCGATTGAGCCCCCAAAACCATACAGCGTTGGCGCGTATGTTGATCCAGGAAGCAAATTCATTTGCTTTGCCCACATAGACCCATCCAACGGTAACGCATGTAACAACAGCATCCCTGTTTTCTCTTTGTACATGCGATTAATATTTTGGCTGGGCATAAGCTATTATCAACAATGATGTTTCTACACACCAGAGCAACGAGAAGTATCTTGACTGCCAACGACTCAATTTTGTGATGTCGTGACTAAAACCTAAACACCCACATATTTGGTCAGCAAAGTGTGATCATCACGCAGAACGCTGGCGTCAACGGTTTCGCGATTGCGACCGTTTTCGATGAAGGCGACACGGTCGGCGATTGACAGAACGGCGTCGACACGTTGTTCAACCAGGATGACCGCGACACCTTCGGCTTTCATGCGAACGATCACCTGTCTGATCTGTTCGATCATGGATGGTTGCAGACCTTCTGTAGGTTCATCGAGCAACAATACAGAGGGTTCGATGCACAAGGCCCTTGCGGTCGCCAGCATTTGTTGTTCGCCGCCTGACAATGTTTCCGCGGCCTGATCCAGGCGTTCGCGCAGGCGTGGGAAAATATCCAGCACGCGGTTGCGGGTTTCTTCCCCCTTGCCACGCACCATCAGTCCAATTTCAATATTTTCAGCAACGGTCAGTTCGGAAAACAGGCGGCGACCTTGCGGGATATAACCGATTCCCCGACGCGGCACCTCGTGCGCTGGCAATTTGCCGAGGTCTTCACCTGCCAGTGATATCGACCCGGCCTTCAACCTGAGCAATCCCATGATGGCCTGCATGGTGGTGGTTTTTCCGGCCCCGTTGCGGCCCAGCAGGCAAAGGATTTCGCCCGGTTTGGCGGTCAGCGACAGTCCGTGCAGAATTTTGGCTTTGCCATAGGCGACGTCAATATTGTTGATTTCCAGCATCAACCCGTCCCCAGATAGGCGGCCTGGACATCCGCATTGGCATGGATTTGTTCCGGCGATCCTTCGGCCAGAATTTCGCCGAAATTCAGCACGGTGATAAAGTCCGCCATTTCCATGACGACATCCATATTGTGTTCGATCAGCAGGATCGTTGTCTGCCCGGCCATGGACCGGATCAGGTTTTTGAAGTCTGCAATTTCGCTGTCGGCCAGGCCTTGTGTCGGTTCATCCAAAATCAACAGCCGGGGCTTTTGCCCGAGACCCATGGCGATTTCCAGCAGACGCTGGTGTCCGTAACTGAGGTCATCAGCAATCTGGTCTGCCCGGTCCAGCAATCCCACACGGGACAGCGCACTTTCGACTTCTCCCTGGACCTGATCGGGATGGCCCGCCAGTCTGCGTCGGACTGCGAGGGCGACATTTTCACGCAAGCTTAATCGTCCAAAGATCGAGGTAATCTGGAACGTATAGGCCATGCCACGGGAGATGCGTTTGTGGGCTGGCAGCAAGGTTACGTCTTCGCCCAGGAAAGCCACGCGTCCGGCGCTGGCAGAAATGCGGCCGCACAGCATGCCGACAAATGTCGTTTTGCCAGCGCCATTGGGTCCAATCAATGCCCGGACCTGGCCTTCCGGCAAGTCAAAATTGACGTTCGAGACAGCCTGCAACCCGCCAAAATTACGCGACAGTCCCTGCGTGGTGAGCAAGTTGTTTGGCGCAGTTGATCCTAGGGCAGCCATGGGGCAAACCTCCTGCGGATTTCACCAACCAGACCCTGACGGGCAAACAAGGTCAACAGTACGAGGGCGACACCGGCGAATAACATATAGGCGCTGGTCAGGCCGCTGGTGATATCGATCAGATAGAACATGAACAGGGCACCCACCAACGGCCCTGTTACCGTTCCCGCTCCACCCAGCAAAACCCAGAGCAGCGGGAAGATCGAATATTGAACGGTGGCAAAACTGGCCCCGGCATAACCAAACAGCAACCCGTAAAAAGCACCGGCAGTGCCCGAAATGGTGCCGGACACAATGACGGCAACCAGTTTGTGTCGGAAGATATCGTAGCCCAGCATACGGGCGCGGTCTTCGTTTTCCCGGATGGCAATCAAAACCTTGCCAAAGGGCGCCTGTACCAGTTTCAGAATGATCCACAGACATACTGCAAATAGGGCGAGAGCCGTCAGATATCGATTGGCGGGGTCGCTGACATCTATGCCGGCAATGACGCGACTGGCTTTCTGGATCACGAAACCTTCGTCGCCCCGGGTCCATTCCCCGAAATAGAGCACCACCAGATAACCGGTCTGGGCGAACATCAGGGTCACAATCATGAAGGCCACCCCGGTTGTGCGCAGGGCAAGAAGGCCAACAACTGTCGACAATAGAAAGGCTGCGACCACGCCGCTCAGCAAGGCCGCCTCGGCAGAAAATCCCAGATGCTGGATCGTCAGGCCCATACCGTACATTCCGGCGGCGAAGAACATGGCATGGCCCAGGCTGAGCAGTCCGGTATAGCCAAACAGCACGTTGTAACCCATGGCATAAACCGCCAGCACCATCACCCGGGCAAGATTACCGTGATGATAGGCAGGTAACACAAAGCCCAGCAGCAATAACAAGGCAATCAAGCCACCATGAAGGACAAGCGATTTTCTGATGTCGCTCATGACGAGCGTTTCCCGAACAAGCCATTGGGTCGGAAGATCAAGACGAATGCCACCAACAAGGTGGCCAGGATTTTTGCCAGGGTCGGGGTGAAAAACACGGAAATGATACCGTCACTCATGCCGATCAGAACAGCGGCAACAACCGTACCCATCAGGCTGCCCAGCCCCCCGATGATGACAACGATGAAGGACAGCAACAGCGGATCACCGCCCATCAGATAATGGGCTTGCTGGATCGGCACAATCAGCACGGCGGCCATGGCCGCCAGGGCAGCACCGAGGCCAAATACAATCGCGTAAACACGTTCGACCGGAATGCCAAAGGCCTGGGCCATTTCGCGATCCAGCTGGGTTGCGCGCAAGATCAGGCCAATGCGGGTTTTGGCCATCAAGGCCCAGACCCCCAACAACAATAATATGGCCATGCCAATGACAAACAGTTTGTAGCTGGAATAGCCAAACCACGGCGTATAAAAACGATGACTGAACGGCGCCTGCACCGGACGTGCATCGGGGCCATAGGTCATCAGGACGACTTGTTGAATGATGTAGAGAATACCGATCGTCGCCACGATGGTACTTTCAGGATCATATTTCAGACGCTTGAGAACGGTCAGATCAGCTGCCGCCGCGATAACCCCGGCAGCCAGCGGTGCCACAACCAGGGCAACAATAAATCCAACGGCGGGATGCAGGCCCACAAATGTGGTCACCCACCAGGCCAGCACAGCCCCCAGCATGAAAAACTCACCATGGGCCACATTGACCACGCGCATGGTGCCAAAAACAAGACTGAGCCCGACCGCCGTCAGCGCCAGAACAGCAGACTGCACCGCCCCTTCAAGAGACGCCAGTAAAAGATAGGGACCAAAATCCATGCTATTTTTTTATGAACAATTAGCTAAAACCGGGTCCCGGACGAGAATCCGGAACCCGTTTTAGTTCAGCCAAATCAGAACGACTTTTTGGTGTAATCAACTTCGTCCGGATACAAGGTATCTTCGATCGAGGTTGTGTGTGCCAACACCAGCTTGCCGTTCGTCACCTTGGTAATATATTGGTGCCCGAAGACCTGATGGGTTTTGCCGTTAAAGATTTTGGCACCCTGTGGGTGTTCGTCAGAAAGCGGTATGTGGCTCATGGCTTCCACGGCTTCAATCAGTTTGGCCCGGTCTTTCGGACCCTGATAGCCTGCCGCTTCCATACCGGCCTTGATCGTGTACAAGGTTTCCCAGCAACCAAACATGTGGGAATAAGTCGAGACATCCTTGGAATCCGACACCGATGCACCATTGTTATCGACCCCGACTGCAGCCCGGAAGGCCTTGTCATGGGAAGACTGGTTCGCCTGGGCATAGCGCGGATTTGCTTCCCAAAAATAAGTGCCATCAAGGAACTCAAGACCCGGGCTTGCCATATCGACGGCCTCAAGGCTGTCAATAAAGCCAAAGATCTGTGGCTTGTTCGGGCCATAGAATTCGCCCAGTTCCTTCACAAAGGTCAGAATGGCAGGACCCACCATGACATGATAAATCACATCTGTGTCACGCGGAATTTTCGGGAAATACTTGGTGAACGAAGATTCCGTTGGCGGGATGGCGATCTTTTGAATGACCTTGCCGCCCTGCTTTTCAATCGCCGCTGTGAAATAGTCGCGATGGTCATGACCAAAGGCAAAATCGGGGTAAATCATGGTGACTTTTTTACCAAGATTTGATGCCACATAAGGTGCCATGGCCTGAACCTGGCTTTTCACATCGGTGATGCCGGGCTGAAGGGTGTAACGGTTCAGCATGCCAGAGGCGACATGATGGCCTTCTGACACCACGAAATAAGGTAATTTAAGCTCACCTGCGCGCGGAGCGGATCCGATCACGACGTGACTGAACAATGTGCCAAAGGCGATGTCGCATTTATGCTGGGTCGCGAACTTCTCGACAACTTCTGCGCCACGTTTGGGATCTGTGCCATCATCTTCGGCGACGATCTCGACCGGCCGACCATTAATGCCGCCAGAAGCATTGATCATTTTGGCGGCGGCCTGCGTTGTGCGGTTATACCAGCGACCATAGGCAGCACCGATGCCTGTGCGGTGAACCTGGAAACCAATTCGAATGGGTTCGGAACTTGCCGACTGGGCGTAACCAACCAGGCCGGGCAAAGTTGACATGCCTGCGAAGGCACCTGCCCCCGCAGCCAGTGTTTTCAACGCCTTTCGGCGGCTATCTGATACAGAAACAATTTTCTTATTTGACATTATTGATCCCCTTGCTGTCATTATTATCGTGAGTTATTTGCCCAAACTCGTTTGTACACAAATGAATTTGGGGATATTCCCGGATATAAAAACAATTGTCCAGCCATTTTCAGAAGTTATTCCACCCTGCCTGATAATAACCTGATCCAACGCTACAAAGTCCAAAACTACAACGCGTCAAATTACTATGTGTCGCGCAGCCACATAAGCGACCGGCACGACGGACCATATTTGTATTACATGCTGCCGTTAGGGGGAAGCATAATAAAAGATCGTTTTCACGCTCCCCTGGGTGATGCCAGCAAGGTCAGGCCGATCAGGGTATAGACAATCATAAAGGCGGCCATGGGTAACTGACTGAGGGTCGCCTTTTTTGAGGTCCGGAACATATCGATGGCAATGGCGTGGGAGACCAGAATGGCGAGCATGTGCCCGGCGACAATTATGCCGGCCTGGCTTAACCAGATAATCTCGACCGTATCGCGGCTGTTGAAAAATCCGGTCGTCACACGAAAATCACCAAGTCCCAGATAATCTGCACCCTTCTTCCAGGGATCGCTGATCGCGGCAAGGGTATATTGGCCATTAACCAACAAAGCCGACAAAAAATGGGCCGCATGGTAGGCCAGCGCGATTGGCAATATGGCCCGGACCATGCGGCCAAAGGCTTCCCTGAAACGGGTTCGTTCGTCTGCCAGCCACAGTCCGGCATACAAGGTTATCGCAAAGACAACGATCAACAGTATATTTGCAGTCACCAATCCCGACAGGGTTTGCCAGACCACAGCAGAGCGACCGGGAAAAGCGAGGGGGTTCACGCCGATTTGCCCCAGCCACCAGAATGTTTCGTTCAAACCATCGAAGGTGCCACTGCCAAGGATCAAAAGAACAAAAACTCCGGCGCTGATCGACAGGGATTTTGCCTGCACCAGAGGACTGCCAGGTGTCGTAATCTCCAGCCCGTCCGGGCCGCGCTGGAAAAAGCAAAGTTTTGCAAACTGGCGCAACAGGATCGTGAAACATTCACACCGGCTGAGCCAGATTTCACCGCCAAAGAACATCATGCCAGCGAAAGTGTACAGCCAATAATCAAGCACAATAATCGCCAGACGGGATGGGTCGTCCGGGGCAAGATCAGCCAGCGCGAAGGCCATGAAGACCAGAAATGCCGCAACACCAGGCCAGACACCGAGCCGGGCCGGAAGGTCAAACCAGGGCTGCAAACCAAAGCCGTTTTGCATCAACCGATACAGACCCGTCCAGGGGTTCAGCCAGAACCAGAGGTCAGCCACCAGGCCCTGCACCACAACAAAGGCGATCCACCAGACGGTCCAGATGAACAGGGGCAGCAAGTTCGACAAAGGATCGCGGGGGCCAACGAAGCCGAACATCACCAGCACAAACAAAAATGTCAGGCCTGCAAGGCTGGTCACGGTTTCAAAGCCGGACTGGCGAAATGTTATTATGGTTTTACGGGCAAACAGGCCAGTGGTTCGGGCGGCTGGCAAAAAGGTCAAAACCAGGATCGTCAGGGCGACGGCGGCAACACCAAAACGTATATAGATATCTGTGGGCAGCAGGAGAACGAAGCCCTGCTCCGAGGCATGGGCAAAGGCTGGTCCAGCCGCCAGCAAAGAGGCCATTGAGAAACAGAGGGCGCTGATAATAATCCGGGTCATGATGACACCGACTTACTCTAGCTCTTGTTTTCAATCCAGAGCGTTGAAGCGATTTTCTCAAGCCCTGACAAATCTTTGAGAACATCAACCATCCTGGATGTCACCGTGGCGCCTGATTTTCCATACAACCTGCCATCTGATGTAAAGACAGTTCGTGCCAGCACATCACCGGCTTTCAGGTCCGCTGCCGGCACAGCTTGCATGGCCAGACCAACAGATGGGTCGTAGCCCGCCACCGGTGCCCTGCCTGCCCCGGTTGAAGGCGGCGGTAAATCATTCGCATTGAGGCCCAGTTCCCGGATTTTGTCGGGCGACAGGGCAATGGCACCAACCTCATTCAGGTCACCGACAATGGACGCTATTGGTTTGGAGACCAGGGTTCCGGATCGAAACAGGATTTCGTTATCCACTGTGCGGATATCCTCAGCCAGGAAAACCTCAGGCGCCTTGGTGATTTTTTCCGGCACGGTCAACATGCTGGCGATTTCCTGCATGGTGAGAATTTCGTGCCGCTCCAGGGCTTCAAAAATGGCCAGCATATTACTGACGTCGACTTCGCCAAGATTATCGATCAGACGACCAACGGATTCGATCACCGCATCCGACAGGTCCGTATCATCATATCTTTTCTGCAAAAGCGGCAATCGGGCCAACACACGTTTTATCTTGTCAGGTGCTGCATCCACCCCGCCTTCGGTAGCCCGTGGATATTGCGGTGGGGTAATGACGACATCGACATCGATACGGTCATACAGGGCCGGGGTCGAAAGCCAGGACTGATCTGCTGTGATTTCCAGCAAACGCTGCAGTCTGTCGCCCAGGCCATTGCGCGAAACCGGTTTGACCAGAAAGGCATTTACATCCAGCGCCAGGGCAACCTCGACCAGGGACTTTTCCGAAAATCCGGTCAGCATGGCGATTGGCGTGCCCCGGTTTACAGAAGCATTTCCGGTCCGCACCTCTTTCACCAGTTTGAGACCGTTGTCTTCCGGCATGCGAAAGTCGGAAATGATGATGTGGACCTTGTCCATTTCCTTGAGGACGTGGAGGGCTTGCGAAACATTGGACGCCTGGCGCACATTCACACAGCCGAGACTGCGCAACAGTTGTACAACAATCTGGCGGGTAAATCCTTCGTCATCGACGAACAGGATTGAATAGGGTGATAGATCAAAGTTACTCATGAGCGTCCTAACTTAACGTCTCATGGATAAAAGATTCAACCCGCCGGAACTCACGTTCAGCTGACATAATCTGAATTTCCAGATAGGCCCAGTCTCCCGCCAGTGAGGACGTTTCCAGTTCTTTCAACTGATTATGCAGGGTTACCGCAGCCGCATTGGCCGCAGCTCCCTTGGCTGTATGAGCGGCTTCGCGAAGCTGGGCCTGGTCTCTGGCGTCATAGGCTGAGCGCAGGGATTTCGACAGGGGATCGAGATAATCAAGCAACATGCGCAGGACATCATCCAGCGAACTGGCCTCATCCGTGCCAATAATTCCGGCCAGTTTGCCAAGATCGATCGGCTTGCCGGTACCAGCGTTGATCTGGCTGGCCGCTTCGACGGCGTTGAATTCAGCCACATGGAGCCAATGAGCCAGGGATGCAGACAAGTCCTCGAAGACAACAGGTTTGACCAGGAAATCGTCACCACCAGCGGCCCGGAAGGCTTCCTCTTCCCCGCCATCAACAAATCCGGTCATGGCAATGACGGGGCGACGTTCAAAATCCTTGTCGGTTTCCATGGTGCGGATGGCAGCCGTCAGTTCAATGCCACCCATTTCCGGCATCATGATATCAACCAGCACAGCGGCATAGTCATTTTCACCATAAGCCGCCAGGGCCTCGGCGCCGCTGCCGACAACATGGCATTCCAGACCCAGACGCCCCAGTTGCGCTTCGGCAACAATCAAATTAATCGGAGTGTCGTCAACGACCAGAATAGGGTGATCCGCAGCCAGCACCGCTGCACGCGACCCGCTTTGGGCGAGACGACCGATTGTTGCACAAAGTTCACGACCGTCTACAGGTTTCGTCAGGACGATATTGAAACCGGCATCCAGGCATTCCTGCAGTTCGTCTTCACGCGCACCGGCTGTGATGCCAATGATCGGCATGTCCGCAATAAGACCCTTCATCTGACGGATATGTCTGGTGGTTTCAATGCCGTTCATATTCGGCATATGTCGATCCATCAGGATCAGGTCAAAATTCCGTTTTTCAAGGATCGCCAGGGCTTCAACCCCATCGGCAACGCTGCGCACTGTGTGCCCGACCTTGCCCAGGGTTTTTTCAACAACGGCCCGGCTTATATCGTCATCTTCGACCTGAAGAATACTGAGCGTCCGGTCACTCTTGCGCATATTTGTACGTTCCACCGCAACACCGGAGGTATCACGCAATGCGGCCGGGTCTGCATTTTCATCAACCGGCAATTCGAGCGTGAACCAGAACGTGCTGCCCTGATCCAGAACTGAATCAACCTTGATTTCACCGCCCATGCCTTCAACAAGCTGGCGACTGATCGTCAATCCCAGTCCGGTGCCGCCATACTTCCTGGCAATCTGGGCCCCGCCCTGTTCATAGGCTGAAAAAAGTTTTTCCTGTGTTTCCGGCGCGATGCCTTTGCCATTGTCTGAAACCGCGAACCGTACTTTGGCAATATCGCCGTCCAGTTCCACCAGTTCAATATTCAGGGACACAATTCCGTGGGCAGTAAACTTGACGGCATTGCTGATCAGGTTGACCAGGACCTGGCGTATGCGATGGGCATCCCCGATCAAAACGGGTGGCACATTTTCATCGGTACGATCCTGCAGGATCAGGCCCTTGTCGCGTGTCATGCCCGTCATTAATGCAACAGCATGCTCAGCAACATCTGTCGGCAGGAAAGGTGACGCATCATATTCGATCTTGTCGGCTTCCAGTTTTGACAGATCCAGCAAATCATCCAGGATGCGCACCAGAGATTCAGATGCAGCGATAATTACCCGGACACTTTCCTCATGATCCGAAGCAAGATTGGAATCCATCAATAACCGGGCCATACCCAGAACACCGTTCATGGGAGTGCGGACTTCATGGCTGACCACCGCCACAAATTGCGTCTTGGCCTCTGCCAAGGCCTGGGCCTGGTCACGGGCATTGCGCAATACGTCTTCGGCTTCCCGATGTTCAGAAATGTCCGTCAGGGTGACAACACAGCCTCCATTCTCAAGCGGAGATTTCCGGGCCTGGATGATGCGCCCTGTTGGCGATGAAACTTCTACTTCGTCATAGGCATCATTCTTGATCAACGCCATACGGTCAGCGACAACCTGGTCAACGTCGACATCACCAAAGTAGTTGTTTTCCGCCAGTTGCCGGATTACGCGCTCGTTCGGATCGCCAATCTTTATCGATCCTTTGGGCAGATCAATCAGTTCCAGATAGCGTTCGTTGAAGGCAAGAAAACAGGCGTTTGCATCCAGCACATACATGCCATCACTCATGTTCTCCATGGCGCGGCGCAGCAAGGCCTCCTTGTCTGCAATTTCTCGTTCTGCTTCCTTGCGCGGTGTAATATCGGCAAAGGTGCTGACAAAGCCGCCATCGGGCAAAGGCCCACCGCGCACTTCAAGATATGTACCATCCGATCGTTGACGCTCAAAAGCATGGGGGGCGAATTCCCGGGCCGTGGCGATCTTGTTTTGTAATAATTCCTCTGGATCGCCCGGACCAAATTCATGCCGGGCAATGTCGTGTGCCATCAGCTTTTCAAAGAGGACACCTTCCGCAACAAGTTCTGACGGATATTCCCTGATGGATTTAAGCTTTTCATTCCAGGCGATCATGCGCAAATCACCGTCAAAGGCGACGATGCCCTGATCCAGACTATCCAGAACAGTGACCAGAATGGCATTCTTGGCTTCGATTTCCTTGCGGATACGATGGGTTTCGGTGACATCTGTTACAATGCCAACCAGACGACCATCCGATAACCTGGAATAACGTGTCTCCAGAATACGTCCCTCATGAGACGTCGTATCTGTGCGTCGGTCTGTGATGGACTTGATCGAGGAGACAACTTCGTCCAGTACGTCCTCGACGGGGCCTTTGCCAAAATCACCGCGTTCAACCATCACCCTGAAGATCGGTTCGGCATTTTCACCCATGCCACCGACTTCCTGGGGTATCCCCAACATCTCAAACAGGCGTCGGTTTCGGGCGACGATGGTAAATTCAGGCGAGAGCGTGAAGACGCCCCCTTCCATATTGGTCAAAACATCTGCCAGCAAGGAACCGCGCGAGGCGGCATGGGCACGCATATTGCCCATGACGGCATAGAAACCCGCAAGGCCAAAAGGGGCGATATCAACAATGTAATGCACGAAGTTTCCGCGGTGGAATTGAGCGATATTTTCCAGCGTCCAACTGGAGCCTGTAAACATCAGATCAAGGCTCCAGGCGGCCAGCGGAAAACACAAGCCGAACAAAAATCCGCCGACAGTGTAGATCAGAACATAATTACTGCTGGTCCCGAAATCATGACGTTCAGCTGTATCGTTTTGCCGATTGTCTGACATGCCCCTCTGTACCCCTGCAAAGCATCTGTTTAGATATCTGAAACAGATCAATCACCCACTCTAAATGGCCACCAAAGCCATAGGGTGCAAGCCTCGCATTTTGACCGGGAAGCGTCCAGTGCCTGAAACAAACGAAACAAATTTGACCGTCAGGGTCAGAAATTACCGCAAACGGTGTCCAGCAACGCCCGACAATCTTCCGGAAAACCATCGCCACGCCAGGCAACCATCAAATCCGGTCGGATCAACGCGTAATTGCTGCCATAGACCGCTGCGGCTGCCTCTTCCCTGACAAGGACAGTTTTCATGGGCATGGCTTTGTCACGGGCGGCTTCCTGAACCGCTGCCAATGCTGCCTCATCTTCAGCGGCAGCAAAAACCAGCAAGGTAAATCCTGCGCCAAAATGATCAAGGATTGAGCTGCCATCATCCAGCCACAGATGTGGTGCGCGATGACCGGGGCGGGCGGTCGGGACATAGTTCCGTGGATGATCTTCCGGCTCAGGCGATCCATCAGAAATCACAATCCCTGAATTATTGTATCGATAACCCAGCAAGGTACCCGACGAGACGATCAGCTTTTCCTGGCTTTCGATCAAACCTTTCAGACGACTGCGAACTTCTTCACCCTCCGGGCCGTTGTCGTCCAGGGCGTCCCCTTCCTGCATTACCGAAAACAACCGGTCGAAACAGTCAGCGGCTTCGGACGTATTGCGAACACCAATGGGCTGACGTTCAGTCTCATAACTTTCCAGCAATCCCGGACCACCCCAGCCTTCGAGATTGGCCTGCAGTTTCCAGGCAAGATCGATGGCATCCGATACGCCGGTATTCATGCCAAACCCGCCAGTCGGGGTAAACAGATGTGCAGCATCACCGGCCAGAAAGACCCGGCCCTTCCGATATTGTTCCGCCACCAAGGCATGTGCTGTCCAGGGCTGGGTTGAGATTACTTCAACCGGTGTTTCCTGGCCGACAAGGCCATGGATCGCGGCCACCGGGTCCACATCCTGCCAGTCTTCGCCATCATTCAGAATGACGTGATAGGTAAATGTTGTGCCACCATCCCAGTTCAGCAAGAACCCGCGATGATCCTTATGGAGTGGAAAGAAGATGTTGGCGTGGCCAAAATCGTGACACTGCATCAATTCAGGGGCCCGAAAGTAAAACGACACGAAGGCTGCCAGGTCTGAGCGACCTTTCAGGCCGATGCCGAGGTCTCGCCGAACCATGGAACGACCACCATCGCAGCCCACGAGATAGTCACACAGAACCTGTTCGTCCTGATCAGATCCGGTTTGCCCAATCCGGCATAAAACGCCATCCTCTGTTTCTTCGAATGATCGCAGCTCCCAGCCAAAGCGGAAATCCAGACTGTCCTGCCCTTGCACATAGTCCAGCAACACCTTTTCAACTTCGTGCTGGCCTGTGATGGTCTTCAGGTAAGGCGACCAGCTGTGTTCGCTGGCGGCATATCCGCCCTTGGCCGCCAGTTTGTTCAATTCACGAAAGGGTGGCAGATTGATGCCGTGCAGCATCCGCCCGGCCAACGAAGAGACATAAAAATAGTTGGCTGGCAAATCAGGCGGCACACCGGCATCCGATATGGCTTCATCGATACCCCAGCGGCGATAATATTCCATCGTCCTGTTGGCCACGGCATTGGCACGGGGGTGCATGTTCAGGCCGTCCATTTTTTCCAGGACAAGACAATCAACATTGCGCCAGCCAAGTTCGGCTGCGAGGGAAAGTCCGACGGAGCCGCCACCGGAAATCAGGATCGGGATTTTTCTCACACTCAAGATAACGTCCTCAATTATTGAACTGATAGCCGGAAAAAAATATTGTTCCTGTCAGCCAACCAGTTCGCCCTTTTCAACAACTGTCTGACCATCCAGCGAGACAGTGCAGTTCCGCATGGGATAGTCAAAATGACAGGCCGTATAGCGATCAGCAAAATCATTTGCACCGGTTGAAAACAGGAAACTGCCTTCCAGGGCACGCAGTTCGGTGCCGTTGGTCTGGTCCTTGTCATACATCACCAGCGAATCCCACCGGGCACCCGGGTTCAAGCCCCAGCCTACGTGCGACACCGTATAAGCCAGTGGATCGTTCCAGCCAGCGTAATAGGAGCGCAGCAATTCTGCATCCAGACCAGTGCCTTCAATGGCGGTCACATAGTCTTTTTCAATGTGAAACGTAACTGGGGATTCGACATAGCGCTTGAAGGTCAGATTGACATCGCCAACGTCCAGGACGACTTTCCCGTTGACGCTGTTTTCAAGGGGGAAACACAGGCATAAACCCGCTGGCCAGTAGGCCACCTTGTCTTCAGGGCCCAGAAACCCGGCCCCGCCCCGCGTTGGCGCATCCGCCACATTGACCTGCAAATCTGTACCGGCATCAGATGTTACCTGCATAGTCGAGGCACCGGATAACATGGCCAGGGCCTGATCGACTTTCGGCTGAAGTCCGGGATCCGGCATGCAGCGTTCAAGAATTTCTGGATGTTCATTGGAAATCATGAAGACCCGCGTTCCGGCCTGTAACAGCACGTCCCGCTCCTTCGCATGCAGCAGACCTTCCACGGTACAGTCCACAACCAGCGAACACCCCCCAAGGCCCGAAAGAAGATCGTCATATCCTTCGAAGGCAGTTGTGGAACCGGTGGAACGAACCGGGACCGGTTCTTTCAGGGGCGGTGTCGGCACCTGAATCCTAACCACCCGGGCCCCGCGTCGCTGCAGACCACGGTCTGCCAGTTCGACCAGAACAGGCCGTGACAGGCTTTCCGACAATATGCCCACAAGGTCACCGCTTGCGACCCCGCTCATTTCGAATACCCGTTCGAAACAGGTAATCCATTTTTCTTCTGCTCTGGTTTCCATGGTGCCCCGCGTGATCCTGAATTAAAATTATTACATACATAAACTATATAGTTCAATACGTGTAATTTCAGAAAAATGAGACCACATTTCTGTGGTCTCATTCAGGATAGCTCAGGACCGGATCAGGATAAAATACTAATCTGCGAAGGGATCTGTATATTACTCCGCGAAGGGATCTTCGACATTCGGCCAGAACGGTGAATTAAGATTCTTGAACGGTATCGTGCCAAATTCCACATTCAGCGTACCGGGACTGGTGGCATAGATCACTTCGGAGGCAATGGGTGCAAAGCCCGCATAGAAATGCTGGGAGGATTTTGGAACAACAATTTGCAGGGCAGATAAATCAATGCCGAGCTGGGTGAAAGCATCCGGGTTAAAGGTCTGCCCCCGGATCGTATTCAAAACCAGATTGACGTTTCCAGCAGCTTGCAGCCAGACAACATCGCCAATTGGTGATTTTACATCACCAAAGGATTGTGAGGCATTTTCGATGATCCTCATAACCTTGACGTCCAGATCAACGGGAGTGCCGGATTCGCGGCAATATTTCCCACCGATCCGCAAGTTCATGGAAGCGCCCTCACCTGCTTCCTTGCACAGGCGAACGGCCATCACATCATAATACATGCCACTGAGATTATCGGTCAGACCCTGGTCAATAATTTCCTGCAGCAAAAATGTTGAATCAGACGGCGCGCCACCGCCTGCATTGTCTGCAACATCTGCAATAACAACCGGCCCTTTGGCCGCCGCTGCCGCCTTGGCCAGGGCTTCCTTGTAGGGCATCATTACGGGGGCTGTTTCATGACGCATATCGAAAATTTCATGACCCAGCTGTTTCGCCAGGGCTTCTGCCTTGGCCATATCGCCATCGGCAATCACAACCATTCGGGATGTTCCGCAAGGTACATCGCCCCAGGGGAAACCGTGGGCAAAGGAAACAGACAAAATCCCGTCCTTGCCTTCCAGGTCCTGCATCCGGGCAACAAAAGACTTCATGGGCTCAATCGGTGTGCGCCAGGTATTGACCATGCGACAATTGTAAACCGCCGTAACCGGATCGATCTTGCCGGTAAGCTTGTCCCGGCAAATGGCATAAATTTCTTCGGCGCGTTCCGCTGAATCGATATGCGGATATTCCTTGAAGGAAATCAGCACATCCGCCGCCCCGGTCATTTCCGGCGTGACACTGCAATGCAAATCGAGCTCACCACCTATCGCGGCATCTGGTCCGGCGACGTCACGGCAACGGCTGAGCAAGTCGCCTTCGCAATCTTCATAACCATCGGCAACCATGGCACCGTGCATGCTGATCAGGACCATATCCACAGGCAACGCGGCTTTCAGATCAGCCAGCAATTCATCCCGAAATCCTTCGTAAATCTTGCGCACAGTCAGACCAGCGGGTTGGGCAAAGGCAGAAATACTTTCCACCACTGTGTGGCCCTCGGCCTCGGCATTTTTGCGCCAGACATGCAGGGGGGCTGTAAACAGGTCGGGCGTGTGCTGCGTGGCATCACCCCGAAACAGCAGTGTTTCTGCATAGTTTTCCATGCCCGTCGGAATGGGCGAAAAGGTATTTGTCTCGGTGCCGAGACAGGCAATAAAAACTTTCATGAATCAGGTCTCTTTTTCAGTCGGCACAATGCCGGTTTGATCACCGGCAAGGCGTGCGGCGAGATGGATAAGGATAACAGTTGCGGCGATGGGAACGGCAACCGCGACATAAATCATCGGGAAACCAAGGGTATCGGCAGTGCGCACTAACGAACGCCCGAGGAAACCACGGGCCGGTGTCATATTGGGTCCGAACAGGCTGAAATACAGAACCGGCCCCAGGAACATGACCACCGTCAGGCCGCGCAAGGTTCCCGCCAGAAACATCACAGCAGGTGACTTGTTTTCAGGTGCCTTGACCAGGGTCGGATCGTAGCGGGATTTGAAGGCCACAGTTGCCCCCAGCAAGCCGCCCCAGACCATGGCATAGCGCGCCAGTTCTTCCGTCCAGGTTGGAGGACTTTGCAAGAGATAACGGGCCACCACCTGGATCGAGATAAACACAAGCATGGCGATAAAACATATACCCGCGCCCGTCCGACAGCCCAGATCGAGGCCGTCGCTAATCCTGGTGATGACCGTTTTCATTTGCTGTTACCGTGTTGCGTTGGCCGCATCGACCCAGACTTTCACCTGCGCGGGCGTCAACACACCTTCCGTATAAACTATCTTCGAAAGTTTCTGGAATTCTGCGCGGGCTTCAGGCGCGAGTTGTACAATGCTGACACCTGCCTTTTTCAGACCTTCCAGCATGCCAGGCTCGGCTTTTTTCAACCAGGCACGGTTGGCCTTGGTAGCAACAGCGGCGGCATTGTCGACAATGGTGCGCTCTTTGGCCGACAAGCCCATGTACCAGTCGTTTGAGGCCAGGGCCAGACGACCGCCAACAATGGACTTTGAGTCTGTGAAATGTTTGATGAAGTCCGTATGGCCGAACATTACAGGTACAAAACTCGGGTTCATATAGCCATGTGCGACGCCGGTTTGCAGGGCATTAGGCACCTCTTTCCAGGCCACGATGGTGCCGTTTGATCCCCACGCCTTGTACAGAGCAATCTGGTTTTCATCCAAAGCCCGCATGCGCAGGTCTGCCATATCCTTGACGCTATGAATGGGGCGTTTGGTGTTGAAGATTCCGGAGGCTGGACCAACAATTGTGAAGGCGAGAATGCGCACGCCACCCTTGGCAATATTGGCATTGATCTTATTCATCAAACCAGCATGAGCAATGGCGCGGTCCTGATGGTCATTGTCATTGTAAAGATACGGAAGGTACAAACCAAAAATCAGTTTGTCGATCTTGCCTGCTGATTTGACGTCCGCCATGTTAACTTCGAGCAAACCCTGACTGGTCTGGTCCAGACGTTCGGCTTCACCACCCAGCGCGCCACGGGGAAATTCCTTCGCGGCCATGCCATGCTTTTTCAGCTCTTCCGCAAATGTATGCGACCAGACGTACGACCCGGCTTTTTCCATGTCTGGTGGACTATCAAGCGCGATTTTGACTTCAGCGGCCTGAACTGTGGCAGCGGCCAACAAGGCTCCCGCGGCAACAAGGCTGGTAATTGACAATTTTTTCATCTTCATTCTCCCGGTTAAAAAAAATTCAGCCAGCCAACAGGCCGACAAGACGAGGCAGAAAAAGGCTTATGTCCGGGACCAGCACCAGAGCAGCAAGCACCAGCACCTCAACCAGAGCAAAGGGTAAAATCGCCCGCGCCAGTTTCCAGTAATTTACGCCCGTCACCGTTGACGTGATGATCAGGCAACCACCCAGGGGCGGCGTAATCAGTCCGATACACAAATTAAAACAAAGCACGATACCAAGATGGGTAGGGTCAATCCCTTGCGAGAGGGCCAGTGGTGCCATGATCGGCACCAGCAAGGTCAACGCCACCGGTATATCCATGATCATTCCGGCGACCAGAAAAACCACGTTCATCACAAACAGATATTGAAGACCGCTTAGCCCGGCCCCGGTGACAAGGTCGGCCAGCATCTGCGGCCATTGCATCAACCCGGCGATATAACCCAGGGTCGCCACGGCGCTGAGGATCATGAAAATTGATCCGGTCAAACGGGCCGTGTTTTGCAAGGAATCCCACAAAACCGTAAAGTTGATGCCACCGTACAAGCGCCCAACGATTGTTGCTGCAATCACGGCAACGGCTGCGGCTTCGGTGGGCGTGGTCAGGCCGACAACAATGCCGCCAACAATGATGACCGGCAGGGTCAGGGCCGGAGCCGCCTTGATGAAGGAAGGCCAGAGTTTTGGCACAACTTCCATGGGACCGCCGGGGTGATCATCACGATGGGCGAAGAAAAAATTGACGCCGAACAAGGCAAAAGCCAGCAACAAACCCGGAATGACACCGGCAATAAACAATGCCGCCACTGAGGTTTGCATCAACGCGCCATAGACGATCAGGATAATGCTGGGCGGGATGATCGGACCAATAATGGACGACGCCGCGGTGATCGCCGCCGCGTAGGTTTTGTCGTAACCTTTTTCGACCATGGCCGGAACAAGGGTGTTTGAGAGAGCCGCTGAATCAGCCACAGCTGATCCGGAAATCCCGGCGAAGAAAACGCTGGTGAGAATATTAACGTGGCCGAGGCCACCTTTCATGCGTCCGACCAGGGCCATGGAAAAATCGATCATGACCCTGGTAATGCCGGAGCGGTTCATGATATCGCCGGTCAAAATGAACAAGGGCATGGCCATCAAGGCAAAGACATCGATCTGGGCAAAAATGCGTTGTGGAATAATTGCCAGATACCGGGCCTGATCATTCAGCACATAGGTCAGGATTGAAGAAGCCCCGATGACATAGGCAATCGCCGTCCCGCACATCAGGAAAACAAAACCGGCACCTAAAACAACCCAACCCATCAGATATTTTCCCCCGTCCCCATTGTTCTATGCTGCCAATAATCCGGCGCGGGATTCGACAAATTCCGCAAAGGCATCCACCAGGTCCCCGATATCCGTTTCTGTCATGGGCAAGGACAGCACGATCATGCCCCGGCGCGGCAGATAGACCCCCGCAGCAATCAGATCGAACTGCAAAAGCTTCAGCAAATCAGGGTCCTGGTTTTCAAAATGAATTGCCATCAAGGAGCCAATGCCTGAGACGTGAACCGGCGCACCGGCATCGTCGGCGACTTCGTTCAGGCGATCCCGCAATTGATCACCCAGCGCATTAACCCGGTTCAGGGCATCATCGGTCAGGACTTCCGTCACGGCGGCCAGACCAGCAGCCATGGTCAAAACATTGTTGTTAAATGTTCCGGCATGCATCCAGGCGTTGGCCTGGCCCGGATCAAAGCGATCCATGATTTCGGCCCGGCCCCCGAAGGCCCCGAACGACATGCCGCCACCGAGATATTTACCCAGCGTTGTCAGGTCAGGATCGAGCCCCAGTTTCTGTTGCAAACCACCCGGCGACAGGCGCGAGGTCATGACCTCGTCCAGAATGAACAAAGCACCGCAGGCTTTCGCTTCTGACTGTAAAAGCTTGAGAAAATCAACATCTGCCGGGATACAGCCACCCGATCCCAGCATGGGTTCGATCAGGACGGCCGCCAGTTTATCCTTGTTCTGCGCGATCAGAGCGCGCGCGGCATCGGCATCATTATAGGGGCAGACAAGTGTCTCAAAAGGTAAAGCGAAGTTTGATCCGCCCTTTGGGAACGACAGGCCGCTGCCGTGATAACCACCTTCGAACACAATGATCAAATCGCGCCCGGTCCAGGCTCTGGCGGAGTTCAGGGCCAACAGATTTGCTTCTGTACCGGAATTGCAAAACCGCACCCGATCAAGCGAGGCAAAGCGATTGCACAACGCCTGGGCAAAAGCCGCATCGTGAATACCCGGCCCACCCATATTGATGCCGTTTTGCAGTTTCTTTTCCAGGGCCGCCTTCACAACTTCATTGGAATGACCCAGCAAACCGCAGGTATATTCACCGAGGAAATCTACATAACCATGACCATCCGCATCCCACACGGCGGCGCCTTCACCGCGCACCAGGGTCAGGGGCCAGGGGTCAAAATAAAGGACTGTTCTGGTGTTGCCGCCCGGCATCGATGCACAGGCCTCCTGCCACGCCGCCTGACTTGCCGGATTCGCTGCAACAAAGCCGGCTTCGGCTTCCTGCACTGCATCGGCCAGACTGACATTAGGCGTGGACGGTAAATTCATCAGGCAAATCTTTCCGGGGAAAGTTCAGCGGTCGAAGCGCCCAGCGCCTTCAGGTCTTCCGGCATGTCTTCACCAGACGCCAGGGCCGCGGAAACACGCCCCATGGAAGGTGCTGTCTGGATGCCATAGCCCCCCTGCCCGGCCAGCCAGAAAAATCCTTCAACAACCGGATCAAAGCCAACCACAGGGGTTTTATCCGCGACGAAAGATCGCAATCCGGCCCAGCTGCGGGTGATCCGCTTGATTTCAAGGGTCGTCGCCTGCTGCAATCGATCAACGGCAATGGCAATATCCAGCTCTTCCGGCTGTACATCACAAGGGTCCATCGGTGTCTCGTCCGCCGGTGATCCCATCATGGCACCGCTTTCAGGCCGGGCATAAAATTCTTCGTCGACGTCGACAAAGGCTGGCCAGTCGCTGAACTTCATGTCCGTCGGGCCATCAAAAATAATCGCCGTGCGTCGTTTGGGCACAAGACCTACACGTTTTGCGCCAGCCAGGTCCGCCAGTTGGTCGCACCAGGCACCGGCAGCGTTAATCACCACCTTTGCGGTATATGTTTCGCCACCTGCCCTGACGGTCCAGGCACCGTTTTCACGCACCAGACTTTCGACACCTGCATTGGAGATCAGTTCAGTACCGTTCGCCCTGGCGCCGCGCAAAAATCCTTGATGGATCGCATTCACATCCATATCGAGAGCGCCCGAATCCAGAATACCACCGGCTACATAGTCCGGTCGCATGGCGGGCACCAGCTCACAGACTTGAGCCGTTGTCAGCAGACTAAGGGAATCCAGCGTTTTCGAAGCATCTTCATAAGTTTCGTTCAGGCTATCCAGCTGGTCATCCCTGCCAATGAACAAGGCTCCGCGTGGCGTCAACAACGGAGCCTCACAAAATCCGTCCGGCGGTCCAAAAAAGAAGGGCTGCCCTCCCGCAGACAAGGCGCGGATCTGGGCGTTGCCGTAGGAAGGCGCAAACAATGCCGCCGATCGGCCGGTTGTGTGATAGCCAGGCTGGGATTCCATCTCCAGCATCAGCACACTGCCTTTTCCGGAGAGGAAAAAGGCGCAGGAAGCTCCGGCCATACCGGCACCGACGATGATGAAATCGAATGTTCTGGGTTGGGTCACTTGTTGCGCTCCACTTTCGACGTAATTGGCCTTCCAGGTAAATGCCGAAGAAGCAGCACTTGCATGAAAGCCTCAGACAGCATAATTTTCCTATAGGAAAAAAGTCAACAACAATTTTCTTATCGGAAAATTCCTGATGCCCATCGCTGAACAGAAAAAACAAGCTGCCAACGGTTCTGGTAACGAGAGTGGCACCCTCGACCGGTACTCGCTGGGGGAACGTTTGCGCCAGATCAGGAAAGAAAACGGCTGGACCCTGGTCGAGGTTGCCAAACGATCCGGCCTTGCGACATCAACGGTTTCCAAGGTCGAACGCGGCTTGATGAGCCTCGCCTATGACCGGTTCATGCAGTTGGCGGATGGACTGGAAGTCGATGTCAGCGAACTGTTTACCCCCGAAGGGGAAAGTTTCGCACCAGAGTCCTTTGCCATCACTCGTGCTGGCGAAGCCGGACATCACGAAACGGACCTTTATGTCTACGACATGCTGGGGGCAGACCTGTCGCACAAGCAGATGGTGCCCATGTTCGGGATCATCCGCGCCCATGATGTGCGTGACTTTTCTGAATTTGTGAAGCATCCTGGCGAAGAATTCCTGATGGTCCTGGAGGGCGAACTGGAAGTCCACATCGAAGGCCGCGAGCCTGTGCAGCTGGGCGTCCACGACAGCATCTATTTCGACAGCGGCATGGGGCATCTTTATGTGTCGGCGGGAAAAAAGGACACAAAGATCATCGTCGTTTGTGCACATTCCAGCGCTGCCCGAAACAATGTTCAGACTTGAGAAAAGCAATACGGGGAAAAAGAATAATGGCCAGCCTGATATCAGCGATAGACAAATTTCGGGAAAAAACTTCGCCTGTCGGTATTACCTTACGGGGACGCAAATGGAAAATGATCGACACTCTTGGCAAGAACAACGCAAAAGGCCCCGTACTGATCATGCTGCCGGGAACGCTTGGCAATGCCGATATCTTTTTTAACCAGATCAACAAACTGGGCAAACGCATTCGTATCATTGCCATGGCATACCCGCTGATTACGGATGTGGACTTGATCGCTGGTGACATTGCAAGTTTGCTGGACAGAATGGGCGTTGAAAAGGCCAGTATCCTGGGGTCATCCTATGGCGGATTTGTGGCCCAGATATTTGCCCAGAACCACCCGACCCGGGTAGACACCTTGTTCATCGGCAATTCCCTGACCGATATCGACCTGGTGCGTCCGGCTTTCCCGCCGATCAAGCAACTGATGAAAACACCGCCGAAGGATTTGCGAAAACATATCTCCGGGCAAATGGCGGGATGGGCAGAACCTGAAAAAATCTTTGCCGAGGTCAAGGCCTTTTTACAGCGGGAACTGGCGGAATATTTACCCCCGCGCGGACCAAAGATGCGACTGGCCGCGATTTTCCTGCGCAAAAAAGCACCGGTCCCGGCGATCCCTGACAAACAGATTGTCGTCATCGACTGCGAGGACGATCCACTTATTCCGACGGCGGTGCGCAAGGATATTCGCAAGCGCCACCGCAAGGCGGAACAGCATCGCCTGCCTTCAGGCGGACACTTCCCCTATCTCACGCGCAGTTCGGTTTACAACAAAATTCTTGAAGACAGATTGTTGTCTTAAACGGTCAAAGCTGTTTCAGGCCCAGGGTTTCCAGAAGCTCGATTAACAAGGCCGCGGACTTTTCGCGGTGTTGATGATGGATCTTGCGGGCCGCCTCGGCATCCCCACGACGGATGGCGTCCAGCACCGCGGCATGATCGGCATTGGACTTGTCCGGCCGTGGCCGTAATTTCAGGGTCAACATGCGACAGCGATGCGACTGGTCCATGAAATTGTTGACCAGGGTTTGCACCCGCGTATTGCCGTGACAGGAAACCAGAAGTCCGTGAAAACGTTTGTCGGCAGCAGCCCAGGCAACCAGGTCATCGGCCTGCAAAGCAGTGTCCATGTCAGAGACAGCATCCGACAAGGCCTGCAAATCAGCCTCGGGCAATCCCTTGCGCGCGATTTCTCCTGCAGCAAGTGACTCCAGGGATGTCAGGATTTCATATATTTCCCGCATATCGTCGATGGATACCGGCAAGACCCGCATGCCATGACGCGGGCGAATTTCCACCAAACCTTCACTTTGCAACCGGACCAGCGCCTCATGCGTGGGCGTGCGGCTCATGCCCAGCTGCCTGGCGACGTCTTCCTCGGTTGCCTGATACCCGGCAGCAAGTTCATTTTCCAGAATCTGGTCTTTCAACTTCTGATAGGCGATTTCGCTGTTGGATTTTTTTGTCATTCAGGCGGCACCGATATCGAGGCGACGACCTTGCTGCGCGGACTGATAGACGGCTTCTTCGATCTCAAGGTTTGTCAGATAGTCCCGGGCCGTGTTCATCAAGGGCGTTCCCTTGCGCAAGTGGTCGACGACATGTTGCTGCAGTCGCCGGACACAATCGCCACCAAATTCCCGGTTCTCCCAGACATAGTCAACGGCATGCTCGTCATTGCTGCCGTGGGGTCGCAAAAACAAACCGCCGTCACCATCGAGACGCAAGCTGGCCCTGGATCCTTCTATCAGCATTTCGCCCATGGTCAGTCGTTTGTTGTCCGCCGGATGATCTGCCAGCCGGTTGCCGTCAAACAAACCCCGCACCCCATTGTCAAAATCAAAAACAATAATTCCGGCATCCTCACCGGCAATGACGGGATTAAGCTTTTTTAGCTGGGCATAAACCGAACTGACATCACCGAAGAGATAACGAAAGACATCAATCAGGTGAATGGCGGTTTCGTGTACCAGAAATCGTTCCATTTGCTGGAAATACGGTTGGCGCTCCATATAGGCCTGTGGCCCCTGCCCGTCGCCGGGCCGCAGCCGGAAAGATATTTGATAAACATCTCCCAACTGTTTGATATCCAGCATCGATTTGATCTGGCCGTACCAGGGCTGGAAACGGAAATTTTCATGGATCACGACCGCGCCACCTGACGCCTCGATATCTTTTACCAGCGACCGGGCTTGCGCCGCTGTCGGTGTAAACGGCTTCTGGCAAATTACGGTCAGATCGTGAGCCAGGGCGGCCCGGACAAAATCCGGATGGGTGACGGGCGGTGTAATAACATCCAGAATATCCAGATCGTTCTCTGCCAGCATTTTGGCCAAGTCATCATAGACACCGTCGATCTTGTATCGGTCGGAAAATGCCACGGCCTGGTCACGGCTTCGATTATAGACAGCGACCAGTTCGACATCCTCCATCGTGCTCCAGGCGTTATGATGAAACTGGCTGAAATAGCCGGTTCCAGCCGTGGCGACCCGCAGTTTTTGTGTCATGCGGCGGTTTCCTGATTTGCCTGCAATCCGTCAAAGGCGGTGTACACAGCCTTGAAGATTGCATCTGTTCCGGCATCACCACCCAGTTCGAAGGGCACAAGATCACCACTTTCAAAAGCCCGGTCGACGGCTGTCACGATCAGATCAGCGGCACGTGAGCAGGCTTCATTGCTTTTCACATCGCCCAGCCATTCCAGCATCATGGCTGCTGACAGGATCATCGCGGTCGGGTTGGCCTTGCCGGTGCCGACGATATCCGGTGCCGTGCCATGGCAAGGCTGGAAAACCGCGTGGTTGTCACCGATGTCCGCAGAAGGTGCCATGCCCATACCGCCGATCAGGCCGGCACCGAGGTCTGACAGGATATCGCCAAACATATTTTCGGTGACCAGCACATCAAAGGCCCAGGGGCCGCGCACCATATTCAGGGCGGTAGCATCGACATAGGCATAATCCGCACCCAGATCTTTATTCAGGGCAGCGCGTTCATCAAAAATACTGCGGAAGAAAGCAAAGGAGCGAAAGACGTTGGCCTTGTCGACACAGGTAACATTGCCGCGATGTCCCTTGTCCTTGCGCTTCCTTGCAAGATTGAAAGAAAAATCAAAAAGCTTTTCCGAGATATCACGGGTGATGACCAGGGTGTCTGTCGCAATCTGGTCATCTTCCAGGGTGCCTTTGCCGCGCGATGCAAACAGCCCTTCAACCGATTCGCGGATCAGGACAAAATCCAGTTCTTTCGCCCGTGGATCGGCCAGCGGATAATTCAAGCCAGGGACGGCGCGAACCGGGCGCACGCCTGCATAAAGTTCGAGATCAAACCGCAGATCAAGCTGTGGTGATATTTCTGTGCCGTCCGCGTAGCGCACATCCGGCAAGCCCATGGCCCCCAATAATATGGCATCCGCCCTGGCCGCTGCTTCGCGCGATGAATCGGGATAGGCGACGCCAGTATCGCGATACAGTGCGGCCCCGGCCGGGACCATTTCAAAGTTCAGCGCGAAGCCGCCAACTTTTGCGGCGACGTGCGAGAGCAGCGCTTCGCAGGGTGTCATGACTTCTGGCCCGATACCGTCACCTGGCATGACAGCAATATTAAATTCCGTAGGCGTGGGCATGGTGTTCTCCGGTTGTTGAAAGCGCGACAATCCGGATTGCGGAATGCCTCAATAGTTAATGTATACGTTAATTCATACATTAAATCAACAGGGCTCATGACTGGACGAATGCTGTTTGACCGTCCATGTTTATGCCTGTCTCGGGGGCTTTTGGAAAATACTTATGCGTTACTTGTTAAACTCGTATTTCGGGCACGGCCTGCCGTCTGAAACCGGTCTGGCTGAGGGCGAAATATCCACAGATGCTGAGGCGGCAAAGGCACTGTTCAAACTATGTCCGGCTGCGCACGTAACGCCGCTGACGGATCATGCCGATCTCGCAAAATCCCTGAATATTGGCCGTCTTTATCTTAAAGATGAACGGTCCCGTATGGGACTTGGCAGTTTCAAATCCCTGGGCGCAGCTTATGCCATCGCCAAATCCGCGGATAAATGCGTCCGGGATGGCAAGACGGACAGTCACGATGCGGCCTTGCAGGGCGTGACCTATGTTTGTGCCAGTGCCGGAAATCATGGATTATCCATGGCTGCCGGTGCGGCGTTGTTTGGTGCCCGGGCTGTTGTCTATTTGTCGGATACAGTCCCCGAAGCATTTGCCGATCGGCTGAGGGCCAAGGGTGCCGAAGTTGTCCGCGCCGGTCACAATTACGAAGCCAGTATGGCAGCCGCCGTTGATGCCGCCGCTGCCAATGGATGGAACCTGTTGTCCGACAGCACCTGGCCGGGGTACAGCGACCCGGCACGTGATGTCATGGAAGGGTACCTGATCATGGGCATGGAAGTCGTTGATCAAATGCCCGAAACCCCGACCCATATTTTCCTGCAAGCTGGTGTCGGTGGCCTTGCTGCTGCCAGCGCCGCCGCTGCCCGTACCAGCTGGGGACCTGATCCGGTCATCTGTATTGTAGAACCCGACGCAGCCCCTGCCCTGTTGGGTAGTATCGCCGCCGGAAAAGCCGTTGCCTCAGGCGGACCCGTTTCCAACATGGGCCGACTGGATTGCAAGGAGCCGTCACATCTGGCCTTGAAATATCTCGCACGGGAAGCGAACGCTTTTATGGTCGTCAGTGACGCCGAAGCCCTGGCTGCCGTCGCGACCCTGAAAGAAAATGGTGTGGCCTCTACACCTTCCGGTGTTGCCGGGTTTGCCGGTCTGCAAATCGCTGCAACGGAGAAAATCGATATCGGGCTGGATGAAAATTCCCGTGTCCTGATATACATCTCTGAAGGGCCTGAAGATGAAGGGTCTGACGATGTCGGGGACTGACTTTCCTGACAGCGAATTTGAGGCCCGGCTGGAAGCTGCCCAAAGTGCCATGCTGAGCGACGGCCTTGATGCGTTGCTTTTCACGACCGAAGCCGAGATGCGATATTTCACCGGCTTTCGCACTTTGTTCTGGCAAAGCCCGACCCGCCCCTGGTTCCTGATCATTCCCAAAACCGGAAAACCTGTCGCTGTCATACCGGAAATCGGTGCGGCCCTGATGGGCCAGACCTGGCTGGATGATATCCGCACCTGGTCGTCCCCCCATGCCGATGATGACGGTGTATCGCTGCTGGTGGATTGTCTGTCGAACGCATCAAACATCGGTGTGATGATGGGTCGCGAAAGCTATTTACGCATGCCGCTATCAGATTACCAAAAGCTGGCAGATCGATTGCCGTCAGCTCAATTTGTCAATGCCAGTGATCTGGTGCAAGCCCTGCGCATGGTAAAATCACCTGCCGAGATAGAAAAAACATTGGCGATTTGCGAGATCGCTTCGCGCAGTTTTGCCAACGCCGAAGAATTGTTTTTTGAAGGCCAGCCACTGAATGAAGCCTTCCGGGCGTTCAAGATTGATTTGCTGACACAGGGTGCCGAAGACGTGCCCTATCTGGTGGGTGGCGCCGGACAGGGCGGCTATGGCGATGTTATCTCACCACCCTCCGCCGAGCCGCTGAAAGCAGGCGATGTTCTGATGCTGGATACCGGCGCGACGCTGGCGGGATACTTCTGTGATTTTGATCGTAACTATGCTTTTGGTCATGCTGATGACGCGGCCAAGTCGGCCTATGACACATTATTCAGGGCCACGGATGCTGCACTTGAGGTCGCCCGACCGGGCAGCCGTTGCAGTGATCTTTATGCCGCCATGGCCAGGGTGATTGAACAGGACGGCGGCGATGTCGGGCGTTATGGTCATGGTCTGGGCATGCAGCTGACCGAATCACCGTCCATCATTTCCTTTGACCAGACCGTGATGAAACCGGGTATGGTGATGACCCTGGAACCTGGCATGAGCATCGGAGACGGTAAGATCATGGTCCACGAAGAAAATATTCTGATTTGTGACGGCCCACCAAAATTATTGAGCCAACGGGCAGCGCCCGAGCTGCCGATTTTCGGAGGGTAACCGGATGAAACTGTCTTTCGATGTCGACGACGGGGCCGGATCAACAGCCGCACTGGGGCTGATCGTATTGCAGAGCGACGAAAGCATGGAAGCCGAATTACGGTCCGTGTTTGATCAACCCGGCATTGCCCTTTATCACAGCCGTATCCCCAGCGCGCCGGAAGTCACCGCCGAAACCTTGAAACAAATGGAACTGGATTTACCGCTGGCGGCGTCTTTGCTGCCCACGGCCCGGTCGCTTGATGTGGTTGGCTATGGTTGCACATCTGGGGCCACGGTTATTGGTGCTGACAATGTTGCTGCAGCGATCAACGCCAGCCATGACGGGGCCAAAACAACGGATCCAATAACCGCGGTTATGGCAGCCTGCAGGCACCTCAGTGTCAAGCGACTGGGTTTTGTCACGCCCTATGTCGCCGAGGTTTCAGAAGCCATGCGGACCTTGCTGGAGAAGAACGGACTGACGGTGGCAGCCTTTGGCTCCTTTGAGCAAATCGAGGAATCTGTGGTCTCTCGCATTACCGAGCAATCCGTATTGCAAGCTGTTTGCGCCATCGGTGAAAATGAAAATGTCGACGCGGTTTTTGCCTCCTGCACCAACCTGCGCAGTTTTGATATCATTGACCAGGCAGAAACAGATATTGGCAAACCGGTTATCTCCAGCAACCTGGCCCTGGCCTGGCACATGTTGACCCTGGCGGGCCTGCCAACTGCGGGCAAAGGTCCCGGAAAATTATTCAACTCATAATCTCTGACAGCTGAGGGTCCTATGCCTGACGTCGATCTTCCCTTTTCCCGCAACGAATATGCCGAGCGTCTGACCAGGGTCCGCCGGGCCATGGAGGTCAAAGGCATTGAGCTGCTGATCTCCTCGGACCCCTCCAACATGGCCTGGCTGACGGGTTATGACGGCTGGTCCTTCTATGTGCATCAGTGCGTGCTGATCCCGATGGAGGGTGAGCCCTTCTGGTTTGGTCGCCTGCAGGATGGCAACGGTGCCTTACGCACGGTCTATATGAATGAAGCAAACATTCTGTCCTATCCTGACCATTATGTGCAGTCGCCGGATCGCCATCCCATGGATGTGCTCAGCACCCTGATCACGGACCGGGGTTGGGACAAGCAGCATATCGGCGTGGAAATGGACAACTACTATTTCTCCGCTGCGGCCTTTGCATCTTTATTGAAACATCTGCCCAACGCACAATTTCAGGATGCCACGGCCCTGGTGAACTGGTGCCGGGCGGTGAAGTCCGAACAGGAACTGACCTATATGCGCCGCGCCGGAGCCATCGTCAGCAAGATGCATCAACGCATTTTTGATGTCATTGAACCGGGCATGCGCAAATGCGATCTGGTGGCTGAAATTTATGATGTCGGCATTCGGGGTACGGATGGTCACGGCGGCGACTACCCGGCCATCGTCCCACTCTTGCCCTCAGGATCAGATGCCGCAGCACCTCACCTGACCTGGGACGACAAGCCCATGGAATCCGGTGAGGGAACTTTCTTTGAAATCGCTGGTTGTTACCGGCGCTATCATGCACCGCTGTCCCGCACGGTTTTTCTGGGAAAGCCTTCACAGACATTTCTGGATGCCGACAAAGCCGTACAGGAAGGCATGGTCGCCGGCCTTGAAAAAGCCAGAGCCGGAAATACCTGCGAAGACATCGCCCATGCCTTTTTTGCCATCCTTGAGAAGCACAATATCTCCAAAAGCAACCGGGCAGGTTATGCCATCGGTATCAGCTATCCCCCGGACTGGGGCGAGCGCACCATGAGCCTCCGCTCAGGTGATCAAACCATCCTTGAGGTAGGCATGACTTTCCATTTCATGACCGGCCTGTGGATGGACGACTGGGGCATGGAAACCACCGAAAGCATCGTCATCACAGGCGGTGAGCCGGAATGCCTGGCGGACGTACCACGTAAATTGATGGTGAAGGATTAGGAACTTTTAGTTGGAAGACATCTACACGCCTCCGGATATAGAACGTTCCCGAAAGACTTTTTACCAAGGCTTGATAGGGGTTGCTCTGCTAATATTAGTTACATTAGGCGTCGGCTACGCGGCATACCAATTCAATCCGTACATCGGCTGTATTGATTTAGCCAGATCAGTCAATTCACGACTGGAATTTTGCTCTACCGTTATTGAGGATCAAACCTCCAGCGCGCTGGATAAGAAAAATGCCCACTTCAACAGAGGTCAAATCAAACAAAACTCTGGCGATTTTTCCGGTGCCGTTAAAGATTTTTCTTTCGTCATTCAAATCGATCCAGGACGATATGAAGGTCACTTTTTTCGAGGAAAATTGTATTCCCTCACCAAAGAACTCCGGAAAGCCAGGGCAGATCTCAACGAAGCAATCCGAATCAGGCCAGCTGAAGAAAAAATCCGTATCGCCAGAGCAATGGTGCTAATTGATCTGAAGGAGTTTTCTTCATCGTTGAAAGACCTGGACACCGCTATACGCATGGGCGATCGGAAGGCAAAAACGTTTTTGGCCCGGGCCTTTGTTCTGTTTCAATTGGGAAAATTCAAGGAATCTCTGTCTGACATCAACAAATTTTTCTCCACGAGCAAAAGCCAGGACTGGCGCGCCTACGTCTTGCGAAGCGCCATCTATCGCAGGCTAAAAAACGATGCAAATGCAAATGTTGATAGGAAAAAAGCGCTGGAAATCACCTCAGACAAAAAGAGAGTTCGCGCATATTTTGGGGAACTTGGCGAAGCTGATCCGTAATATTTGAGTGGTTCGATTGAGTCCGGCCGAAGACAGTTCTGTATCGTCGTCATATTGCCAAAAACTGGCTCACTATGGATACTGGCCTTCGCCAGTATGACGAAAACGAAATAGCCGTGTCATACTGGCGAATGCCAGTATCCATAGTGCAGTTCCAACCAAAACCAGGACGCCGGACATCATGCAAAATTCCCCCATCACCGCCACAGTTGATTTCGAAGCGGACGGCGTGCAACATGGCTTTTTTAAATTACCGCATTCCCATGATGGGTCGGCCTGGGGATCGATCATGATTCCGGTGACGGTGGCAAAAAACGGAGACGGCCCGACCGTGTTGCTGACCGGCGGCAATCATGGTGATGAATATGAAGGGCCGATTGCGCTGATTGATCTGGCGGCAACGATCAAGGCCAAGAACATCTCGGGCCGGGTGATTATTATTCCGGGCATGAACTACCCGGCGTTTCAGGCCGGAACCCGAACCTCCCCCATAGACAAGGGAAATTTGAACCGGTTCTTCCCCGGCAACCCGGCAGGCAGCATCACTGAAAAAATCGCCGATTATTTCCAGCGCACATTGCTGCCCCTGGCGGACTTTGTCGTCGACATTCATTCCGGTGGCAAGACCCTGGATTTTGTGCCCTTCTGCGCAGCGCACGTGTTGGAGGACAAGGACCAGCAAGCCAGGTGTGTTGCTGCCATGCAGGCCTTCAATGCGCCCTGGTCCATGATGTTGCTGGAAATCGATGCCGTCGGCATGTACGACACAGCCGCAGAAGACATGGGCAAAGTGTTTATTTCTACTGAACTGGGAGGTGGTGGCTCAGCCCGTGCTGAAACTGTGGCCATCGCCAAAAAAGGTGTGCGCAATGTTCTGAAACATGCCGGTGTCCTGGAAGGCAATCCCGACCTGTCCCCGACCATCAATATCGAGATGCCGGACGACCGCTGTTTTGTCACGTCCGAAACCAGCGGTTTGCTGGAAGTCTGCGTTGACCTGGGCGACACCGTCCGTAAAGGCCAAACCCTGGCCCGTGTGCACGACATGAAACGCACCGGGTCAGATCCGGTTGTTTACGTCAGCCCCATCGACGGCATCTTCACCGCCAGACACTTCCCCGGCCTGATCGGCATGGGCGATATTGTGGCGGTAATCGCAGTGCCCGCTTAACGCCAGTGCACCATGGGTAATCCGGCGACGGGTGAGCGGAAATACGGGATGCGGGTACCGGCCAGTGAGCCAATATAAACCGTCTTTAAATCCGGTCCGCCAAAGGTTATCGAGGCCATCCATTTAGCAATTGTCCCGCCACACGCCAGCATCAGTTCCGGCGTCACTTCATCCCGCTCGAACGCCTGTTCCAGGATTGTCGAAGGACCGGGGACATCATCATCCAGGATGATGCGCAAGTCGCCCTCAGGCGTAATGGCGAAAATCTGGTCGCGCATAATGTGCGTGCCCCAGAGATTGCCGTAATCATCAAAGGCAATGCCGTCAATGAAATAGCCAGTATTGGAAGGGCCATAAATCTCCCGGTCTGTCAGCGAACCGTCGGGCTGCACCCGCATGCGACTGATGTGACGACCACTGGTTTCAACGATATAGAGCCATTCTTCCTTTGCATCGAGGCGGATTTCATTGGTGAAGTGAAAACCATCGGCAACGATGCGAATGCCCTTTTCGTCAACCAGGGCCACATAGCCGTCCTTGATGTCGGGGCTGATGGCCTCCATCCAGTTGTGGATGCGGGTCGAGACCGTGAGCCAGATGCGGTTTTTGGAATCGCGCAAGACAAAATTTACCTTGCCAATGGGCTGGCCGTCGATGGTGTCGTGCAGCATCCGGGTCTCACCGGTGCGGGTCATAACTTCCAGAATATCTGTGCCAAAATTGGAAATCAGAATGTCACCATTTTCCGCGAAGGCAAGGCCATTGGGCAAGGTGCCATCGACAAATTTATTGGCCACATCAGTCGACGTGGAAAAGTTTGCGGCATAATCCTGAGTGATGATTTCCTGGCTGCCATCGGGTGAGATTTTCACCACCCCGCCGCGTGCGTCGGCGGACCACAAGGTGCCATCCGGTTCTGCCAGAATACATTCGGGACGCTGCAGGTCTTCGCCGATATAAGAGATATCAGACTTGCTGACGGTGAAGCCGTCGATGGGATTGTTTGTCATGGGTTTCAGTCCTGATCTTCGATAATTGCCACAGCTCGGGTCCAGCCTGCGGAAGCCGCCTTGATTTTGACCGGAAAACAGGAGACCTGGAAACCATCGGCGGGCAGGCTTTCCAGATTGTGCAATTTCTCCAGGTGACAGTAGCCGATTTCCATGCCGGCCCGGTGCCCTTCCCAGATCAGGCTTTCGTCACCGGTTTCCTCGAACTTGTCCTTGGTGTGAACAAAAGGCGCATCCCAGCTCCAGGCATCTGTGCCGGTTACGCGGACACCACGTTCCAGCAAATAGAGTGTTGCTTCCCGCCCCATACCGCAACCGGTAGAGACATAGTGATCTGTGCCATAGGCCCGACCGGCCCCCGTATTCACCAGAACAATTTCCATGGGCTTGAGGTCATGATCAATGCGTTTCAGTTCGGCCTCAACATCATCGGCGGTCACGACATAACCATCCGCCCGTTCGCTGAAATCAAGTTTGACGCCTGGGTTAAAGCCCCAGTCCAGCGGCACTTCGTCGATTGTGATCGCGCGCTTGCCCTTGTCCATGGTGGAATGAAAATGATACGGCGCATCGAGGTGGGTGCCGTTGTGGGTGGTCAGATTAATACGTTCAATGGCCCAGCCTTCTCCGCCCGGCAATTGATCTGTTTCCAGACCCGGAAAGAAGCTTTTGACACTCTCCGCCGTATCCGCGTGCTTGAGATATTCGATTTCGGGACTGAAACCGGGCGGGTCCGAGACCACATCATTTTCAAGCGGCATTGAAATATCTATTATTTGTCTGCCCATAATTGCCCCTCCCCGGAGCTTGATTGATTTTGCGTTCTCGTCATGCCCGTGCTCAACCCGGCCATGACGGTATTTCGGTTCGCCCCCTACTTGGCCAGCTTTGACATCATGCCGAACAATTGCACGACATCGGGCGGCGAGGTATCGCCGTTAAATTCCTTGAACAAAGTATCGACATTGACGGCAATCCGTTCGCCGTCTCCCCACGATGAATAATCGTCCATGGCGATATCCTGTGCGGCTTCCATCACGCTCATACCCGCAGCGTGGCGTTTGCGGGCTTCGGCTTCGATATAAACAAGATAGCCACGCACGGCTTCGACACCAGCCTTGTCCGTCACGGGACCGTGGCCCGGCACAATGGTTTCGACGTCCCAGCCCAACATCAGATCACACGCCTTGATCCAGTTGGCCACAGGTCCGGCCCACATGATCGGATGGCCTTCGATGAACAGGATATCGCCGGTGAAAACGGTTTTGTCGCCAGGCACATACACCAGCGTATCGCCCTTGGTATGGGCCGGGCCTACTTCGTGCAGTTCAACATTTTTGTCGCCGACCTTGCGTGTTGTCATGCCGGAAAAGGTTTCCGTGGGAGCTGCGAGATCGATGCCATCAAATTCAAAAACATCAAAAAGTTTTTTCAGGAATTCACCGGCTTCACCCATGGCACCGGCATTGCGCATGATCTCGGCCAGGGCCTGGGGCGGCAGTTCTGCCATTTCTTCCGCACCGGCAGCGGAAGCAACGATCGCAGCGCCTTCGACCAGCTGGTTCCCAAAAGTGTGATCACCATTGGCGTGGGTGTTTACAAGGGTGCCGATATTTTCAGCCTGGGGCACCGCATCGCGCATCGTCTTCAACATGTCGCGGGTCAAGTTCAGATCGAACAGGGTGTCCACCAACAAGCTTTCTTCGCCGTCAGTGATCAGTCCGGCGTTTGACCAACCCCAGCCACCGTCCGGTTGAAGATAGGCGAAACTGCCCTGCCCCAGATCATGCAGCCCTTTTGTATATTGCCATTTGGACATTCGTTTTTCTCCCCGTTTAATTGCAGCCTTAATCGTTGCGCAACACGCGATTACGGATCACGCCGATACCGGATACTTCCAGTTCGACAATATCACCGGCGTTCAATGCCCGGCCATGTTCCAGACCGCAGCCATCTCCCACCGTGCCGGAACCGATGAATTCACCCGGATGCAGGGTTTCACCTTGCGAAATATGGGCGATGACATCTTCAAACGTCCAGTGCATTTCACTGGAAGACCCGCGTGACATCTCGACGCCGTTCACGCGCACAATCATTTCGTGATCATAAGGATCGCCAAATTCATCTGCGGTGACGATGCATGGCCCCATCACATTTGCATTGTCAAAGTCCTTGCCCTTGGCAGGGCCCAATTGCGCCGCCATTTCCGCCATCTGGGCATCACGTGCCGAAAAGTCGTTGAAAATGGTGTAGCCAAAAATATGCTCTCGCGCCCGTTCTGCCGGAATGTCTTTGCCGCCCTTGCCGATAAAAATGCCAAACTCCATTTCGTAATCCATGAAGTGGGAATAGGACGGCCAGACAACATCCGTTCCGGTACCGGTCACAGCAAAGCGATTGGCCTTGTAATAAATCGGCTGGTCATACCATATCTGCGGAATTTTGAAGCGCCCCGAGGCCCGCAGTTCTTCCGCAGCCCCCACCGGGTCATCGGATGACGCTGCCTGGCGAAGGATGGCCTGGTCCATGGCTTGCTGGAGATGTTTTTCAAAACACATGCAGTCCCGCATTTGCGGCGGGGCCGGTATGGGTGCCATCAGCGCCACCTGATCCAGCGGCATGAAGGCATCCGGTACCTGGCCTTGATCTGCCCGGCCAAAAGTATTGCGTAATTTGTCCAGCGCTTCGTCACCATTTTCGATCAGGGCCAACATGGAACGAAAAGGTTGGTAGGGACGACGATTGAAGCTGACTTCTGCCGCCTGAATGTCGACCACGTGGTTTTCGTCACCTGTCAGGACACCCAGTCGATATTTGCCATCGGCATTAAATGTTACGAGTTTCATCTGGTGTCCGTCCCTGTGATCGTTAATTGATTCGTTATTTGATTAAAGGGATTATGCAGGTGATTTTTGAAAAAAACATCGATTTTTTTTAATATTGGCGATTTTTTTCTTTTTTTTACTAATTTTTTTTGCCATCATGCCTCGGAACATAATTTCAAAACCGATCCGAATGGACCAGCACCGATTATGAATTCTGCTGAAATCGACATTGAAGAGAATGGTCCGGGCGTGACCTTGACCAATGTCGCGTTGGACAGGTTGCGCAACGATATCCTGCGCGGTGCCTTTACGCCCAGCACAAAGTTGCGCATTGAGGAATTGAAAGAAAGATATGGTGTCGGTGGCAGCCCCATGCGTGAGGCCCTGTCCCGCCTGGTCGCCGAAGGCCTTGTCAAAAGCCTTAATCAGCGCGGCTTTCGCGTTGCCCCTATCTCGGCAGATGATCTTCTTGATATCACAGAAACCCGCCAATCTATTGAAGGAACCGCTGTGGTCCGGGCGATTGAACGCGGCGACGATGCCTGGGAAGGCAGTGTACTGGGGGCGTTCCATCGCCTCGACAAGTTCCTGGCCCGTGGTGTGCCCATCAGCGAAGAAAACGGTGATGACTGGGAAGTTATTCACAGCAATTTCCATCGCACCCTGATATCTGCTTGCGGTTCCCCCAGGATGATCGGCTTTTGTCACCAGCTTTATGATCAAGCCACCCGGTACCGTAGTTTACTTGTGGATTACAATTTCGAATCCCGTGATTTGATCGCTGAACATCGCGATCTTCTGGACGCTGTATTGTCACGTGATGCCGACAGGGCGCGCACTATGTTGGAAAAACACATTGCCCTGACGGCTGATATTATCCTGTCGACTGAGACCGACATTTTTGAAGGCACTTCAGAAAAGTAGTGCCTTGTTGACACGCCCTGCGCGTGAAATTCGTTTGGGAGGACGGAACATGAATAAAGCAATCGTCGCATCGGCCCTGGGTCTGATGGGAGCAGCCGTTATCGCTGTTGCCAGTCAGTCTGCGCTGGCCAAGGATATCAATGCCACCCTGGCAGCTGGTCATCCACCTGTTTTTCGCTGGGTCAAGCATGCCAGCAAAACCTTCATTCCTGCCGTAAACAAGGCGCTTGAAGGTTCAGGTCACACGATCAAATGGAAAGAGCAATATGCAGGCTCTCTGGCCAAGGTCGGCAGTGTCCTTGAGGCCGTTGAAGAAGGCCTGGCAGAAGTAGGCCTGGTTTCCACAGTGTTTGAACCTGCCAAACTGTCGGTGCAAAACGTCACTTACTACACGCCGTTTACATCTACGGATGCAACCGCGATTTCGAAGATGATCGATGATCTGCATCGCACCAACAAGGACTTCCAGAAGACCTGGCATGAAAATGACCTGGAATATCTGGGTGCCGGCATCGGCATTGATGACTATCTGCTGATGAGCAAGTTCCCGGTCAAGTCCATCGCAGACCTGAAGGGCAAGAAGATCGGTGCCCCCGGACCAGCCGTTAACTGGTTAAAAGGCACAGGCGCTGTTGGCGTTTCCGGCAACCTCACCACCTATTATAACGAAATCAAGACAGGTGTTTATGACGGCGTCATCGTCTTTGCGTCTGCTGCCCTGCCTGGCAAACTTTATGAAGTTGCACCTTACATCACCCGCATCGGCTTTGGTGCGCAGTATGCCGGTGGCATCGCTGCCAACAAGGACTGGTATGACGCGCAGCCTGCTGTTGTTCAAAAAGCCCTGAAATCTGCCGCTGAAATTGACCGGGTGGCTTATCACAAGGACCTTGAAGCAACGGTTGTCAAATTCCTCGCGATCATGAAGTCCAAGGGTGCAACGGTTTCTGATGTCGACGAGAACTTCCGCAAGGAATGGGCCGCGGGCATGGATAATGCTGCCAAGGTCTGGGCCGCAAACCTGGACAAGGCCGGTAAAAACGGTACTGCCGTTCTCAAGAACTATATGAATGCCATGCGCAAAGCCGGTGCCACACCGGTTCGTAACTGGGATCAGGAATAGATCTGATTGATCATTACTGATGTCTGATAAACAGGATCAACAGCCGTCCGCCTTGTGGTCACTTTTTGCGATCACAAGGCGGATGATTGATGGTGTGACACGGGGCCTGAATATGCTGGGCACCGTGTTGATCCTGTTGCTTGTTGTCCTGATCAATTCCGATGTGGTTGGCCGCAGTTTGTTTGGACATCCGGTCTCCGGTGTGCCGGAAATGGTCAGCCTTTCCATTGTCGCCATCGTGTTTTTGCAAATAGGCCAGACCGTTGTTGTCGGCAGGCTCACGCGGTCCGATGCTTTGCTGACGATTATTGCCCGGAAATGGCCACGTGTGCGCCAGGGCATGGAGCTGGTCTTCAATCTGATGGCAGCTGCATTGCTTGCCATCCTGTTTTCTTCCAGCCTGTCCTTGTTTGAAAAAAGTTGGCGAAAACAAACATTTATCGGCTCCATCGGCGATTTTACCGCGCCTGTCTGGCCGGTAAAACTCCTTATTCTGGTGGGCTGTGCGGTGCTTGTATTGCAGTTCCTGCTGTCCGCCATCAAGGTCTTTTTACCTGAAGAGCTTCAGGATAAACCGGTGCAAAATGACGACATTTGATATTGGTATTACCTCTTTGATCGTCATGGTGATCCTGGTTTACGCCGGTTTGTTTGTGCCCATCGCGCTGATGTTGTGCTCCTACATTGGTGTCTGGGCGATCAAGGGATCTCCTTTTCTGGCTGGCAAATTGCTCGCTTTGGCGGCCTATGATTCCATTGCCAGTTATCATTTTGGTGTGGTGCCGGTCTTTGTGCTTATGGGCTTTATTGTCCAGGTAACCGGGATCGGGCGTGACGCTTTCGATGTGGCCAATTTTATGTTTCGTCACCTGCGCGGTGGTTTAGGCGTTGGTACCGTTGGTGCCAATGCCATCTTCGCCGCGATCACCGGTATCTCTATTGCCTCTGCCGCAGTCTTCACCCGGCTGGCAGTTCCGGAAATGTTGCGCCATGGCTACACGGCCCGATTTGCTGTTGGTGTGGTTGCCGGATCGTCCGTGCTTGGCATGCTGATCCCACCAAGTTTGTTGTTGATCCTTTATGGCATTCTGACGGAACAGTCTGTCGGTGATTTGTTTCTGGCAGGCATTTTGCCCGGCATCCTGCTGGCTTTTCTGTTCGGCCTGACAGTTGTACTGATGGCCTATTTCATGCCGGGTTTCATTGGCCGCAACCTGTCGCCGTCAAAGGAAGGTGACATGGGCGTCACCGATTTGTTCCGCAAAAGTGCCCCAATCGTCACCCTGATCGGTCTTGTCCTCGGCGGCATTTATGGTGGCTTGTTTACACCGGTTGAATCCGGTGCTGTAGGCTGCATCGCTGCCATAGCGATTGGTCTGGTACGACGATCACTCAGCTGGAACGATTTCTGGTCTGTGCTGACCGACACCGGCATCGTCACCGCCAGCATCTGCTTTTTGATCATCGCGGCGCAAATGTATTCCCGCATGCTGGCCATCTCTGGCTTGCCCGCCGAATTTGGCACCTGGATCGCCACCGCAGATATTGGCTTCTGGGGTGTGGTCCTGGCCTATGTTGCCCTTGTAATCGTCATGGGGACAATTCTGGATTCGTCGTCCATCATGTTGATCCTGGTGCCGATCATCTTGCCGGTCATGGTCTCGTTCAATGCTGACCTGATCTGGTTTGGCATCGTCACTATCATCGCTGTTGAAATCGGGTTACTGACGCCGCCGTTCGGGATATCGGTCTATGTGATAAAGTCGACACTGGAAGACCAGTCCATCACGCTTGGCAGCATCTTTGCCGGCGCGGCCCCCTTTGCCCTGATGATGCTGTTGGCACTGGGTCTGGTTCTGGCCTTCCCGATCCTGACCACAGGCCTGCTATAAATAGCCAGCCGGCCTGATATTTCGGAGAGACTCTTTAATGGCGCGTATCAAAACCATCGCCCGGGAAGACCTGGGCGAATTCACCGAGACATTCGACAAGCTGGAAGCAGCCATGGGATTCATCCCCAACAGCCTGCTGACCATGGCACATCGGCCAAAGCTGATGGCGACGTTTCTACCCCTGGCGATGGAGGTCCTGGCGGGTGAGACTTCCCTGCCCCAAGGTTTGCGAAACCTGATTGCCCATATCGCCAGTCTTGCCGCCGGTTGCCAATATTGCATGGCACACACTGCAGACTCGTCTGCCAAAGCAGGCATCGCCGAAGAAAAAATCGCTGCGGCTTTTGAATATGAAAGTAATCCGCTGTTTTCAGATGCTGAACGCGCCGCCCTCGGGCTCGCGCAATCCGCCGCCAGTGTACCCAACCTGGCAAGCGACGAAGATTTCGCAGAACTGCGCCTTTATTTTTCAGAAGAACAGATCGTCGAAATCGTCGGCGTCATTTCCCTGTTCGGTTTTCTTAACCGCTGGAACGACACCATCGGCACCGAACTGGAAGATCACCCAACCCAATTCGCACAAAAAACCATCACCGCCAGCGGCTGGTCGGTTGGCAAACACACCGGAGATTAGTTACTCCGCCGCTTCTCGCTGCCCGACATCCTCGCGGCCCATCCATTTCTGGAAGACCGGTGTGGTTGGTGGCTCCAGATGTGTGTCGGCCATGCAACGCGCTTTCAATTCTTCCATGGTGCCACCACGGTCAAACAACTGGACTTCGCCGCGCTCGGTCTTCATGCGTTGACGCAGATCATCCGTGGCACGCTGATCAACGTTGAAGCTGTCATCCAGCACCACGCCATAACGTTTTGCGCCTTCGATGGAGACAAGACCGCGACTGGTATCCAGCGCCACTTGTGCCGCCTCACGTGTAAGCGGATCACCCCAGCCACCACCGCCCCAGGTGTTGAAATAAAGCGTATCGCCATTGGCAACCTTGATGCGGTCACATTTGGAGACCATCCACTCGCGGGTGCCATCGGCCCGGACCATCAGCTTGTCGCTACGTTGTCCCGGCAGGCCACCATTGACGCCCCACGGGTGGCTTAGCCAGCGATCATCATGGATTGAAATCTCGCCAGGCTCGAGGAATTGATAGCCCATGGACAGGCCATTGCCGCCGCGATGCAGGCCAGGGCCACCGGAATCGATGATGGTTTCGTAGGTCACAATGCGCAGTGGGAAATAGGCCTCAAGAAATTCGTTGGGCACATTGGTAAAAGCCGGCCACAGAGAATGACCGTCGGGGCCATCACCGGCAGGACGGCCTGGCACACCGCCAAAGCCGATCTGATAGAGCTGATACCATTCACCGTTTTTGTCATAGCCCGAATACATAAAGTGCGGACTGTCCGAGAAACCGGCGGCACAGAGCGCATCCGGTGAGCCCTGGCCGAGGACGCCGCTCATGATGTCAAAGATACGCGACAGCAAGTGTGTGCGTGATGACAGCGCCGCTGGCCGGATCGGTTTCAAAATAGTGCCACGCGGAATGCGCACATCCACCAAATCGTAGAAGCCGTCATTGAACAGGATTTGCGGATCAAACAGGTTGATGAAAAATGCCCCGAGGAACATTTTGAACATTTCCTCGTTGAGCAAGAAATTCACCGAACTGATGGACTGCGGATCAGTGCCGCCGAAATCAAAGATAACGTGGTCGCCCTCGCGCCACAGGGTGCAGGCGATTTTGTACGGGCCCATGCCCATACCGTCATCATCGATATAGTCTTCGAAATAGACTTTCTTTTCCGGCACCACCATATTCAGGATCGCGCTCATGGCGACGCGGTTGCGGTCCAGCATATTTTCCATGGCCCCAACCAGCTGGTCCGTGCCAAAGCGATCCGACATTTCCACAACACGCCGTTCGGCCAGACGCAACGCCGCGATGATGGCGTTGAAGTCAGACTTGTTCCATTCCGGCAAACGACAGTTGCGCAGGATCACACTGAGCAGTTCTTCGTTCAGCTTACCCTTGTGATAAATCTTCACAGGCGGCAACTGAATGCCTTCTTCAAAGATTTGTGCGGCGTCGGTGGGCAAACTGCCCGGCACCTTGCCGCCGACATCGGTCATGTGACCAAACATGGCAGCCCAGGCGACGATGCGACCATCGATGTAAATCGGCATCATGGTCAGCCAGTCATTGAGGTGACTGATGGCACCATTGCAGCTGTAGGGATCGTTGGTCAGGAAGATGTCCCCTTCCTCGATCTCGCCGTCATAGCCTTCCTTGAAGCCCGAGAAGAACGAGCCGAACTGGCCAACAACCATCTTGCCGTCGGGATTGGCAATCATGGGGAAAGCGTCGTGCTGTTCACGTATACCCGGCGACATGGCGGTGCGAAAGAGCACGGCATCCATCTCTGTACGGGCATTTTTCAGGGCGTTCTCAATGATATCAAGCGTAATCGGATCGATATCAACATTGTCGAACGGCCTGGTGTTGGTCTGGATAATTTTTGCGGGCATGTGGAAAAGCCTCCTCTTGGTCCGATGTTATGCAGGGTTAATGATGATGTTGCCGACATCATCAATTTCGCCCACATGGTCGGGCAGGATCAGCGTGGTTGAATCCATTTCAGTGACAACCGCCGGACCGCGGACCTTGTCCCCGGCTTTCAGCAAACTGCGGTCATAAATTTTTGCCGCATGGTTTTTACCATTGGCGTAAACATTGGTGTCTTCGTAGACGGCTTGTGAACCATCGCCCCCTCCTTGCGGCAGGCGTTCGGCGGTAGCTGTACTTTCACCGCCCTGAACCATGGCTCGCAGATTATATAATTCGCGCTGGGTATCCAGTTTAAAGGTGAATAGCTGTTCATGCAGGTCATCAAACTGGCGACCCAGTTCCTTCAGACCCTGGCTTTTGAATTCTTCCGGTGTCATGTCCACCGTCAGGCGCATACCCTGACCGGCATAGCGCAGATCAATCTGATAGAGGGTTGTTTGCTCGTCACGCGGCACGCCTTCGTCGTTGAGGACTTCGGCCGCCTGGGTTGCAAGTTCTTCCAGAACACCAAGCACTTCCTGATCCGAGGTTTCGTCAAAGCGACGTACATAGGTGCGCGCCGCTTCGTTTCGCACCCGCGTTGTGGCATCGCCGTAAGCACACAACACGCCAGGTCCTGGTGGAATGATCACCGGCCACGAATTCATTAATCTACCAAGCGCATTGGCGTGAATGGGGCCTGCACCACCAAAGCCGATCAGGGCAAAGTCGCGCGGATCAAAACCCTGCTCCACCGACACAAGTCGCAAGGCACCAAACATATTTTCGTTGACGATGTTGACGATGCCTTCTGCGGCTTCCAGCATTGAAAGCCCCATGGCATCGGCAACGTTTTTAACCGCCTTTTCCGCCGCCGCCCGATCCAGTGGCATGTCACCGCCCAGTTTGGCAGTTGAGGGCAGATAACCCAGCACAACATTGGCATCGGTTACGGTTGGTTCGGTTCCGCCCATGCCATAGGCCGCAGGTCCGGGCTCTGCGCCGGCACTTTGTGGTCCCACACGCAAGGCTTTGGTCAGTTCCGGCACATAGGCAATGGAGCCACCACCTGCACCAACCGTGCGCACATCAACGGAGGATGCCCGTACCGTAATATCCGCCACCCTGGTTTCGCGGCGGGTTTTGGCCACACCATCCTGGATCAGCGCCACATCGGTTGAGGTTCCGCCCATATCAAAGGTCAGCAAGTCCTTGTAACCGGCCTGTTTTGCCATCCAGATGGCACCGGAGACACCACCAGCCGGGCCCGACATCAACAGGTTCACCGGCAATTCCTTGGCACCGTCAGCAGAAGACAAACCACCGTCCGAGCGCAGGATATGCAATTGCGTGCCACCCGTGCGACGATCCAGTTCCGACATCAGGTTTTCAATATATTTCGAGACAACCGGCCGGATATAGGAGTTCACGACCGTTGTTTCAGCTCGTTCATATTCATACATTTCCGGCACAATTTCCGACGAAATCGAAATCGGCACGTCCGGCATAACTTCCTGGGCGATCTCGCGAATGCGACGTTCGTGCGCCCCATTGGTATAGGAATTCATCAGGGAAACGGTCAGTGCTTCAATGCCATGTTTTGACAGGGCTGCCAGATCAGTGCGTAGTTTCTGTTCATTCAGCGCATCAACTGTTTCACCCTTGGCACTCATGCGCTCGTCAGCTTCAATGGTCAGCTCAAGCGGTGCCAGCGGATCGGTTTTGTTGAAAATCACCCAGCCGCCAAGGCCACCCGGCACATAGGACCGGGCAATTTGCAGGGTTTGTTTATACCCCTTGGTCATCACCAGCCCCACTTTGGCACCGGAGCCGGTCAGAACTGTGTTGGTTGCAACCGTTGTGCCGTGCATCACCTGGCCAATGGATGTTGGTTCTATCCCGGCGAGGCCGCATATCTTTTCAACACCGTTCAGGACGCCAATGGAAGAATCCTGTGGGGTTGAAGGCACTTTGGCCGTAAAGGTTTGCCCGGATTTTTCCTCGATTAAAAGAAGATCGGTAAAGGTACCGCCAACATCCACACCCAACAGATAATCCCCACCTGATGGCGTACGTCGACGTGGTGCGTCGCGGGTATCGCTGACCGGCTTTGGTGCGACGGGCACAGGTGCTGGCGCCTTGCGAGCTTCCGGCGCGGGTTGGCGATTTTCTGGTTGCGGCACATATGAAGAAGGCTGGGCCGGTGCCGGAGATGACGCGGCGGCTGACCCGCCACTCATGGCCGGTGCGACAGTCGGTGTAGGTGCGATGACCGGTGCAGATGACGCAGACCCGTTTGATGTTTGCACAGGTGCAATCGATGGAGCCGCATTCGCTGTCGACCGGGCCTCTGCACTGCCAGAGTCGCGACTGCCGCCAGATTTTTTAACGCCGCCCAGTTGGTCAAATTCGTTTTTGAAATCATCCAGCTGTGTGTCGAACCAGCCAGTCAGATCTTTATTATCTTTTGTCATATCTGTTCTTCCACCGTCGCAAGCCTGAGGTCGGGAAAATATCTGGATAATGGTAAGACGGGCAGATCAGGGCGCATTGCGACCCCGCCAGGCCTCTATCCATTCAATAACGCTGTCGGTATCGGTGATGTCAGCATACCGTCGGCCGACATCCCGCAGATTGTCGTTGTGGGGTCGCTCGTCATGATCACCGACACCATCTTCCGGTACAATCGTTCGATACCCGAACTGAAAACTGTCGATCACAGATGCCCTGATGCATCCAGATGTAACACAGCCCACCAAAATCACCGTATCAACTTTTTGTTTGACCAAAAACGGTACGATGGGTGTCTGGAAAAATATCGATGCCCCGGTCTTGCACATTTTGACGTCATAGGCGGGATCGTAAATTCTGGAATCCAGTTCCGTGCAAGGGTGGCCGTGGATCAAATCTTCACGAACCGCACGCACTTTCCAGTACGGCATATCCTCAAGAGATTTGTAGGCCGTATAACAAGTAGCGACCGGCACCTCGCAGCGCCGCGCGACGTCCAGCAAGCGCGCAGCGTTGTCGACAGCCCTGTCGATCAGGGGCGCGCCCCCCAGCGGATATTTTTCTTCGGTAAAAGCGGTCTGGAAATCAACAACAACAATGGCAGGCCGATCGCCATAGCCAATGGTTTCCGTGCCATAGGTCCGCTCATGATATGTCGCTTCAGAAACGTCGCTCATGATATCTCCCCTGATCGCGCACTGTGGTACCACAGCAAGATTGTCGTGGCGCCACAGCAAAACCTGTCGTGGCGGTTCCACTGCATCGATAATTTCTGCGGCCCCCCGTTTGGGCAAGACAACAGTCTGTTTTCGTTGTGATCGAAAACACGCCGATTTGTATACTATAATGGCTGAAAGGAATTTGTCGCGAAAGCACTAATACCAGGAAATATTTTATTCCAATCTACCCTTCAGACAATCGACACCCCGCAATTCGAATGCTAGCCTTGCCCCGGTACAGTTGACGATAGGCAAATCCAACCCTGCTTGAGGTAATTCTCGTGGACAGCAAGTCAATCGCATTCCTGGAAGTCATGATTGCCCTTGGCGTCATAGGTATTCTGGCGTTTCTGGTATACCTGATTTCCCGTTTTGCCATGCACAACCGTGCCAAAACAGCGGTTGGAAAGACCGTTGGCTACACCCCGCAGTGGTATGAATTCCTGTTGGCGGCGATCATAGTTGTCGTCGCAGCCATCTTGTTCCTCTGGCAGTTTCCACCCGGTGGGCGCGCAGACTGGGGTGAAGATTCACGTTCGATGACGTTCTTTGTCATTATGATGATCATTTGTGCCGTCGGCATTATTGTATTCCTTCTGACCGTCTTCTGGCGCATCGCCCAGACCCCGAAGGAAGCGCCAGCAGAAATCCTGACCGCCTCTGCTACCCCTTCGCCAGCACCGGCAGAGGAAACCGGGCCCGTCAAAGCCCGACACGAATCACCCTCAGCCGTCAGATTGCTGGGTCTTCTGGGCTTTGTTGTCGCCTTTCTGGTTCTGAACTGGACCTGGGTCTCCTACGCTGATCAGTATTTCCTGATGTTGAATCTGGTCTATCCGGCCGGCCTGGTCGTGGCCCTGGTGATGTTGTTTGACAAGGCCAACAGGGCCTGGAATGTCAAATTGCCGGGTGAGACGATCCGCGAATGGTTTTTCCTGGATGCAATACTGTTTCTTTATATCCTGGCGTATCTGAACCTGAGGCAGGCAGGCGGTGGTGAAAATTACACTGCCCAGTTCTGGGATGTCGTTAATGTTGTCGGCTTTTTGTTTGTCTTCTGGATCATTGATCGCAAGACCACCAGCCTCAGGTTTCTGGTCACACACATATACTTCCTGGCCCTGCCGATCTTATTGCTGATCTGGCGTTCGGTTCAAGGCGTCGAAATCGCCGCAGATATTTCCTGGTGGAGTACGATCTGGCCGTTTTTTGCCCTGGCTGCCGTCTTCCTGGTGCTGGAATTCATTATTCTGATAATCAATCGTGAAAGTGATAATCAGACGGTCGGCACGGTCAAGGACGTCATATTCCTTATACTTTATGTGATTTTATTACTGGCGGCCCGGCCGGAAGTTGCAGCTTCATGACAGATCTGGCACGCCTTGGCATTGCCGAACTGGGCGATCTGATCGCAAAAGGTGAAGCCTCACCTGTTGAAGTGATGCAGTCGACGCTGGCCAGGATCGACCGCCTTGATGGCGGATTAAACGCATTTCTGTCGATCTATCCTGACCAGGCACTGGCGGCAGCGGCAAAAGCCGAAAAGGAACTCGCAAATGGTCAGTCTCGTGGGCCTTTGCATGGGGTCCCGCTTGGCATCAAGGATTTGTTTGAAGTCGAAGGCATGACCCGAACCTGTGGATCAAACCTGATCCAGGAACCGCCAGCAGAAAAAGACGCCACCAGCGTCGCCCGTCTGAAAGATGCCGGTGCGATTGTGGTTGGTCTTTTGAACCTCAATGAATTCGCCTATGGCCCGACCGGAATCAATATTCATAAAGGCTCCGCCCGCAACCCCTGGGATCGGAGCAAAACCTGTGGTGGATCAAGTGCCGGTGCTGGATGCGCTGTTGCCGCCGAACTGGTGCCAGGTGCCATGGGCACGGATACGGGTGGCTCGATCCGCATTCCGGCCTCGGTTTGTGGTGTGGTCGGATTAAAGCAAACCTTTGGCCTCGCCAGTCGACACGGTATTTATCCATTATGTGACAGTTTTGATCATGGCGGTCCCCTGACCCGCACCGTGCGTGATGCGGCCTTGATGTTACAGGCGTTCGCCGGTGAAGATTTGCATGACTTTACGACACGCGGCGCACGTACAGACAACTATTCGGCCCGGCTTGGTCAATCTATCAAGGGCCTCAAGGTTGGTGTCCCCACATCATTTTTCTTCGACGATGTACATGCAGACACGGTAGCCGCCGTGCGCGCCGCGATTCAGGTTTTCAGTGATCTCGGCGCGGACGTTCAGGAAGTGGACGTGCCATTTGGTCAGGATGCTGTCGACAGCTGGAATACCATGGCCATGGCAGAAGCCTTTGTTGTCCATGAAGACCATATGGCCACCAACAAATATGACCTGGCACCGGATGTCAGCAGCCGTCTTGAGCTTGGCCGTAACATCAGCGCCCGGGATTATCTGGCATCGCGGGAACATCAAACCCGGGTCAAACAGGAAATGCAGGCCTTTATGGCGGACTATGATGTGCTTGCCATGCCAACTTCACCGATTCCGGCGATTTCGATTGAGACTGGCACAGCAAACCTGAACGGACGGGAAGTTGATGGCGCACCAATTATGGGGCGGCTGACACGAATGGCTGTGTTTACCGGCCAACCGGCGATCAGTGTACCTTGCGGGTTTACGAACGAGGGTTTGCCCATTGGCTTGCAACTAATGGGGCACTGGTTTGACGAGGCCGCTTTGCTGGGGGCTGCCGATGCCTATGAACAGGCAACAAGTTGGCACACGATGGTGCCACCGGAGATTAATTGATCACACGACCTGGTTGCCTGAATATGGAAGCCTGGGATAGGATTTATGAAAATGTGTACGAAAAACGGATTTTGCAGGGGGATAAGTGAATGAGTGGCTGGCAATGGTTTTGGACCCTGGTGGGTTTCATTGTTTATATTATCGTTCTGATTTTCCTGTATTTCTACGAGCCCTTCAAAGACCTGTTCAATCTGGTTGTCTATGGCCTCAGCTATAGCAATGCCATCTTCTGGGCGGGTGTAATAATCGGCATTGTCGGATTTTGCACTTTCCACTGGCGCGCCTACCGGCTGCACATCGTCAAACAAAAAAGCGTTGAATCGATGGTCCTGAGTTCCCTGCGCGGATCAACTTTTGTGGCCATTTTGCTCAGTGCCAGTGCTGCATTGCAGGCCGTACAAATGCTGTGTGTGCATCTGTTGCAACCCGGCTACGCCATCGATGCCGCCTTTGGCAAACGCCTGACCGCGGTACTCGCCTTGCTGATCCTGACCGGTTTGTTCTGCATCCTGTTCTGGCTGTTGAAAATCATGCGGTCACCCAAAACGTCGGTACCTTCAACGGTTTGATTGGAACCTGAGAAATCAAAACACGTCGTCACTCCGGGCTTGACCCGGAGTCTCTGTAGCCTATCCAGTGAAACTTGGGCCTGATTTCAAACGCCGTTGAGACTCCGGGTCAAGCCCGGAGTGACGGAGGGTTAAGAGGATACTTTCGTCGTTACAAGCGCAGACCGTTTACGTTTACCCGCCGTTTCGCGAACCCGGGGCCCGTGACGGGATATCGCCGGAACGGCCTGGCGTGTACATGCCGCCATAGGCGCCGCGCTTGACGAAGTTGCCATCGCCCTTTTGGCCCAGATACTGACCCTTGTCGATGATCATGCGACCTCGGCTGAAGACGGTTTCGGTGAAGCCTTTCACCGGCATGCCTTCATAAGCGTTGTAATCGATGTTCATGTGATGGGTATGACCGTTGTAATAGCTGATGATCTCTTCGCGTTCAGGATCGAAGATCACGATGTCGGCGTCACTACCCACAGCAATGGTGCCCTTTTTCGGGAACAGGCCAAAGATTTTGGCGGGTGAGGTTGATGTCAGTTCGACAAAACGGTTGATGTCCAGGTATCCCCCGTTGACGCCATAGTGATAGATCAGGCTCATACGGTTTTCGATGCCGGGGCCGCCATTGGGGATCTTGCTGAAGTCGCTTTTGCCCAGTTCCTTCTGTTCTTTCATGCAGAATGGGCAATGATCCGTTGAAATGGCGTTCAGGGCATTGCCGCGCAATCCGCGCCACAGTTCTTCCTGGTTCCACTTTTCCCTGAGCGGCGGTGTCAGCACATATTTAGCGCCCTCAAAACCTGGCTCATCATATTTGTCGACATCCAGCAGCAGGTATTGCGGGCAGGTTTCAGCATGGGCCATGACGCCACGGGCCTGGGCCATGCGCAGCTCCTGCAGCGAGTCATAGCTGCTAAGGTGTACAATGTAGACCGGCGACTTCGCCACTTCGGCAATTGCCAATGCACGGTGAACGCCCTCTGCTTCGAGGCGTGTGGGCCTGGTCAGGGCATGATATTTGGGTTCAATGTGGCCTTCCGACAGGGCGATCTTGATCAGCTCATCGATCACAACACCATTTTCCGCGTGCATGCAAATCAGCGTACCGTCTTCGCCAGCCTGGCGCATGGCCCGGAATATTGTGCCGTCATCAGACATCATGGCCCCTGGATAGGCCATAAACATTTTGTAACTTGTGACCCCTTCGTCCGCCAGCGCCCGCATTTCCTTTGTGCGCGTTTCCGGCATATCTGTCAGGATCATATGGAAGGCATAATCAATCGCTGTTTCCCCGGCAGCCTTGGCATGCCACGTTTCCAGGGCTTCCAGAGACGACTGCCCCTTCATCTGAACGGCGAAATCAATGATGCAAGTGGTGCCTCCGAATGCGGCGGCACGTGTGCCTGTTTCGAACGTATCCGACGTGGTTGTTCCACCAAAGGGAAGCTCGAGATGCGTGTGCGGATCGATACCGCCAGGGATCACCAGCTTGCCTGCGGCATCAACCACAACATCGGCTTCCAGTTGCAGATTTTTGCCAATCAGGTCAATCGTGTCGTCATTGACATAGATATCTGCGTGATAGTCGTCTGTTGCCGTTACGATCCGGCCATTCTTGATTAATACGCTCACAAAATGCCTCCCCTGATCAATCTGGTTTGCTATAATTGTATACTGTTGTATCATCTTGCACACTACGTGATCACAGAAATCATTAATTGGCCTTTGAGAATGACCAGGTAATAGTTTGAGATCGTGTTCATTCGCGTTAAGGCCGGAAAAATAACAATCGCTCCAGGGAGAACGAAGATGGCCAAAGACAAGAAGAAGACTAGTAGCAAAGTATCGCGTCGCCAGTTTGTTGGCGGTGCCGCAGGCGCAGTCGCCGCAAGCTCGGTAGTCGGATTTCCGGCAATCGTCTCGGCAGCCGACCCTATTCGCGCCATTGGTCTGGGCGTGAGTATCATCAATGAAATTCAAAGCCGTGCCGCCAAGGATATTGGCTTTGGTATTCGGGGCCAGGCGCTTGGTTATGGTGCCCTGTTCGGCAAGACTTTGAACCAGAACGACCAGTATGAAGTGTCGGAATGCTATTTCGACATGTTCGACGCAATGGTGCCGTCCAAGGTATTCCAGCCCATTGATACCAAGCGTATCCGTGACTGGGACAAGGTCTCGAACCTTGTTAAAACCGGCAAGCTGACACCAGGTTCGCAAATCGGTCAGGGCGATGCACCTGTTACCAAGTTGTGGGTCGACAAGGACGGTAATCCAACCGATGGTCCGTCGCAATATATCTCGGCTGTTCCAGCTGCGCATAATGCGGACTCGCTGGGCTATAACCCGGACGACACCGGCCGCGCGATTGAAAGCTGGGCCGAACTCTACAGCCCGGATTTCAAAGGCAAGGTTGCGCTTATCAATGTGCCTCAGGTTGGTGTGATGGATGCTGCCATGGGCATGGAAGCGTTGGGTCTGGCGAAATTCGGCGACAAGGGTGACATGACCCGCGCTGAAATCGACACCTTGATCGAGTTCCTGATCGTCAAGAAAAAGGAAGGCCACTTCCGCGCTTTCTGGGAAACCTTCGGCCAGTCCGTGAACCTGATGGTATCCGGTGAAGTCGCCCTGCAAAGCATGTGGTCACCGGCGGTGACGGCTGTAAATGCTGAAGGTGTTAAGTGCGTCTATGCTTCACCAAAAGAAGGCATGCGTGGCTGGCATGGTGCATTGGCAATTTCCGCCAAGGCATCCGGCAAAAAGCTTGATCAGGCTTATGAATATATCAACTGGTGGCTGGATGGCTGGGCCGGTGCCTTTGTGGCGCGTCAGGGCTACTATTTCTCGACGCCGGCAAATACCAAAAAGCACCTGCCAAAAGCAGACTGGGATTTCTGGTATGAAGGCAAGCCTGCTGCCATGGAACTCAATGATCCGTTTGGCTCTCCATTGGTCGAAAAAGGCGCTGTCCGTGACGGTGGCTCCTATGAACAGCGCTTCAAGAACATCGCTGTCTGGAACTCGATCATGAAAGAAAATGATTATCTGGTGAAACGCTGGACCGAGTTTCTCGGCTCCTGATAACCGACGTTCCCAAAGCGGAGCGCAGTTGCGACAAGACTGGAGCCGGTGTGGCCTTTGCCGCACCGGCCCCTTTTTCGTCAGGACTGAATTATTACGATCAATGTAGAGCGAAGCGGTCTGGACAGGACCCTGGGGAAGCACGAAAATACGGACATGACTGAGGCAGGCCAAACACATCACCCGGGGCTGATCGGCGAACAACCTGTGCCCGACGAAAGTGCCGTGCGGGAAAAAATTATCCGGCCCGTGGAAGGTTTTGCGACGGGCTGGTTGATCGCACCGGCCGCGATTTGGTTGTTTCTGATTTTGATCGTGCCCCTGGCCGCCATTATTGTTTTCAGCTTTTTCGAATCAACAGCCCATGGCATGGTCTTCGATCTGACGGTCCATTCCTATGCGGAATTTTTCCTCACGGAAGGGTTTTTTGACTCTGAGTCAAATAGTTTCCTGAAGATCAGTGTTTTTATCAAGACGCTGGGATCAACCATATATTTCACGTTGTTGACGATGCTGTTTTGTCTGATCGTCGGCTACCCCATTGCCTATTTCCTGGCCATGCAAGTTCAGGAATTCAAATGGCAACTGGCTCTGTTCCTGCTGTGCATGGTGCCTTTCTGGACAAGTTATCTGATCCGCGCTGTCGCCTGGCTGCCCATGCTGGGGCGTCGGGGCCTGATCAACCAGGCCTTGCTGGGTATGGGGATTGTCGACAAACCCGTCAGCTTTTTGTTCTATTCCGAATTTGGCTACATGTTGGCCCTTGTACAAATTTATGTGGTGCTGGGCATTGGTCCGATTTTCTTCTCGCTGGCCAAAATCGACAAGGCCATCCTGGAAGCCGCCATCGACATGGGGGCAACGCCGTTCCAGATATTCCGCGAGATCATCGGCCCCATGTCCTTGCCCGGTGTGGCTATTGGCATGATCTTCATTTTTGTGATGATCATGGGCGAGTTTGCCACTGCCGTTGTGGTTTATGGCGGCAAGACCAGTACCACCGGCACGGTCATCCTGAATTACTACGGCATCGCAAACTATCCCTTTGCGGCGGTAAATGCCTTGATGCTTATGGTGGCGATGATCATCGGGATCGTCATCATCCTGCGCGTCGTCGATATCCGGAAGGAACTGTAAATTGGCTCGCTGGACACCAGAACGAAAACGAAAGCTGCGGGTCAAATCCGGCTTTAGTTTATATTACATCGTCTTCCTGATTTTCATTTATGGTCCCATGATCGCCATGTTCATCCTGTCGTTTCAGGGACGTCGCGGTGGCACCAGTTTTCCCATGCGCGGCTGGAGCCTTCATTGGTGGAAAAAACTGTTTGAACCGTCCCTGGTCGGTGACATGCAAGGCGCCATGGGCCGGTCGATCATCCTGGCGATTATGGTGATGATCGTCATCGCCCTGTTTTCGACCATGCTGGCCATGGCCTTTCGCAAGAAGTTCCGCTTTTCCAATGTGCTTTTTTACACCATCCTGGCAGGCCTGATGGTGCCGGGCGTCTTGCTCAGCCTTGGTCTGGCGATGGTCTTACGCCAGTTAGGCATTTCACCGAGTTGGTACACATCCGCCTTTGCCGTGCACGTGGTCTGGGCCCTGCCCTTCGGGTTCCTCGTGATGATGGCGGTGTTTAACCGCTTTGATTCCAGTCTAGAGGAGGCGGCCCGCGATATGGGGGCCAGTGAATGGGTCGTGTTCAAGGAGGTGACCCTGCCCCTGATCACGCCGGGCATTGTCGCCGCCGGTTTGTTCGGCTTCACTTTGTCCTACGATGAATTTGCCCGAACGACCTTGCTGTCCGGCGAGTTCAATACCTTGCCGCTGGATATTAACGCCTCGATGACCCAGCGCATCCGACCGACCCTGTTTGCGCTTGGCACGGTGTCGACCCTGTTCTCACTGGTCATGATCGGATTGTTCCTGGGGATTTACACGATCCTGTACCGAAGATCGCATTAAGACGTTTCAGCGGTTCGCCGTCACGACGTCCAGCAAAATTCCGGCTTCGGCGCCCCAGCTGATGGTTTCGCGGTCGCCGTAGTTACGTATGGAATCAGATAGTTTCCGGTGTTGCTCCACCTTGACATAATGTTGCGGCGCAATCTCAAAAACATCGGTTTCCAGGGTGCCGAGATATTCCGTGTTGACATAGGCACCTTCAATTGAATTCGCCATGTCGCCATTTTCGCCCGTATGCATCAGGTCAGCCCGGACAGAAAAAGTGACTTCCTGGCCGACGGCGACGTCCGCGATATAGTCTGGCTTTCGCACGTAATAGAGTTTTTCACCGGATTCAACGAAAACGATGGAACCGCTGCGCGACTTGATCACACCGTCAAAGAGATTGTTCGTGCCGATGAAGTCAGCAACAAAGCGGGTGCGTGGCGATTCGGCGATTTCCCGGGAGGTGCCGATTTGTTGCACCAGACTGTCACTCATAACGATGACCTTGTCGGCCATGGCCATGGCTTCCGCCTGTGAGTGCGTGACCATGATAAAGGTCATCTCAAGATCACGCTGAATGCGCTTTAACTCAATCATCATGGTCTGGCGCAGCGAATAGTCCAGCGCGCCCAATGGTTCATCCAGCAATAGCAAAGTCGGGTTGGAAATCAGGGCACGGGCGAGGGCAACACGTTGTTGCTGGCCACCGGATAAATCTGCCGGACGCCGCATGGCAAAATCACTCAGGCCCACCATTTCAATCATCTGCCAGGCTTCGCGCGAACGTTTGTCGGGCTCGATACCCTGCATTTTCAGACTGAATTCAACGTTCTGCAAAACATTGCGGTGGGGAAACAGCGCGAAGCTCTGGAACATCATCGCTGTGTCGCGCTGCGACGGAGGCAGGTCTGTGACGTCCTCCCCCTGTATCTCGATAGATCCGGAGGTGACTTCCTCGAGACCGCCGATCATGCGCAGGGTCGTGGTCTTGCCACAGCCCGACGGCCCCAGCATGGCAACAAACTCACCCCGTTCAATCTCGGCGTTGAAGTCAATTACCGCACGTACACCGCCGGGGTAAGTCTTGTCGACGTTCCGGAGAACGACGTCAATTTCAGCCATATACCTTACCCGTTAATCAGCTGCCTTCGCAGTCGCCTGGAGGAGCGACCAGACCGTCTCAAATGGCAGGTCATTAAACGCACCACCTTCATTGGCATTTTTCAGCAAGCCAAGCGCCTGCGTCTGAGCCTCATTATTTCCGGCCTTGTTCTCCAGGACCTTGAGAGCATCGGAGAAGGGAATCTCGCGCTTCTTTTTGGTGCCAAAATTATCACGCACCAGATCAGACAGTTGTTCCGCCATCTCGCGGAATTCACCGCCACGACCAGGCTTGCCCCAAATGCCGCGAATGCCGTTGCTGGCAAAGCGCTGTTTCAGGCCTTCTGGCAGGGATTGGGCGACACCTTCCAGAACTTCACCAAGGGAGAAGCCTGAGGTGAACATGTCGCGGATGGTGTCAACGGTTCCGTCACCGCCGCCATACATCCGGATCTGGGCCTGGCTTAGGGCGTTACCCATGGCTTTGGCCTGATCAATATGCACATCACGTTCTGCTTCGATTTGCAGTTTGGAGAGTTCAAGGAAAGCGGCAGCGTCATTATATTTCTTGAGCGCTTCGGCCTTGGCTTCCATGCCATTTGCCTCGGCTTCCAACATACGCTGGGTATTGTTGACGCGTAGTTCCTCGATCTCGGCTTCGGCCCGACCGCGTGCCGCGGCTTCCTGGGTAATGCCATCGGCCGAGATGACCTGGGCTTCGCTGTTGGCCTTGGCCCGGATCAGCGTTGCATCAGATTCTTCGGACGCTGACTTTTTACGGGCAGAGGCCTGACTGATCATATGCATGGAATTCACCGCTGCATCAGCTTCCTCGGCAATGGTTTTGGTTTCCGCGGCCTGTTCAGCAGAAATCCGTTCCACTTCTTTCGACTGTTCGGCATCCGCAACCACACGGGCAGTCTCAACACCTTTTTCTGCTTTGGCTTTTTCAGCTGTGGTCTTCAGACGTTTGACTTCAGCATCTTCCAGTTCACGGGTCTTGTTAACGAGGACGATTTCACGATCACGCTCTTCCTTTTCACGGGCGAGGAAGCGCAGTATGTCAGCTTTTTCGCGTTCCTGCTCCTTGGCGATGATCTTGATTTCATCTTCCTTGGTTGCCAAGGCCTGGGCCGTGCGTGATACGCGGGCCGCTGCGTAATATTCGCCTTCCTTGTTGACCAGGGCGATTTCGCGATCCTTTTCCTCGGCTTCACGAGCCAGCTGGCGGCGAATTTCAGCGCGCTCCAGTTCTTCGGCTTTGCCAACAAGGGCAATATCACGATCCCGCTCTTCAGCTTCACGAGCCAATGAACGACGGATTTCGGCGGCTTCGCGGGCCTTGCTTTCGTCGATGACAGTTGCGTCGCGCTTTATCCGGGCCTGTTCGATGGTCAGCTCAGTGGCGATTTCTTCCTGCTCTACCTCCAGACGGCGTTCAAGAATAATGCGCTGCTTCTCGCTCAGGACACGCGCCTTCTCTTCGGCGATCTGCTTTTCCTGTTCGGCAACAGCGAGGGCTTCGTCCTTGTCAATATTCAGCACATTCAGCTTCGTATCCAGGGCCCGTTTGCGCATGGTCAAAGATGTGGCTTCCGTCACTTTGTGACGGGCATCCCGCGCAGCTTCTTCGGCTTTCATGACCTCAGTTGTCTGGGCGATGTCTGCTTCCTGGCGTTCACGCTCCTTGGCAGATAACTGGATTGCCCTGTCTTTTTCAGCCGCTTCACGAGCCAGCGAGCGATCAATTTCGGCCAACTCATTTTGTTTGGCCTTTTCGACCAGGGCGATCTGGCGATCTTTTTCTGCCTGTTCCAGCGCCAGGTTACGCTCGATATTCGAGAGCTCTTCTTCCTTGGCTTTGCCGATCAGGGCGATTTCCTTGTCGCGGCGTTCTTTCTCCAGAGTCAAAGTGCGGTCAATTTCCGACAGCTCACGTTTCTTGGCTTCTTCGGTAATCGCGACTTCACGGTCTGTGCGCTGACGCTCCAGTTCAACTTCGTTGGAGATTTCGCGTTCTTCGACAGCCTTGCGCTGGTCCAGCATATAGACTTGCTTCTGACCCAGTTGCAGTGCCTGTTCGTTGGAAATGTCCTTGTCCTGACTGGCGTTCGCGAAGGCTTCTTTTCTTTCGATCTCCAGCAGTTCCAGCTGTGTATCGAGATCCTTCTGGCGAATGGCAACAGTTGTGCGCTTTTCGGTTTCGTGCACCTTGCGCTTGGCGTTGGAGGTAATCTCGGTGATGATCTTCAAACCTTCAGCATCAAAGATGTTGTTGGAATTGAAGTATTCCTTACCGGCCTGTTCCAGGGTCACAATGGTAACTTCTTCCAACAGCAAACCGTTGACCTGGAAACTCGCAATAACGTTTTCCTTGACGGCCTGGGCAAACTCTTCGCGGTTCTCATGCAATTCGCTCAGGGTCTTGGTCGCGGCATAACTGCGCAGGGCACTTACAACCTTGGCTTCCAGCAAGTTGCGAACTTTTTCAGCATCGAAGGTTTTGTCACCCAGACTGCGACTGGCGGTCAGCAGGTCATCTTCCGTGCGCCCGACATGGGCATACAGTTCTGTGACAATATCAATCCTGATTTTGTCCGACGTCAAAACGGCCTGCTCGCGTGAGCGGCTGACGATCAGCTTGATGGTTTCCAGGGAAATCCACGATACCTCGTGGAAAACAGGCAGGACTATCGCACCACGCCCCAGGCACACCTTGGTGCCCAGAAAACCGGTTCGGATAAAGCCCATGTTGGCTGGCGCTCTTTTGTACACCCAGATCGAGATGACATAAAGAATGGCCAGGACAACAATTGCCGAGAAGAAAGTTCCAATCCAAAGTTCCATAATCGTCCCTACACTTGCTTTTTAGATTTGAGTTTCGGAAACATAACCAAGCGAGCTTTCACTCATGATACACCTGTTTTTCGCTCACCGAAATCGAACAATTCCAGTGCTTTTCGACCGTGTTTCAAAGCCTCGCGTAAATCTGTTGTGGCTCTGAGATCAAGTTCATGCCGTCGCCCACCAATGACAACGCCATAGGCTTCGCGGGCTTTGTCCAGGGTCGTCAACTTGCGGGCGACATCATTTCTGACACGCTGTGGATCACGCTCAAGCGGATCACCCCAGCCTCCACCGCCAGCCGTTCGAAAGACAATTCTATCGCCTTCTTCGACCCGCACGTTATCAATTTTTGAGGGCAAGGGTTCGGGTTCAGCGTTGCCACGAATAATCCATTTTGCCGAGCAAGCACCGGGTTGTCCGCCAAGAATACCCCAGGGCTGTGATTCATGACGATCGTCATGAATAGAGACGTCGCCCGGTTCCAGCAATCGATAGACTTTTTCTATACCATTGCCGCCGCGATGTTTACCGGCACCACCGGTATCCGCAACGGAGCCATAACGCTCGATGACCATGGGATAGAAATTTTCGAGATATTCCGTGGGAATGTTTTCAAACAAAGGCCACCAGGAATGGCCGTCCATGCCGTCACCGACCGGACGTCCCGGAATACCACCATAGAGAATTTCCATGAGCTGGAACGGTCGTTTATGACTGTCCGTGCCGGAAAACAGGAAATGTGGACTGGAGCCATAACCCGCAGCCGTTGCCATCTCGGGTGCGTGACGACTGAGGGCACCGCCCATAACATCAAACTGGCGCGACAGGGCATGGGTGCGACAACCCAGCGCTGCCGGGAATTCAGGATTAACCAGCGACCCCTTGGGCAGGGTCACATGAATCAGATCATAAAAGCCGTCATTAAACAAAATCTGCGGATCAAAAACCATGATCATGTAGACGCCAATGAACATCTTGAACATGCCGTCATGCAGATAGAAATTAATCGGACCCGGTGCCTGGGCCGACGTTCCGGTCCAGTCAAAATAAGCGTGATCCCCTTCGCGCCAGACCGTCAGCTTCATTTTGAAGGGACCGTTACCGCAACCATCGTCATCCACAAAGTCTTCGAAATATTGGGGCTCTTCCGGCAGGTTTTGTACGATCAACTTGCGCATGGCCCGGTTGGTGCGTTCCAGCAAGGCTTCGCAGGCCTGCTTATAGGTCCCGGTGCCAAAGCGATCACAGATTTCGATCACCCGACGTTCACCGGCACGACACCCGGCAACAATGGCCATCAGGTCACTGTAATTCATTTCCGGGGTGCGGGTGTTGTTCATCAGGATATCAAGGGCGGCTTCGTTCAGGACCCCGGCGTCATAAATCTTGATCGGCGGGATGCGCATACCTTCGCCAAAGATCGAGGTCGCTGCCGTCGGCATGCTGCCCGGCACGGGGCCACCAACATCCATCATGTGGCCAAACATCGACGCAAAACCAACCAGTTCCGGATTTGATTTCGCGCCCACAAAGACCGGGATCAAAACCATCCAGTCATTGATATGGCTGATGGCACCGCCGCACTTATAGGGATCACTTTGCAGGATCACGTCACCTGGTTTGAGATCAAAATCCTGCTGCTTCAGCATCTCGGAAATATAAGAGCCGAACTGGCCGACGATCATGCGCCCGTCGGCATCTGTGATCATGGGAAATTCGTCATGCTGTTCACGGATTACCGGCGACATGGCCGACCGGAACAACAAGGCATCCATTTCGTGGCGCGCATTGCGCAAGGCATTTTCGATCAGGTCCAGGGTCACAACGTCCAGAGGACCTGCAACTGCCACTGCACCTTTGCCAGCACGGGCAGCAGGTGATTTGGGTGACTGATCCTCTTCCACCGACGGGGCCGGCGCACGTCCGGTGAACTGATCCGCACATCGTAGGGCTGCTTCGGTCGCAGCCTGCTCAAAAGCCAGTGCCCAGTTGCCGTCCAGCGAGGCTGAGCCCTGATCTGCCTTGGATTGCCCCTCTACCGTCAACTTGATGCGGACAATCGCTTTATCATTGTCGGATTTGACATCAATGATGTCGTGCGACCAGTCAAAATCAAATCGCCTGTTCAAGGCGACGACCGCTGCCGTGGCCAGTTTCAGATTGCCTGGCACCTGATTGTCTGATTGTGACCCGGCCTGACTGGCCGGTCGGGCGCTGGGGCTGAGCAAACTGGCATCGTCCATCTGGCGACTGAACAGCTGGTCAAACTGGTCCTTGTTGGCGGTCAACAAGTCGTCCAGCGAAATGGGAGTGCGCGTGCGGGTTTCTTCAGACATATCTAGTTCTGCCCCGCCGCTGATTGACCCGCAACTGATTGTGTCACCAAAGCCTGCCCTTCGGGATGGATCAGGATATTCAGATATTCATCGACATCACCGGCATAACCCGGATGGATGACACAGGTCGAATCTTTTTGAACCACAATGGCCGGGCCTGAGATATGGTTTCCGGCCTCCAGCTTGTTGCGGTCGTAAACGCCGGTGTTCACAAAGCTGCCGTCAAAATACACCTGGTCCTGACGCAACAAGGCGGAAGACGCATCGGGTCCGGCTTTTTCAAACTTTGGAAACGCAACCTTGTCCACCTGGCCTGTACCGATCACACGCAAATTGACGATCTCAACCGGTTGATCAAGTTTGAAGCCATATTGGCGTTCATGGGCGGCACCAAAATCGGCGGCCAGACCAGCAAGACCTGATCCTTGCAGCTTTTCCGGATCGACATCCAGGCTGAATTCATAACCCTGACGGAAATAGCGCACATCAGCCTGATAGCGCACTTCACGTCCGGTCTGGCCCAGGCCTTCTTCCTGCAGCCAGGCGTTGGCTTCGGCCCCTAGGCCGTTCAGAATATCGACGACCTCGGACACTTCTATATCGTCGATGGTCCGGGCAAAGGTACGGGCAAATTCGTTTTTGATATCGGAATACAGGAAACCCAGCGCCGATAATACGCCAGGCGTTGGCGGCACAATGACCGGGAAACAACCAGCCAGAATACCCATGGCGTTGCCATGCAAAGGCCCGGCACCACCAAAAGCCACCAGCGCAAAGTCCCGTGGATCAAGGCCTTTTTGCACAGAGACCAGACGCAAGGCACCAAACATGTTTTCGTTGACGATATTAAGAATGCCTTCCGCCGTCTGGTGCAAATCAAGCCCCAGCGCACCGCCCAGTTTAGAGACGGCATCCTTGGCGGCCTGAACATCCAGGGACATGCTGCCGCCCAACAGGCTGGGAGGCAGGCGACCCAGAACAACGTTGGCATCCGTAACAGTTGGCGCATCACCGCCATGGCCGTAACAAGCCGGTCCAGGCCGGGCACCAGCGCTGTCGGGACCCACGCGCAAGGCACCGGTCATCGGTACATGGGCAATGGAGCCACCGCCTGCACCGACGGAATGAACTTCGACAGACGGCACCTTGATCGGATAGTAACCCAGCTGGGTTTGACGCGACAAATTGGGCGTTCCGTTCTGGATCATCGACACATCGGTTGAGGTGCCGCCCATATCGAAACCCAGGGCGTTTGGATACCCGGCCAATGTGGCCAGGTAAGCGGCACCGGATACACCACCGGCGGGGCCGGACAACATGGTATGAACCGGAGATTCGGTTGCCCGTGCAACACTCATCAAGCCGCCGTCGGAACGGACAATATTAACCTTGGGACTGAACTGGATACCGCGCAGTTTTTCTTCGAAGCCTTTCAGATAGCGCCCCATGCTGGGTCGCACATAGGCGTTCATCACTGTCACCAGTGTGCGCTCATATTCACGGAACTCCGGCAGCAATTCTGACGACAGGGAAATGGGAATATTGGCATCCATTTCCTGGATCATGGCCTTGAGGCGTTTTTCGTGTGACGGGTCCGCATAGGAATGCATCAATGAGATGGTAATCGACTCGACACCTGAATCCAGGAGCTCACGGATACTCTCACGGGCCAGGGTCTCTTCCATGGGGGTGATGATATCGCCGCGCGCAGAAATGCGTTCCTGTATGCCGCGGGTAAATTCCAGATCCGCCAGCGGGTCCGGCTTTATCATGATCATCCAGCCAGCCAGAGGGCCGGGCGTCTGTGATCGTGCCAGATGCAGGACTTGCTCAAATCCTTCGGAGACCAGTAAACCAACCCTGGCACCTTTTTCCTCGAGCACGATATTTGTAGATACTGTGGTGCCATGCAGCAGGGCTTCGATGCTCGACGGCGACACGCCGGTTTCACGCACCAATTCTTCAATACCATTGTGAATGCCGACGGATTGGTCAGCCGGAGTCGAGGGCGTCTTTAACAGATGCATGGCACCTGTTTCGCCGTCAAATAGCAGGAGATCGGTAAACGTCCCCCCTACATCAATGCCAAGTCGACTTGACATTGCACCTCCCTGTTTTTCAGCCTCGTTAAGACTTGATGGCCAAATACGTCAAACCCCGAAAATGTATACAACATTTACAGGGTTATTATTCAGCCCCTACCCCGGATACTTGATTGTAGCCTTATTATCGTCGATTGGGCCCTTGTATGATTCTCTAACCAGCGTCCCGGGTCAACGCCCGAATAGACTTTGTATGCAAAATAACCACATCAGTTTGACAGAAACGCAATTACATGTACCATTCGGCCAGTGAGGTACGCCCACATCTCGAACTTCAATGGATAATAAGAACGATGTCAGATGAAATAGCAGATCGCCGTCGGCCCCGTTTCTGGATTGGCCTGCTCGCCTTCATTATTCTGCTGATATTTCTGTACTTCTATACGCCGTTTGAGACGTTGGTGAAGGACAGTATTCCAAATATCCATTTCAACAATGTAATCTTCTGGTTTGCCTCGGTCGTGGGCATCATTGCCTATGCCGTGTCGCACTGGCAGTCCTTCCGCAACAATCTCTCCAGCCATGTTTCTGATCTGAACGTGCCGGTCCTGGTCTTCGATACCCTGCAGGTTTCGATCCTGATCGCCGTGATCTTCTGCGCCGGTGCAACCTTGCAGGCGGTAGCCATGCTGGCGGAACATCTCATGAGCAGTGCGCCGATTATTGGCTCAGGGCTTGGTGAAAACCTGTTGGCGATTGTGTTGCTGGTGGTGATGGCGGTGTTGTTCTACCTGCTGCACCATGTCGTCCGCGCCTTCCGCGACGGCTGGCAAACACGCAGGCCACCCCGGTTTGGATCATCTTCGTCTGACGGCTGATAATCAGGCGGATAGCTGCTGAATATCCGAATTCGCAAGGCCGTTGAAGGCCGCCAGTGAGGCTTCAATCCGGGCCTGATCCATATCGCGCACTATAAAGACCAGCCTTGATCTCTTGTCTTCATCCGGCCAGTTTTCGAGATGCACCGGTGGGTGCACGACATGCTGCACACCGTTGATCAGCACCGGCGTGCCAACCCCCAGTACATTTAGCATCCCTTTGATTCTTAACACTTTATCGCCGTAATGATTGAGCAACATGGTCATCCAGATGCCATAGGCTGTCCAGTCCAGGGGGGCATCAAAAGTCAGGGCAAAGGACGTGACACCGGAGGTATGAAGGTGATCGCCCGCGTTATCATGATCATGCCCCGCATGTGAGGCGGTCGTTGCCGTCGACATCAGGTGGTTGATTTCCTGGCGCTTGCCTTTTGGGTCATGAATATCTTCCGTGATCAAACGCCGGGGACCAAGATCATCAACGGCTGCATCAAATAAAGGTGCCGAAATATTCAGGCGCTGCAGGGCGAGGCGCAAGGCTGCCGTGTCGCCCGGGTCCGCAATATCCGTTTTGGTGATAATCAGGCGGTCGGCAACAGCGACTTGTTTAACAGGCTCTTCAAATTCCGCCAGCTGTTTCAAGCCGTTGACGGCATCGACCGTAGTGATCACATTGCCAAGGCGGAAATGATGCTGCAACACAGGTTCCGCCAATACCGTATAGGCGATAGGCACGGGGTCAGCGAGACCGGATGTTTCGATAATCACGCGTTTAAAAGCCGGTATTTCACCGCGTTCCCGACGGTCGAACAAATCCCGCAAACTGTCCTTGAGATCACCGCGAATGGCACAGCAGATACAGCCATTGTCCATCAACAAAGTGCTCTCGGTGGCGGTCTCCAGCAGGTGATGATCGAGACCAACTTCGCCAAATTCATTGACCAGCACCGCCGTGTCATCGAGCAAAGGCGAATGTAATAACTGCTGCAGCAAGGTCGTTTTACCGCTGCCGAGGAAGCCGGTCACGACATTGACGGGAATGAAAGAATTGTATGCCATCTAGTCCGCCGTCAGGTCGGCAATCAAGTCATCAGCCAGCGGATCAAAGGACCGCCCGGTCAGGGTTTCCGCCTGGGCCCACATTTGCGCCAGATTATCGACAATGGCCGTTTTGCCGGTATTGCCCTTGAGGATATAGGCATTGCCTGACCAATCCTTGAGGCCGAGACCATAATGCCCAAGAACGCGGTTAACGATGCGGGTGCGTTGCTGGCGTTCCCGAAGGGATGTCCCCGGATCTGATTGTGCGGCAAAGGCATCCGGGTTTGTTGACTGGTCCGTCCAGTGACCCCGCCCGCCAAGGACACCACACAGGCCACACATATCCGTTACCTCGGGTTTCGGGCGGCAAAGTCATCGGCAATTTCATCAAATGTGCAGAACCGCACACCCGTATGGGCGCTGATATGATCAAAGACCCGTTGCAGCATCATCTGAACCTGCGGTCGCCCGGACACATCCGGATGGATCGTCAAGGTGAAGACAGCATAATCATATTCGTTATAAACCCAGTCGAACTGATCAATCCACAATTGTTCGATATCGCGCGGATTAACAAAACCATGACTGTTTGGAGCGCCCTTGATGAACATCATCGGTGGCAAATCATCGAGATACCAGCTGCCGGGAATATCAATCAGATCCGTTTCCTGACCACGAACCAGCGGTTTCATCCATTCGTCCGGGTGCTTGGAATAATCGATCTTGGTCCAGCTGTCGCCAACGCGCGCATAAAACGGGTGGAAGTCGTCGTTCATCAAACTGTGGTCGTACTTGATGCCCTTGGCCAACAACAGTTCGTTGGTAATGGGACTGAATTCCCACCACGGCGCTACATAGCCGGTGGGTCGCCTGCCGGAAACCTCTTCAATCAGCTCGATACATTTGTCCATCACCGCTTCTTCCTGAACCGGTGTCATGGCGATGGGATTTTCATGACTGTAGCCATGCATGCCAATTTCATGTCCGGCATCAACCACCATCTGGGTTTCTTTCGGAAAAGTCTCGATGGAGTGGCCGGGGATAAACCAGGTGGTGGGGATTTGCCATTTGTCGAACAAGCGCACCAAACGCGGCACCCCCACTTCACCGGCAAACAAACCACGGGAAATATCACAAGGCGAATCTTCGCCACCGTATGACCCCAACCAACCGGCAACAGCATCCACATCAACACCCACGGCACAAAGGATTTCCTTGCGTCCGCCACTGGCCGCAGACCGGCTGGCGATGGAACTGGAGGCTGAGCTGGAAGAAAAGGCCGGGCGAGGCTGATATCGCCCACCTGACACACCGCCGCGAATACCCTGTGTTGGTCGACCAGACCCGGAACTGTCACTCATCCCAAAAAATCCCCCTGTATACTTTGTTGTGATTATTTTTAATCCTGGCCTTGTTATTCTGCAATCAGATCATGTTTATTGTATACTAAGGCGGTTCCAGTTTGAACGGAACCGCAATAATTCGAATGTTGCCTCATACTTTGGGGTTTGAGGCAACGCTGCGTTTCCGTGAAACCCGGAAACGCTCTAGGGCGTCTTCAATGAAACCTGTTTCTCAGAAAATGCGACGGGACAACCAGGGAGAAAGTTGTTGAGCGATTGGCAAGACGAAACACTGCAGAGTTATCAGAACAAGGGCCTGGGCTCTCGTGCCGGGTTCGGCAAACGTCCGGCATTGTTAATAGTGGATTTCATTAACGGATTTACCGACCCGTCTTCGCCGCTGGGTGGTGATTTTTCGAGCCAGTTGGCCGTGACCGGTCAATTGCTGGAAGTTTTCCGCCGCGAACGGCTGCCCATCGCATATACCACTATTGAATATGACGCCGATTATCGCGATGCCGGTGTCTTTATCAAAAAGGTCCCATCGCTTTCGGTGCTGCTGCGGGGCTCTCCCATGTGCAATATCGATGATCGTATCCGCCCCGAAACCGGCGAATATATTGTCTCCAAAAAATACGCCAGCAGCTTCTTCGGCACCAATCTGGATACCTGGTTGCGCAACAATGACGCCGACACCGTTGTCATTGTCGGCTGCACCACAAGCGGATGCGTCCGCGCTTCTGCCGTTGATTCGCTGCAATACGGTTATTACACCATCGTTGTCCGGGAAGGCTGCGGTGACCGGGCAGATGGCCCCCACGAAGCCAATCTTTTTGATATGGACGCCAAATATGCTGACGTTGTCTCGACTGCAGAAGCCCTGGACTATGCCAACGGCCTGACCCGCAAACCTGATTCTCATGCAGCGCGTGTAGCTGGCCGCAACTTCAAAAGCTGGTGGGCCGAAGGCAACACAGACAAGCAGGAAGGATAGACCGATGTCCGGAAAATACACCTCTGCCTTTGATGACATGCTGGCCAGTAATGAAAAGCAGATGAACGATGTCCTGGGTGTATCACCGGCATCCCGGCACCAGAGCAAACCCGTCGCAGCAGAGCAAGCACCTGTCCCGGACACGTCCCGGGCAGCGACCAGTGATACGGTGTCGGGCACGGCCAATGGCATCCCTTTTACCCTGAAAACCTGACGACAAACCAAGAACCATAAATCGGAGTTAACCGTGTGAGTAATTCAATCATCCGCGACAAACTGGATCGTGGCGAATTTTTTCTGGCGCCTGGCATCCACGATATGATGGCCGCCGTGATTGCCAACAAGGTTGGATTTGAAATTGTCTATGGCACAGGCTACTGGATGACCGCTTCGGCTTATGGTCTGCCGGATGCCGGTATTGCAACCTATTCCCAAATGCTGGACCGGGTTTCTACCCTGGCCAGAACTTCGGACGCGGCGGTGATTGCGGATGCGGATACCGGTTACGGCGGCTTGTTGAATGTGCACCACACCGTGCAAGGATATGAAGAGGCCGGGATCACGGCCATTCAGATTGAAGACCAGGAATTCCCTAAAAAATGCGGCCACACACCCGGCAAAAAATGTGTGCCGCTGGAAATCATGACTGACAAGATCAAGGTCGCCTGCGATGCCCGCAAGGACAAGAAGAATACCCTGATCGTGGCCCGGACAGATATTTACCAGGCCGAAGGGTTTGATGCCTCCATCCGCCGTGGCGCTGCCTTTGCCGAAGCCGGCGCTGACATTATCTTTGTCGAAGCCCTGACCAGCGAAGACGAAATGCGCCGGGCCTGCGATGAAATCGACGCCCCGATGATTTCCAATATGGCCCAGGGTGGTGATACCCCCATGCGCACAGGCGAAGAACTGGCGGATATTGGCTATGCCTGCGCCATCTATCCGGCAACGACAGCCCTGTCCGCGGCCTATGCCACCGAACAGGCCCTGCTGCATTTGAAACACCAGGGCACCAACGAAAGCCCGGATGTGCCGATGTTTGATTTCCAGGAGTTTAATCGCCTGATCGGCTTCGAAGAAGTCTGGGCCTTCGACAAAAAATGGGCCCGCGACGACTGAGGGGAAGGCCTATATCGTTCCCTCAGCACCCCGTCACTCCGGGCTTGACCCGGAGTCTCTGGTGAAGCTGGATTAAGGGATGTGGTGCAGGTTGAGACAATGCTGAGACTCCGGGTCAAGCCCGGAGTGACGCTGGTCTGGAATGCATCATCAGAGTTGATGACGGCTTAAACAAGGCCCGGACGCCCCTACCAGTTCATCGACAGCAACAGCTTCCCGGCGATCTGGCGGCTTTCCATCTGGCGGTGCATGTCGCGCACGTTATCCAGGGGAATGGCGTTGACGATGGGGATGTTAAGCCAGCCTTCCTGGATGCCCTGCACGGTATAATCCAGCCCCCGCTTCCACAATCGCGCATCCGGTATGACATGGGTGATGGAAAAACGGGTGAAGGAGATGGACCTTGGCAAAATACGGTCGCGCAGATTATCGAAGGGTTTGCCTTCGGCTTCGCCAATATTGATCACGTGGCCCAACAGGCGCACGGCATCGAAGGTCCGGTCCAGCATCGTTGCACCGATTGAATCGAGCGCCAGATCAGCCCCCCTGCCATCGGTGCGTTCCATCACAACCTCGACGAAGTCTTCGTCCTTATTGTTGACCACAACTTCCGCCCCATAGGCCAGGGCCTTTTGTTCCTTGCCGCGCGTCCCCACAGTGCCGATGACCCGCGCCCCGGCCTTGACCGCAAGCTGGATCGCCAGCAAGCCGACACCACCACCTGCCGCATGAACCAAAACAACATCGTCTTTTTTCAGACGGTAAACTGTGTGCAGCATATGGTAGGCGGTCAAAGCCTGTATCTGGAACGCCGCACCAACATCCATCGCTATATCGTCGGGTAGTTTGTAGACCGTGGCGGCGGGTGCCAGGCACTTTTGCGCGTAACCACCAAGCGGCGGAATCGCCACAACCCGGTCTCCGGCGGAAAGGCCGGACACAGCGTCTCCGGTGGCCAGAACCTTACCGGAAACTTCAAATCCGGGGACGCAAGGATATTCCGGCGGATGGGGATAAATACCGCTGCGCACCTGGGTATCGGCCCAGTTGCAACCGGCATAGGCAACTTCGATCAGGACATCTTCCGGTCCGGGCTGTGGGTCAGGCACATCCTTTATGACCAAGGCATCAAGATCACCTGGTGCATCAACAAAAACAGCGCGCATGTTTCATTTCCCCCTGTAGCGATATCGGTTTTAACCGATTCGCATCGTCTCATATCTTCATTGCATTGCAACCTGGCACAGTCCTCAGGTGTTTCAACTAAAGTTGAGAACACCCTGGTGTATCTTTACATCATAAGCTCACAACCAGGCTTCAACCAAACAACACTTTCAGGCTGACAGACTTTGGCGGATATTATCCAGCACGCCTTCCTCGTCCGAGGCGATAACGGTTTCACCGATCAAACGGTTCCAGTAGGTTTCCGAACCAAAGGCTGTTCGCCCTTGTTGAATGCGACGGGTGAACAATTGCAGATCATATTCTTCCGTCGCCCCGATGGCCCCGTGCACCGCATGGGCATGGGCACTGACCAAAGCCGCTGCATCACTGGTCCTTGATTTGGCCAGCGCTGCCAGCAATGGATCAGGCATCCAGCCATCAGAGGCAAAGCCGATTTCCGCCGCCATTTTCGCGGCGAAGGTTTGTTCCGCCATAATGCTGAGCAATTGTTGAACGGCCTGAAACTTGCCAATCGGACGCCCGAACTGGGTTCTGTCATTGGCGAATTCGACGGTGATTTCAAATGCCCGTTCCAGGGCACCGACCAACAAACCTGCTGCGACCAGGGCACCTGTTGAACGTCTGACTTCCGGTGTTTCAAAGGGAATATCATCGGACCACAGGATCGGGCCTTTGGGTGCCTCTTGCCCGGCGGCGGCATAGGCTGCCCTGGCCACCATGGTTTCCGCCATGGGGACCGGCAAGGCGTAGCGGCCACATAGAAGCACAAGGGGAAAGACATCCCTTAAAGCCAGGTCTGCACCACCCTTGTCTTCAGAAATCAGGGCATCCGCAAATCCGGACTGTTCAATTTCTTCCCACAAGCTATCGGGGCTGGCACCATTTTCGATTTCGCGTACATGGGCCGGTGTGCAATGCGTTTGCAAAAGCCGTTCGAAGGCATTGGCGAGCAAATCATCTGTCATCATCTGTTCCATATTTCCAGGCCTTACCTTAACCCTAAGCCACGGGCGATGATGCCGCGCAGGATTTCACGGGTGCCGCCACGCAAGGAAAATGTCGGCGACATCAGGGTCACATATTCCAGGGTCCTCAATAATTCATCCGGCACAGGCGCATCCGGCTCACTTGCCAGGGCATCTGCGATCAGGGTGGGTATAGCCTGTTCAACTTCCGTCCCCATATCCTTGACCAAAGCGGCTTCTGTGGCTGGACTTAAGCCTTTTGTCAGTTGGTCGGTGATGGCCAGCGACATGGCCCGCAGCACCGCCAGATGGGTGGCGAATTTGCCGATCAGAACTGTTGAGGCCTCACTGATCACGGGTCTGGATTTAAGGTAGTCCAGCCAGCCATCGAGCAACTGAATGCTGGAATATATGCGTTCAGGCCCACTGCGTTCGAACGCCAGTTCCGAGGTAACCTGTTGCCAACCCTGACCTTCGGTTCCGACCAGGGCATCTTCGGCCAAAACAACATCATCAAAGAAGACTTCGTTGAAATGACTGTCGCCACTCATATCCTTGATGGGTCGCACATCGATGCCCGGCAAGGACATATCAATAATGATCTGGGACAACCCTTTGTTGCGATCTTCCGGCTCCCCCGAGGTGCGCACAAGGGCCACCATATATTGGGAAATATTTGCGCCGGACGTCCAGATTTTCTGACCGTTCAGCAACCAGCCGTTATCGGTTTTGACAGCGCGCGTGCGCACACTGGCGAGATCCGATCCGGCAGTAGGCTCACTCATGCCAATGCAGAAAAAGGCTTCGCCCTTGCAGATTTTGGGCAAATAGAAATCCTTCTGCGCATCCGTGCCATATTTCAGGATCAAGGGGCCGCTTTGGCGATCGGCAATCCAGTGGGCATAAACCGGCGCACCGGCATTCAGCAATTCCTCAACCAGCACAAACCTTGCATAGGGGCTGCGCCCGCCGCCGCCATATTCTTCCGGGAAGGTAATTCCAACCCAGCCTTTGGCCGCCAGCTTTCGGCTGAAATCAGCATCGAGGCCGACCCACGACCGGGCCAGCACATCGCGTGGCCGCCCTTTCAGGGCATCCTTGAGGAATGCCCGAACAGCCGGACGAAGGGCTTCGTCTTCAGGCGGGATCGAAACGAGGGGGAGAGAACCAAGCATAAGGAAATCCGGTTGGGAAAGGGATGATAACTCAGGATAAATGATCAAACCTCGGGAGTGCAATGGGTGCAGTGCAATGCCTTGAATGCGTCAGCGTGATCACAGGAACCGGAATGCGGGGATCAATCCAATTTCGTAACATACTATTTTTCAAGGACGGATAACTCAATGACCCTCAAAGCCCCCATCGAGAAACTTGACTGGCCTGCCCTGACAGAGGAACTGGTTACCTCAGGGTTTGCCAGCGCTGGTAAATTACTGGACACGCAGCAATGCACTGACCTGATCGAAGGTTATGACAGCGGCACCTATCGCAGCCACATACACATGGCGCGCTATAATTTTGGCCGGGGTGAATACAAGTATTTTGCCCGGCCCCTGCCTGACCTGGTGCAGAACCTGCGCCGCAATCTTTATGAAAAACTGGTCCCGGCAGCGAACCTCTGGGCCCAACGGCTGAACATGCCGCGCCAGAATTACCCGGACAGCCATGAAGCCTGGTTGCAGCAATGTCACGACGCCGGGCAGACCCGGCCCACGCCCCTAGTCCTGAGATACGAGGCCGGAGATTACAATTGCCTGCATCAGGATTTGTACGGCGATATCTGGTTTCCCTTCCAGGTCGTGTTTATGTTGAATACACCGGGTAAGGATTTTACCGGCGGTGAATTTGTTCTCACGGAAACCCGGCCCCGCATGCAATCCATCGCAAATGTGATCCCCCTTCAACTGGGCGAAGCGGCCATATTTGCCGTAAACTATTGTCCAGGGAAATCAGTTCGAGGATACAGCCGCACAAGTTTGCGCCACGGCGTCAGCAAGGTCAGAAGCGGCCACCGTCACACTATGGGACTGATTTTCCACGACGCTAAATAGGCCCCTATCAAGACCAGGCAGGGAAAACCCTGGCCTGAGTTACAGTTGATCAATGACGTGCTAAAATGGGTCAACCCGAACCGGAGACCTTTCATGTCTGACGCCTATATCATTGCTGCTTTCTCGACACCCTTTGCCAAAATGCCGGATACATCTTTCAAGGACCTGACCCGTCAGGCCTATATGGGATTGCTGGCGGATGCCGAACTGACCGACGGTCGGGACATCGAACAGGCCTGGTTTGGCAATTGCGGCATGGGCACATTTGGCCAGGCCTGCATCCGGGGTCAGGTTTGTTTCACGCCGCTGGTACAGGAGGGCCTGTTCCCGGAACGCGTGCCGGTGATCAATGTGGAAGGCGGTTGTGCCACAGCCTCCATGGCTTTTCACGGTGCGTGGAAGGATGTGATATCGGGGCAATCAGAATTGTCGCTGGCCATCGGCGTTGAAAAAACCTTCATCCGGGATGACCCGGCGAAGATCCAGGAAATCTTCGATGGTGGCATCGACCAGCTCGACCCACAGGAATGGAAAGACTATTACACTGCCGCCGGCGAAAAATCGGGCAAGCCATTTGATATGGAAAATAAAAAGGGCACCGTCTTCATGGATACCTATGCCATGCAGGCGGCCTACCATATGAAAAAATATGGCACCACCCAGGCCCAGATCGCTGCCGGGGCATCCAAAAACCATTATCACGGCAGTCTCAACCCAAAAGCCCAATATCGCTTTGAAGTCAGTGAAGAAGAAGTCTTGAAGGACCGGGAAATCAGTTATCCCCTGACCCGCTCCATGTGTGCGCCCATCGGTGATGGCGCTGCAGCGGCCCTGATTTGTTCCGAGGCCTATCTGGCAACCTTGGCGGAAAGCGTGCGCGCCCGTGCCATCAAAATCCGGGCCAGCGTTTTATCCGGCGGTAAATATCGTGACCTCGATGAACCTGGCCTCAGTTCCGTTGCCGTGCAAAAAGCCTATGCACGATCTGGCTTGTCGCCCGACGATATTGATGTTGTTGAATTGCATGACGCCACGTCATTTTGCGAAATCTACCAGGTTGAAATGCTGGGATTTTGCCCCGAAGGAGAAGGCGGAAAATATGTAGCCTCCGGGGCCACCAAACTGGGCGGCGAACGACCGGTTAACCTGTCCGGCGGCCTGGTCTCCAAGGGACATCCGGTTGGTGCCACCGGATTGTCGATGATCGACGAACTTGTCTCTCAGTTACGAGGTGAAGCCGGTGATCGCCAGGCGAAAGGTGCGAAAATTGCGCTGGCCGAAAATGGTGGTGGGGTGATCGGTTTTGATGAAGCTGCCTGTTCGATCATTATTCTCGAAGGACAGGCCAGCTGACCGGTTTTTTGCCTGGATAATCGCGTTAAAAGACCCGGAATGCGAACAAATGTCCGCCAAATGAGAAGAAATGTCCGCTAAATGCCCCTCATTTTAGGGACTGATCAGTCCTGAAATTCTGCCGCCAAAGCTGCGACAGCGGCATCAATAATTTCCTGCCCTACCCCCGCACTGGCCAGTGCCGAATGTGATCCGACCCGACCATCCGGGAATTGTGCCCGGTGTTCGTCTGGTGGTCCATGGCGATCACCTGAGTGCTTCTTGATGTAGTCCGCCGTCAGTTTTTCCGGCGGTTGTTCCGCGTCCCCCGCTGGTAAAGTCCGGTGCGTTGCCTGGGTTATCGCAACCTCGGACGGCGTTGCATGCATGCCTTCCCAGTCACCGTAATTTTCATCACGTAACACATTCACCGCATCAAAATCCCACCAGCTTTTGATACGAATTTTCACCTCAGGAAAGCCTGTGGCAACGCGTTTCAAAGGTTCCAGATTGGCCCCGTGACCGTTCAGAAAATAGATATTCCCAAATCCGTGATGCACCAGCCCGGCCACGATTTCCGTGACCAGAGATTCAAATACAGATACCGAAATCGAGACCGTTCCCGGGAACGACATATTGAACGGCGCTGGCGTATAAGCCAGTACAGGTGCCACATAAACGCCAGCCACATCACCAGCCTGACGGGCGATTTCCTCGGCGCAAAGTGCGTCCGTGCCGATCAGTCCCATGGGGCCGTGCTGTTCCGTTGAACCGGTGGGAATGATGATGTGATCTGACTGTTTCAGATAAGCATCGACCTCCTGCCAGGTTGCAAGATCAAGCCTCATAACGAAGCCAGATATGCGGCAAGCTTTGGTTGGTAATCGTCAAGCTCGGCGGCGACAGCGGGAAAAGTTTCAATGATCCCGCGATAAGCCAGCACAGCATCCGGCCACGTAACCTGCAATCCCATAACCGGTGTCAAAGCATCTATCCAGGCAAAGGTTATGGGAAAGCCACAATCCGCCAGGGTCAGATCGCTGTGTGGCCAGTCAGGTGCGACGAGATCATCGGCCAGCATGGCGGCAAGTTGTGCCAGACGTGTCGTCAGTTCCAGCGACTGGGTTTTCGCCAGTTCAACATCACGCAATGCAGGGTTCAATGTCGGGAAAAGCTTGCGCAGCGCCGGTTCCAGGCGGGTGTCATGAAACCTGCTGCGCTCACGTATCCTGGCCCGATCTGCGATATTGTCGGGCAACATGGCCGGGTCGGGGTGCTTGTCGTTGAGGTATTCTGCGATGGCCTCACCGTCTGCCAGAAGCAAATCACCGTCACGCAAGGCCGGAAGATTTCCGGATGCCACGGTCTGTTTATATTCGTCAGAACCATAACCACCGGGCGGTGGTTGCTCCTGCCAGGCAAGGCCTTTATGGCGCAACAAGATGCGCAGCTTTGCGCAATAGAGACTGACGGGGATGGCGTAAATTTCAAGCATCAAAAAAGCGGGGCATCGAAATGCCCCGCCCTCTCTGAAATCAGGGACAATATGACTTCGATTATACCGAAATCACTCTAGTTCTGTAACTTCCACTTGCGGCCAAGTTTGGCAAAGAAACCACGCTCGGTTTTCAGGCCAATCCAGGTGTTGACGTAGTTGATCCAGACCTGATCAGACTGAGGCAACAACATCGCAATTGGTGTCCGGGCCTTGGGTGCCGATACCGGCACAACCATCATCTGGGGGTATTTTTCCACCAGCTTGTAAGCTTCAACATTTGAAGTGATGTGGGCATCTGCGCGACCTGCCAAAACTTCCTGGAAGTCACGAGCCGGGGCTTCAACGATTTTGTGGGATGCGTTGGGGAAAAACAATTTAACCTGTTTTTCCTGGGTCGTACCCAGTGTGGCAGCAACGGTAACGCCTGCCTTGTTCAGGTCTGCCCAGTCTTTGTATTTGTCGGCGTTTTTGGCCAATGTCAGTGGCACAGTTGCCAGTGAGAAATAGCTGACAGAATAACCGGTCGCCTTGGCACGTGCCGGTGACACAGAAGCCGAACCTGTCATGTGGTACTTGCCGGATGTCACGCCACTGACCAGGGTTTTCCAGTCCGTCGGCACGAATTCGACCTTGACCCCAAGGTCCTTCGCCAGTTCGGTCATGACATCAATATCGTAACCGGTATAGGAATTTGTGGCCGGATTTTTCATGGTCATCGGGTTCCAGTCACCCGTCGTTCCGACCTTGAGAGTGCCGCCATTCAGAATATCCTGCAGCGCAGATGCAGCCAGCGTTTGGGTTGCAGTTGCCAGCATCAAGCCTGCCGCTGCTACGGAAACTGCTGCGATTTTGGTAAATTTCATTATTTTGCCTCCCTTTAATTTTTCTAATTCTTATCATTACTTGCAAATCGATGAATTGCAACACATTATATATGTTGCATGGCATGCAACATTGTATCCGAAACCTGCGCGAGCGAGATATCAGGGGGAATTATGCAGTCGAGTGAAGCGGAAACGATTATCCGGGTTGAGAACGTCTCCAAGAATTTTGGTGACTTTCAGGCGCTGAAAAGCGTTTCCCTGGATGTATCCCTGGGCGAGCGGGTTGTTATCTGCGGCCCTTCGGGTTCAGGAAAATCGACCTTGATCCGATGTATCAACGGTCTGGAAGAACACGAATCTGGCGATATTGTTGTCGATGGCGTGACCCTGAGCCAGAGCGCTACCAGCCTCAGGGATATCAAGGCCCGTGTGGGTATGGTGTTCCAGCAGTTTAACCTGTTTCCGCATTTGACCGTTCTTGAAAATCTGACCCTTGGTCCGATCCGGGCCCGGAAAATGTCAAAACCCGATGCTGACGCCCTGGCCATGAAATATCTCGAGCGCGTGCGTATTCCGGAACAAGCCGCAAAATATCCACCGCAGTTATCGGGCGGTCAACAACAGCGCGTTGCCATCGCCCGGTCCTTGTGCATGGAACCAAAGATCATGCTGTTTGACGAGCCTACATCTGCCCTGGATCCGGAAATGATCAACGAAGTTCTGGAGGTCATGGCGGAACTGGCAACCAGCGGGATGACAATGATTTGCGTTACCCATGAGACCGGATTTGCCCGCAGGGTTGCCGATAAAATGGTTTTTATGGATTACGGCGAAATCGTTGAAATGGCTGAGCCGGAAAAGTTCTTCACGTCGCCGGACAGTCAACGCTGTCGTGACTTCCTCGACAAAATCTTACATCACTAGGGGGTGGGTATGAACAAATTAATCATAAGCGCCGCCCTTGTCCTGCTACTTGCCGGCTGCTCCGGTAACTGGGGCTGGTATGTGGTCAATCCCACCACCGAAGGCGGCATGATCAATCTGAAGTTTCTGATTAGCGGCCTTTATTATACGATACTGTTATCTGTGACGGCGATTTCAATCTCGATCGTTGTCGGCCTGATCATCGCCCTGCCCGCCCTGTCCAAAAATCGCTATATGCGCGGCATCAACAGATTTTATGTCGAGATCGTGCGCGCCGTGCCGATCCTGGTGCTGATCCTTTGGGTCTATTACGGCATGCCGCAGCTTGCGGGTATTGCGATCAATGTTTTCTGGGCCGGTGTCATTGCCCTGGCCCTGTCTGACAGCGCCTTTGAAGCAGAAATCTTCAGGGCCGGCATTCAGTCGGTGAACAAAGGCCAGTATGAGGCGGCCCACACGATTTCGCTCAATTACCCGGACACCATGCGCTTTGTTATCTTGCCGCAAGCCATCCGCCGGGTGTTACCTGCTCTGGGAAACCAGCTGGTCTATATGTTGAAAATGTCATCCCTGGTTTCGGTCATCGGCATGCAGGAATTAACCCGTAAAGCCAACGAATTGGTGGTCACAGAATACAGGCCGCTGGAGGTCTATACAATTCTGGTTCTTGAATATCTGGTTTTGATTTTGGTTGTTTCTGCCGGTGTTCGCTGGCTTGAGAATCGTATGAAGACCGACGAGCGCGGTTGAGGGAGTAGTCGTTATGTCAGCCTGGATCAAAATGATTTCTGATGAGGACGCGAGCGAAGAATTGCTCGATGTGCTCAAGCTTTCGCGCACGCCACACGGCACCGTCGACAATGTCATGCGGGTGCACTCCCTGCGTCCAAGCACTTTGCGCGGTCATGTTGTGTTGTATCGTGCGGCCCTGCATGACGAAGCCAATACGCTGCCAACATGGTTGCAGGAAACCATCAGCTCCTATGTGTCTATCCTCAATAACTGCGCCTATTCGCTTGCCAATCACTGGGCCAATGCGAGACATCTGATCGGCGACGAAGAACGTGCCGATAAAATTGAAAAAGCGCTGAACGACAGAAAACCTCAGGATGCTTTTGATGGAGCTGAACTTGGGTTGCTGCAATATACCGAAAAACTGACGCTGAGCCCCGGCACCATGGTCGAAGCCGATGTTGAACAGTTGAAAGCCACAGGACTGGACGACGGCCAGATCCTCGAAGCCAACCAGATTATTTGTTATTTCAACTATGTTAATCGCAGCCTGAATGGATTGGGCGTGTCGACGGATGGCGATATCGTCGGATACTACGCCAAAACTTGATATATTGCGTTACATGCATTATTTTGCATTTAATGCAATTTTTCTTGAGTGAACGGAGTTGATAAATATGGCTTACGCGCAGGCAAAACAGTTCGACGCCAGCTTGATTCCGGTGATCGATATCACGCCCCTACGTGATGGCACAGACCCGGTTGGCGTCGCCAAAGCCTTGCACGCGGCCAGTCAGGACCTGGGCTTCATTTACATTCAGGGCCACGGTATCCCGGAAGAAACAATTGAAGCCGCCAGAGCCAGCGCCATGGATTTCTTTCGCGCATCCGAGGCTGACAAATCATCGGTTGCCGTTTCAACCAAACACCGTGGCTGGCTGGGCCAGAACGGTGCCAAGATGCAGGACGATGCCAAGGCCGATCTGAAAGAAAGTTATATCTGGGGCTGTCAGGATGATGACGGCAAGGCCCCGGACGACCACCATTTGCGGGGTGCCAACAAGTGGCCTGAATTTGCCCCGGCCATGGAAAAACAGGCCATGGCGTATTTTGACAGCGTTCACGAGGTTGCCCATCATTTAATGCGCGGCTTCGCACTGGGCCTGGACCTGGAAGAAGATTTTTTTCTGCGCACAGCCTCAAAACCGCTGAGCCGGGCGTCTTACGTATATTACCCACAACAACCGGAAGATTTGGGCGAAGAACAATTCGGGGTCGGACCCCATACCGACTTTGGTGTGCTGACAGTTCTGTGTCAGGATTCGGTCGGCGGCTTGCAGGTTGAAGATATCAATGGCGACTGGGTTCATGCACCACCGATTGAGGGAACATTGATTGTTAATGTCGGTGATCTGCTGTCGCGCTGGACGGATGGTGCCTACAAATCAACTGTTCACCGGGTGGTCAACACGTCGGGCCGTGAGCGTTTGTCTCTGGTGCTGGCCTTCGATCCTGACCCCGATACGCAGATCGATGCGCGTGAAGTTTTTGGCGAAGATTACAAGCCGGCGGAAGAAGCTATAAGCTGCGGTGATTATCTTGTCTGGCGCTTCAAACGGGCGTTCTCTTATCGTTAGGTACAGATCATGACCGAGGTATCACCTCCACCGCAAAACAATACGATTGACCTGGCCATCGGATCGGCCTTGCGCGATATACGCCAGGCCCGGGACCTGACAGCACGACAACTTGCGACAGAATCTGCTGTCTCGGCGGCAATGATCAGCCGGATCGAAAATGGCCAGGTTTCGCCTTCGATATCGACCCTGAATGCCCTGAGCAAAGCGCTTGATGTGCCGTTGGTGAGTTTGTTTCGGGAAACCAGTTCACACCATTCAGACTTTACCCATGTCAAACAGGGTGAAGGTCTGGCATCGACACGCATAATTGACGATCACACGCACGACTTCATCAATCTGGCATTTCACACCAGACGCGATTTGCAGTTTGAGGCACGTATGGTGACACTGGTCCGCCAGGATGCGCGCCCGCCCGTCTATATCGGTCACGGTGTTGTCTTTGTTTATGCGGTCGAAGGCGAAGCAATTTACGATTATGGCCAAAGGGAAATCACCCTGAAAGCCGGAGACAGTTTGAGCCTGGATGCCGAGCTTCGGCACGGCTTTAAGCGGGTGATCACCGATGAGTTCAAGTTCCTGACAGTTCAGGCAGAGAGACGATAAATATGACGACGATATCTTCAAAAGACGATCTGATCACTTCGGAAAAAGATCTGATCACGGGTGCCCGCAATCTACTGATCAACTGCGCCGAACTGACGCCTGAACAAACCCTGGTCATCATCTGCGAAGACCCGGCACTGGGCTGGTATGACCAGAATGTCGCCGAAGCACTTGAAAATGAAGCCCGCGACATGGGAATCACGCCAACCGTTTTGCATGTGGGTGCCCCCGGAAACGACAAGAACCCGGAAGTCGTCGATGCCGTTGGCAACCATGATTGCGCCCTGTTTCTGGCCCGGATCGGGGATCAGGACCGGTTCGCTGATCCCGTGCCCGGCAAAAAGACGATTATGTGCTATGCCCGGAATGCGGCCATGTTGGCATCGACCTATGGCCGCGCTGACCACCGGGCATTTTTGCAACTGAAGCAGGCGGTGAACGATATCCTGTTGGCTGCAACCAATATCCGCATGACCTGTGCAAAAGGAACCGACATTTCCGGCAGCGTATCAAAGAGTGATCGGGAAGAGCCCGGCGATGTATCCGTTCGACGTTTTCCCCTGGGGGTGCCCCAGCCGCTGGATGCGTCTGAGATGTCGGGTCGGGTCGCCCTGGCAAACTTCCTGACGCCCACCGGGTCAAAAATGTACGAACCGGCTTCTGTGCAGATTGAGGAAGTTGTCTTTGCCGAGGTTCAGGAAGGCCGGATTGCTGATCTGACCGGCAACATCAATATCGTCGGTGACATCAGAGACCATTACCAGATGGTGTCGAAGAAATTCGGCATCCAGGATGACAATGTTCATTCCTTTCACGCAGGCATTCATCCGGGCTGCAGTTACGATACAACTGCACAAGCCGACCCGGATCGCTGGTCAAATACGGTCTTTACCAACCCCCGTGTGTTGCATTTTCACACCTGTGGAGATTACGCACCTGGCGAAATCTGCTGGATGGTTATCGACCACACTTTGTCGGTCGATGGCAAGAACTTGTGGCAGGATGGCCGTATGTGCCTGGACGATTTTAACGCCACGCGCCAATGTCTCGAAGACTGGCCGGAACTGAAAGCAATGTTCGCAGAACCGGCCCAGGCTATTGGTCTGGGAAACGAGGCAATTTAACTCTCGCCCGTTAACTCTCTCCTGTTAACTCTCGCCAGGTTGTGGTCCGTCATAGCCTTCAACGATGACCAGATCGCCAATCGATACGGCCTCGCGTAATTTGATGGCGGCCTGGTATTCCGGCGAATTGTAGCAAGCCATGGCCGTTGCATAATCTGCAAATTCCAGCACGACCTGCTTTTGCCTCGCCGAGCCTTCTACCTCTTCGAAATCGCCGCCCCGGACCAGAAAGCGTGCGCCATATTTTGCAAAAGGTTCCGCATTCGCCGCGATATATTTTCCGTAGGCGTCAGCGTCTGAAATATCGACACGCGCAACCCAATATGCCTTGGCCATTCAATCTTCTTTCAAGTGATTTTTGTTCGCCCTAATATACACAGCTGAGCTGGATTTACAGCAGCGGATCAAGCCTGCAATTGAGGAAAAATGTCGACCCCCGCCGCATCAATGATGGCGCCGGAACGGATCAAGGCTGTGCTTGCTTCAATGTCCGGGCTGAGAAACCGGTCATCCCCCATGGTTTCGACATCCTGTCGCAGACACAACAAGGCTTGTCGCAAGGCAGGACTGGTGGACAGAGGACTTCTGAATTCCACGCCCTGGCAGGCCGTCAGATATTCAACACCAATGATCGCGGACAAATTATCCACCATTTCCAGCAGTCGCCGGGCTGCATGTGCGGCCATGGAAACATGATCTTCCTGATTGGCGCTGGTCGGTGTCGAATCCACAGAACAAGGCGAGGCCTTTTGTTTGTTTTCCGACATCAAGGCAGCTGTTGTAACCTCGGCAATCATAAAACCGGAATTCACACCGGGGTTCGGGGACAAGAAGGCCGGCAAACCAAAATTCATGGCTGGGTCGACCATCAAAGCGACACGGCGCTGGGCGATGGCACCAATTTCTGCAATGGCAAGTGCGGTATGATCGGCGGCGAGGGCCACGGGTTCTGCATGAAAGTTACCACCGGACACGATGGAACCGTCTTCAACAAAAACCAGGGGATTATCGGTGACGGCGTTGGCTTCAATTTGCAGGGTCTTGCCCACGGCGCGAAGCGAATCCAGACAGGCCCCCAGCACCTGTGGTTGGCAGCGAATGCAGTAGGGATCCTGCACGCGTTCATCATCATCGCGGTGGGAATCGCGGATTTTCGATCCGGACATCAGGGAACGCAAAGCTTCGCCCACGTCGATCTGGCCCTGGTGCCCCCTGAGGGCGTGGATTTCGGGTCGGAACGGTGCGGCGGAACCCATGATAGCATCCGTCGACATGGCACCGGTGACCAGCGATGCCATGGCGCAGCGCCAGGCCTCAAACAATCCGGCCAATGCCAAAGCCGTTGACACCTGGGTGCCGTTGATCAAGCCGAGACCCTCTTTGGGACCAAGCACAACAGGTGACAAACCGGCGGCTTCCAGTGCTGCCTGACCAGACATCCTGCGACCTTCAAACAGTGCTTCACCCTCGCCGATCATGGTAGCCGTCATATGTGCCAGTGGGGCCAGATCACCAGAGGCACCAACGGACCCTTGACCAGGTATAACCGGAGAGACACCTTTGGCCAGCATGGCTTCCATCAATTTTATGACTTCCAGACGCACGCCGGAAGCACCGCGTCCCAGTGACATCAGCTTTAACATCATGATCAAACGGACGACCGGTTCCGACAAGGGTTCGCCAACGCCACAGCAATGGGAAAGGATCAGGTTGCGTTGCAGGCGTTCAGTATCCTGGGCCGGAATCTGGGTGTTGGCCAGTTTGCCAAAGCCGGTGTTCACGCCATAAACCGCTTCAGTTCCCTGCGCAGCCCTGGCCAGTACGGCGGCGGCGGCGTTGATCTTTTCATGCGTATCGGGATGCAACTGAACGGCGGGACTTTGGCGATACAGCACTTCCAGGTCATTCAGTGACACCTGGCTGGGAACAAGGATCATGGGTTCAGTCATTTGCTGCTCTCATTTGATTTTCATTGACCGGTGCTGAACCGGCCGACAAGTCTGTGGCGATCACCAGGATAGGTAAGTTGTACGAAAGTCAGGCCCTGCCCTGTCATCCAGGTCGTACGCTCGACCCGCAGACAGGCATCGCCCGTGTCGATTTGCAAAAGTGAGGACTGTTCTTCCGATGCATTGACCGCAAGGATCGTGTGTTCAACCCGGCTCCAGGGCACGTTGCCGAGAAGCCAGCGGTTTGGAGGAACTTCGTCAAAAGGTGCGTCTCGTGCACCCGGTACCGCTGCCAGATTGATATAGCGTTCTTCGATTAGCACAGCCTCACCGTCGCTGAGATGACGACACTTCAGGAACAACCCGGTTTCACCGGCGTCACAATCAAGGCGCTCTGCAACGTGGCTGCCAGCCGGCTTTTCCTGACGCTCAAGCAGTTCGTAGGCATAGACGGCACCCGTTTCTTCGATTTCGTCTGCGATGTCGCGCAATTCCATGACCGCATGTTCAACTACTGCCGGGGCAACAAATGTACCGTTGCGGCGGTGGCGGACGATCAGGTTTTCATCCGCCAGCATTTGCAGTGCACGGTTCACCGTCATGCGGGAAGTGTTAAATATTTGCAAGAACTCATGCTCGGACGGCAGGCGATCTCCGGGTGCCTTGAGACCGCTGTGAATAGCCGAGGCGATGGACCGTTTGATCTGCCGATAAAGCGCCCCCCGGCCATCCAGCGTGAATACGGGTTTTTCTGTCGTGTGTGTTTCAGTCATCACGCAGCCACCAGTTTTTTCAAAACATGAGCATAACGCGCCAGGTTTTGTTCACGGGCCACATGACGACCTTCGTGAACCAGATGTTTTCCGCCAACCCAGACGTCGCGAACAACGGAGTTATCGCCCGCAAAAATCCAGCCATCCAGTATGTCATCGCCTGATCGCGCCATCAGAGATGGGTGCCGGTCATCCAATGAAACAATGTCTGCCCTTGATCCCGGCGCTATTTTGCCGATTGCGCGACCACTGGCCTGCGCACCACCTGTCAGCACTGTGTCCAAAAGGTGACGCCCGGTGGAACCACCTGGCTTGGCCAGCACATTTCGGCCCTGACGTTTGAGCCTTTGGCCATATTCCAGTAGCCGCAATTCTTCGGCGGCACTGATCCTCACGTTGCTGTCGCTACCGATTGCCATGTGACCGTTGAGTTCGAGATACATGTCAGCGGCAAATATTCCATCCCCGAGATTGGCTTCGGTGACAGGACAAAGGCCTGCGACGGCACCGCTTTGTGCCAGTGCTTTCATTTCGGCGTCGGTCATATGGGTAGCATGCACCAGGCACCAACGGTCATCGACGGACGCCTGATCAAACAACCATTCAACCGGTCTGGCACCGGACCACGCAAGGCAGTCTTCGACCTCTTGTTGTTGTTCGGCAATATGGATATGGACCGGGCCGTCGGGCGACTGGTCCAGAATTTCAGACAGCCCCTGCGGTGTCGCGGCACGCAGGGAATGAGGCGCAATACCAACAACTGTATCGGACACAGTTTTCGCCGCGGTTGTTGCGCCTTCGACAAGTTGTGCAAACATTTCAGGTGTATTGGCAAAGCGGCCCTGGGCTTCACCAGGTTCCGCACCGCCAAAGCCACTGCTTTCGTAAAAGACCGGTAGCAATGTCATGCCAATGCCGGAATCTGTGGCGGCTTCCAGTATGGCCAGGGACATCTCGGCAATATTGTCAAAGGGACGACGACCAGGGGCGTGATGCAAATAATGAAATTCGGCCACGGATGTGAACCCGGCTTCCAGCATTTCCATGTAGGCAAGAGTGGCAATCGCGGCCAGGTCTTCTGGTGTTACCTGGTCGACAAAGCGATACATCAGATCCCGCCAGGTCCAGAAGCTGTCATCGCTCTGGCCCCGACGTTCAGTTAATCCCGCCATGGCTCGCTGGAAAGCATGGCTGTGGCAGTTGGGCACCCCAGGGAGTGCGATGGTACCAGAATAATCGACATCGGGTCGCGCAATGCCTGTTGTCACAGACGTGATCCAACCCTCGGCATCAGCCTCGATCAGAACGTCCTTGGCCCAGCCGGCAGGCAACAGACAATGGGTAAAATGGAAGCGCGTCATCTTCTTTTCCTGATGTGCATTATATTGTCTATACAAAAAGACTTGCCCCCTGTCCATTCAAATTGTATAGACAATTAATCCTGACTTCAAAAACGGAGTTCCCTGATGGCTTTTCTGGTCGACACAATCTGGCGAAACGCCCGCATTGCAACGATGTCTGCGGGTTCCAGAAACTATGGCATTATAGAAGATGGCCTGATCGCGGCACAGGATGGCCGCATTGCCTGGGTCGGGGCAGCCAGCGAAGCACCACAATTTGATGCCATACATTTGCATGATTTGCAGGGCCGCTGGATAACGCCGGGTCTGGTGGATTGCCACACACATCTGGTTTACGGCGGCAACCGTGCCCTGGAATTTGAACAGCGTCTGCAAGGGGCGACGTACGAAGAAATATCCCGTGCCGGGGGCGGTATCGTGTCGACCGTGCGGGAAACGCGCAATGCAACACTTGAGATGCTGATTTACCAAGCCACGCCACGTCTTGAAAGTTTGATGGCCGACGGTGTCACGACAATTGAAATCAAATCCGGTTACGGCCTGAACGTTGAAACCGAGATCAAGATGCTGGAGGCAGCACGTGCCCTGGCGGAAGATCACAACATCCGGGTGCAGACAACTTTCCTCGGTGCACATGCCCTGCCCCCGGAAGCGGACGGTGATTCTGACGCCTATATCCAGCAGGTCTGCGAAGAACAATTGCCAGCCGTTGCGGCAGCAGGATTAGCAGACGCCGTCGATGCTTTTTGTGAGGGCATTGGATTTTCCAATGATCAGACAAGACGCGTGTTCGAAGCCGCCAGAGTACATGGCTTGCCTGTAAAGCTACACGCAGAACAGCTTTCAAACCTGGGGGGTGCGGCCCTGGCTGCGGAGTTTGGCGGATTGTCGGCGGATCATCTGGAATATGTTGATGAACCTGGTATCGAAGCCATGGTCAAAGCCGGAACAGTGGCGGTGATCTTGCCTGGCGCTTTCTATTTTCTGCGCGATACCCATGTGCCGCCGGTCGATTTGATGCGCAAACATGGTGTGCCCATGGCGCTGGCCAGTGACAGCAACCCGGGCTCTTCCCCCATGGGCTCCCTGCTTTTGGCCCTGAACATGGCTTGTACGCTTTTTCATATGACACCGGTCGAAGCACTGGCAAGTGTGACATGCAACGGCGCTGCAGCTCTTGGGTTGCAAGACGAAACCGGCTCCGTCGAAGTCGGCAAGGCATGTGATCTCGCAGTCTGGGATATCGAACATCCGGCGGAACTGAGCTACACCATCGGCCTGAACCGACTGCACATGCGGGTCTGGAACGGCCTGGTTGAATACAAAACCAGCGGCCTGACTTCGTGAGTGAGTTTCTCGAAATTCATCAGGGGACGTCTCCCCTGGTCCTGTCAATGCCGCACAGTGGCCGCGATCTGGTCCTGGAAGTTGAAGCCTGCCTGAATAACGAAGGCCGGGCCCTAGCTGATACGGACTGGTGGATTGAACGCCTCTATGATTTTCATCCCGCGCTAGGTGCGGGTGTTGTGCGCACAAAACTGTCCCGTTACGTCATCGATCTCAATCGCGATCCTTCCGGCCAGTCGCTATATCCAGGCCAGGCAACGACAGGATTGTGCCCGACGGAAACTTTTGACGGGGTGCCCATATATCAGCCGGGAAAAGAACCGGACGATGCTGATGTGGCCAACCGCCTGACCAGGTATTTCCAACCCTACCATGATGCCTTGCAACAAACGCTGGATGCCACAGTTGCCCGGCACGGATTTGCCTTGTTGTTTGACTGTCATTCCATCCGCTCGGTTGTCCCGCGTTTGTTTGAGGGCTTGTTGCCGGTTTTCAATATTGGCACCAACGACGGCAAAGCCAGCGCACCGGACCTCGGGCAAATTCTCGCAGACACCTGTGCCGCCCAAGATGATCTGTCCTTTGTTCTGAACGGACGCTTCAAGGGTGGCTGGATCACCCGCCACTATGGCGATCCGGCCAACAACATTCATGCGGTGCAGCTGGAGCTGTCACAAGCCGCTTACATGATCGAAAAACCACCCTGGACTTATCTTGAACCTAACGCGGCAGCCACCGCCAGCATTATCCAATCTGCCTTACAACACATGCTCGCCTGGTCGAGCAATCATCTGGGAGAAACTTCATGAACCAGCCCACACGCACAGACAACAGCCGTCATATTTCGGCCCCGCGCGGTACTGAACTCAACACCCTGAGCTGGCTGACAGAAGCCCCCTTGCGCATGTTGATGAACAATCTGGATGCCGAAGTTGCAGAAAACCCTCAGGAACTGGTGGTTTATGGCGGCATCGGCCGGGCGGCAAGGAACTGGGAGGCTTTCGACCAGATCGTCGCCAGCCTGAAAACCCTGAAGGAAGATGAAACCTTACTGGTGCAATCAGGCAAACCGGTGGGTGTCTTTCGCACCCACGCAGACGCCCCCCGAGTGCTGATTGCCAATTCGAACCTCGTGCCGGAATGGGCCAACTGGGATCATTTCAACGAACTGGATAAGGTGGGTCTGATGATGTACGGCCAGATGACGGCAGGCTCGTGGATCTATATCGGTAGCCAGGGCATTGTTCAGGGCACCTATGAAACCTTTGTCGAAATGGGTCGCCAGCATTATGGCGGCGATCTTGCCGGTCGCTGGTTCCTGACCGGTGGTCTGGGCGGTATGGGTGGTGCCCAGCCGCTGGCAGCAACCATGGCCGGTGCTTCGATGCTGGCGGTTGAATGTCAGCCCAGTCGCATCGACTTCCGCCTTGGCAACGGATACCTCGATAAACGGGCCGACACCATCGACGAAGCCCTGGCAATAATCGAACAATCCTGCGCCGACAAAAAACCGGTTTCCGTTGGCCTCTTGGGCAATGCCGCAGAGGTTTTCCCGGAGTTGGTGCGCAGAGGTGTGCGACCGGATGGTGTCACCGACCAGACCTCAGCCCATGATCCCTTGAACGGTTATTTGCCCGCAGGCTGGACCCTGGATCAGTGGCAAACAGCAAAAGAAAAAGATCCCAAGTCCGTGGAAAAGGCCGCCAAGGAATCCATGGCTGTCCAGGTTCGAGCCATGCTGGATTTTATGCATATGGGTGTGCCGACAGTGGATTACGGCAACAACATTCGCCAGGTCGCCAAGGACATGGGTGTTGCTGATGCATTTGATTTTCCGGGCTTCGTACCCGCCTATGTGCGGCCCTTGTTCTGTCGCGGTGTTGGCCCCTTCCGCTGGGTGGCCCTGTCCGGTGACCCGGAAGACATCTATCGCACCGATGCCAAGGTGAAAGAACTGATTCCGGATGATCCGCACCTGCACAACTGGCTGGATATGGCACGTGAGCGCATTCATTTCCAGGGCCTGCCATCGCGCATCTGCTGGGTGGGTCTGGGCCAACGCCATCGCCTGGGGTTAGCCTTCAATGAGATGGTCAAATCCGGTGAATTGAAAGCGCCCGTTGTCATTGGCCGCGACCACCTGGATTCTGGCTCAGTTGCCAGCCCCAACCGTGAGACCGAGGCCATGAAAGACGGATCAGACGCTGTCTCCGACTGGCCTTTACTAAACGCACTATTGAATACGGCCTCCGGTGCCACCTGGGTATCGATCCATCACGGCGGTGGTGTCGGCATGGGTTATTCGCAGCACGCTGGCATGGTCATTGTCTGTGACGGCACCGACGATGCAGCCAGACGGATTGAGCGTGTTCTGTGGAACGATCCTGCCTCTGGCGTCATGCGCCACGCCGACGCAGGATACGAAAGCGCCATCGACTGCGCGAAGGAGTTTGGTCTGAATTTGCCGTCTTTGTGAGGAAAGTAATAAATGCTCCAAAATTGATTGGAATCAAACAGAGATTTTCTATTTCGTTTCCGTCGCACATTCGGATCGTGTGATCATGAAACTATAGACGACGGACAACGCTGAGACACCAACTGCTGCAACCAGAAAGTAGAAGAACTTTCCTAATATCGGATAACCGGGAAGATGCCATTCAAACGCCATCCAACCTGTTAAAAACACGGTCAATATCTGTAGAGGTATTGTAGTTAAAGCCAGAGCGGCCCATATCCGCAATCCATTACCTTTGGAAAGCTTCCAACATTGTTGGAATGACAGAAAATCATCCACCGCGATTGATGGAAGGATTAAAATCCAACGAGAGATCACCAGACCTGTAATCAGCGTTGAGACGCTAGCCGCAAGCATCCCTCCAAGAAATGCAGTATTCAAAATTTGGATGTCGGGAAAAAAATGCCTCAGCTCTCGCAATTCGTCACTATAAATCAAGGGTAATATTGCCTTGTAGACAGGAATCGTTACGCAAATACCAACAATCCCAAACGTTATAGCCGCCTGCCAAAATTTGCGTTGACGTCTGTTCAAAGTGAACAAACTGCGAAACTTTTTACGCTCATTGCGGATAAAGAACAATCTGTGCCAAACCATTGAGAATGTCGCAGTAACAAGAATGTATAAAAGGCTTTTCAGGGCCAAAGATGGATAGAGAACCAGTTCAAAATTCTCAGCAACCGAAACACCGAATAGCTCTGAAAAAAACCTGTGTGACAGATATTTGCCAATAACAAAGTCGCCGATCATATAAACTAACATCGGAACAAATGCGAGCCAGATGAAAATCCATTTGGACCGCCAGACAAAAACGTAGGCCAGCCAAACAGTTTTCCAAACTTGTAATTTTGGCGGACTGTGTTCGCCATTTTCCGGGAGGATAACTTTACCAAGTGAAGTTTGCACTGAAGCGACTTCCAACAACTCGTTCTGACCATCCTGATCAGGGACACGGTCGTTCAACCCTATTTCCCTTGCCCCGGCGGCCATGAGGATTGCGGCAAAAAGTCCAAATATAATAATCGGTAGCCACGCGATGACACTTGCCATGGTTTCCGGCAACCCGGACTCACAAACCAATATATAGGCAGCCGAACAAACAATTGTCGCAAGCCCCAACAGGCCTACGACAGGAATCGCAACCTGGCGCAGCTTGGCCCTTGTCAGGTCGCCAACTGTAAATCTGTGATAGCTGACAGGCATACTTCTAAAAAACTGCTTTGGAAATACTATCAACAACAGCCCAAGGCACAAAAATGAAGCCAGAAACAGTGCACTGGATGCAATGGCTTCACTTCCAGGTTCTTCGGAAAGTATTTTCGCAAATTCCGTTCCTTTTAATGGCCCGCCGATTGCGATCATTATCATGAGCAGCAGTATTAGATTGATCAGTTGCGTAATAAATGAACGGGCGATCAAGGCTCCAGAGAAGTAATGCGTCCTGTTCAATTCAAAATCTTTGCCTGCTTTCGTGATGGCCGCCCCTGCCAAATGGTAATAACCGACAAACAAGACAATTATCAGAACCGAAATTCCAAATTCGACAACGCTCGATTGGTCTCCAGGTTCTTCAAGGTTTTCATATATTAGTTCAAGTCCGTTCAGGACTAAAAAATATCCAAGAGAATAAGCGATGAGCCGTCTATTTCGGAGCAACTTGGCATCCGTGACGACCATGCGTAGAGATGACAGATAATTTGAGAGCATAAGCTTGCGATACATTCGAGATACGTCGCTATGCTACATGCAGTGCGATAACACATACTATATTAACACTACTTTATCGCGCAATACACTAGCGGAAATTAAGAAGTTCGTTTCAAAATCGGTCCGCCCTGTACGGCGTTAAATCGATGTTGGAGCGACGATCAGCGACTAGGTCTGCAATGATGCGGCCGGTCTCTGGTCCCGCGGTCAGGCCAATGTGCTGGTGGCCGAAGGCAAAAAAGATGTTGTCGTGTTTTGGTGACCGGCCCACCACCGGCAAGCTGTCGGGCAAGGTTGGGCGGCGGCCCATCCATTCACTGAATTCATCGGTTTGCAAGCCGGGAAACATGCGCTGGCCATGCTTGATCAGGTTGCGTGCCCGTTTGTAGTTTGGTGCCGCATCAAGGCCCGCAAATTCCACTGTTCCGGCCAGGCGCAAACCCACTGACATGGGTGTCGCCAGAAACTTGGCGTCACCTGACATGACCGGCATGGACGGCATGGCACCGGGTCGCGGGATTGTGATGTGATAGCCGCGCTCGGTATCCAGCGGTACGGGTGAGCCCAGTTTGGCCGCCAGCTTTCCTGAATAGGCACCGGCTGCCAGCACAACCTGGTCAACCTCCAGATCATCATCCTCCAGAATCAGCGTCGTGCACCCGTCACTGCGCATGACGATATCCTGCACAGACGTTTGTCGGACTTCACCGCCCCGCCGTTCAAACAACTTTGCCAGGGTTCGCATCAAGGCCAGCGGATCAAGTGTAAACCCATGGTCCGGCACCAGATAGGCATGCTGATAGGCGGGAGAAAGCGCTGGCTCAGCGGCCTGGATTTCAGCCTGCCCAAGTTCCTGTACTTCGATGTTCATTTTTCGGCGAAGGTCAAACCCGCCAGCATCCTTGTCGAAGGATTTTTTACTTTCATAGACGTAGATATAGGAACTGCGTTTGATCAGTTCAGGCTCCCCCGCCTCCTCCGCCAGGCCTGCATACAGATCAACACAAGCATCCGTCAGATGTTGTAAGGCATCGGCAGTGGGCTGCAAATTGGCTTTTTTTCCTGCCAGGATGTAACGGATCAACCACGGGGCCAGTTTGGGTAAATAAGACCAGCGGATCGCCAATGGCCCCATGGGATCAAGCAACCAGCCAGGGACATCGAACAACAGACCCGGCGATGAAAGCGGGATGAAGGATGATCGCGCCAGCAATCCGGCATTGCCCGAAGAACAGCCTTCGCCGGGTTCCAGCGGATCGATCATGACAACCCGGTGGCCGTCGCGTTGCAAGGACAAGGCACAATTGATGCCGATAGAACCGGCCCCGATTACGGCGATATGGCGTGAGTTCTTGTCGGTGTTGCTAATCGCTTTTTCGCTCATTGGTCTTCCACTGGTGCTAAAATCCTGTAGCCAAACTGGGCGGCTCCTTCACGCAGTAACTCCCACAATGACATTGCAAACCCGCGTGGCAGAAACACCTCATAACCATCATCGGAATGCCAGAGCGTGATGCCGACATGATGAAAAGCTGTTGAGGCAACTGTTCCCACCGCGAAGGCTTCGGCTCCCAGGTCCAGCGGCAGAAATCTGTTCAACAACGTCGCGGCCTCCGGGCCCGTAATGCGCAGACAGGTCCGGGAATGAGAGAGATCAAGGATAGCACCCTCTTCCGGAGCAAGTTCACTGGCTGCTGCGCCAACAACCCAGAATTTGAGCGGTTCGATGCGCAGAATACTGGCAGATGAACCCGTCACCGATTTGCCGGGTCCTGGAACCGCAGGCACGCCGTAAGTCTCAGCCATTGTTTGGCCGACACTGCCCAGTGTCTCCGGCCAAACCGCGATCTGGTGTAAATTCAGGTCCCGCACTTCCTCAAATACAACGCCATCACCCTCCGCGCCAAAGTGACCGGAGGCCGTATGCCCTTCCAGCGCCGATGTTCGCATGATCCGAAGACTATCCATGATGGCGTCCACCTTCCGGGTCATACATATGAGGTGACACTATTTCGACGTCGACATTTTCACGGCGCACGGGGTCGGCGACAACAACTGTTTGTCCCTCCCAGGCCTGATAGCCGCCGGTGATGAACCCGATACCAATCCAATGCCCAAAAGCTGGTGAATAAGTCACACCCGTGATCCAGCCTTCGCCGTGTCCCGAAACCTCATCGGCCCTGCACAGGATGGTTCCGGCATTAAATGTCTGGTCCCGATCTTTGGGAAAAATGCCTACAAGACGGGGCCGGTTTTGTGCCATCATGGCAGGTCGTTGGCGTAAAACACTGCCTATGAAATGTTTGTTGGGGGAGGCCATTTTACCAAGACCTGCATCATCAATTGTCACCCGCCCATCCAGCTCTGTACCAGTGACATGGCCTTTTTCAATACGCAGCGCCCCAAGGGCTTCCATGCCATAGAGGCAGCCGCCCAACGGTTTTGCCGCTTGCCATAACATATCCATCATGGCTGGTGCATAATCAGAAGGCACATAGACCTCCGAAGCCATCTCGCCCGAGAAACTTATCCGCGCAATCCGACAAGGAATACCGTTTTTCAGGCGGGTTTCTACCACGCCCATGAATGGCAGGTTGTCATTCGAGACCAGCGCCGCGTCTTCGACACAGGCCTCCAGAACCGCACGTGATTTTGGCCCGACAACGGCGCAACCAGCCCATTGTTCCGACACCGACGTGACATGAACCTTCAGGTCTGGCCAGCGCATTTGCAGCAACTCTTCCAGCCAGACCATGACTTTGGCGGCGTGGGCCGTTGTGGTCGTCATGAAATAGTCGGTTTCCGACAGACGCCAGGTGGTGCCGTCGTCCATGACAATGCCGTCGTCGCGTAACATGATGCCATATCGCGCTTTGCCAACAGGCAGTTTGGCAAAGGGATTGGTGTAAATCCGGTTCAGAAATTCGGTTGCATCCGGCCCCTGTACGGCGATCTTGCCCAACGAAGTGACGTCACACAGCCCAACGTCGTGGCGCGTCGTTGTTGTTTCGCGGATATAGGCTTCCTTGATAGTCTCACCGGATCGGGCAAAATACCAGGGTCTACGCCAAAGTCCTGCTTCGGTCATCGTGGCACCGTTATCCAGGTTCCACTTGTCCATAGGTGTACGGCGCAGGGGCCTGAAATGGTCGCCCTTGTTGCGACCGGTCAAAGCCCCCAGACTGACGGGTGTATAGGGTGGCCGGAAAGTTGTCGTCCCGACATCCGATATATCTTTCCCCAGGGCTTCTCCCATCAGGGCCATGCCGATGACATTGCCCATTTTCCCCTGATCCGTCGCCATGCCCAATGTGGTGTATCGCTTCAAATGCTCGACCGAAACAAAACCTTCCTGATGCGCAAGACGAACATCATCGGCGGTAACATCATGCTGAGGGTCCACAAAGCTTTTCAGCTTTTTACCCGGCACCGTGACTTCATAGAGAGGCGATATGGCATGGCTCCAGCCACCCACCTCGGGCTTTGAAATGTCCGGGGCCGTTTTGCCCAGTGCCTTTGCCGCCGCTGCCCCCGCAACCCTGCCCGAAGTTTCACAGTCACGGGTTTGCCAGATACCAGCAGCCGATCCGGCCATATGAATATGTGCTGCGGTCTCGCCTGGTAAAAAACAACAGTTATCCTGATCCCAAACCGGTTTCGTGCTGAGATGTGACGCCAGGTTCACAACCGGCGACCAACCGCCAGAGACAAGCACCAGATCGCAATTCTCTGATCCCGCCGATTGCCATCCCGTGCCGGTCCAGGCGGCCGTTTCCAGACGCGTAATTTGTTTACCACCTACAGCCTTGAGGGCAGCGGTGCCGGATGTCACCCGCACACCGGATGCGGCGACCGTGTTTACCAGGTCCACGGGCAAATCTGGGCGTGCGTCCAGCAAATGTACGCTCGCCCCGGCTGTTGCCAGATCAAGGGCTGGGCCATAGGCGCTATCGTTGTTGGTCGACAGAATAATCTGTTTGCCCGGCAAGACACCAAACCTGTTGAGATAGGTTCTTGCAGCTGCGGCTGTCATGACACCCGGGGTGTCATTGTTGCCAAATGCGATATGACGTTCCAGCGCACCTGCGGCAACGATGATTTGTTTGGCTCGCAGCGTCCAGAACCGCTGGCGTGGTAGATATTTGTTATTTTGAATTTGTTGATCCGGCAGCCGTTCCAGCAACCCGGCTACACCATGATCATATAAGCCAAATGCCGTGGTCCGTGTCATCACACGAACGTCCGCGTCCACAATTTCGGCCAGCAGTTTAGCCCGGGTCGCATCGGCATCCGGTCCGGCCTGGTTGAGATAATCTCCACCGGGTTCAAAATCCTGTTCGACCAGCACAACATCCAGACCAGCCCAGACGGCGGTTAAGGCCGCGGAAATCCCCGCGGGTCCGGCACCAACAACCAGCACATCACAAAAAGCATGAGCATGTTCGTAAGCGTCAGGATCGGGTTCGCGCGAAGCTGTGCCCATTCCAGCAGCCCGGCGAATGATTTTTTCATATTTCATCCACCAGCCAGTGCCCTGTCCCCATTCAAACGGCGGCAATCCCATGAAGGTTTTGTAGTAAAACCCGGCGGCAAGGAATCGACTGAAAAGATTGGAGACCGCGCCCAGATCATGGCGCACATTCGGCCATGCATTTTGTCCTGACGCCGCAAGCCCATCGAATAGCTCGCAAGTTGTTGCCTTGACGTTGGCGTCCCGTTTTGCCCCTGCGCCAACGGTTACAAGAGCCCCGGATTCTTCCACGCCTGCAGACATGATCCCACGCGGTCGGTGATATTTGAAACTACGCCCGATCAGATTTTCACCGTTGGCCATCAGGGCTGAGGCAAGCGTGTCGCCCTGAAAACCTCGCAGCAAACGACCATCCCAGTTGAACTTCAGGCTGTGGCTGCGGTCAATGCGACCGCCTGCATCCAGTCGCCGGGCAGTCATGACGGGTCCTCCAGTGCCTGTTGTAAACCAGGGTGGGCAACACGCACGGAATGGATTTCATGGGTCATGGTATCGCGCTCAACCAGCAACCACATGCGACAACCATTTACATGGTGCCAGCTCTCTGTTTGCACGCCGCGAATATTTTCTCGCTGGAAAACAGCCTGCAGCCAGTCTTCCATAGATGCGTCAAGGGCCGGATATTTAACTGAACCATCGCCACCATAGGTGAATTCACTGTGGTCGCGCTCACCGCAATAGGGACAATTAATACGGATCATTTTTCCATGCCCCTATCCATGCAGCTTTGGATCAGGACCGGCGCCGCGTTCGTCGATATTGTATCCGCGTTCAAACCGTTTCAGATCATGTTCAGCGACTATTTCATGCGGTCGGTCATTGGCAATCAGGTCCGCAAAGAACCAGCCTGCCCCCGGTCCCGCCTTGAAGCCGCCATAGTTCCAACCTGCATTCAGATAGAGATTATCCAGCGGCGTTTTGCAGATGAAGTGTGAGCCGTCCATGGACATATCGCAGACCCCTGACCAGTGCCGCAACAACCGCACACGCCCGAGGCATGGCAGGATAGACAGGGCACATTCCGAAACATCCTGGACAATGGGCAGGTTACCGCGCTGCGCGTAGGACTTGTACCAGTCCAGGTCGCCGCCAAAGACCATGCCGCCCTTGTCTGATTGGGAAATATAGAAATGCGTGCCGCCCACCCCGAAGACAACGACATGATCCAGCAACGGTTTTAGCGGTTCCGTGACAAAGGCCTGCAGTTTGTGTGATTCGATAGGCAGAGTGCCAAGCCCGGCCATATCCCATAAGCGCGAGGTATTCCCGGCAACGGAAAAACCGATTTTACTGCCCCCGATCGCACCGCGCGACGTATCCAGTCCGGTAATTCTGCCCTGGTCTCGTCTGACGCCCAGAACTTCGCAATTCTGGATGATATCCACGCCCAGTTGATCCGCCGCGCGCGCATAACCCCAGACCACGGCATCATGCCGGGCCGTGCCTGCCCTTCTCTGCACCGCTGCACCAAGGATCGGGAAACGGGCATTGGCTGCATAATTCAGATGCGGAATTTCCTGTTTCAGTTCCTCAAGACCCCAGATTTCAGCGTCGCTGCCTGTAAGTCGCAGCGTGTTGTAACCCCTGGCCGCAGCATCAACCGCGCCCGGACTGTGCAGCAACGACACATGCCCACGCTGACTGAACATGACATTATAGTTCAGGTCGTGGCTCAGGTTTTCCCAAAGCTTGAGAGAATGTTCATAGAATTCACGGTTGCCCGGTCGGAAATAATTGGAGCGCACAATGGTCGTATTACGTCCGGCGTTGCCACCACCGATCCAGCCTTTTTCGAGAACGGCAATATTTTTCAGGCCGTGTTTCTTTGCCAGGTAATAGGCTGTCGCCAGACCGTGAATACCACCGCCGACGATGACAACATCATAGTCAGCTTTTGGCTCAACATCGCGCCATTGCCTGTCCCAGCCCTTTTGCCCGGACAACCCGTTTCGGAAGACATTCCAGGCAGAAAACCGCGTCACCGACACTGGCCTCCGTTCACCTTTGAAACCCGTACGGGCATTATTCGAATTTGATTGATCGACACTGGACCCCCCTGTTTTACGAAACAGCTTATCAGCCACTTTGGGTCGCCGCCATACTGTATCACTTCGCTGATTCCCGATTTCAGATGCGGACAGTGGCGGCCCGGTTGCGGACCGCGCGAACCGCCGACATTGCCGTCAGGGCTGATGACTTTGGATTGTCCGGCAAAGCCTTGCCATCAATTGTAAAACTGAAACTGCCAAAAGCCCCGCGTGCTTCTATTACGTGTCGATTACCCGTCATTGCGGGATCAGCAATCAGGGTTACCTTCGTGTTGTCCAGGCCCAAACCTGCATGGGCGACGGTGGCCGCGACATTGGCATTTTTGGGATATCGCCTGGCGGCATCCCTTGCCGTGCCGGAAAAATGAACTTCCGCTGTCGCCAGGTTATCCAGATCCAGCGTTTCTTCTGCGGCGGACCCTTTCCAGCCAATGGGCGGCTTACGTCCAATATATGTAACGTCATCCAAACCACCCTGTCTCGCGGCGGCGAGCGCATCTATGGCACCGATTGCGCCGCCCAATAGCTCAATTTGTGCACCACCGGCGACGGCAGCGCCTTCCAGGGCTTCGGATACTGCGGGATCAGAAAAAGCACCAATTGATACGACGCCAAGATCAATGCCCATATTCAACAAGGCTGGACCATGGGCTGCCAGTCCGGCATGACTGGCGCACTCCAGGGCGTAGTCAATATCGCCCGTTGCCTGAGAGACATCTGTTATCGCAACTGCTCCGGGGATTGCGGACGCGGCGGCTTCTTCACGACCGGGACGACAGATAACCTGGCGTATTTTCAGGTTTTGATCTGTCTGTAATTGTGCTGCAACCCAGGAAGCGATAGACCCGTGGCCAATAATCAACACGGACAGTGTCATTGTTCAGTACCTGTCATAGGGGCGAACGCCTTTTCACCAAATCTGGATTCAGATGAAGATTATGATCGGTCAGGCAGAAACATCAATTGCAACAGCCAGCGAATAATATGTTGACTCATATTAATTAATATGTAATTTAGTACTTGTATACCAATTTAAAGTAATCCCCGCCTCCTGAACTGGAGCCGGGGCAGACAAAAGCTGATCAAATACACCAAACGCCCGGGTCTGAACAATGTTTCAACCACGTGCCGATCAAGGAGAACCCGTATGTCCGAGGTAGCTGTCCGCCCGCTCAAGGCAACCGATCTTGATGAAGTTGTTGAAATTGACCGCCAGCATGTTGCGCGCTCACGCAGAGGCTTTTTTGCCAAGCGTCTCGAAGCGGCTCTTGCCGATCAGGGGACTTACATTCAAGTAGGTGCCGAAGTAGACGGCGAACTTGTTGGCTATGCCATGGCACGTCTGATTGACGGCGAATTTGGCCTTTCCAAGACAGCTATTCTGGAAGCAATGGCCGTTGATACGACCCATGACCATCACGGTGCCGGTGAAGCTTTGCTGGGCGGCGTCAATGATGTGTTGAAGCACAAGGGTCTGAAATCCATGCAAACCAACGCATCATGGACATCCCATAGTCTGCTACGCTTCTTTGATCACCAGGGTTTCAAACTCGCCCCTCGTCACGTAATCGAATGTGACACGTCTCGTGCCCATGTCTCAACTGATGAAGATCTGGATGCCAATGGCGGCACGCTGGCCCGCGATCGTGTCTATGTCCGGTTGATGACGGCTGACGATGCCGCCGCCGTATCTGCCATCGACAAGGCAATCATGGGCAATGATCGCACAGATTATCTGCAAAATGCCATGAAAGAGGCGCTGGACGAATCAGCCATCCGTGTTTCGCTGGTCGCTGAATCTGACGGTTTTGTTTCCGGCTTTATCATGGCGCGCATGGATTTTGGTGACTTTGGTGAAACCGAGCCCTTTGCGGTTATCGATACCATAGGTGTCGCCCCCAACCAGGGTCACCAGGGCATTGCCTCCGCTTTGGTCTCACAACTGCTGATGAACCTGTCTGGTCTGCAAGTGGACCACGTCCGCACAGAAATTCGCCGCGAAAACTTCGATTTGCTGGCCTTCCTCTACAAACACGGTTTTGGTCCCTCCGACCAACTGGCTCTCGAGCGCAAGGTCGCCTGACACCCTTCTATCCCTCTTTGATTTTCCTCCAAAACTAAAGGCCGTCACTTAGACGATTTCGGGACTACCGAATTCGTCTAAGTGACGGCCTCTTTTTTTGCGTGGCATCAAGGGGCTTCCCGATCATCATCCGGTGGGTCATCAATTGTGCGTCGCTGCAACATCTGCAGGGCAAACCACATCAGCACACTGGCAACACCGAACAGGGCAACGGCACTCAGATACCGTCCCGCAACGATCTCAATTATCAGCGAGGCCACTAGAGAGAGCATGATCAGGGCCATGATCGTGATCATGATTTTACGTAGCATTGACGGTTTCTTTCAGCCTGTCGGGTCTGACATTATCAGTATGCCCTCATGCCCAATAAAACAAGCCAGGTGCCGGACCAGAACATATCCTCAATCACTTCCCCAACAAAAAAGGCCGCCACTTAGACGAATTCGGTAGCCCCGAAATCGTCTAAGTGGCGGCCCTATTCGTTTCGACGAAAATACTCTAGCCGTGGATCGACTCGTATTTTGCCTGCAGCTCGTCCTTGCTTTCTGCAAAGTCCGGGTTCGGAATGATGCAGTCAGCGGGGCAAACCAGAACACACTGCGGGTCGTCCTCGGCACCGACACATTCGGTGCAGGTCAGTGAGTTGATGACGTAAATGATGTCACCTTCACTGATGGCCTCGTTGGGACAAACCGGTGTGCAAGCGTCACAGTTTGTGCAGTCGTCGGTAATCATGAGAGCCATGATCAATTACTCCATAGTTAGTCGTTGTTCGATCAGGACGCTTCAGCGAGCTGGCCGAGGCCCTGTAATTTTTCAAAGCGGAAGGCTCCCCAAAGGGCAGCACCTACAGCTCCGGCAAATATACTATCGGGGCTGCTTTCGCAAGGCACATCCAGGTTCTGCTTTGCCATTTCTTCACGCATGGCCGCAACCATACCTGTATCCATGGCCAGGCCACCAGTGAGCAAGACTTTACCCTCTTTCACTTTCGATGCCCTGAGCAACTTGACCAGACGCCCCGCCATGGAAAGATGAATACCTTTCAGGATATTCGGGGTGGAAATGCTACGCGAAACCATGTTGATCACGTCGGTTTCGGCAAGCACGGCACAAATGCCTGATACCAGTTCCGGATCGTCAGCTTCCTGTGACAGATCACCAACTTCATCAATGGAAACACCGAGATAACGGGCGATGTTTTCGAGGAACTGGCCGGAGCCTGATGCGCACTGACTGGTCATACGATAGCTCAGCACTTTGCCAAGCGGATCGATGCTGATGGCACGCCCGTGCAAGGCGCCCACATCCAGAACCGCCGTAATGTCATCGGCCAGATAAACGGCGCCGCGAGCATGTGTGGTCATGGAATAGAAGTGGCCTGTGCGGAAAGGTACGTTTTCACCATCCCCGGTTGTTGCCACATAGTCGACATCATCTTTCGTGATACCGGCTTCTTCCAACATGGCTTCATAGTTTTCGTTGACCAGAGCCATGGGATCACGACGACGAATACGACTGATGCGTTTGGACAACCACTCGATGTTATCGCCTTCAACTTTGAACAGGGTGGTTTTTACAGCACCCGTTCCAACGTCAATTCCTGCGGTTATGGTCATGCTACTGCCTCCGTTGGGATACCTTCGACGGCGCGGCGGGCAAAGGTGGCTCCGCCCAGAGCACCGGTATAGATTGAGTCCGGATCAATATTGATGGTGACGTCGCCATAGTTTTCCTTGATCAATTCGCGCAAGGCCGTTACGGCGGCTTCGTTGTTGGCCACTCCACCGGTAAAGGTGAACTGGTCATGCACACCACCTGAGCGAGACAGGATCGACATGGCGCGCAAGATAATGGCGCGATGCAAACCTGCCAGAATGTCAGAGCGATTTTCGCCGAGAGACAAACGATCTCTTAGCTCCGCGCCGGCAAACACCGTACAGGTAGAGTTAATCCGAACCTTGCGGGTTGATTTCATGGCTATGGGGCCCAGTTCGTGCAGGCCGACATTCATTTCATCAGCGATGTAACCGAGATAGCGACCGCAACCGGCAGCACAACGGTCATTCATCTGGAAGCTTTCGACGATGCCGTCCTTGTCCACCTGAATGGCTTTGGTGTCCTGGCCACCGATATCCAGCACCGTGCGGGTATCGTTGTACATGATGTGGGCACCAAGACCGTGGCAAAGAATTTCCGAGCGGATGTGATCCTTGGAGAACGGCAACCGGGCGCGGCCATAGCCAGTACCGATGACGTAAGTTTCTTCCAGATCGATACCCAGAACTTTTTCGACTTCTGTACGAACTTCGCTGGCAACAGGTGCCAGATCAGGCAGGTTAACCAATGTCCGGTCAAGAGCCCGCATCAGGTTCTGGTTCGTCGTTTCTGTGTAGATGCGGTTCTCAACTTCAATGATCGAACGATCATAAATGTTGAGCAACACATCAAATGGTGTCTCGGCTTGCTTGGCAACTTCTTCACTGATCGTTGAATATTGCGATCCGGCAATATCCCGGAAGAAATCAGATTTGCGCTGGGCACCGGGTGCAAACAATTCAGGTGCCTCGGTGGTAACCCGCTTGAACACACCGGACAGGGCGTCCGACAAATCAGAACCCCATTCGGAATAGCGTGTGTTCTCTGAAGCCTTGGTGCAGGTCTCATCCAGATCAATCAATTGCTCCAGATACTGTTCGAGGCGGAAATTACGCTCCAGCTCGTCCATGAAAGCTTCATACTTGTCGCCCAGGGCTGTGACATTTTTCATGGCGTTGCGGAAAAGCATAAAGCGCGTGTCGATCAGAGCTTCATGTTTGGCCACACCCGCAGCGATGTCATAGTTAGAGCGGGAGTTGGTGATCCCCTGCCCCATGACGTTGTAATCTTCGTCCATGACCACAGCTTTTGTGGTCGTGGAACCGAGATCAATACCGATATAACATTCCATAATCTCTGCTCCCTATGCCGCGCGGTCGCGTTTTTGGCTGATCATCTGGAAATAGCTTTCCAGACGGTTTTTGACGTTGGCTGGTGAGAAATAGCGTGGATCCACCAGATCAGTTTCGATGAAAGCGGCCGGTTTGCCGGTACGCTGTTCAATTTCCCTCAACATCAACAACTGACCAGCCGAAAAGCTGTTACAGCTTTTGATCGAGTTGATCAGCAAACCATCTGCCTGATAGTCTTCGACATATTTTTCCAACATGTCTGTACGGGCTGGCAGGTTCAGGTTTGTGTAGCAACCAAGGCAATAATCTGCCAGTGATTCCAATGGGTTTTGCGGATCGTGACGGAAACCGTTGTCATAAACGCCGCCAACCTTGGTGTAGGTCGAGGCCACAACAACAGCGCCTTCGTCGTAGAACATTTTCCAGAATTCACGGAAGTGGGTCCAATTTGGTGGACCTTCGACGACGATGCGGTATTTCTCTTCCTTCATCACACCTTCAGGTGTAATTGGGCCGAGACCAGCGGCGACACGGGCTTCGATTTCCTTGCGCAGGGTGGCATAATAATCGGTTGCCGCCGTGGTGCCACGGAAAGCTGTAAAGATCGGGCCAATGTAGTAAACGCCACCAAAGTAAGCATCGATAGGTGAAGGCTTGTTTTTGGCGCTTTGCAGCACATAGACCAGATCGTCTTCGGCCTTTTGTGACTGGATCATGTATTCACGCAGACGGTCGATATCAAACTTCACACCGGAAACGCGTTCCATGGTCGGAATGATATCTTCCTTCAACTGCTTGACCACATAGTCGCGCATGTTTTTGGTGATGTTACCGTCAGCCTGGTAAGGCACGTGCAGCATGGCGGTTTCACACTTGGGATACTGTTCACGAACCAGTTCAAACCACTTCATGAATGTGAAGCAACCGGTGTAGGACAGCATCAGCAAATCCGGATCAGGCATCGGCAGACCCGTCGGGCCCTTGTTGCCTTTCATCATCATGCCAAGGTCGGCTTTCACATAGGTGCAGACATCTTCCGAGTGGCCAATTTTTTCGGCTTCCATGATCATGCCACCGGATTTTTTGCGCATGGCATTTTGCAGCGCATTGGTTTCCGGGAAGTTACGGGCGAAATCAAAGCACATCAGCAATTCATTGATGTTGCCGGGTACAAAAGTAGAAGCGACCTTCTGACCACGTTCATTTGCTGTCGACAGCAATTCGTAGTTTTCGTTGATCATCTCCTTCTGTTTCCACATGGAGTCTTCTTTTTCGGCGACTGTGGACGCTTGTTCTTTTACACTCATGTCATGCACTCCAAAGCTTGATTGAATCTGCGAATGTACCTGCCTGCTCGCGAATGGGCTGCATCTGCCCTGAATTCTCGGCATACTGGAAGGCCGTAAACGGAATGTTGTTATCGTTCAGCGCGGTATGCAGCATCGGCTGATCAAGCAAGGCCGGATCGCAGAAGCTTGGGGCTGCAAAAACAACACCCTCGGCTGCATATTTCTTCACTGATTCGACGATGAACTGACCCTTTGCTTCGTAACTGTCGACATATTTTGCGGCAGTTTCAGCGGAGTGATGCAAGAAGGCATCAGCCAGGTTTTGTACTGGATCGCCTGTTGTTGGCACGTCTTCCAGCAGCCAGCGTGTGACGAGCATGAAGTCATCATCAACGATGTAACAACCAGCCATTTCGATCGACTTGATCAGACCCAGTGGTGGGCGTTCACAGAACGTACCGTTCAGGACCACGCGGCAGTTATCGCGCATGGGCCGGTCTTCCTTGTCGACGGCCTCCAGATAGTCGCGCAGCAATTGTGTGTGCTCCTCGACTGGCAGGACCATACCGGCAAACAACAGCAGGTAGATTTCCGACGTCAATGCCTTCCATGGACACTTGGAACGATAAGCGTACAGATCTTCGATCACGGCCCGGTTTTCGTTGTAAACCGCGATTGAATTGTGAATAGCTTCTTCGGTGATCTTCTTGCCACCAAGCTCTTCCAGACCTTCAATCAGTTCGCGCAATTCCTGGACGTAAAACTTGCCACCGATCTTGTCGTCGTAAGTTTGCGGGGCATCGAAGTAGCGGACATATTTGTCCTTGAACAACAGCTTCCACATACCTGACAGGTTACGGATCACGTCACAGATTGACGGGAACAGCATGCCATCAACACAATCAAGACGACCGGTCACACCCAGTTCGATAGTCGATCTTGGAATACGACAAATGTAGCTTTGGTAGTAGGCATCACCGTGGATAACTTCCAGCTGGTCACCACCACCAATAACACCTACGGGCAGCATGCCTGCGGCGTGAATGATTTCGCGTGGCACGTAGACCGGCATGTAGCCGATAGCCTTGCGTCCTTCTTCTTTCGCTTTCCACTCTTTGACGACTGTAAAATCAAGGTCGTCATACAGAGCCTGACAGCGATCAACAATTTTCTGTACAGACATGGTTCAACGGTGCTCCCATTTTGGTTGACGCTTTTCGACGAAGGCCTCAAGGCCTTCCACCGCGTCGTGCGTGGACATCAGACGGTCGAGATATTGACGCTCGACGCGGGCGAGATCTTGTTCGAGTTGTTTGACTAACGGACTGCGCGCGGCTTCAACTGCGTGACGCAATGTGCTGGCTGAAACACCGGCAAGATATTTATCAAAGTAAGCCAGGGCTGCGGCTTCGGGGTCCTCTGTGACCTCATCAGCAAGGCCCATGGCACCGGCTTCTTCTCCACTGACACTGCGGCCGGTATAGAGAAGATCTTCGGCATTTGCCTGACCAACGCGGCCAGGCAACAGGCAGGATGCAGCCGGGGCGAAGACGGCCAGTTTGATTTCCGGCTGACCCATGGCAGCGTTTGGTGCGGCGTAGATCCGGCTGCAGGCCAGAACCACTTCCAGACCACCACCAAGACATTGTCCCTTGACGGCAACCAGAACCGGTACCGGGGCACCGGCCAGTTTCAGCACCAGGGCATGAAGGGCAGCCAGCATGTCGGCACATTGATCAGGCATGTGTTCTTCGACGCTGGCACCGAAAGAAAAGTGGGATCCTTCTGCGTCCAGCAAAATTGCCTTCAATGAGCCATCATCAAGATGACCATCCAAAGCCTCGCTCAGGGCCGCAATCATTGCCGCATCGACAATGTTGGCCTTGGGCTGCGCCAGTCTCAGGCGCAGCAACTGACCTTCACGGTCGAGCCAGACTTTAAGGGGCGAGCTCACTCTGCTGCTGCCCGTGCGGCTGGCATCAGGCTCTCGGTCAACTCATCCGACCAAGGTGTGCCAACGGCCAGTTTCTGACGCAAGTCAATGAAATCGATTTCACGATCACGACCAACTGGCTCGTTGAAAGCACGGAAACCGGCGCGGGCTTCCGTCATCATGTTGTTGGCCAGCCAGGCGCGGGAATTTTCCTTGTTCAGGTTCCAGGCAGCCAGTTTGGGCTTGCGCAGTTCCTCAACAGATTTGGTGGTGCAATCCGGGAATGTGTAAAGAAGTTTTGTTGCCAGCTCGTCGATCTTGGCATCCAGCAGGGAGAGATCAACTTCGCCCTTTTTCAACAGTTCCTTGCCTGCTGCCAGTGCTTCGCCGGTTTTCATTTCACCGTGAATGATGCGACCAAATTCGTCTGTGTATTCCAGCTCAACAGTTGGGTTGGCGATGAATTTGCCGTCCACTTTCAGGGCTGGAACGATGTCCAGGCAAACGCCAAGACGATATGATTTGTGGGCCGTCCAGGGCTCGCACAACATGCCGGTTTCCATGGCGCGTTCGCAACCGATCATCAAAGGCAGAAAATCTGTGGCGCCGCCGATGGCAGCTGAACCATGCTTGGGTCCGGCCTGGCCAAATTTGACCAGATCATGGGCAATGGAGAAATCACAGGCCATGCCGATTTCCTGACCGCCACCAATGCGCATGCCATTTACACGGCAGATAACCGGTTTGTCACATCCGAGGATGCCGGAAACCATGTCATTGAACAGGCGCATGTACTGCCGATACTCTTGCGGGTTGCCAGCATAATATTCAGCATATTCCTTGGTATTGCCACCGGTACAAAACGCTTTGTCGCCGCTGCCTGTGAAAACCACTGCGACCACATCACGAGAAGAAGACGCCTGACGAAAAGCCAGGATGACTCCTTTAACCATGTCTGTGGTGTAGGAATTGTACTGCTTGGGATTATCCAGGGTGATCCATGCGTTGTAGAGGCCGGGAACGTCCGCGCCCTTGTTATCCTTGACCGGGCGTTTTTCGTACAACACACCAGGGACGATAGCTTGGGGTACCAGGTTGTGATCGTTCAGGGTTTCAGGGGCGTTCATTGCGGGGGTTCCTTGTTAAACGTTTTGCGTTTGATGCCGTTTCGAAAATTCTCTTTTTCAAGTCTTTTTTAAGGTTGACTAGTCCGGGGTTACATCTTTATTATGTAATTTAGTACCCGATTACCAATTTAAGAGTCAAGATAAAAAGTAAGGTCTTTTTCACAAAGTTTGTGGATTGGCAAAAAAGGGCTCCCCTGCTGCCCTTTATATGTCCTTCCAATGTGCGAATGAGGCCAGTTGCACGATTTTAAAGCGAATGACACCCAAAGGGCCGATCAAGTGGCCATCACGCCCCGACATCACGGGCCCAGGAGACCAAGGTAATGAACCAACCAACTGACAACACAACCAGCATATCACTGGTGCTCGCCGGAAGCGGCGGCTCAGGTGTGATTACGGCTGGCAACATGCTGCTGGCAGCTGCTGCCAAAGCAGGCTGGTACGGTCTGATGACCCGATCCGCCGGACCACAGATCCGGGGCGGAGAAGCTGCCGCCTTGTTGCGCCTGTCTTCCGAACCCGTATCGGCCCAGCCTGATCGTTACGACCTGATCATTGCCCTGGACTGGCTGAACTTTGAACGTTTTGCGGATGAAATTCCGTTGGATAAAGATACCGTCATTATTGGCGATGCCTCAGCCGCCAAAAAAACACCGGCCTTCGTAACCGAGGGTCCAGCCCGGCGCGGCGACATCGATTTCAAAAGCATGTCAAAAGCCATCCCCGGCGGTCGCCCCAACATGATTGCCCTGGGTACCATCGGTGCCCTGATTGGCTTACCGGAAGATGCCCTGGATGCAGCGCTCAGTGATGCGCTTGCCAAACGCGGCGAAGATGCCATTGCAGCAAGCCGTGCTGGTGCTGAAGCCGGTCGGGCAATCGCTGCAGAAATGCCAGCTACACCAAAATTACCGACACCGGAAGGCGAGAAAGCAGGTCGCTGGCTGATCAGTGGTAACGAAGCTGCTGGCCTCGGTGCCATCCGCGGCGGTGTTCGCTTTGTGGCTGCCTACCCGATTACACCCGCCACAGAAATCCTCGAATGGATGTCCCCTGCCCTGACCAAGGTCGGCGGTGTACTCGTCCAGGCCGAGGATGAACTGGCCTCTATTAATATGGCAATCGGCGGCTCTTATGGCGGCGTGCCTGCCCTGACGGCAACGTCCGGTCCGGGCCTGGCCCTGATGACCGAAGCCATTGGGCTTGCCGTTGCAAGTGAAGTACCTGTCGTCATCGTGGACGTAATGCGCGGTGGACCATCCACAGGTATCCCGACCAAGTCGGAACAATCTGACCTGAACATGGCTTTATATGCTCTGCCAGGTGATGCCCCGCATATCGTGGTCGCACCGAATTCGATCCGTGACTGCGTCTTTACGACGCAGTGGTCAGTGCATCTGGCCGAAGCCATGCAAACCCCGGCCATCGTATTAAGTGATCAGGCTCTGGGTCAGGCCAAATCGGTTATCGCAGCACCGGCAGACATCGCCTTTTTCGCCCAGCGCGAAACGGCGACCACACCAGCAGAAGGTGAAGAATACCAGCGCTACGCTGTTACGGCCTCCGGTGTATCTCCCATGGCGGTACCTGGCACACCTGGTTGTGCCTATACGGCTGATGGTCTCGAGCATAACCCGCGCGGCACTCCGTCTGGGGGCGCAAAAGATCACCACATCCAGTTGGACAAGCGCCAGCGCAAGACAGATGATTTCGATTATGGCCAGCACTGGGCAGATCAGGCAGGTGAAGGTGATACTGTCGTCCTGACCTGGGGCAGTTGCACCGGTCCTGTCCTCGAAGCACTCGACAATTTGGCGGGCACCGAACAAAGCGCCCGCATGGTCAGCATGCGCTTGCTGATGCCGGCACCAAAAGAACAGCTGGCGAACGCCCTTGAGGGTGCCAAACGCGTTATCGTTGTTGAACAGACCCACAGTGGTCAGTTTATGGGCTATCTACGGGCCAATATCGATCTGCCCAAAAATGTAGAACACCATTGTACCCCAGGTCCTCTGCCGATCCGTCCCGGCGATATCGAGACCCTGATCAAGGAAGGGACACCGTCATGACCGCCGAAACAGCACTCGCCCCCAAACACTCCCCTCGGGACTACAAATCAGATATCAAGCCCGTCTGGTGCCCAGGCTGTGGTGACTATTCTGTCCTTGGCTCCATCACCAAAGCCTTTTCGGAACTGAACCTGGATCCAGAAAATGTTGCGGTAATTTCCGGCATTGGATGTTCATCCCGTATTCCGGCTTACACCGACTGTTATGGTTTCCACGGCGTGCACGGACGTTCCCTGCCGCTGGCTGCAGGCCTGAAAGTGGCCCGCCCTGATATGACCGTGTTGGTCGCCAGTGGCGACGGCGATGGTTTTTCAATCGGCGGCAATCACTTCATGCATGCCTGCCGACGCAACGTTGATCTGACTTATGTGGTTATGGACAACCGGGTTTATGGCATGACCAAGGGCCAGGCTTCCCCGACTACTGAACCGGACTGGGACAACGCCCTGACACCAGGTGGTTCGGGCATCAGCCCATTCCGACCGCTGGTTATTGCCCTGGCCGCCGGTGCCAATTTTATCGCCCGTGGATTTTCGGGCGACCAGAACGGTACCGCTAAACTGTTGAAGGAAGCCATCGAACATCCTGGCTTTTCCTTTGTGCAAATCCTAAGCCCCTGCGTCACCTTCCGACCAGATCAAAAAACCTGGAAAGACGATGTCCATGATGCTGCAGTTGATCCGACAGATGAGATCGGCCGTGCGGCCCGTCGTTTGATGACCGATGATGGTTTCAATACCGGCGTTCTGTACAAAGGCGAACGCGAAGCCTTTCAGCCGCCTATTGGAGAAGCTACGGCGACGGTTGCCGACCTCGAAGGAAAGTTCGCATTATGAGTACCCTTGATATCAACAACATTGGCGAGTTTCTCGCTCACGCGCATGCTCTGGAAGCTGAAGCAGCATCACAATATGCCGATCTGGCCGAACAGATGGAAGTTCACAACAACACCGAAGTGGCTGAACTGTTCCACAAGCTCGCCGAAATTGAAGGCAAGCATATTGGTAAAATCGACGATAAGGCTGGAGACACCCCGATCCCGCACATCCCGCCATGGGAATATAAATGGGAAGGTGGTCAATCACCGGAAGCGGTCGTCGATATGGACGCGCATTATATGATGACGCCGCACCACGCCCTCAGGATGTCCCTCAAGGCCGAAGAGCGTGCTGCCGACTTTTTCCAGCGCATTGCTGACAATACGACCGATGAAGAAGTCCGGAGTTTGTCCGCTGAAATGGCCGAAGAAGAACGCGATCACATCAAATGGCTGAACGAGTGGCTGAAAAAATATCCTGAACCAGAAAACGGCTGGGACGAGGATATGGACCCACCCATGTTGCAAGAATAGTTACCCCAGGAACCAAGGAACCAGAATAATGACAACCCCCCATGACGTTCTCCTGCCCGAAGGCTGGGCACCGGCTATCGGCTATTCCAATGGCATTGCCGCAAAACCAGGTAAACTGGTTTTCCTCGCCGGTCAGGTCGGCTGGACAGCTCAACAGGTATTTGAATCCGAAGACATCGTGCCGCAATTCCGTCAGGCCCTGCAAAATGTTGTTGATGTTCTGGCCGAAGCTGGCGGCAAACCGGAGCACATTTGTCGCATGACCGCATTTTGCTGCGACAAACCTGCCTATATGGCTGGTCGCAGGGAGATGGGCAAAATCTGGAAAGAAGTCATGGGTAGCCATTTCCCAGCCATGAGCATGATCTTTGTTGTCGATCTGCTGGACAATCCCGGCAAGATCGAACTTGAAGCTACAGCTGTCGTTCCAGAGTAGAAGTATTTGCTACGGCTGCGTTGAATACCAAGGATAATATCTCGCTAAAGCGCCCTTGGTTATTCTTCTGATACAAACGCCAATGCTTCTTGAGTTAGGAATTTTGCGGCTTCTTGATAGCTTTTATCCCTAATGTATTTCAATCCAAGAGAAAGTAGTGCCAAAGGAAGCATCGCAAGAGCAACATAAAGAGCCAAAGTTCCGCCCAATATTATCAGACCGAGCATAAGAATAATTCCAACAAATCCAAACCCAACAAAGGAGCTCACAAAACCCCCTATTATTCGCATCAATACGGTCCCAAATAATATTAGAAACTCTGATACAGCCCTTAAGACATCTATCGATCTTGCTTTGCTTTTTTTCCGACAAATATCGATCAGATCATTCAGTTTTTCCTTATCTGGTTCCATAATCTGATCTGTTGGGTCGTACGAAAATAGTTGAGACCAAGCGCTTCCATCTGATGAAACTGCACTAATGTTTAAACGCCCATTCGTTGACGGAGTACCATTTTTAAGTGTCACTACTTGACCAAAGATTGCTGTATTTCGCTCCATTGAGTTTACCCTTACTTAAATTTGCGCACATTTAAAGTTGTGTTATATTTTAAGCTATACGACTTAACAATGAACTTGCGTTTTTTAAATACCCAATTGTTCCGTTAAGATTGTCGATCTGCTGGACAATCCCGGCAAGATCGAAATGGAGGCTACGGCTGTCGTTCCAGAGTAACTTTTCAAAGCTTCCCAGTTTGTAATTATTGTAAACATAGTAAACAAGGGCTTGGTATCATTCACAAACAAGGGATATAATCGTCGTTATGTCGCAATCTGATACCGAATTACCCGAATCCGTTTCAACGTCTTCACCGCCCCTGTCTATCCGACAGGCGGTGGCTGGGGATTATCAGCGGATTGTGGATCTGGACGCTGAAACCAGCAGTGTTTCCAAACCTGATTACTGGCGTGAAATATTCGCGCTGTATGTTTCCGGTGAAGATGCACAGCGTTACTTGCTGGTTGCAGACCTTGCTGGAAAAACTGTTGGCTTTGCCCTGGGCGAAGTCCGCGCCTGGGAATTTGGCTCGCCGCCCTGTGGCTGGGTGTTTGGGCTCGGCGTAACAGCCGAGGTTCGTGAGCACCGTGTGGGTAGTGCCCTGGTTCAGGACATGTTCGACCGTTTCCGGCGTGATGGCGTTTCCAGTGTGCGTACAAATGTTTCGCGCCGCGATACGCTCAACCTTTCCTTTTTCCGCAGTCTTGGCATGACTGCCGGCCCTTATGTGCAACTGGAATATAATCTCGATGAAGAAGAGCTGTCTTCATCATGAAAATCCAGAAATCAACAACCTTTGCCCTGTTTGCCGTTCTGGAACTGGCGCGTGATCCGGAAGCCCAGTTGGCAACAGGTGAAATTGCGGATGCCTACGACATATCTGTGCACCACTTGGCTAAAGTCATGCGCCAGCTCGTTCGGTCAGGCCTGATCCGTTCGGTCAGGGGTGCTGGTGGCGGCTACAAGTTTTCGGCCAACCCGAACCGTGTAACCCTGTATGATGTTGTCGCATTGTTTGAGGACAACCTGGCTTCTGAATTTGAAGTCCCTGGCGCCAGCGTCGGTACAGGCATCGGACGCGCCCTGCAAATGGTGGGTGATGAAATTGAAGACTTGACCCAGGCAACGCTTCAGTCGATTACACTGGCGACCTTGTTACGTCACGCGGCCCGGGCCGAAGCGGCGACGACAGCATCAGATATCAAGGAAATTCTCACAGAAGGCGATCTCGAGCCCCTGACCTGATGCGATTTCGTTTAAACCGGAACCGCCCTAGGTCAAAGTCACCCGTACACCACACATTGTGAACGTATTATCCCCGGTGCGAAGTCCGCGTTTTTCTGCTTCGGCGAGGATCGCGGGACGGTTTTGCGGCTGGATCAGCAACCCACCTGCCCCTTGGCCACGTCCATCCCTGCCTTCAACAAATCCAAGCGACGCGTTGTCCAGTGCCAGAGAGGGCGCGTGGGCTTTTTTCGTTAGCGGTATATCCAGTACCTTCGACCAGGTATCTGCCAGTCCTTGCGGATCGTCTGACTGAAGCTCCAGGCCTACCAGAGCGCTGCTGGTGTCAGTTTTGACATGCCCCTGCCAGGATGAGCCTGCCCATTTCCAGCTGGCCATATCCACATGATAGTCAGGCGCAGATGCCATCGAATCAATCGACAGGATAGCACCACCAACGTCAGCCGGATGAAAGTGTGTTGCGAAAGCTTCTGGTCCGTTGTGGGCCCAGACTTCGCGTATTCCATGCGCCTTGATACGCTTTCGATGCGCAACAGCGTCGTCACATTGTAGAATGACCATATAACCGCCATTGCCACCGCGACGTTCAAGATAGCGACCGGCTGAGGTGCCATCCCTTGTCGGTGCCACAATTTCAAGGAAGTTGCCGCCAAGGGCAAAAAGGGCGTTTTCGAGACCAAATTCGGCAACACCCGGATCCGTGTAACAAACCTCCAGACCCAGTACTGAATTTATTTCCTCAACCGCTGGATCAAGCTTTTCCGCAACAAAGACAAACTGACGCAATCGCATAAAAATCTCCCCTCGTGGACCAACAGGATAACAGGCCATGTGGCTTGCCGTCATCCCGGCTTTCCTGTTTCATGAAGAAAACCTGACTTGAAAAAGGATAAACGCCGTGAGTGACACGATTGATTCCAAAGCCGGAGAGTTTGATACCAGCGCCGATAATCTCAAGGCGCTGTCAGCCGAGCTGATTGAAACGCTGCGCATCCGGACCATACCGATTGGCATGAAGCTGTTCGAAGATGTCGAGGAAATGAACCAGATCAAAGGGCTACGGTCACCAACAAAGGACTTTCATTTCACCATGTGCCAAATGGTCGGCCAGTCACGGACTGCAGGCTTCACCCTCGGCATCGTGCACGAAAATACGCGCATGGGCAGCAACTGCGGTGGCATTGTCGGCCTCAATGCGCCGGGCGAAATATACCTCTCGGGTGAGGCCATGGAGGGTGTCTGGTTTGGCAACCGGGAAGCGTCGAAAGCACACCAGGCCGAAATGATCCGGGTTGAGCCAAAATATAATGGTTTGTGTGTCTCTCCGCTGCGGTCTGGCCGCCTGGATCCCCCGGATATTGTTTTGTTTTACGCAAATCCGGCCCAGACCATCCTGTTCGTCAACGGCCTGCAGCATCAACGCTACAAGCGCTATGACATGACAATCACCGGAGAAAGTGCCTGCTCTGACTCGTGGGGTCGTGCCCTGGCCACGCGCGAGACATCAATTTCCATCCCCTGTTTTGCCGAACGGCGATATGGCGGTGTTGCGGATGACGAAATGCTGCTGGCGATGCCGCCAGACGAGTTTGTCCGCGGCATTGAAGGCTTACGGGCCCTGGGCAAAGCAGGATTACGCTACCCTATTCCGCCATATGGTACCCAGATGGACCCGGCCCACGGCATGTCTGCCAGTTATGGCTAATTGACGCACTGCAATATTTCTTTGCTTTCCAGGACTATACCCTGTATATAGCCGCCAACTGCGCGGGGGTCCGGACATTTGGTTCGGCCCCTGCGCTTTACTTTTATATCCGGGATACAAGATGGAACTGCGTAATATTGCGATCATCGCACACGTTGATCATGGCAAAACAACCATGGTTGATCAGCTTCTTCGCCAATCAGGCACCTTTCGCGACAACCAGAAAGTGGATGAACGCGTTATGGACTCCAACGATCTGGAGAAAGAACGCGGCATTACGATTCTGTCCAAATGTACCTCCGTTGTGCGCGGCGATGTACGCATCAACATTATCGACACCCCCGGTCACGCCGATTTCGGTGGAGAGGTTGAGCGTATCCTCAGCATGGTTGATGGCGTTGTTGTCCTGGTGGACGCTGCCGAAGGCCCGATGCCGCAAACCAAGTTTGTTACAGCCAAAGCGCTGGGCCTGGGCCTGAACCCGATTGTTGTGGTCAACAAGGCTGATCGTCCCGACGCCCGTCACCATGAAGTTCATGACGAATGTTTCGATTTGTTTGTCGCCCTGGATGCCAACGATCAACAGCTTGAATTTCCCATGTTGTTTGCCTCCGCCAAGGAAGGCTGGGCTGCGGAAACGCCCGAAGGCCCCAAGGACAACCTTGATCCCCTGTTTGATCTGATCCTGAGCCACGTAAAGGCACCTGCATCGGCCACACCTGAAACCGCTGCCCTGCCATTTGCCATGCTGGCGACAACGCTGGAGCGCGACGATTTTCTGGGCCGTGTTTTGACGGGTCGGGTCGAGCAAGGCACGATCAAGCGCAATGACGTTATCAAGGCCATGAGCGCTGATGGCACTCTCATTCAGGAAGCCCGCATTTCCAAACTGATGGCTTTCCACGGCATTGAACGGGTCTCAGTTGATGAAGCAGGCCCCGGTGACATCGTCGCCATTGCCGGTCTGACCAAAGCCACTGTGGCTGATACACTGTGCGCCATGGAAGTTACCGACGCTCTGGTCGCCCAGCCGATTGATCCGCCAACCCTGGCGATGACATTTTCGGTTAATGATTCGCCGCTGGCCGGACAGGAAGGCTCCAAGGTAACGTCCCGTATGTTGCGTGACCGCCTGGACCGCGAAGCCGAGGGCAACGTCGCCATCAAGATCACCGAAACTGAGTCCGGCGACGCTTTCGAAGTTGGTGGACGCGGTGAATTGCAGTTGGGTGTGTTAATCGAAACCATGCGCCGCGAAGGCTTTGAGTTGTCGATCAGCCGTCCCCGCGTGATGTTCAAAAGCGATCCGCAAACAGGTCAACGCCTTGAACCTGTTGAAGAAGTACAAATTGATGTGGACGATGAATATTCAGGCGTCGTAATGGAAAAGCTTGGCATCCGACGCGCCGAACTTCTCGACATGCGCCCCTCCGGTGGCAGCAAGACCCGTATTATCCTGCATGTTCCCACCCGTGGCTTGATCGGCTATCACCCTGAATTCATGACCGATACCCGCGGTACCGGCGTCATGAACCGTGTGTTCCACGCATATGCCCCGTCGCGTGGTGATGTGCCGCGTCGCCAAAATGGCGTTCTGGTTTCGACCGAGCAAGGAAATTCTGTTCCCTTTGCCTTGTGGAACCTGGAAGATCGAGGCGACCTGTTTATCACATCAGGTATTCCCGTTTATCAAGGCATGATCATTGGTGAAAATGCCCGCACCGGCGATCTTGATGTGAACCCCATGAAAGTCAAGGCGCTAACGAATATGCGCTCGTCCGGCAAGGACGAGGCCGTTCGCCTCAGTCCACACCGTCAAATGGCCCTCGAAGCGGCCCTGACATACATCCAGGATGATGAGCTGGTTGAGGTCACACCAAAATCAATTCGTCTACGCAAGCGGCTGTTGTTGCCCCACGAGCGCAAAAGAGCGTCTCGCGAAGCAGGCTAGGGCGTTTCTTCCTTCGGCACGAGTGCGCGGTAGGCGTGCCATGTAGCGTGGCCGATCAGGGGGAAGCAAAAGATCATGCCAATAAACAACGTGGCAATGCCTGTCGCTGTAAATAATCCGATGAGCGCGGCCCACAACAGCATGGGCCGCAGGTTCAGGCGCACAGCATTGACGCTGATTTTACCAGCGGCGATGAAGTCAACGTCGCGTTCCATCAACAACGGCATGGAAACCGCACTAAGCGCGAAGACGACAAATGCGAGGACAGCGCCAACGGCTGAACCAACAGCTAGAAAAGCCAGTCCGCGCGGCGAATAAAACAACATCTCGAACATCAATTCCGGTTCAGCAGGATAGTGCCCGTCGCCAAAAAACAGCATGAACAACAAGGCCGCGATCTGCATCCAGGCAAACAGCACCAGGCCAAGCCCGCCACCGGCCCAGATCATTCGGGGCAAGCTTTTTTTGCACCCCGCCAGTACATCCATGAAGGCTACGCTTTCACCTGATTCGAGGCGGCGACTGCCTTCGTAAAGACCAATAGCCATCATCGGTGCCACAAGCATAAACCCGGCACCCAACGGCGGCAGCAAATAGAGCAGATCAAACCAGTACAAGGCTGTCACAAATCCCAGACTACCGACCGAGAAAATCGCACCATAAGTAAGACTGAGCCAGGGAGATTTGGTCAAGTCCCCCCAACCAGATGCCAGCCACGCCCAGGGATCTTCATAGGTTATGAGCGAAAAGCCCTGGCTGCTATCGGCGCCGTCAGAGGCAGTGTCAGTTACCGTCATTCCAATTCTCCTGCCCGATGCCAGGACGGTTCCCGCAGAAACGAAACCGAATTTTCCTGGTTACCAGGCAATGCTGCGCTTCCGTTAAAACCGGAAACTCGTATGTCCTTGACGTTGATCATAGACACGCAAAAAGACAAGGGAAAGTCTCCCTGGAATTATCCCCGAATAATTTGTGGGACTAGTTCCGGGCACACGAATTCGTTTGCCCGTCGTGAAATTCAGATATGTGTTTTTCCAGAGCGCCGTCTTGCACCAAACAGGGATTTGGCTGCACTGCTAAAGACTTTACAGCACAAAGCTTATTCAACCTCTACGGGCAACAATTTGACGATAACTAACAAGCAAGCCAGAAACTTTACTTGATTCCCGCCTTTGGCGCGCTGCCAATGTCATCGTCATAAAGAATCCGGTTCGCGGCACCGTTCATATCGGAGAACTGATTACTGCGAATGGACCAGAACAGGCCAACAATGCCCAATCCACCAAGTGCCAGTGCAATAACGATCAAATATACAAGATTTTCCATGGTTTCCCGACCCATCCACTATGTGTAGTGCTATGCATTGTATACCATTTTCGACTGTGACGATGAAATAGTCCCCAATCGCAGGCTGTTCGTCAAGACAATTATTGAAGAAACTGACATTGCAGCGGCTGCAAACAAGGGTGTTGCCTGCCCGGCCACGGCAATGGGTATACATACAGCGTTATAGACAAAAGCAAAAACGATGTTCTGCCAGATGATTTTTTGTGCACGTTTGGCGACTGTCAAAACTTCCACAACAGGTGAAAGCTTGTCGCCCTGAAATACGGCATCCGAGGCCGCCTGGCTTATGTCAGCTGCGGTTGCCGGCGACAGGGACACGTGCGCTGCGGCAAGTGCCGGTGCGTCGTTCAGGCCGTCCCCAACCATCAGAATCCTGTTTGCTGGCCCGGCATGTTTTGCCAACCAGTCATATTTGCCAGACGGCGTGAGTTCTGCTTGCCATTCGGCAATGCCCAGGCGCTGCGCCATGGCGGCGACAACCGGGGCTCTGTCACCGGACAACATGGTCAGATCATAACCCTTTGTCATGAGGCTTCTAACAACCTCTTTTGCATCCCGGCGCACCTCATCCTCAAAAATGAAACAAACCGGTTGCTGATTATCCCGGTAAAACCAGATTTGCGGGCCATTGGTATCGTCTGTCGCGACTTCTTCAGGCAAACCACCAAACTGTCGGCTGCCCAGCAGCCATGTTCCATCTTCCGCAACACAGCGCAATCCACCCCCGGCGACCTCCTCTATCTGGCCTACCCAGGCGGCGTCCGGGCCCAATCCTCGTTCCGCACCTGCCCGAACCAGGGCACGGGAAAGTGGATGGCGGCTGGAGGCTGCAAGATTGATGGCGGCCTGCAGATCGGCCAGTTGGTAATCTCCTGACAAAATAGGTCTTCCAATCGTCAGTGTCCCGGTTTTATCGAAGACAATACTGGTAACGTCTGCCAGTCGTTCAAGCGCCGTCGCGGACTTCAACAATATGCCCCGACGGAGAAGGCGCCCGGCAGCGACAACTTGCACGGCGGGTACAGCAAGCGCCAGGGCGCAGGGGCAGGTAATGATCAAAACAGCGATGGCATGCAGCAATGCCGTCTGCCAATCCAATCCGAATATGAGCCAGCCAATGAAGGTTGCCAATCCAAGGATATGAACAACGGGCGCATACAAACGCGAAATACGCTCTGCCAATTCCACATGCCGGGCGCGCCCTTCCTCAGCCTGCTCCAGCAATCGGACTATTTCTGCCAGGGCTGTTTCAGAAGACGACGCCGTCACCTTGATATGCAGGACCTGGCCCACATTCAGTGTCCCGGCGTAAACGTGATCGCCCTGGGTTGCCGATACCGGCAAGGTCTCACCGGTCAACAAGCTCTGATCAACTTCGCTTGCCCCCTGCAACACAACACCGTCAACCGAGATACGCTCGCCCGCCGCCGTCAGTACGGTCATGCCTGCCTCAACAGCATCGGGACGAATGTTTGTAGTTGAGCCATCTTGCTGGATAACGGTCACGGGTCGAGCCGTCAGAGCCAGCAGATGTGCTGCCGACGAACGCGCCCGGCTGCGCGCACGGGATTCCAGATACCGACCGATCAGCAAGAAAAACAACAGGCCAACAGCTGAGTCAAAATAGGCGTATTCGGCACCGGTGATGGTCTGAAAGAGGCTCATGGCTGACGTCAAAATAACGGCAAGGGAAATCGGCACATCCATGTTGACCCGACGTGCAGACAAAGCCGTCAGGGCAGATCGAAAAAAGGATCGCCCGGCATAGACAACGGCTGGCAGCGCAATCAGAGCGGAAACCCAATGCATCAATCCCCGTGTGGCGGGGCCCATGCCCTGGCTGTAACCTGCCCAGATCGCAGTTGACAACAACATCACATTGGCCGCAGCAAACCCGGCAACAGCCATGGATTTGAGGAGATCAGTTTCCCGGGCAATGCGATCTGCCTCCACGCGTTCGACATCGAAGGGAAACAGCCTGTATCCCAGCTTTTGCACAGGCCGTAATAATTCATTGGCAAGAGAAGCCGGTCCATGCCAGGTGATGTTCAGGCGCTGGGTTGTCATATTGACCCGGCCCCAGGCAACCCGCGCATCGTTCGCAAGGACTTGTTCAATCAGCCAGCCACAGGCCGCACAATGGAAACCATCAATCACCAGCGACAAGGTCGAGCGCTGCTCACCTGATTTTTGCTGTTCTTCGACGTAAAGAGAAAAGTCGATACCTTCCTGACTGTCGTCAGGCCTTGTCGGCCGGGCAGCCTCATCGAAGACGCGGCGCTGGTAGTATTGATCCAGCCCCAGACCGGCCACAAGGTCATAGGCCGTCGCACACCCGGCACAACAAAAATTCAGATGAGCTGAGGTTTCGTGTTTGGATATTTCGCTGCTTGCGCCCAGCGGCAATCCACAGTGTCCGCATACAGATTGTTGACCTGCAGGTTTTTGACCTGGACCTGTTTCGGCATCCACAGGATCACCCGTCAATTTGCCGAAATACGTTCAACCAACCGGTATTCACCTGCAGGCGCTGTCACCAACGCCCGAACTTCCCACTGACCAGGCAAGGGCAATTCGACATGGGCACGATAGGTCCCTGCTCCAGCTTCTGTCAGTGTGATATTCCGGTCATATCCTTCGTGGGTTGGTCTCACCAGAAGAACCTGCACAGTTGCGCCGGTCAGAGGCTGCTGATCTTCTTTTGTCATGACGAGCTTGAGCAAAACCAGATGCTTTCCCTCGGCCGTTTGGGGGATACTCTCCAGTGCCGCCGTCCAGCCCAGTTTTTTCTGAACATCTCTGCGCGCCAATTCGTTGTTATAGGTCCGGCCCTTTTCATATGCCTGTTCAGTGGTCAGGCCGGTGAAGGAAATCGCCCCCAGATAGGCCATGGTGCCGTTGACGGCAAAGATAACGCCAAAGAAACAGCCAAGAATCCACAGAGGCCAGGCTCTTTGCCAGCCAAAACGATGCCCGGTGGGGCTTGTCTGTTGAGACTGTTCGTTGCCTGTATTCATTTTTCCGGTCCCCGGAATGAGGTTTCATGATCCATGATCTTCTGCGACTGCTCTTCTGTCACCACAAATCGCATCACGTTCGCATCACTTTTCAAAGCCGCGCGCGCTGCATAGACAAACACCCTGAATGTGCTGACAGAATCAGAACGAACATTCAGACTTATATCTTTCACAGGTTCCTTCGCATGACCAATGACGGTCATCTGTGCGTCTTTTACACCTGATAAACGCAAGTGATAACTGCGGTCCTCGCGTTTCATATTGAGGATCTTAACAGTATAGCCGTTGCGAACAGAACCGTCCGCCAGAGTCACAAATAATGGATTGCGGTCACGAAGCACATTCACAGAAGAATCTGTCCGTAATATCAGGGCCGCCAGCATGACCATAATCACAATCAACAGGATCATCGTGTAGACAATTGTCCTCGGCCGAATGAGGTGGTACTTCGGATCCTTGCCTTCTGCCTTGGCGTTCATGATGCGCAGGGTATCGTATCGGATCAATCCGCGTGGGCGTTCCACCCTGTCCATGATGTTGTTACAGGCATCTGCACACAATCCGCAGCCAATACATTCCAGTTGCAAGCCGTCGCGGATGTCGATGCCTGTCGGACAAACAGCCACGCAGGCATTACAATCAATACAATCCCCGCGGCCTTCCCAGCTGGTTCCTTTTTTGTGTGCACCACGCGATTCGCCGCGCTGGTCATCATAGGTGACGACCAGGCTGTCATCATCCAGCATGGCACCCTGAAAACGGGCATAGGGGCACATATAGGTGCAAACGGCCTCACGCGCCCATCCTGCCATCAGATAGGTCGATCCGGTCAGGGACAGGATTACGGCATAGATGGTAAAGGAGGCATTACCCGTCAGGATATCGAGCATCAAGGTCGGCGCATCATTAAAGTAAAAAACCCAGGCACCGCCTGTCGCAAAAGCGATAAACATCCAGGCAATGTGCTTGGACACTTTCTTTGTAATCCAACCCAGACCTATCGGCCCCTTGTCCAACCGCATGCGGGCTGCGCGATCGCCTTCGATCTGGCGTTCGACCCACATGAACAGATCTGTCCAGACCGTTTGCGGACACGCATATCCACACCAGACCCGGCCTGCAAGGGCTGTGGCAAAAAACAGGGATATGGCTGCGATAATCAGGACACCGGTAAAGTAGTAAACTTCCTGGGCCCATATTTCGACGAAGAAGAAATAGGCTCTCTGGCTGGTCAGGTCGACAATCAATGCCTGACCGGGCGCGTCATCACCCCGGTCCCATCGCAGCCACGGGCCCAGATAGTAAATTCCGAGCAGCGTGCAAAGCGAAATCCATTTCAAACGGCGAAACTTGCCTTTAACGGATTTTGGATAAACATTTACCCAATCCGCAAAAAAGGAGTCTCCTCCGCTATCAGAGCCACTCATGATTTATCCGCTAAAAATGAACAACGGCCCCTGAGGGCCGAAGTCCGGTTATTCGATTTGTGCAACCTTGCCCCCTGTCCTGTGCACCAATTTATGGTGCCAGGAAAGAAGGTCAAGCCTAATCGCTACTCGCCGCCACCCAGAGAGTGTACGTACACAGCCAGTGACTTGATGGTTGCTTCGTCCAGTCGACCTGCCCAGGCAGGCATGACACCTTTACGTGAGCCATTGATCGTCTGCACAACAGTTGCCTTGTCACCGCCATAGAGCCAGACGGCATCTTTCAGCGATGGGGCACCCTGCTCTTTGTCGCCCTGAGCCTTGTCACCATGGCAGGCAACACAGTTTTCCTTGAAGATCTCAGCGCCTGGACCTGTTGCGGCCGAACCTGAAGTCAGGGAAAGAACATAGTCGGCAACAGCATCGATTTGCTTGGCATCCAGCATCTCGTCGACACCAAAAGCAGGCATTTCAGAGGAACGGGATTCTTCATGCGATGCGCGAATACCAAAACGGATGGTCGTTGTGATATCGGCAAGTTTGCCGCCCCACAGCCACTCATCATCATTGAGGTTCGGATAGCCCGGGAAGCCTTGTGCACCGGATCCGTGGCAAGGTGCACAGTTATCACCAAAGGCTGCACGGCCACCGGCCATGGCAAAGTTCAACATATCTGCGTCTGAACTGATGACGGCCAGATCAGCACCGGCGATTTTGTCTCGCATGCCTTTCTGGGCAGATGAGGCTGCAGCTTGATCTTCGGCCAGAACCTTGTACTGGCTCCAACCCAGGATGCCCGGGGTCGCACCACCTGGCAGGATCGCCGGATAAAGAACAACATAAACGGCGGCAAAAACAACGGTGGCCCATAGGGTATACCACCACCAACGTGGTACAGGCGTATCAAGCTCCTTGATGCCGTCCCATTCGTGCCCGGTCGTATCCTGGCCCGACACGATATCTTTTTCAATTTTCGTCGGCATTAGTTTACCCTCTCGTCGTCATCTTCGCGTAGCGGAATGGAGCCATAGGTCTCAAGCTTTTCTTTGTTTTTTGGCCGGAAGGCCCAGAACACGACGCCGATAAAAAGCGCCATGAAAAGGATCAGACCAAACCAGCTTGAGAACGTTCTCGCTGCTTCATAAGTCATGAGCTTGCTCCCCGTATTCTAACTGGCTGGCTTGTAGCTGTCGAAATCGACCAGCGTACCCAGCATCTGTAGATAGGCAATCAGGGCATCCAGTTCGGAAATCACTTTTGGATTCCCATCCGGATCCGATACATGCGCCTTGGCATATCTGGACATCATACCTTCGGCTTCATCTTCATCACCGGATGCCTGAGCCACGACGTCTGCCTCGGCATTCTTGATCATGGCGTCATCATATGGTGTTCCAAGGGTGCGCAAGGCACTCAGGTGATCACCGATACCAACGTAATCAAGTTTGTTTTTGGCAAGGAACGGATATTGCGGCATCACTGATTCCGGCACGATGCTTTGTGGATTGATCATGTGAGCAACATGCCAGTCGTCGGAATATTTACCACCTACCCGGGCCAGATCCGGACCTGTCCGCTTTGAGCCCCACTGGAAAGGATGATCGTACATGCTTTCCGCCGCCAGACTGTAATGACCATAACGCTCCACTTCGTCGCGGAACGGACGGATCATCTGACTGTGACAGGTATAGCAACCTTCCCGGATGTAAATGTTACGCCCGGCCAGTTCCAGCGGTGAATAGGGTCGCATACCCTTCACCTTCTCAATGGTACTTTCCATAAAGAACAGGGGTACCAGTTCAACAATACCGCCGATGGAAACCACAATCAGTGTGGCAATCAGCAACAGGATCGAGTTTTTCTCAAATACTTCGTGTTTCATTTTCTATACTCCACCCTGTCCACTCAAGCCGCACCAATGGGGGCTTCGTCTTTCAAGTCCCCTCTGATTGTACGCCAAACGTTGTAGGCCATGATAAATCCACCGAGGACAAACAAGGCGCCGCCGCCAGCACGGATAATGTAGAAAGGCTCCATGGCTTGCACGGTTTCCACAAAAGAATATTGCAGGAAGCCAAGCGAATCATATGCCCGCCACATCAGGCCCTGCATAATACCGGATACCCACATGGCTGTGATGTAAAGTACGATACCAATTGTCGCGACCCAGAAGTGAGTGTTGACGAGGCGAACCGAATAGAGACGCTCACGGTTCCACAGTTTTGGCACCAGATAATAAATCGCACCGAAGCTGACAAAGCCAACCCAGCCAAGAGCACCGGAATGCACGTGACCGATGGTCCAGTCTGTATAGTGGCTGAGAGCGTTCACCGATTTGATCGACATCATCGGACCTTCAAAGGTGCTCATACCGTAGAAGGCAATGGATGTAATCATCAAACGCAGGATCGGATCTGTGCGCAATTTGTCCCAGGCACCGGACAGCGTCATCATACCGTTGATCATACCACCCCAGGACGGCATCCACAGCATGACAGAGAATACCATACCGACGGTCTGTGCCCATTCAGGCAAGGCTGTGTAGTGCAAGTGGTGTGGTCCGGCCCAGATATACATGAAGACCAGAGACCAGAAGTGAACCACCGAAAGACGGTAGGAATACACCGGGCGCTGAGCTTGCTTGGGAATGAAATAATACATGATGCCAAGGAAGCCGGCTGTCAGGAAGAAGCCCACTGCGTTGTGACCGTACCACCACTGTGTCAGGGCATCCTGTACACCCGCCCAGACAACATAACTTTTTGTCCAGGAAACAGGAATTGCCAGGTTGTTAACAATGTGTAGCACGGCAACCGTGGCGATAAAGGCCAGGAAGAACCAGTTGGCGACATAGATATGAGGCTCTTTCCGCTTTGCCAGCGTACCGACAAATACGAGAAAATAGCCAACCCAGACGACCGTCAGAAACAAATCAACGAACCATTCAGGTTCGGCATATTCCTTGCCCTGGGTGACACCAAAGACATAGCTGAGGGCAGCCATGACGATAAATATTTGATACCCAATGGCGACAAACCAGCCAAGGTTTCCACCCCAGAGGCGGGCCTGACAGGTCCGCTGCACGCAATAATAGGAACTTGCCAGCAGCACGTTTCCGCCAAAGGCAAAAATCACTGCAGAAGTGTGCAAGGGCCGAAGACGACCAAAGCTGGTCCATTCGAGCGCCAGGTTCAGGCTTGGCCATGCCAGTTGCGAAGCGATAACCAGGCCGACGAGGAAACCCACGACACCCCAGAAGACACTTGCGATTGTAAGAAACCGGATGACAGAATCCTGGTATCCCGCATAATCTGACACTTCAGCGCCAGAGGCACCCTGTGGTGCCGCATCAGCTATTGAGCTCACGCTATCGTCCTTTCGTATTCCACCTTTTCGGACGCCAGGATATTCAGTTTGCTGGCGTCTGATAAATTCAATAAATGCCCAAAAACCCTGCCAAATGCTGCACTGCAAAATTTGACTTTGGTCATGCGGCACATTCGACTAATCTGAGGCCTTCAAGTCAACCTCACTGCATGGTACCCGCTTGTGACAAACCGTCGCACCTTAAAATGATAACAACTCATCCAATTATTATATTGCTATATTTCATATACTTGCCCGACATTCTCTATTTCTTCAAATTTTGATCAGAGTCTTCTGGAAAAGAAATAATTTCACCACGCAATTCAGACAGGCTTCCAGGTGTCAATTCCCGGCCCTGAACACGCTTTTGATCCGCTTCCGCAGCAAGTGTTAAACCGGCTACACATTTGTGATCAAACCCAAATTTACAGTAATAAGCCGGATCACCCACCAGGATGGCAGCGGCGTAGTTCAAGGCACTTGCCCGTTGAAGCCCTTCGTCAATTAGTGCCTGTCCTATCCCCATATTTTGCTGCTCAGGGTGAACGGCCAGCGGGCCCAAAAGCAAGACGCCAGGCGGTGCCACAGCGCCTTCGGTTAACGACAGTCCCAGCGGCCAGAACTGGATGCTGCCGACAAGTTCATCATTCTGTTTGGCTGCAAGCGCCAGTTCCGGCACCGCCACCTGCCCCTTGCGCAGGGCATAAGCAGACTTTCCCTTGCGGCCCGTGCCAAATGACAGGTCCAGAAGGTGTTCGATCTTTTTGTGATCGTTGTGCGTGTGGTTATTGATCGTAAACATGAATTCTACTCCGAAGATGAAATGGACGCGGGCTGGATGCCGGACCATCGGGTCTGATCTTCGGAAATTTCCTTACCTGGAACCTGTCGCCCGAACAGCGGCTTATTCTGGTTCTGAATTAAAGGAAAGTGCGTAGCGACAGTGCAATACCTGTGAAACAACGCGACCGACGTCAAACCTGACTGGTCAGGTGACTTGTCCGTCGTCGTCGTCGGAGCTGGCCGCGTGTGGCAGCCAGATATGCACTTTTGTGTTTCATGGCGGCATGCAATATCACAACAAGGACAAGGTTGCCAAGCTTTGACTTTGCCTTTCAACAAATTTGAAACAGACGGCATTGCAGGGGAATGCTGCAAAATCTATGATCCAGCGCCCACCAAACAAACTTTGCCCGCCGGGACGAACATTCAAAGGAAGCTTCATGAAATACGATCTTGACCGCGTTATTGACCGTGACGGTACCGGTTCTGCCAAGTGGGATAATTACATGGGCGGCCGCCATTCCGGCCCGACGACATCGATCAATGCCGACCTGAATGACGACGGCAGCATCCCCATGTGGGTCGCGGATATGGATTTTCAGGTACCCAAACCAGTTGTCGACGCCCTGGCGGAACGCGTTCAACATGGTATTTTTGGATATACGATGGCAACGGATGGATACTATCAATCCGTGATCAACTGGTTTGGCCGTCGCCACAACTGGGAAATCTCCAAAGACTGGATTTCAACAGCCCCTGGCATCGTGCCCGCGGTTCATTTTGCTGTGCGAACCTATTGCCGTCCCGGCGACAAGGTCCTGATTCAAAAACCCGTCTACTATCCTTTTTTCCGTTCCATCACCAATGGCGGCTGCGAAATAGTCTCCAGTCCATTGATCGATAATGACGGTCATTACGAGATGGACTTTGATGACCTGGAAGTCAGAGCCGCTGACCCAAAAGTCAAACTTGCGATCCTGTGCAGCCCGCACAATCCTGTGGGCCGGGTCTGGACCCGCGACGAATTACAACGTTATGGAGAAATCTGCACGCGCCACGGTGTGCTTGTCGTCGCCGATGAAATCCACTGTGACCTGATGATGCCGGGCAACGAGTTTGAGCCTTATGGCTTGCTGCACGAAGACCTGGTCAAAAATTCCATCATCTGCACGGCCCCGTCAAAAACCTTCAACCTGGCTGGTATGCACCTGTCGAATATGGTCATCCCCGACAAGGACCTGCACAAGGCCTATGACGCCTACATGGCTCAAATCGGGGTTGCCGGTGGCCTCAATCCTCTTGCGACCACAGCCGTAGAAGCGGCGTACAATGGCGGCGAGGAATGGCTTGCCCAGGTTCTCAATTACATAGCCGGGAACCATCAGCATCTGAAAACTTTCATGGCCAACAACATTCCCCGGATCAAGGTCTATGACCTGGAGGGAACCTATCTCAACTGGATGGACTTCAATGATCTCGGCCTCGATCGCAAAGCGCTGGAAGATCTGACCCAATTGAAAGCCAAAGTCCTTTTTGACGAAGGTTATATATTCGGCGACGAAGGTATCGGCTTTGAACGCATAAATCTGGCCTGTCCACGCCCCATACTTGATGCAGCCTTGCAACGGCTAAAGAAGTCCATCGAAGGATAAATATCACGGCCCGGACAGCGGAAGCGAAAGTGCCGCCATTTTGTTTAAATGTTCGTTTGTACCGACCACCAGATCATGCATGAATTCGACGGCTGTAGCTGGCTGCGCGAGAGCTGCTGACTGGCCGCAATAGTGAGCGCTGAAATCCGGACAACCTTTGGCTTCCGCATGCGTCCTTAGTGGGGCCGTCACAGCAAAACCTTTGGGAAATGCCGGTGCATCGTTGGTCACCGGGCCGGTTTCCTGCATCATTCGATTGACCAGGCAGCGCGTTGGACGTCCGGAAAACACATTGGTAAGAGCCGTGGAAATGTTGTTCGATGCCAATAGCTGTTGTCTGTATATGCGACTGATCGTGGCCTCTTTGGTAAAAAGAAACGCAGTTCCGATCTGGACACCAGCAGCACCCAACATAAGCGCGGCGGTTACAGTTCTGGCATCTGCAATACCGCCAGCAGCAATCACCGGAACATCTATCGCGTCTATGATGCGGGGTATCAGCGAGATACCTCCAATCTGGGTCGCAGGATCATCCGTCAAGAACATGCCGCGATGACCGCCGGCTTCAAAACCCTGGGCAATAACCGCATCACATCCCCTGGCGACAAGCTCCCGTGCTTCTTCAACTGTCGTTGCGGAACTGATAAGTTTCGCGCCCGTTGCCTTGACGCGCGCCACAAGTTCAGATGACGGAAGGCCGAAGTGAAAACTGACAACCGCGGGTGGGCGGACTTCAAGGACTTCACACCTGGCCTCATCGAACGGCTGGATCACGCCTGCGGACAGTTCCGTCGGCGCGGGTAAATCCAGCTCGTCAAAATACGGGGCCTGTTTATCAAGCCACAGCTGATCCTGAATCTTGTTTTCACCTGGCGGTTGATGACAGAAGAAGTTGAAGTTCAGGGGTTTGCTGGTCGCCTGGGATGCAGCCTCAAGCAATTGTGCCAATTGCCCGGCATCCAAAGGCGCGCAAGCCAGGGAGCCCAGCCCCCCGGCTTCGCTGACAGCAACGGCAAGTTCCAGCCCCGCAGCCCCTGCCATCGGTGCCTGAACAATTGGCAGCGATGTTCCAAATAGTTCAGTTAACTTGTTTTGCTGCCACATCACGCAACCTCCTCAATGGGTGGGTTGGCGATTGAACGGATGGCATCCGCTGGTGTCCAGGCATAGTTCTGAAAAGGTTGATCCAGGGGAATACCCGTGATTTTGCTGGTGAAGTTGGTAAAAATTTTGACGGTTATGCCCAATACGACTTCGATCACCTGTTCCGGGCTGTAACCCGCGTCCAGGAAGTCAGACAGCTCGCTTTCTGAAAGTTGCCCACGCTGTTCAACCATGCGCCGGGTAAATGTCCTCAGTGCTTCCGTTTTTACGTCGTCTACGGCGGCTTCGGTTCGCAGCGCCTGAAAGGTATTTTCGTCCAGATCCTGCAAATCTGCAAAAGCCGTATGTCCAGCAACACAATAAGGCGCTTCATTTTCAACACTGGTCGCAGTGTGTACGATTTCCCGCTCCAGGGGCGACAAACTGGTTTGGGCGAACTGCTCGTTCAGGGCAATGAATGCGGCAAGCGCCGGTGGCGCCCCGGCGGTCACTGCAAATACATTTGGTAAAAACCCCAGCTGTTCAATGACGCTGGACAGACTTGTCGAAACGGCCGCACTGGTGGTTTGGGGCGTATGAATTTTGAAGGTATTCACGGGCTCTCTCCTTGAGAATTGATTGAAAGTCATGCCTTTTCATTGAAGGACCCGTTCTGAGTAATATTTCTGACTTGCGTTATTAACTCCATAAAGTGTAGAAATTAACTACACAATATGGAGTTAAACATGGAATATGGCCAGTTTTGCCCGATTGCCAAAGCCTCAGAGATCATTGGCGAAAAGTGGACCATATTGATCATTCGGGAAATCCTGATTGCGGGCAGCAACCGCTTCACTGATTTGCAACGAGGTCTGGGCACAATCTCGCCGACATTGTTGACCCGCCGCCTGACTGACCTTGAAAAAGCAGGTCTCTTGATCAAGAAGAAAATTCAGGGCCGACGTGGATTTGAATATTTCCCGACTGCGTCATGCGAGGAATTGCGCCCAGTGCTATTATCCATTGGGGGTTGGGGCATGAAGTGGACGCGCGCCAATCTGACGCCAAGGGATTACAACGCGGAACTCCTGATGCATTATCTGCAGCGCAGCATCGTTCCGGAAAAATTGCCCGGAAAAGAATCCGTCATACAGTTCAGTTTCAGCGACATGGCTGACAAATCAAACTGGTGGCTTCTGGTTCAGGGTAATAATGTAGACACATGCGACCGGGACCCCGGCAAGGATGTGGACATTTACATCAATACTACTGTCGCAATCATGTCCGATGTCTGGACGGGTCGAACGACTTACAGAAAAGCGATGGCGGACGATACTCTTTCAATTGTCGGTCCTTCGGCTCTGATAAATAACGTCAGTACATGGATGAACAACAGCGTGTTTTCTGATATTCAATAGGTCTCCACGACGACCTAGCTGAATTCCCCTCACCTGCGCAGGACAAATAATGTTTTACGAAACCAAAGATCATCATGGCCTTCCGCACAGCCCGTTCAAGAGCCTGATAGTGCCAAGGCCCATTGGCTGGATTTCTTCCCTGTCTGCAGATGGCGTTCGCAATCTGGCACCTTTCAGCTTCTTCAATGGCTTGTCCGACCGCCCGCCGA
>JABILA010000124.1 GCA_018654745.1 Alphaproteobacteria bacterium
AGTTTACGCCAAAATAAAGCTCGATGTTGAAATGATTGCCGAGAAGCCCTAGGGCGGTCAAACCGAACAGGGTTCTCACGCCCTTCGCATCCGGTATCCGGCAACAATCTCTGGCGAGTGCCAACAAGCTACCTTCAATATTCTGGACGTTGCTCCTCATGTCGCGCGCCACCCATGCGGGATGGACAGAGTAACCTTCGTGCCCACCCCTTTCCGGCTCTGTATCTCCATATGACCGCCATTTAGCTCTGTCATCAGCTTTGATATGTTCAACCCCAGACCAAGTCCATAGACTTCTTTTGAGTAACTTCCATCAACCTGCCGAAACGGCTCCATCGCGATTAGTCGTTCCTGTTTCGTCATTCCCCTCCCACTATCGGAAACCGTAACCTTAATAATTGGGCCACTTACAACAGCGGCTACAATGATGTCTTCGCCTTTGTTTGAGAACTGGATTGCGTTGCTGAGCACATTGCCGATCGCCTGAACAAGACATCTTTGATCCGCTGTCACGATGGGTAAGGACACTCGTTTTTCAACGACGATATCAATGAAAGACTTTTTTGCTTGTGGTTTGTAGACCGCAACAACCCTGTCGATCACATCCGAAACATCGACATCAGTGCTGACCAACTTAAAATCGCCGTTTTCCATGTCAATGAGTTCCAAGATAGTAATGACGATGGCCAGAAGTTTTTTACCCTGTGCTGCGATTATGCTGCCGGCCTCGGCGGTGTCCTCTTTGCTGTTCTCCATATTGGTCATGGCCATCAACTCTGAAAAGCCAATAATGGCATTTAGGGGTGTTCTTAGTTCATGACTAATCAGCATCAAAAACTCGGTCTTGGCTTTGTTGGCGATCTCCAGCGCGCGATTACTTTCACCAAGTTTGGTGTTGAGAGATGTTAGCTCCGCGGTTTGGTCTGCCACCTTTTGCCTGAGCATACCCTGAAAGCACTTCTCCATCTGCCGCAATCCAAGGGCTTCAGAAACCTTGACGGTTGCCGCGATTAGCGCCGTGGCTTCAACTGGTTTTAGCAAAAATTCCATCGCGCCGAGTCTCAGCGCATCGATGGGTTCCTTTCGGCCGGCATGTCCTGTCATGATAATCACACCCAGACCACGGCTTTCGGGCAAGATTTGACGCAGCCGCCTGATCATCTCCAAGCCGCCCATACCGGGCATTTTCAAGTCAGAAATAACAATCGAAATCCCTGCCTCTGCTCGCAGCATGGAAATAGCCTGATCTGCATCCCGCGCGACGTCGCAGGTGAACCCGGCATCTTCCAGAATGGCCGCCATTTCTTCGCAAATTTCCTGCTCGTCATCGATGATGAGAACACGAGAAAGGTAATTTGACTGAATATCTTCATCACAGATAGCCACCCCGTCTTTGGACCAACCTTCGGCGATTGCTGGTAGCCTCGCGCGAGAAACGTCAAGGGCAGTTAACCTTGTTTCAGCATGCTTGGTCATGAAGTCTGGAAAATCCATAAGGTGTTCTCTCTCAACTCGTTAATAGATCAACAACCGTCATATTTGGCGGATTGTATTGAGATTTGTTGCGAATGAAGCGAGCGATACCGTTAATCGCAAGAGGTTTTTTCAAGATGGCGAACGTCATCGTGTTATTTGTTGTCGCCACGCGGCAAAAATCGTCCAGGCCGGACATCATGATAAAAATGGTGTCCGGCAGGAAATAGCGCATGGTTCTCACAGCAACGAGGCCGTTAATGCCCGGCAGTGAATAATCCATCAGGACGTAATCTGGTCGGTTTTCCCGCGCCAGTTTTACCGCATCTTCACCGTTTAATGCGGTCAACACGATTAACTCCATATCCCGTAGAACGTCAGCAATTTCATCAAGAGCATCTCCATCATCATCGACGACCAGTACTAAGTCGCCTGAGCGAATATTTGAATTTGTCATAGCTCACTGCCTCTGCTGGTTCTTATTTCGCCACCCAACAATACAGATACTTTGTGCTGGCAATGTGCAAACAGTGTATAAATTTGTGCAAGTATTGTCTAAGTTTGTGGGAACCGTAATTACCGGATATGAAACACCGTGGCCCTGCTGAAGACCCAAACCATTCTTGTGCTTGATGACGATCCAGATATTCGCGAGGAAGTCTGTGACGCCCTTGATGGTGATGGCTTCAAGGTGCTTGCCGCAGAAAATGGAACAAAACTCTGGGCTTTGGCCAAATCAAATCATATCGATCTGTTTATTCTGGATCTGACGCTTCCCGGCGAGAGTGGCTTGGCCCTTGTGACCAGAATCCGACAGAAATCCGATGTCGGCATTATCATTGTAACCGGCAAAACTGGGGAGACAGATCGGATCGTCGGACTGGAGATCGGTGCCGATGACTATGTCACTAAGCCATTTAGCCCCCGTGAGCTTGTCGCGCGCGTCCGAACGGTCCTCCGACGAACCAGAGGAAATGTTTATCCGGGCATGACGCGGGAACCGGCGGGTAAAGATATTGCCAGATTTGGCAACTATCTGCTGGATATGGGGGCGCATCATTTGAAAACCGTTGATGGCGAAGAGGTTCCTCTTACGACAGCCGAATACGAACTTCTAAAAACGTTTGTTGAAAGGCCAAACCGGGTGCTGTCCAGGGAATTCCTGCTAGACTCCATCCATGGAAGGGAATGGGCGGGATACGACCGGAGCGTGGACGGTCTGGTCAGCAGGCTGCGACGCAAGTTAAAGCCAGCGGCCAATGAGGTGCAACTTTTTGCAACCATTCGAGGGGCGGGTTACATGTTTACCGGCGCCGTCAGGCGGAATTGAGGCTCAAGGAATTGGATCGAAGGTGTAGTAATAGCGACCTTATCTGACAGTTATCGGTTTTGACGCGGCGTTTGTCAGATCAAGTTTGGTCTATCAACTTTTCCTTCCAGATACGTTTGCCGTGCTGCAGGATCTGTATGGGCGTGCGGCCCAAACAGACTTTGCCCTGTTGAGTGCATTCATTGTTGTAGTAATCGATCCATTCGTCCAGATTGATTTGCAACTGCTCGATGGTCTCATGGATATCCTTGCGGAAGGCAACCCTCTCGGGCAGTGCCTGATAAAAATCCTGCAGGATGGTTTTGTGGGAGCGTTCACAGATGCCATTGGTCTGGGGTGATTTCACCTTCGTCTTTGTGTGTTCGATATCATTGATGGCCTGGAACAGCTGGTAGTCATGTCGGTCGGCACGTCCACTATATTCCGTTCCCCGGTCCGTCAGGATGCGTAGCACAGGCTGGTCATCTTCTTCATGGAATGGCAGCACATTGTCATTCAACAAGTCTGCAGCGGTGATTGGCGTCTTGGGTTTATTGAGTTTCGCCTGAGCCGTTTTGGCCTAGGTGTCGACGTAGAAAGTACCTTGAGAGCCAAGGTATCTGTGAAGCTGCGTGTCGATCTCGCCCGAGGCCTCGTCATCCAGTTTCTTCTTCTCCAGTACCTCAACGCCGCCATCTTCCACGGCACTAAGGTAGCGGTAAAATGTGTCATGCGACAGGCCAATGATCTGGCAGGCCTTTGAGACGTTGCCAAGTTCTTCAGGCAGATTGAGAAGGCCGGTTTTATGACGGATGATCTTTTCGCTAATCTGTAACTTGAGGGAGATTTTTCAATGCGTTTCAATAATTTGGTTTGCGCCGTTATCAAAACTAGTAACCCTCTCCTTTTTCAAGGAGCGGTGTCAGATCAGATCGGAACTACATCAAAGGAGCATTACGTAACGCTGTCTGGTCATGATCAGTTGTTAAGGGCACCGCCATCATGCCGCAGCGAGTCCGGCAACCAGAATGTAACAGTTGTGCCCTCGCCCTTCGTTCCCTCAATGGTCAATTTCCCGCCATGCATCAAAGCCATTAATGAGGCTTCGGCCAATCCCTGCCCTGAGCTTTTCAACATCTCGCCAAGCCTGGGTCGAAGAGGCGTGAACGGTGCGAGAGCCGGGGCGGTCATCTGCTCATCCATACCCACACCGTTGTCGTGGATCGAAATCACAATCCACGGGGCCACCTGGCGAATGGCAATCTTGACTTCTGAAGCTTGAGGTGAATACAGGACTGCATTCTCGACAACCTCATACAAACCGCGCACAAAACGCTCCTTGTTCACATACAGGTTTTGCATACGCCCATCGACATCATAGGTCATCATCTTCTGCTCAATGTCGTAGACCAATCGTGTTCGACGCTCCTTCACCGTTTTGCGAAGTCGTGAAATCACCGCTTCCATTATTTCGTTTACGGTGACAGAATGCCAGCGCATTCCCAGATAACTTTCTGCGGACGCGGGAGAACGAAGTTTATCCAGATATTGCAACAATTGGTCCGAAACCTGTTGCACTTCGTTGGCGACAAACTGCTTTTCAAGCCCCCCATTATCCAGGCCGCTCGCCAAATCTGAAAGCGGTAAGCTTATGCCTTGGACATCACCAGCAATCTGATCAACAAAATTTCGTGCAGTTTGACGGTCAACGGCAAGCCGCCCCTCCAAATTGGCAAGACTGCGGGAAACAGATTTGGCACGACGATTCACAGCTTCCATAACGTCAAATGCCTGTATTGCTTCAATTTTTTCATCGTGCCTAAGCACATGTTGACTTCGCGCCCTTTCGACGGAGATGGCCAAGGCTATTGGATCCAATGGCTTTTCGAGCATGTCGACAAACTTCGAGCCAATAGCTTTTTTAAATACTTCTTTCCCGGCATGTCCGCTTACTCCGACAATTTCAATCGGACGCCCAGATCGAGTAATCGAGTCTGCCAAGGCAAAGCCATCCTGACCTGGCATCCTGATATCAGTGATGACAATGCCAATCTCTGGTCTGGTTCTTATCTGTTCTTGTGCCTCAAAAGCATTTGTAGCTGAATAGACGGGATAGCCCATATCGTCAATAATATCGACCATTTCGACAACCGCATCCGGTTCGTCATCAACAACGAGAATGCCGACGCCCGGAATTATGCTCTGTGTTTGCTCGGAAGTTGTGTTCAATAAGTGTCTCCTCTTGGGTCAAACCTGATCAGGCAATAGAACAAATCCATACTCGCCATCACAGACAAAGAGTGAAGAGGCGGAAGTTCTATCGTCCCGGGGTGAAAGGGTGGTAAAATCTCCGCCGTTACGCATGTTTGGAGGGACTCCCTGCCATGTACAAACCAATTCTAACAACAAATATTGCAACAAGTGTGTAAATCTTATGCAATTTTGTGCAAATTGAAGGTTCGATTTTCATCGTCCCTTTCGCCCTGGATCGACAAAAAATAAGTATCGAAGCGACGGAGGTGAAACATGCGTGTCTTAGAACTCACACTGGCTCCTGAACTGTGCGACTAGGATTAACGACCCAGACATTCTACGTTAGGCGGTAAAAGGCTTCTCGCGTTCGAAAGAGTGGCAGAGGAAATGAGACAGGTGCTCAAACGCAATGGGTTCAACCGGCTTCCGGGCAGCACTCGTGTAGGTAATATCCATACCAAAAGATTTACCAAGCAGGTACCTGTCATAATACCCAGATGGACACTAAATTTCTGACATTCAGGGACAATCAGGGCCAGAAATCCATCCAGAGAGCCACGCCGAGCAACCTCCAAGCCTCCTCCAAGCCTCCGGAGAAACACATTCCGGGACAGGCGACATAATGACACCCATACCTAAAATGGTACCGGCCAACACCATGACGGGCTACAATGACTTTTTATAGAGTTTGTGATCGGGGACTGCTTCAACATAAGAATATGGGCAATGGCAATCCACAGCGATTGGTTCATTTTGATTTATTGAAGTCCGCTTCTGGCTGAGGCTGTTGAAAAAGTCCTTTTCGATGATTGTTGTGAATTTTCTTGTCCGTAGAGCGACATTGTGCACCATCGACACGAAGGGACCGGCAGAGAAAGTCAAAACATCGTCCTGACGGTGCTTAGAACCGTGAAGACGACCTCTGGAGCCGATCGTCCATCGCAAAACAAAATCGGGCAAATTCTCGCATCACCCATCAGCGACTTTTTCAACAGCCTCGGCTAACAATCTCCGTTGTCACCACCATCATTTTACTTCCGCTCTGGACG
>JABILA010000088.1 GCA_018654745.1 Alphaproteobacteria bacterium
TAGAGTTCCACTTGCTTCATCCCCGCCCTCCGCAAAAGCAGAAAGCTTAACACCACCGGTAATCTACTCCGGCCAACAACCAGACGATCTGGCCGCTTCAGTGGTGGATTATTGCTCCGGCGGTCTCAGCCCCACTCCGAAGGCAGAGGTCGTGAGTTCGAATCTCGCCGGGTGCACCAATTTTCTACATATATTTCAAAAATTTCGGGCTTCATGTACCCAACAAACCAGGTCACAGACCCGACAGCCCAGAGCGCTCTGGCCCGTCAGGTCGATCACGCTGCGCCAAGTTTTCTTACAATATTCAGGTATTGCGGTCCTCTGATTGAGAAGCCGGTCGCGAAAAGGCCTTCAAACCTATTATCCCGACAAAACCCGCCAGCACTGTTGAAACCGACGCGACCAATACGGCATCGCTGAAACCGGCCGTGAAGGCTGTGCGGACGCTTATGTCCAGTGCTGCTGCCTGGTTTTGGCTGAGGGACGCGGGTGGGACGAGAGCACCCAGCCGGTGAACCTGATCGGTAATTAATTTCATCTGTTCAGGATCAAGTCCCAATGCATCCAGACTTGTGGCAAGATTTTTCGTAAAACCGTTGGTTAGCAGGACACCCATCATAGCAACGGAGACCAGACCCGCGATGCGGGCCATAGAGTTATTCACTGCCGACGCCAAACCGCTGCGCCCTTCACCCGCTGCATTCAGTGCCACAGTTGTCAGCGGTGCAATAAAAAACCCGAGACCGGTGGCCAGCACGGCCAGGGCTGGCAGAACATGACGGAAAAAATTTCCGTCAGCCGGTGCCTGGGCCAGCCAGAATAATCCACCGGCGACCAGAAACGGCGCGCTGGCTAATAACGGTCCTGCACCGTGTTTGTCCATCAACTTTCCGACCGGGCGAGACAACAGCACGATGGCGATAGATATGGGCAATCCGGCGGCACCAGCCTGAAGGGCTGTCAGGCCATAAACCTGAATATGAAAAAAGGGCAACAAAAACAACGAACCCTGGAAGCCGGCAAAAAATAGAAAAGTCTGCACATTTACCAGGACAAAGACGCGTCGCCGAAACATCCACAGCGGCAGCATGGGATGCTTGCAGATCGCTTCATAAATAATCAAAAGAGGCAGCAGAACAGCAGCCGCGATCAATGAAACCAGCACCAGATCATCACCAAACCCACGCCGTGCACCTTCCAGCAAACCGAAAACCAGGGCGCCCAGACCGCTGGTGATCCCGATGATACCAATGATATCCAGGTGTGCGGTTGCGGTCTGCCCAAAAGGCGGTTTTGGCACACCACGCAGAAAGAGAAATGCAGCTGCGCATAGCGGCAGATTGATAATAAAGATCCAGTGCCAGGACAGAAGATCAACCGCCGCCCCACCGGCGAGCGGACCCAAAGGGATCATCATGGAACTGATGGCCGTCCAGCTGCCAATTGCCTTGCCGCGTTGATCGGGCGGAAAACAAGCGTTTAGCAGGGCCAGGCTGGAAGGCAGAACAAATGCCGCTGCCAGTCCCTGGGTGGCGCGGGCAAATATCAACATATCTCCGGAGGTCGACACTGCGCACAACAAGGAAGATGCTGCAAAGGCCAAAATGCCATAGCGCAAAACCCGGCGGTAGCCAAAACGATCCCCAAGGGCCCCGCCCATCATCATCAGTGACGCCACAAACAGAAGGTATATTTCGGCCACCCAAAGGGCGCTGGCCGCGTCCATCCCAAGCTGTGTCTGCATGACCGGCAGAGCCGTATTGACAGCCATCATGTCGGCAAAGCCCATGCCGCTGACAATCGCTGTTGTCATCAGGACCTTTTTTTCCTGACTTTTCGTAAGCAGAATTGGCATCTTCAGGCAGCCGCCATTGCAACGCTGCCAGGAGAAAGCGTTATCGCGATTGCCAGACAAACTTTTATCATGGAGCCCCCCTTGGCAAATCTATCGCGTTATAACTTCTGATTCAGGTTCCCGGTATCCATCGCTGGAAGGCCAGAGTCAGTGGAAAACCGATTAGTGCAAACAGGGCCAGTTTTGTGTCCCCACTTGCAGCGATTAGCAAAGCGTCCAAAAGACAAATGCCCGCCAGCAGGGAAACCACGGCCCGCGGCACGTTGATGCGGGATGGAAAGACCAGGAATGACAAGGCATACAAAACCCAGAGCAAAAAAATGACCAGGATCACAAGACTTGTCTGATCAATATTCAGCATGCTTGCCGCATAGGCAAAAGGAACGCCGAGAAAAATCAGGGGCCAAAGGTTGGTGATCTGATTGAGGTTTTCCTGCTTTGCAGCGAACGTTAAACCAATCAAGTAGCACAGCAATACACCTGCCCCGAAATACAATCCGTTCGGCAGGGAAGTCGTCAGCACAAGGCCAGCGGCCACATAAATCAGCATGCGACAAGCACCCATGACCAAGGGACCCAGCGGGTTATTTTTGTGGTTCCAGTTATAAAAGGTAATACAGACGGCCAAAGCCAAACCTGCAATCGCCGGTGCCAAGCCTGTGCCATTTGGCAGTTGTGTTCCAGCCCAGGCCAGACCGGCAACGCCCAGCAAAAGCATGCCAAAACCCAGGTGAAAGATCAAACGGGCCGACACCTGGCCAGACGGGATGGGCCGTTCCGGACGTTCAACTGCATCTATCTCCGCATCAAAGGCGTCATTCAGATACATGCCACCGAGATAAAAAAACGTCATGGAAACCATCAAGGCCCATATTTGTACTGAGCTTGCACTCAAGCCTGTGCCTACACCGGTGAGCGTCAGACCGGCCAGAACATTGGTCCAGACAGTCGGCAAATTCGAAACCCTTCCAAGACGCAAGGCAACCTGAATATTCATCAATAATTGTTCCGGAAGTTATTTCACTGAGGCTCGGTTTTTGAGCCAGGCCAGACTGTCGAGAATAACAGCTTCGTCCATTTCATTCACTTCATGTCCGGTGCCTATGCCCGTCAACAATGTGATGGTTAATTCGCCACCCAGATGTTCGCGAAATTCTCGCAGGCCCGCAAGAATTGTCAGGCTGCCGTCATCATTGCGCATCTCCAGGGCCGGATGCCAAAGATCAAACCCCAGCTTCTCGAGCAAGGCACAAACACGATCTTCATTGCCCGCGCCCAAAAATCCTTTGGCAACACTGTAGCGCGTATCCAGGGCCAGACCGATGGCCACGGCTTCACCATGGCGCACGGCGTGATCGGTGATGGATTCAAGTTTGTGCGCCGACCAGTGGCCGTAATCCAGCGGCCGGGCACTGCCAGCCTCAAACGGATCGCCGCCAAAGGCAATTTGATGCATATGCAATTCGGCGCAGCGCCGGATCAGGTGATTAACTGCTGGTGGATCAAAGCGGGCGAGGGCTTCGGCATTGGCTTCAAGGGTGGCAAAAAAACTACCGTCCCGGATCAGGGCTACTTTGACGGCTTCCGCCATACCTGCCCGTCGGTCCCGTTCATTCAGGCTCGCCAAATAGGCCGAATCATTAATCACCGCGAAGGGTGGCGCGAAGGAGCCCAGGAGATTTTTCGAGCCCCAGGCATTTACACCGGTTTTAACCCCGACGCCAGAATCATTTTGCGCCAGGACAGTTGTTGGCACCCGGATCAGGCGCAGGCCCCTGTGTGTTGTGGCCGCCACATAGCCGATCATATCCAGGAAGGCCCCGCCGCCGATTGCCATGACAAAAGAATGTCGGTCGATGCCCAAGTCCAGCATTTGCTTTTGCAAACGGGCAACAAGGTCAGGGTCGTTTTTGACACCTTCGCCGCCGGAAATAATTTCCGGTGCCGTGACCAGATCAATGGTTTCCGCATTGGTCTGGGCATAATTTGTAATGTCATCGGCCAGATTTGGCAGGGCATCCGCGACACCCGCATCAATGAAGGTAACAAAGCGGTGCCGACGGTGGCTTTCCAGACGGGTCAACGCCTTGATAAAAACTTCGTTGTCGGCGGCGAACATATTTTTGGTAAAATAGACTGGATAAGCGAAAGGCACAGAAAACTGCTGCATGTACACATCTGTGCCCGATTGCAGATCCGTATCAAGATCACCCCCAAAATCAACCATATCTCGTGCCTCAGCCATTAAATTGCCATCCCCCAATGATCAACCCAAGTCGTCAACCTAGCCATAAACATGATTATTTGTCCATCTATTCAAATACATGCCGCAGGATCATGTCCTTAACGGCTGTAGGGGCTAAAGGTCCCTCTTCGGCGAAGGCGGCGTCTGAGGTCATGAAAACCGCCCCTTCTTGATCATCGTCTGTGGGGCGTCCGTGTGATCCCTTGACCAGGCTTGCGTCCAGCGGAATGACATCCATCAAAGTGCGAAAGCCCAATATTTTTTTGACCAGCCGCCAGATGATCGCGACCTTGGGGAAAGTAATCGCCGGATCCATGAATAGTTCCACCGGGTCGTAACCTGGCTTGCGATGGATCTCGACGGTCGGCGCAAAGTCAGGGCATTTGGCGTCGTCCAGCCAGTAATAATAAGTAAACCAGCTGTCAGCCTCTGAAATAGCAACCAGGTCCCCTGCCCGATCATGATCGAGGCCGCGTTCCGCTTTGCCAGCGGCGCCCAGCACTTCTTCTACGCCGGGCTGGGCTTCGATCAGGCTTTTGATTTCCGCCAGACGGCTTTTGTCGTTGACATAGATATGGGCGATCTGGTGATCCGCCACGGCAAAGGCCCCACTGGCGCCGGGATCGAGAATCTCTTTGTCGTGTTCTTCTTCGCGCACCTGAATGAGACCAGCCTGGCGCAACACACGATTTAGATGGACAGGTCGATTAACGGGTGTGATGCCATATTCCGACAGCACAATAATGCGCGCATCATCGGCTTCGGCCTGATCGATAATCTGACCACAAACGCCGTCAACTTCGCGCAAGTCAGTGGCGATATCAGGATGGTGTGGGCCAAGGCGTTGCAGGTTGTAATCAAGGTGCGGCAGGTAGACCAGAGTCAGGGTCGGGTCACTGGTTTCGCGCACATGAACGGTGGCATCGCCAATCCACTGACTGGAAGAGATATCCGTGGCGGGTCCCCAAAAGCGGAACAAGGGAAAACGTCCAAGTTTTTTGGTCAGTTCAACCCGCAGGCTTTCAGGCTTGGCATAACAATCAGGTAACTTGCGCCCGTCCGCCGGATACATGGGACGCGGCGTCACCCCGATATCCGCCGTGAGATACATATTGTACCACCAGAACATATTGGCGCAGGTGAATGTCTTGTCGCGCGCCTTGGCAGTTTCCCAAACCCATTCGCCCTTGATCAGTTTGTTGGATTGACGCCAAAACCAGATTTCAGACAGATCCTTGAAGAACCAACCGTTGCCCACAATGCCATGCTCACTTGGCAAGGTGCCGGTCAGATAAGTAACTTGTGAGGAACAGGTTACAGCGGGCGTGACCGTGTGTAGGGGGCGTATGCCGCCCTTGTCAGCGATTTTTTTGAGGTTTGGCGTGTTCACCCCTACCATCGAAGGCGACAGGCCCACCACATTAATGACAACCGTCTTACGCATTCAGTCTGCTCCCCCTTTGTTCAGATTTTTATCGCGGGCTTGCCACAAAGCAACCTGGCCAGACAACACAGGTTGCCGTGCCGCAAATTCTTCCAGATTACGGCAGTCGCTTAAAGCCAGGCTGATTTTGATTTCTTCAATAATGAGCCCGAGTTCTTCGACAGCCGCCTCAGGTCCATCAACGGCTGCGGCCAAAATCTTGCGGCCAATGCCGACCAAATGCGCCCCCAACGACAAAGCCTTTGCGGCCTGAAGCCCATCTGAAATGCCGCCCGTGGCAATGATCGGCAAACCGGTCTCCCGGACCTCCAGCACACTGCAGGCCGTGGGAATTCCCCATGTGGAAAAGGTTTGGGCCAAGCGCGCGCCGCGCTGATCATCAGCCGTAGCGGCCCTTATGCCTTCAATCAACGTGAAGCTGGTGCCGCCCATGCCGCCAACGTCGATGGCCGCAATTCCGGTTTCCAAAAGTCGGTTTGCAGTCACCCGATCAAAGCCGCAACCGGTTTCTTTGACAATGATCGGCACCGGCGATTTGGCGACCAATTCACCGAGGGCGTCATATGCGCCGCCCGGTTTGATGTCGCCTTCTGGCTGAACCAATTCCTGTAAAACATTAATATGCACCGCCATCGCGTCCGCTTCGATCATGTCGATCAGTCGCCTCATTACGTCTGTGCCGGTCTCACCTTCCAGAACCTGGGAAATACCAATGTTGCCACAAATAAAAGCGTCGGGTGCGTGTCGGCGCACAATGGCATAGGACGGCACCAGATCAGGATCGACCAGGGCAGCACGCTGGCTACCGACACCCATAGCGGCACCATGGGTTTGCGCGGCAGTGGCCAGAGCGGCATTTATTTTTTCCACGTCCGGGTGGCCGCCGGTCATGCCAGCAATAAAGACCGGCGCCTGTAAATCGAAATCCAGAAAGGTCGCGGCGAGATCAACATCGTCCGGGTTAGTTTCCGGCAGCGTCACCGGCACCAGGGTGACATCAGACCAACCGGGATCACGAGTTGAGACTGCCGCATCGCTCATAGCGAGCGCAACATGATCCAGCTTGCGTTGACGAATGGAAGGATCACTCATCCCAGGCCTGGTCCTTTTTTGTTGGCCCGGATTGTCACCGAACAGGTCAAACGGGTTTTGTGGCGCATTGACACAGACAAGTTCGACAGCACCGGGAGCGAAAGAGGATAGAGGGCGTGTTGGATTTGGACGTCAGCACAGGAAAATTAGATTTTTTTGAAATATTCGATCATGATATCAGCATCCTCGTTGGTAAGGCCTAAATTGGGCATCACGGTGCCCGATTTTACAGATCCAGGATTCATCAACCAGGCTCTCATGTTTTCCGGGGTGTTTTTCAACTTCCCCCCAAGCAGGCGTTTTCTTGTTTTCATTCCCTTCAGGGATGGCCCGGCTTCGCCGTAGGCGTCTTCAACGCCGGGAATAAGGTGACAGCCACCACAGCCTTTTTCCAGCAGAAGCGCTTTGGCCTCAGGTGATGCGTTTGCGTTTTCAGCACCTCCAGCAATGCTGAAGACCAAAAGCACCAGTGCTATGCCAGCCAGGGAAGCGGGCGAGCGACGCCGTCCTGGAAAGAAAGTGGATGGCTGGAGACGGGGACTTAAAGTCAGAGCAAAACGCGTGAACTGGAGTAGCTTCGTCATTATTCGTCTTTTCTATCTGAGAGAATCGTCTTTTCAAATTGAATTCAAACTATACACACAGGGCATATTGTTCTGTAAACGGCAGAAGCCTGGCCGCCCTCGGACGACCAGGCTTCTTTCCGTTTAATTCAAGCTTACGGTGTGATTTTGTACACCGTATCGCGAGTGCCAAATGGCCCCATAGACCCAGATGTCAAGGCGTAAACATTGCCTTTAAGATCTTGTAAAACGGCCAGAACATTGGTTTTGAACTTATTATTGGTCACATTGGCACGCTCATGACTCCATTTGCCACCGTTATTGGTCGCAACATAAAGCCTGCCACTGCCGCCACCGAAGGTCATGCTCCAGTCGCCAAAGAAGTACTTACCCTGCCACGCCGAGTTGGCACCGCGATAAACAGCACCACCAATCACGTTAATGCCATCGCAATTTTTGCCTTTGAACTTAACGCAGTGATTGTACTCGATGATTGGGGCAACCATGTTGGAATTTTCACAGGACGCCTTGTGGTCATTCGGCTTGTGGTAATCGAAGCAGTGAGTTCCTTCCATTACGCGCCAGCCGTAGTTGCCGCCGCTGGTAACGATGTCCACTTCCTCGTAACTATTCTGTTGAACGTCGGCCACAAAGAGCTGGTTCGTGCCGCCGGTGTCGAAGGTCATCCGCCAAGGGTTGCGGAAACCATAGGCAAAGATCTCACCCCGGGCACCCTCTTTACCAACAAAAGGATTGTCCGCCGGAATGCCGTACTCAAGACCTTCAGATTTTGAATCTACGTCGAGCCGCAAAACCTTGCCTAAAAGGTTGCTTAAGTCCTGCGCGTTGCCAATATCTTTGTTATGGCCCCAACCCCAGTCATCAGCAAATCCGCCATCGCCAAGGGCGAGGTAAAGTTTGCCGTCAGGTCCAAATTCCAACGCACCGCCGTTGTGATTGAATTGTGGCTGTTCGATTTTCATCAGCACACGTTCAGAACCAGCATTGGCAACATTGGGATTATCGGACACCATGAACTCTGATAGGTAGGCAGTGTGGTTGCCAAAAATCTCGTGGGTCAAGCCTTCAGCTTCGCGCACGATCTCCCGACTGGAATAGACATAAAATTTGCCATTCGTCTTATAATCGGGATGGAATGCAAACCCCAACGTGCCCCGCTCATCAAAGCGCGTATATTGCTTGACGATCTTGTCATGCAGGTCGAGAAATGGTTTTGCCCTCATCGTACCATCGGCATTGACCACGACAATCGCGCCTGTCTGCTCCATGATAAAAATTCGCCCGGACCCATCGGGGGCTTCCTTGAGATCAACAGGAGATTCAAGTCCCGTTGCAAAGGCCTCAACTTTAACATCCAGGGCCATGGCAGGGCTGCCAATGAACGCCAGGGATACAGCCGCAGATACGGCTAATTTTTGTAATTTGTGCACAATATACCTCTTCCTGTATTAACTATTATTAGTTGTTATCGGTAGAGTGAAACTTTAGCAACACACTGATTTTACAAGCTAAAGTTAGACTGCAAAATTCCCCATATGGGGGCTTAAAAACGCCCAAAAAGGGGGTTTAAGATGCGAAATTTACATGAGATTAACATATAATTCTTATTTCAACACCCCTCCAGCAAGGAAGTTTAGCGACAAAAAGGGATTAAGCAACAAGATGTTTTGAAATTTCACTTTGGTGCAATCAACCAACTTGAATTGCCATTTGCCGTCGACTTCGAAGAGGACTGCGCTGACAAGACGTTCAAGAGATCGGTTATTTGGAAAGATGCGAACCTTGTGAATGCATCGCTTGAGTTCCTGCTGGACGTTGCGTTCGATAGGGTATCTGTCGCACACGCCATGTGAATTTCAAGACGTCAGGTTACAGGGGCTAAAAATGCGAGTACGTTAACAAACTTTACTAAACCGGGTTAAAGTTTGATCAAGCTGGCGAATTTGGGGATTTTTGACATTAAGAATTTTTACCTATGAAATTTAACCCGGAACCTGAAACGGACAATCACGTATGAAACTCGACCCTGCGGGAAATGTTCATCTAACTTATTGTACCAACATTCACCCCGGTGAAACCTGGCCTGATGTGCGTGCCAGCCTGGAAAATTATTTGCCCCGGGCCAAGGCGGCACTGGTGCCCGATGACGCCTTTGGCATGGGCTTGCGCCTCTCGGCCATTGCCGCCAATGATCTCGCTCAACCAGATGCCCTGGCCGAGTTCAAAAATTTTCTCCAGCAACAAAATCTGTACGTCTTCACCCTGAATGGTTTTCCCTACGGCGATTTTCACGGCACGCCGGTTAAGGAAAATGTTTATTTGCCGGACTGGCGGGACAACGCGCGCCTTAACTACACCAACCAGTTGGCCGATATCCTTGTGAGCCTTTTGCCTGAGGGCATGGACGGTAGCATCAGCACGGTGCCTGGTGCATTCAAATCCCTGATCATGTCCGACAGTGACATCGCTGAGATTATGGAGAACATGGTCCGGCATGCGGCCCATCTGGTCGACATCCATCAACGTACAGGTAAGCTGATTTCGCTGACGCTGGAGCCTGAGCCTTGTTGTTTTATTGAAACCATTGACGAATCCGTCGACTTTTTTGAAACCTGGTTATTCTCGGTGGCCGCCCGTGATCAGCTGATGGCATTGACCTCGCTGGATGCAGCGGGCGCAGATGCGGCTCTGCATCGCCACCTTGGCCTTTGCCTTGATCTTTGCCATGCGGCTGTTGAGTTTGAAGAGGCCGACGCGGTCATCCGCAAACTGGACAACGCCAAGATCAATATTGGCAAAATGCAAATCAGTGCCGGTTTGCGTTTCGCGCCGGTGACGGATCGCACGCTAGAGCTGTTGAAACCTTTTGATGATGCGATTTATCTGCATCAAACAGTAGCAAATTCCAACGGCAACCTGACCCGTCATATCGATCTGCAACAGGCCTTTGATGCCCACACTGCGGGGGCCAGCGCCGAAGAATGGCGGGTGCATTTTCATGTGCCGATCTTCCTCGATGATCTGGGTGAATTTGCCACCACGCAAAACTTCATTCGGGAAATCCTGGCCATCCATCGCAAGAAACCAATTTCCAACCATCTGGAAGTTGAGACCTACACCTGGAATGTTCTGCCGCTGGAATATCGCAATGTGGATGTGATCGACGCTATTGTGCGTGAGTTGAACTGGGTTCGAGAGCAACTGGCATCAGGGGCGGAGGGGTAAACAATTATGTCCAACACCACACGCCCCCTGGAACTCATGCAAGCGTGGCTGCAAAAGCAATTGTCCGACGAGGCTTTCCAATGGCTGGCGGATAGCGCCGCTGCCTTGGCTGGCGCGGCCGACCGTGATCTTTATCTGGCGGTCAGTCTGGTGCCACGCAAAGTCGGCAAAGCTGACCTGATTTTATCCGAGGCTGATATGAAAGCCGCTGACGAAGCGCGATCTGGCTGGCGCCCTATGGGCTGGAGTGTGGATCAGACGGCGCGGCTTGTGATCATGCTTGCGGCGACTCCGGAAGGGCCTGAATTTGCCCGCCGTCTGGAGCAACTCTGCATTACCGCTGATGTGCGCGAATCCATTGCTTTTTACCAGGGCCTGCCGCTTTACCCGGAAGGGGAGCGATATGTGGCCCGAGCGGGCGAAGGTCTGCGCACCAACATGAAAGCCGTGTTTGAAGCTGTAGCCCATGACAATCCGTATCCGGTCGAAAATTTTGGCGAAAATGCCTGGAACCAGATGGTGCTGAAAGCTATTTTTATTGGCAGCAAACTTGATCCCATTCAGGGCCTGGATAGTCGTCGCAATCGGGACCTGGCGACAACCTTGATCGATTATGCCCATGAACGTCAGGCCGCCAGCCGCACCATAATGCCGGAACTCTGGCGCATGGTCGGTCCCTTTGCTGACGATGAGCTAATCGACGAGCTGAGCTGGCCATTAGGCCGTGAGCTCATGGTGGAACGCCAGGCAGCCGCTTTGGCCCTGTTTGACAGCCCGCATGAAAAAGCCGCTGAGATGCTTAATTCTGTCCCGGAGATCAAATCAGACATTGAAGCCGGACGCGTTTCTTGGGAAACTGTTTGTAATGACGCACCAAAACCCTAGAGAATTAAGGGTTTAAGGGGAATTGAAATGAAAACCATCGATCCGCACATTCACATGAGCGCCCGCACCACCGACGATTATGAGGCCATGGCCGCCGCCGGTGTTGTCGCCGTAATCGAGCCCGCTTTCTGGCTGGGTCAGACCCGCACAAATGTCGGCAGCTTCATCGATTACTATTCATCCTTAATCGGATGGGAACGTTTCCGGGCGGCGCAATTTGGTATTAGCCATTATTGCACCATTGGCCTGAATAGTAAGGAAGCCAATAACGAAGCCCTGGCGGAAGAAGTTATGGATATCTTGCCGCGCTTTGCCACCAAGGAAGGCGTCGTCGCCATTGGTGAAATCGGCTATGACGAACAGTCCGCGGCGGAAGACAAATATTTCCGGGCCCAGCTGGAACTGGCAAAAGAACTCGACATGCTGGTCATGATCCACACACCCCACCGGGACAAGAAAAAAGGCACCAGCCGTTCCATGGATGTCTGTCTGGAACATGGTCTGGCGCCGAACAAGGTCATCGTTGATCACAACGTTGAAGAGACCGTCAAGGAAACACTGGACCGGGGTTTCTGGGCCGCCTTCACGCTCTATCCGCAGACCAAGATGGGCAACGAGCGCATGGTCGAAGTTGTGCGCCAATATGGATCGGAGCGCATCATCTGCGATTCCAGTGCCGACTGGGGTGTCTCTGACCCCCTGGCCGTGCCCAAGGTGGCTAATCTGATGGCCAGCAAAGGCATCGATCAACACCACATCCACATGACCTGTTATCAAAATGCCATTAACGCCTATGGCCAAAGCGGTCAGTTCAACGAAGAAGACTGGCTCAACCCGGCGCCCATTGATCAGCGTACCTTGTTCGAAGATAACTCCGTCCTGCGCGGTCAGAACCCGCGTGTGGATGAAGTGGATGCTCCTTTGAAGGATGCCGCAGTAGGCTAGTTTTTCGATGTCTGTTATCGACGACCCCGGCAGCGCATTCGATCTGACCGTTCCCGTGGTCGTCATTGGCGGCGGGGCCTGCGGTCTTGTCGCCGCCCTCAGCGCACATGACAACGGTGCAGAAGTAATCGTGCTGGAACGCGACCCTGTGCCAAAAGGCTCAACGGCCTTGTCGTCGGGCATGATCACAGCCTGCGGCACGGCACTGCAAAAAGCCGCAGACATTGACGACGACACAGCGGAATTATTCGCCCGTGATATTCAGTCCAAGGCAGGCGGCAAAGCTGATCCGCATTTACTAGCGGCAATTTGCGCCGGGTCCGGGCCTGCCATCGACTGGTTGATCGAGTGTCACAATATGGATTTGGTGCTGGTCGATGGCCCGCCCTATCCCGGCCACAGTCGCCAACGCACCCATGCCCCGCCGACGAACAGTGGTGCTGATTTGATGGCTGATCTTTTGCGCGCCGTTGACGCCGCCCACATTGATGTCATCTGCAATGCGACGGTCAAGGAATTGATTGTGGACGGTGACAAAGTGTCAGGTGTGGTGATCACACGCCCCGACGGCAGCTCTGAACGCCTGGGCTGCCAGACTCTGGTACTGGCCTCAAGCGGCTTTGGCGGCAATGCGGACATGGTGAAAAGCTGGTTGCCGGACATGGCGGGGTCCATCTATTTTGGTCATGAAGGCAACCAGGGCGAAGCGGTCTTATGGGGCCAGGCTCTGGGTGCAGCTTGTGAAGATATGGGGGCATTTCAAGGCCATGGATCCGTCGCCACACCGCACGCCATCACGGTTTCATGGGCCCTGTTGAATAACGGCGGCATCCTGGTCAACCAAAATGGGATCCGTTTTTGCGACGAAAGCCTTGGGGCCTCGGAACTGGCGGCAACTGTTTGCCAACAGGACGGCAACGTCTGGTCCGTCATCGATCAAAGCTTGTATGACGGGGCCTTGCGATTTGCCGACTTCAAAAACCTGCAAAATTTGGGAGCCATCAAATCCGGCATGACTGCAGCGGAACTTGCACAAGCCTGCAGGCTTCCCGCACCTGCCCTTGAACAAACCCTGGCGACGCTTAAAAAATCTCCCGCCCTGACTGCGCCCTATCATGCGATCAAAGTCACCGGTGCGTTGCTGCAAACACAGGGTGGCCTGGCCATCGATAGCGACGCGCGCGTTAAACGTCCAGATGGCAGCACATTGCCGAATTTGTTCGCCGGTGGTGGTGCGGCACGCGGTATTTCCGGGACCGATGGCAGCGGCTATCTTTCGTGCAATGGTTTGCTCTCAGCCGTCACTCTCGGTCGCATTGCCGGTCGCGAAGCCGCAATCCAGGCTACCGCGTTGCCTTGAAGACAATCCAGCAAAACAGGAACTGGTTTAAGAAAAACACCGTCGTCGAGGGTGCCCTGAGCGTCTCCCCCAGATCCGGATTACCGCCGTAATAAAGCCAGAAGCCGATCATAAATCCGATGAAGGATACTTGAGTTAAAACAAAGTGCAGAACCGGCAAGAAACCATCTTCAGCCTTTGGCCACAGACGATAGAACACACCAAACATGAACATCAGCACAAAACCAATAAGCATAATATGCGCATGGGCAGGCATCTGGCTGTGGTCATCCACCGAGACCATCATCAAGCCGACGCCCAGGCCAACAATCGAATAGAGAACCGAAAGTCGCAAATAACTTTTCGACAATGGCCGCATGCATTTTTCTCCTGACCTCAAATCCAGAGGATATTCTAGCCTTTAGCCGGGGATACGCCAGTGCTGGACATCTGGTTTCTTGCAGTTGCTCTCTTGCTCCAAACCGGCTCGGAATTCATTTATTAAGACTGGTCCACAAGATAGGGCGCAAGGTCGGGTTTCGGGACTTTGGCCATTTGGTCCAGGCGGCCGACAAGTTCCTTGCAGGAAAGCACCAGATGCACGCGCAGCGCCTCAGCGGCATCTGCAATCTTTCCCTTGCCCAGGGCCTTGATGACCTTGCGGTGCTGTTTGAGAAATACCAAGGCTGTTTTTTCTGGCACGCCGATGAAAAGATCCAGCAGATAGTGGTTGGTAATCAACAAAAGCTGCGAACGTTTCAGGGACTCAGCGATCTCCTGGTTGGTGCAGCGGCCAACCACAATTTCCACATGCAATGCCCTTTCAGCAAAGTTTAGCTGATCCGGTTCTACTGCAGGATAATCTTTAATCAGCTGATCGACTAATTGCTCAAGATTTCGAATTTCTTCTGGCTCGAGAGTAGCCGCTGCAATTTGCAAGGCTGCCGGTTCCAGCAATTGTCGCAGTTCGTATAGATCCTTAATACGCTGTGCCGTCACACGTAACGCCAGCCAGCGTCCGCTACGATCCTTGGATACAAGCCCGACGGCACGCATTTGCGACAAAACCTCGCGCACAACAGTACGGCTGACACCAAAATGCTGAGCCATTTTTTCTTCCTTGACGCGAACGTTCCGGAATAGAATCTGACGCGTGATTTCCTGCTCAACCTGTGGATAAACGGTATGCCAGCGTGCTTCGGCATTGGCGATGCCGCCAATATTTGATAGGGCCGCCCTTGGCGCGCACGGCGCTTCGGAAACACCAGCAATGACATATCCCTGGCCATCGTGCTTTATCAGAAAACCGTCAGAGCAAAGAGATTCAAGGGCCCGGCGGGCGGGAGACCGACTGACACTGAAAGCCTTGAAAACATCCGCTTCCAGCAATCGGTGCCCGGGGGCCAAACGACCATCTGCGATCATCTCCCGAATTTGCCTGGCAACATTGTCAGCTTTGCCGCTCGCCCGTTCAGTGGCAGGCATCCGGTTTTCTCCTTCGCGAAATTTATCAGCGCAAGGTCATACCACCATTCACATCAAGCGTCACGCCGGTAATGTAGTTGCTCATCTTCTGACTGGCAAAGAACAGATATGTGCCAACACAATCATCGGCTTTTCCGGGCCTGCCCATAGGCACATGAACCAGATAGCTTTCCCGTTCTTCTTCATTTGAGAAGCCAGTATGAATATCAGTATCAATGTAGCCAGGGGCCACGCCATTAATGCGAACGCCATCCGGGATCAGTTCAATGGCAAGGGTCCGGACAATTGATTCAAGTGAGGCCTTGGCCGCACCGTAAATGGAAACCCCGGCACTGCCGCCATTTCGAACTGAAACGGACGTTGTCACAATAATTGAACCGGCATCAGATTTGCGCACATGTGGGATCGCCGCCCGGATTATCTCGAAGGCACTTAGTTGATTGAGCTGGATAATGCGTGCTTCGTTTTCGTCGCTCATATCCTCGAAGCTATCTCGCAACAAGGGATCACCGGCGTTGTGAATAACCACATCAAGCCCTCCAAGCGCCTCGGCTGCTTCGTTGACCAGGGCGCGCCCGGCCCCTGCATCCAACAGGTTTCCACCCACAATTACGGCCTCGCCACCTGCCGCCTCAATTTGCGCCACAAGCGCCTCTGCCTTGGGTTTGTTGCGTCCATAATGCACAGCAACCCTTGCCCCACAGTCCGCAAAGGCGCTGGCAACCGCGGCACCTATGCCTTGACTGGAGCCTGTGACAAGAATCTTTTTTCCGGCAAATTCCGAAAAAGTATCAATCCATCTTGTAGTATCAGCCATGGATATTTCTCGCTTCTCTCACTCTTGATTTTGCCTATTCAAAGACGTGCAGGGACTTGCGGTTTTTCTCGATGAAGTCCCAGTCGTATTCAACGCCCAGGCCAGGGCCGCGTGGAACTTCAACGGTGCCATCAGGCAAAATGCAATCCAGTTGGTCGCTGTACCCACATTTATAGACCGGCGGTATTGCGTTGGGGCAGTTGGGGGCCACAAGGGCGACTTCATAATAGTTTGAGTTCCGGATCGCTGACATCAGGTGTCTGTGCGCCGGGCCACTGGCATGAATTTCAACATCCAGGCCCAGGGATTCAGCCATGTTAGCAATCTTCAGGGCACCAGTGATGCCCATATCGTATTCAGGGTCAGCCCGCAGAAGGTCGGTGCCACCGGCAATAACAAAGTCGGCCTTGGGCTCAACACCCCTCACATGCTCGGTCATCAAAAGCGGCGTTGAAATCATCTGGCGCAGTTTGTTGTGAGCAAATGCGGACGTACCACCATCGCGGAACGGATCTTCATACCAGAAGAAATTTGCCTCATCACAGGCACGTCCTACATAGACTGCATCGGCAAAAGTGCGCAGCTCGCACGCCGGGTCCAGCATCAGAGTCATGCGATCGCCCATATGCTTGCCCAGATGCAGGACATTTTCTGCCTCTTCTTTGGCATTGCCTTCGTTCCAGCCGTGGGCCTTGAAAGCCCTGTAACCAAGGTCGTAACATTCCTCGGCAAAATCAACGAAGGCTTCCTTGCTGTCCAGACCCCCTGCCCGATCAGCATGATAGGTACTGGCATAGGCAGGCAGGTTCCAGCGATATCCACCAATCAATTCTGCAATAGGCGCACCGTGCCGTTTTCCAGCCCAGTCCCACAGGGCGATGTCAATGGCACCATGGCCCATATGGTCGTACTGGCGTATGTCGCGTTTAAGGTCTTCGTAGATGGCGATCCGCTCGCGTGCGTCTTTACCTATCAATCTGGGAGCAAGGACAAGAGTTTGTCCAAACGCCGACTGGTTAGCGACCCAGTGGGTAACATATTCGCCCCGGCCGCCATCTTCAGTCAGGATGACGACAGCATATTTGGTGATGCGTATTGATGACCCATCTTTATATGTTATGGTCTGCGCAACACCATCACGGGCAAGATTTTTACCTTCAAAATCAAACTCATGAACCTCAACACGCTTTATTTTACTCATCATGTTCTCCAGATAACGCGCCAATAATGTACTTTGTATTCAAAGTACGTTAACGATTAGAAGAACTGATGTCAAGACACAAAAATATGCTCCCTGACGACACGCCAGAGAGATCATACTCCTTTCTGATTTTTTGAGATCAGGCGGCTTCGGCGGCCAACCTGCGACAACGTTTCATCCAGCGTTTGCAGCGGTTATCAATACCCGCCAGAACTTCAGCACCACCGATCGAAGTCATAATTTCCGGGTGTAGCGGATTGACGATAGCTGAGGTCAGACCTGCGCCGATCAGCATTGACATGAAAGCACCGTTCAGTTCGACACGGTTCGGCAAGCCAAAACTGACATTTGACGCGCCACATGTCGTATTTAGTTTCAGTTCCTCACGGATCCGGCGCACCAGCGTCAGGGCGGCCTTGCCTGAGTTCCCCACGGCGCCAACCGGCATGACCAGAGGGTCGACAACAACGTCTTCGCGCGGAATACCATGATCAACGGCCCGCTCAACAATTTTTTTGGCGACGGCAAAGCGCTTTTCAACATCTTCCGAAATACCTTCTTCGTCATTGCAAATGGCAACAACAACGGCGCCATGTTTTTTGACCAGCGGCAAAACGGCCTCAAGGCTTTCTTCTTCACCCGTCACAGAATTCACCAGGGCCTTGCCATTGCAGGCGGCCAGTCCGGCTTCCAGTGCAGCGGGCATGGAACTATCCAGGCACAACGGCACGTCGGTCAGGGACTGTACCAGTTCCACCATGTCTTTCATCATTTGTGGCTCGTCCGCCATGGGCACACCGGCATTTACATCCAGCACATGGGCACCCGCGGCAACCTGGGCCAAGGCATCCGCTTCAACCTGCGAATAATCCCCCGACGCCATTTGTTCGGCCAGTTTCTTGCGTCCGGTGGGATTGATCCGTTCTCCGATTACAACAAAAGGCTGCTCAAAGCCGATGATAATTTCTTTGCTTGCGGAGCCAAGTATGGTGTCGGTCATGCTGATTTGTACCTTGTTGTTTGCGTTTCCAGCGCGTTAAAACGTGCCGCAGCGAGTTGGTCGATGATCCGGTTCTTCAGAACGCCGGAATCTGCGATGATTTCTGTAACATATTCTTCTTGCCGATAGGCCATGACATGCACGCCGTGTATGCCCGGAATCTGGCGTATTTGCTGAATAAGCTCGATGCAAATTTGTTTGCCTTCCGCTTTCTGGTTTTCAGCCCCTTTGAGACGATCAATAACCTGATCCGGAATGTGAACACCGGGAACATTGTTGCGAATCCATGAGGCTGTGCGAGCGGATGCCATCGGGCCCACACCGACAATAATGAAACACTTTTTGTCCAGACCGAGGTCTCTAACTACCGTCATATAACGTTCCAACATCGGAATGTCGTAGCAGTACTGGGTTTGGACAAACTGGGCACCGGCGTCGATTTTTTTAGCCAGCCGCAGGGGTCGCCAGTCATAGGGCGGCGCAAAGGGATTGGCGGCGGCGCCGAGAAATATATTCGGCGGGGAGGTGATCTTGCGCCCGGAGTTAAATTTGCCCTCATCGCGCATAGACCGGATAATCTGCAACAGGGAAACAGAATCCAGGTCGAATACCGGCTTGGCACCGGGTTGATCACCGGTCTGCACGCCGTCGCCCGTGAGGCAGAGAATATTGTGCACACCCATTGCCGCTGCCCCCAACACATCACCCTGAATAGCGATACGATTGCGGTCGCGACAGGATATTTGCAGCACGGGTGAGTAACCCGCCCGCGTCAGCAAGGCGCAGATGCCGATACTCGACATATGGCAATTGGCACCTGACGCATCCGTAGCATTGATCGCATCACATACACTGGATAGCACAAGCGCCCGGTTAAAGGTGTCCTCGGGATCGGCACTGTCAGGTGGGTTCAGCTCGCTGGTGACGGCGAAACGACCAGAGCGCAAAACCCGTTCCAGACGACCACCTGACGAAAATCCCGGCAAGATGGGATAGTCGTTGAAAATGCCGTCGATGCCCTGCCTCATCATGAAGGCACATCATTGGTGTTGTCCGCATCACGGCCCGCAATATTCGCTGCTGCGAGTCCAAGCCATGCGGAACGGCCTTCTAAATCGTATTCCCTGGCTGGCAAGGGAATTTGAAACAAGGCTGTCTTTTTCATGGACCTGGCACCAGACCAGGCTTCAACCCAAACGCAGCGTAGTTCCGGTTTAACTTCACAATGACCGTTCGCCCGGACACCGCCACAGGGCCCGTTGCGGAGAGATTTGGGGCAATTTGTCGGGCAGGTCATGCCTGTCACCGACAAGACACATTGACCGCACATCTGACAGTCGAACAAAACACCTTTGGCCCATGATTCGCAGGCGGTGAAGGGTTTCTCCAGGCGGGATGCAATCATTCTTTTCCACAAAGGGTCAAAAACGTGGAACAGGTTCGCTGTGACCCGGTAAGTCAGGTCCATAGCTCTGGCGTGACGGGTCGACCATTTTCTGAGGGAATACATGCAAATGAACCTCGCTGATCAGGCCTGGCGCGAAGCCAGAAATGATTCAAAGCCTTCAACGCCAGCGTGACGGACTTCAAATTCAAGACCTATGCTCTCAGCGGCACGTTCAGCTCGAGTCAGCAGATCGGCATTGTCACTTTGAGCGAGATAAATCAATTTCTTATAGTGCGCAAAATAAGTGTCGCGGAGTTTCGGATAGCGGTCGAGGCCCAGTCCCTGGAAAACAAGTTTTTCGAAATGGCGGGCAAGAAAGTCTGTGACGAAAAAGCTACCTGGCTCATCGTCCATGAGTTCTTTGAAACCTTCAGTTCCAGTAAAGATTTCGTAACAATGAGCGCCCCCTATACCGTCAATACCCTCTTCGCTCAGCATGGCCTGCATGAGACCGCCGGTCCCACAATCACTGTAGAGAACAATGATATGATCGAATGATTCCCGACCAGCCCTGATTTTGGCGCGCACGCCCTCAGGCAATGCCTCTGGCGTGTTGTGCAATTTCGCAGGAAGACATTCGACCTTCATGTGGCCCCAGTCATTGTCCCGCACGATGCCGACGATCTCTCGTGCCATGGCACCGCAACAAATCACCAGCGTTGTCGGTTTTTCAGATTTGGCTTCCACCTGACGTCCTTTTCAGATACATAATTTCAGCCCTCAACAGACTTATCATATATGAAATAACGTTTTACAGGCAAGCAGAATCAACATACCTTCTCAAGTCCTGTTCCGGAACGTCTTCGGGAATCAGGACTGAAGATCAACTTTGTGACGGTATGGCGATGATTTGACGTCAGGCAGCGCTTGAATCCTCGTCCGTAGCGAACAGGATATTATTCAGTCTTTCATTCGCCTGTTCATGAAAAGCCAGAGCATCAGGGTGTAAATCCGATTGCGGTCTCGGCACGGGATCAAAATGGTTAAACCGATCTTCTCCCCGAACCAGCATGGCATCTGTACGACCACCGATTTGTTTGCAGGAAGTCGGAATATAACGCACGACAAACCCATAACGGGGAATATCCGAAGGATTTGCCTCAGAACCGTGAATGATCAACACATCATGCAACGACATTTCACCGGGCTGTAAGATGATATCGACGGCGTCTTCGTCTTTTACTTCAACCTGGATTTCCTGGCCGCGGCTCAGGAGATTGTTGTCACCGTGAAAATCCGCATGATCAATCTGACCATCTGCATGACTGCCAGGGACGACACGCATACAACCGTTTTCCGTGGTGCTGGGGGTCAGCGCTATCCATGCCGTAACGATAGCTGGTGGCTCAAGACCCCAATAAGTCAAATCCTGATGCCAGGAGACATAATTCGGATCCCGGGCTTCCTTGTTGAAGAAAGCCGCATTCCAGCAAAGAATGTCCGGGCCAAGAACTTTTTCGACCTGATCCAGAATTTCCGCTTTCCCAACCAGGTCATAGAGATCAGGAAACAGATAATGGACATTGGCACCAAGATATTTTTTGCCATCAGCGTCTTGCCGGTCACGAATGCCCTCAACTTTCTTTCGAAAGTGTTCAGTTTCATTTTCCGTCAACACCCGTAAAGGACTGTAATAACCCTGGCTTTTATATGTCTCGTATTCCATTTTTGTCTCCATCACCCTTGCCTGTGTGGTTGTCGTTTTTGTCGTTGTTCGCAGCGTCATTTGCCCGGCTAGCAAATTCTGCCTCGTGAACTGTTCATTTCCGCAACCCACCGGTCTAAAATATCCTGATGTACAGGTATCTGTGGGTTAGTCTTTGAATTAGACTAATTTTATATACAAATATTTTATTTACAAGCGAAAGCAATACAAATGGCGACCAAACCTGCAAAAACAAAGAAAACTGCCGCCGCTAAATCCGCCAAACCTGAGGGCAGCCGCTATCAGACACCTGCCTTGGAGAAGGGGCTTGATATACTCGAGTTGCTGTCGCTGGAGACAAAAGGTATGGCACCCAAGAGTATTGCCGCAAAAATGGGGCGCAGCGTCAACGAGATATTTCGCATGCTGATATGCCTCGAGGAGCGTGAATACATATTCCGGGAAAATGACAGCGATGTCTTTACCTTGACACTGAAACTGTTTGAACTGGGGCTTAGAAACCCGCCCACAAAACGCCTGGTCGAGGCTTCGGCGGATGCTTTGTTTGATCTTGGCCAAAAAGTTCGCCAATCCTGTCATGTAGCAATCCATTCCGGTGGCAATGTCATGGTTGTGGCCCAGCAAAATTCTCCGGAGCCCATGTTTTTTACGGTCAGTCTGGGCACGTTGGTGCCCTTGCAAAAGGCGGTTTCCGGGGTGGTCTTGCTGGCCTATCAATCTGCGGAAACCAGAGAACACTGGTTGTCCCAGACCAAGGCCACACGGGCAGAGCTTGCCTATCTGAAAAAATCCTGGCCTACAGCCCTGAAAGACGGCTTTTTTACCCAGGAAAGCAAGACAATGCTGGGCGTAACCGAATTGGCCTTTCCGATCTTTGGTCATACCGGCAACGCCGTTGCCACAGTCAGCGTGCCAATCTCCGGAACTGTGTCAGGGAAATCGGCAATCGAGGATCACCTGCAAGCGGCCCGGGAAGCAGCCTTGAGGATTTCCCGCCAGATCGGCTGGCACGGCGAAAGCGCCGCCAGCCAGACCTGATCAGAAAAGCTCCCTGGCTTTAGCTGTTGTAAACATAATCCGGCAACCACAACGCCAGTTGTGGGAAGTACATAACCAGACCAATACCAATGATCTGCAAAATCATGAACGGCCAGAGCGACGCATAGATGTCTTGCAGACTTATCTCTGGCGGAGCCACACCCTTGAGGTAGAAGGCAGCTGGCCCAAACGGTGGCGAGAGATAGGATATCTGCATGTTCATGCAAAACAGGATACCGAACCAGATCGGGCTGTACCCCATTGCAATGATGATCGGCACAAAGATCGGCATGGTCAGCAACATGATCCCAATCCAGTCGATGAAAAACCCGAGCACGACCAGAATCAGCATCATGAGGATGATAATAACCATGGGGGGAAAAGGCAGGCCGGAGATCAGTTCCCTGACAAAATCAATGCCGCCCATCAGGTTATAGACACCGATCAGAGCGTTGGCGCCGAAGGTCAACCAAAGGATAACCGCACATGTCATGGTGGTTTGGATCAAGGCACCGCGCAGCATTTCCCAGCTGAGTTCCTTACGGATCTTGGCCGAGATCAAAACGCCGATGACGCCCATACCGGCAGATTCGCTGACCGAGGCGATGCCGCCATAAATACTGCCAAGGACCATCACCGCCACACTCAATGGCATAGCCACATCGCGAAACAGAATAAGTTTTTCACGGAGCGGAAGATCCCTTTCCTCAATCGGAGCCGGAGGACCGAGTTCAGGGTTGATATGGCAGCGAATCAAAATATAGAGAACATAAAGTCCTGCCAGCAACAGGCCGGGAATGATCGTCGCCATGAACAGCTCACCGATCGAGACACTGGCAGTGAGACCAAAAAAGATCAGCACAATACTGGGCGGGATCATCGTGCCCAGAGATCCACCGGCGCAGATGGTGCCAATGGCCAGTTTGCGGTCATATTTCAGCGCCAGCATCTGCGGCAGGGCAACCAGGCCCAACAGAACAATTTCACCACCGATAATGCCGGTCATGGCAGCCATCAGAACGGCCACGGCCATGGTTTGGATCGCCAATCCACCTTTCAGGCCACCGGCGAAGATGTGCATGGCCTTGAATAGATCCTTTGCCACACCCGATCGTTCCAGAATGGACGCCATCAGAACAAACATTGGAACTGCGACAAGCGCATAGACACTGACAAAGGAATAGACCCGGCTGGAGATTAGCGTCAGACTCATGGGTCCGTACAAGGCCAGGGCAAAAGCAAGGGAAACAACACCGGTGACAAAAACCAGCGGCAGGCCGATCACCATCAGGCCCATCATGGCCGCCAGCATGATCAGTGTGAGGATTTCAATACTCATTACAGAACCTCACGGATTTTTTTGATATCGTCTCTCAATTGTGAAATGGCCTGGACAAGCATCAGGCCAGAAGCCAGGACCATCAGGGCCTTGAGGTAAGCTGGAATGGGGACGTCCCAGGCGTGGGCGCTGGTCTCCATGAGCGTGACGGCAGGCACGGCAAGCTTCCAGCAGGCATAGGTAAACAATGTCATGAAGAACAGGATGAAAATGTGCTGGACGAAATCGAGAATGCGCTGGATTTTCTTCGGCATGATGTCATAAACGACCGTGATTCGCATATGACGATTAGCCTGCATGGCATAGGTTCCTGCCAACAGAAAACCGGTGGCACTGAGGGCGGCAGCACTGTCATGGACCCAGATCGTCGGTGCATTGAAAACGTAGCGCATGATCACTTCGTATGCCGTGAAAACGACGCTGATGAGAAAAACGATACTTATTTTTTCGCCAACAAAGATCGATATCCGATCAACTGAATTTAGCCGGGATAAATCTTGCCTGGGCACATCTGGTTCTGACATGGGTTCTTCACCGCCTGGAATATTTTCAGAGAAAACAGTTTTGCGGTTTCGAATATTGCGCAAAACAAAAATTCAGAAATCTTTAAAAAAACAAAGGGGCAAGGACACAATGCCCTTGCCCCGATTGCTTATCACTCAGTACATTCGTCCTTAGTTAATCAGTTTTAGTTTGCGCAGGAAGGCAACCTGGCTGTCAACGATCTTGCGGGCCATGGGGCTTTTCTTGGCCCAGGCTTCCCACTCAAGCATGGCGATGGCGCGGAACTTGCCACGCTCTTCCTTGCTCCAGTTAACCAGCGTGATACCTTGCTTTTCAGCCTGATTTGCAGCCTCGAGATCAACCATTTCGATGGTTTGCTTCATGTCACGGGAAAATTCCTTGACTGCAAAAACCATGATTGCCTTGAGATCAGCTGGCAGTTTGTTCCAAATTCCCAAGTTGATGGCGATTTCGGAAGCAGGTGCGGAGTGGAAGCCGGGATAAAGCGGAAATGGTGCAATCTTGTGATAGCCCAGATCCTGGTTCATGCCCAGTGTACCCCAGTCAGTGGCATCGATGACGCCGCGCTCAAGGGCGGTAAAAACTTCACTGCCAGGCAGTGTCACAACACCGGCACCAATACGACGCCAGATCGAGGCGCCCATGCCTTCGGGGGAGCGCATTTTAACGCCCTTGAAGGATGCAACAGTGTCCAGGCGGTTTTTGGACGGCATGGATTCGCCACCGAACCAGACAGGACCGACGTAGAACGCGCCAAACTTGGCATAAAGTTCACGACAAAGCGCAAGACCACCACCATGTTCGAACCAGAGCTGGTGCTGATAGGTGTTATCGAAGGCCCCGTTTAATTCATTGCATATTTGAAAAGCAGGTTCCTTACCGGCGAAATAGGCACCACCTGAATGGTGGCCCTGAAGAATTCCGGCGGCAACCGCGTCCAGTGTTTCAGTGTGTCCGACAACAGCGCCGATCGGCAGTGGCGTGATCTTGATCCGGCCATTGGACATGTCTCCGACGTTTTTCGCAAAACGCTGGAAGACCTTCATGTTTACTGAGCCTGGTGACCAGAAGGACTGCACCTTCCAGTTATGTTCTGGCGCTGCTGACGCGGTTGACGCCACGAAACTGATTACGGCTGCTGCCGCGGCGGCAACACCCAGTTTCTTGATAGAAAAAATTGACATTATCCTCTCCCGATTAATGAATAACATATTGAAGAATTCGGCTTGTCGTTGGCGGACTTCCTCAGCTCATCGCTAGTAAAGCACTTTGTATTCAAAGTACGTTAGTGAGACCCAAGGCTTGTGTCAACCAGATAATTGCTGGTCCGCTCCAGGCCGTTCCCCCTACTGCAGGGCCAGATGTAGACGCACTGACATGACCGGCAACCAATAGAAAAAGCTGCCTCCACCCGATCACCAATTTGTCGTCACATCACTGCAATTCTGTTCTGTTTTTGCTCCCTTCACGGCATCGTTGCTTCGCCCGACTGGCGCTTTTCTTAAGCAAAGGCATCGACATGATCTTACGAAGTTCCGGATAGTCATCGCTGGCATGAGGGATGGCGAGGGCATCAACAAACCAGGCTTGAAAGGACGGTGCTACGGCTGTTTCGATTTTTTCGACGCGCTTCACAACGGCTTCTATTTCCGTTCTTGCCGTTGCGTTCAGCAGTGCAATACGCGCCCCTGTGCCAGCTGCATTTCCCGCTGTGGAAACAAGCGCCGGATCGCAATCCGGGATCATCCCCAACGCCATCGCGTGGACCGGATCAATGTGGCTGCCAAAGGCCCCGGCCAGCACGATGCGATCAACCTTTTCGACGCCAAACAGGTCCATCAGTAATTTGGCACCGGCATACAAGGCCCCCTTGGCCAGTTGCACGGCGCGAACATCAGCCTGGGTAATGGCAATTTCGGGCTGCCCCGGCCAGAGGACAAAGTTCTTATCATCACCTGTCTGGAAAGCACCATCCGGCGATACGATGCCACACAAGGCCATTTGCGCCACGGCTTCAATTATGCCTGATCCACAAATGCCCGTGATACCCGTGGACTTCATTGCCTCTTGAAATCCCGGCTCATCAGACCACTGGTCGCACCCGATAATCCTGAACCTGGGCGCAAGACTGTCGGGATCAATCCGGACGCGTTCAATGGCACCTGGTGCTGCACGCTGGCCGCAGGATATTTGTGCACCTTCAAATGCCGGACCGGTCGGCGAAGAGGCTGCCAGTAAGCGCTGACGGTTGCCCAGAACCAGTTCGGCATTGGTGCCGACGTCGACCAACAAGGTGACTTCGTCGCGCTCATGAGGTGTTTCGGAAAGAATCATCGCAGCTGCATCAGCACCAACATGTCCGGCGATACAAGGCAGGAAATAGGCTTCGGCAGCTGTCGCCAGATCCAGATCCAGATGATTAGCAGGTAACCGCAAGGCACCATCAACTGCGAGGGCAAATGGAGCGACACCCAGCGGACCGGGATCAAGACCGAGAAAAAGGTGATGCATGATCGGATTGCAGACGATCACCGCTTCGTAGATATCTTCCCGCAAAATATCGGCATCCGCGACAGCCTGGCCAATCAGATCATCAACGGTTTGACGAACCGCAGTTGTCATTTCGGCGCCGCCTTGTTCGTTCGACATAGCCCAGGACACGCGGCTCATCAGGTCTTCGCCAAAACGAATTTGCGGATTCATGGCCGATGATGTCGCCGCAACTTCTCCGTCGGCCAGGTTGACCAAATGCACAGCCAATGTTGTTGAACCGATATCGATGGCAAGCCCAAAGGCGCGATCCGTAAAACCGGGGCGCACACCAACAATTCTTGTTCCATCCCTGACCGCTACGGTCACTGTCCAGTTTCCGGCTCGCAAGGCCGAAGCACATTCTGACAGAACGGCTGGATCAATCGACAAGTCGTGCAGCCCCCAAATCTGATCCAGGGACTGGATCAATCGTTCGGCGTCGCCACTGGGGACGGCAATATCAGGTTTGGGGACATCAACAGCATAGAGGCGCAAGACCGGATCAAGATTGATGGAACGAACTTCGGCGCGTTTGCGTATGACCTGTCGATGCACCTGGCTTTCAGGCGGTACGTCTACGACGATGTCATCCAGTATTCTGGCATGGCAGGCTAGTCGTCGGCCTGGTTTAAGGTCTTTTTGTTTGGCATATTTTTGCTCCGCCGCGAGATCTGGCGTGATGTGTTTGATGCTGGAGTGAATGCCAAATTTTGCAAAATCACCCTCGCCGATTTCGACCTGACAGCGACCGCAAAGGCCACGCCCCCCACAAACCGAATCAAGATCGACACCCAGCTTACGGGCTGCTTCCAGCAAAGACGTATCATGCGGCACCCGACCCTGACGACCAGAGGGCGAAAATGCGACAAGGACGTCAGTGGCGGGCATGTGATCAGATGCTCCCGCCGGACGTCGTGCTGGCGGAAACGCTGTCGCCGGATATCCGGTCGGCTGCCGCCTGTGGGATGTCAATCCGGAAGCGTTTGACAGCATTGGCCAGGAACTTCGACATATGGAATTGCGCGTGCGCCGGGTCATATACTTCTGTCCGGCCAACAGGACAGGCTCGCCGCGCCAGACAATGCAAATCCACACAAGTCTGTCCTTCTGACGTTGCGATGTGGCGGACACAGACAGGGACATCGTACTGGCCGCCTTGATAGGCATCGACGGGGCAGGTCTTCAGGCATTTTCGATCAGCGCAGGTATCACAAGGATTTTTTTGCGAGGCGCGATCCGGTATGTCGAAGCCGGGCTCAAACACCAACGCAGCCCGGTAGGCATGCCATAGCCCGTAGTCAGGATGGATCAAGGGTCCCAGCGGGGACTGCCAGACAGTATCGGCTTTCATCGCCCAGCGCTGAAAAGGATGATAGGGCCTGTCAAAAGGGTAATGCACCCTGGCGCCGAGTTTCTCAGCTACGGGGCCCATCACTTCTGCAGTCCAGTCGTTCAGGGGGTTTGGCTGACTGGCCCGTTGTTCACCTGTCGTTGCCGCCTCGAAATGCGGCCACATTTCGGAACCCGCATTACCAATGATGACAACAACAGCATTGTTCCCGCCTGATATGCCAGACGATATTCCAGGCACAGCATCATCAGGGCCAGGCCTGAAGCCGCCGCGGCAAACAAAGCCGGTTCCCTTCAAGGCGGGCTGAATGTCGTCATATTCCATGGAACATCCTCAGGATGTGGTTTACCGGCGTCAGTTTTCTGCAATCAGTAACGGTGGTTTTTCCCCGTATCAAACATGGCGACGATATTTTCAGGCGGCACTTCGAACTGAATATTGTGAACGGCATTGAGAATGTAGCCGCCTCGCTTGCCAAAGATATCAATGCAGCGTTCTGTCTCCGCCTTGACGGCCTCGACTGATTGGTAAGGCAATATTTCCTGGGTGTTGATGCCGCCCCAGAAAGCCATTTTGTCACCGAATTCATCCTTCAGGAGATCCGGGTCCATGTTTTTGGCCGTGACCTGGACCGGGTTGAGAATATCAACACCGATATCGATCAGGTGAGGGATAAACAGATAGGCCGATCCACAGCAGTGGAACAAAGACTTGCCGCCGGTTTCACTTTTCAGTGTCTGGATAATGCGTTCATGGCGTGGCTTGATCAGCTTGCCATAGGTCTCGTCCGGATCGAACATGCAGCCGTCTTGCGTGCCCAGGTCTTCGCCAAAGAAAATAACATCAACGTTTTCTGCACCCGCAGCTTCGATCATATTCTGCGATGCCCTGATATTATAGTCAGCCAGCTTGTCCATCAGATAACAGGCTGCTTCCGGGGCGCGATAGAAATCCTTGAGGAAGTCGACCATGCCACGAACAGCATAGGCCCGATGGATCACCTGGTCCGGTACATTCAACACCAGGCAATAGTCGCCCTCCGCTTTGTAACCTGCGACCTTTTCCTTGATACCCCGGACAATGCCGGGATTATCCGGGTCAGGCCATTCCATGGCATCGATGCGGTCAATGGTCAGCTTGCCGCCACAAAGTGGCCCATCCTTATACAAAAAGTGTTTGTCATCCGTGCCCGTGGTTCCCTTGAAAGTAACGCCGAAGTGGTCAATGAATGTCAGGTCGTCCACCCAACCCACTGCCCCGTCATACCCACCTGCATTGATGGCGCGTGTATCCACACCCAGGCGGTTCATGATCATGGGGTCCGGTTCCGCCAGATGGTTGAGTTTCGAGCGTATCGCTGTCTCATGCTCAAGACCCAGAAATGTTTTGAGCCTGTCATAGGCGTCAATAACAATGGTGCTAGCTCCCGTGCCGCCCAGATCAATGGGTACGCGGTCTGCTTCTTCGTGGTTTATAGCGGCAAGCACTCGGTCTCTTGATGTCCAGGTCATTTCGATCTCTTTTCCGTATTCCAGAGTCTTTCGACAAATTTCAGCCGGTTATCCAGGTCCCGCGGGTCAAGCAGTGACGAAGCTTCGCGCCTGTTCGACCGCTGCGGGTGCATCCATGCCATAGGCATCGGCACCAATTTTCATGGCAAATTCCTGATGAACAGGTGGTCCGCCGACCATCACCTTGACGTTCAGATTGCGAGTCTGATTGGCGTCCTGCAGCGAGGCGACCGCCTTCTGCATCTCAGGCATGGAGGTCGTCAGCAAGCCTGACAGCGCAATGATGTCAGCTTCATTTTCCTGAGCCGAAGAAATGAACTGTTCAGCATCAACATCAGTGCCAAGATCGATAACACGAAACCCGGCCCCCTCCAGCAACATGCCGACAAGGTTCTTGCCGATATCATGCAAGTCACCTTTGACGGTACCAAGTACGACTGTGCCAATGGGTTTGACGCCGGTTTCGGCAAGCAGAGGACGCAGAAGATCCAGACCTGCCTGAACGGCTTCCGCCGCCATCAACATTTCCGGCACAAACAGAGTACCAGCGCTGAACTTTTCGCCGATGTCATCAAGGGCTGAAACGAGCCCATCTCCGAGGATGACCTGAATATCGGTGCCGTTGGCCAGTTCCGCACTAACCAGTTCAGCCACCTCTTCCTCATCGTACTCCATCACCGCATCAAAGATTTTGGCAACCGACATATCTTCGCTCCTGTCATAGCAGCCATCGCAATATTCGATGGCAAAATATATTGCAGTTCATTTCATACATAAAATGAAATTTTGTCAATAAATTTCCTGTTTATGGAATCAGTCGAATTCCAATGTAGTTTCTCGACTTGCTACAACAGCCATCGAGAACCGCGTCAACATTGGTCAAAACCGTTTTTAGAAATTGTAAAATATGAAGGCCCAGGCGATTCGGATTATCCAAAGTCGCTCCAGGGGACGACACTCTTATTATCTTATTTTTCGCGGATGCTACAGCGTTCGATAATTTCGAAACCGATATCAATGATTTTCGGATGGGGGTCAGCACCGCTCAGTCGGTCGACGATGACTTGTGCGGCCCGTTTGCCAATATCGTGGCTCAGGATGCGGACGGTCGTCAAACCGGGATTAAGATGGGCTGCAACCTCGAAATCGCCAAACCCGCAAATGGCAATATCGCCGGGTACCTGTATCCCCGCCCGCTGACATTCAAGGATCGCACCGGCAGCAGAAGCATCATTAAAAAATATGATTGCGTCAGTCCGGGGCTGTAGTTCAAGTGCTTTTTTCAAACCTGAAATCCCGGCACTCATCAACGAGGGATGATCACCGGTTTCAAGTGACAGGGCTGACAAATCCACCTCGGCCATGGCCTGCAAATAACCTTGTCGGCGCTCAATGCCGCGGGCATCTTCCTCGCCGCCAACAAATACGATTCGCTTGTACCCCCTGGTCAACAAGAGCCGCGTCAGCGTGGCCGTTGCCACCTTGTTGGAATAGCCGACGACCGTGTCTATGGGAGTGTCCGTCAAATCCATTGTTTCAATGATTGGAATGCCGGACTGGCGCATCAGGGCTTTCGCCCGATCTGTATGATCAACGCCTACGACAACCATGGCTTCCGGACGACGACCAAGGAAGGCAAAGATAGTGGCTTCCTCAGAATCAAGAGAATATTCCGTGTTGCCTAATAACAGTTGGTATCCAGCAGCGAGCAATTCGGATGACAAGGCACGAACGGCATCTTCATAGATCGACATCGAAACACTTGGTATTACAGCAGCAACAAAGCGACTGCGATTAGACGCAAGATCGCTGGCCGTTGAATCAGGCACGTAACCCAGTCGCTCGATTGTGGCACGCACCAGGTTTCTGGTTTCTTCCTTGACCAGTCCGGGAGACCGGATCACGCGGGAAACTGTTTGTGCCGAAACACCCGCTTCCCGGGCGACGTCATGCATGCGAACACGCCCGGAAGATGGCCGGTTTGTTCGCGCCGGTTTGGACTTATTCTTTTTGACGGTCAAGAAATCACAACATTACAATTCATTTGTACGCCAACCAGATGCAACTGTTCTCTGGTTTTCATAGATCGATCCCTGATATTGGGCCGGGGGCAATGGCATACGAACGGGTACGGCCTCCAGTCGTGGCACGCAGGATGTTTCGCCGGAAAGCAGATTTTCAGAGAATTCCTCAAAATTGCTGATGCCCATCAGGGGGAAGGCATCCGCCGCAATATATTGAAACAACAACAGCCTTCTGGCCCGGGCAGAGACATTGGGAGCGGAACCATGCGTGGTCCGGCAATGGTGGATGGTAATGGAGCCAGCCTTGCCATGCAGCGGCACCGCCTTGTCCAGACCAATGTCTACATTCGCGATATCGATGGCACCACAAAAAGCACCGTCGGCATGATGATCAAAAACCGGTCCCTTATGGCTGCCAGGCACGACCATCAAGGGCCCGTTTTCTTCGTCAACATCGTCAAGCAAAATCCCCACTGCCAACAGATCATCATTGGTATGAGGATAAAACGCCCAGTCCTGATGCCATTCCACTGACGCCCCGCCATCTGCTTCCTTGAGGTTAAGCTTGCCGGTGTCAAACCGTACCCCCGGGCCGATCAACCGGTCCAATATGCTCACCAATCGCTTGTCCCGTGCCGCAGAATCATAAACCTCATGATGAAGATGTGGTGTTTTGATCCTTCGGACTCTGGGACGCGCTGCACTGTGATCATCTTCAAGATCAAATATTTGATTATGCTCACTGACCTCGCGGGAGGATTGCACAAAGTTATCCGTGACAGCGTTTAACGCTGCCACTTCAATTTCGTTGAAAACGTCCCCTACCACGACGTATCCATCACGATGATACGCCTCCACCTGATCGTCAGAAATCATGCTTTTTCCTCTACACATTTATCAAAATCTGAATCGGGCGACATCAGGCATGTTGTTCCATTTCTTCCATATATTGTTTTGCAACAACAACCGCCTCACCCGCATCATGAGCATAACCATCTGCACCAACATGGTCAGCAAACATCTGATTTACCGGTGCGCCACCAACAATAACCTTCAGATCATCCCGCAAACCAGCTTCACTCAAGGCATCAATAACTTCCTTCATTTGCGGCATGGTTGTCGTCAGCAGGGCTGACAGGCCGACAATATCCGGGCGATGTTCGCGCACTTGCTCGACGATGTTCACGGTGCTGACGTTAACACCCATATCGATGACTTCAAATCCCGTTCCCTTCATCATGCTGACAACCATATTCTTGCCAATATCGTGCAGGTCGCCAAGCACTGTGCCAAGCAGAACACGCCCGCCACGTTTGACGTTACTGCTTGCAAGATATGGCTCAAGCAAATCCAGACCATCATTCATGGCACGGGCAGACAGCAGTACCTCGGGAATGAAAACAGTTCCATCCGAGAACCGTTCCCCGATAACATCCATGGCCGGCAACATACCCTTGTTGAGAATGTCAGCGGCTGAAAAACCCTGATCCAGCAATTCCTGGGCATGAACCAGAATGTCCTCCTCTTCACCCTCAAGGACATCGGCGGTGATTTGTGCCAACGCTGCCTCAACATTCATGTCCGCAACAGTTTCTTCGGTACTTTTGGGCGTAACCATCTGGCGGGCAGACTCCAGATCGGCTGAGCTTAACGGATTGTAACTCCCCGCCGCCAACGGCAGCTTGCCTTCTTTTTCAAAGCGGTCACCGATATACATAATGCGATCAAAATCGGCATCCGGCGGTGTTGTATCACCCATGGAGGCGATAAAGCGGGTGCCGGGTGAAATCGTTTTAAACAGGTTGTCCATGAAATCACTCAGGTCCTCGCGGGTTGAGGATTTTTCCAGCAACAACATTTCCGGGATGCCGCCATGGATCGTCATATGTCCTGGACGACACCATTGGTCATAATAATCCTCAATTTTGACCTTGGTCATGGGCCAGGGTGTAACGGCATCAGCCACGTCCAGTCCACTGTCGGTTAACAGGCTCATCAAACCCTGATTTTCGCCATCCGGATGGCTGACCATGATCACACCTTTCTCCTTCAACACTTCGGAAGCCTTGCGGATGTAAGGCTGGAAATGTTTTTTGTAGAGGTCGGGATAGGTGATCATGTCATCAACGTTGGATACCCAGAGCACGGCATCCATTTGTGCCCCCGACAGGATGTCCAGGGACTGGTCATAGGCAAGCTCAACAGCTTCGACCAGCTCAGCCATTTCATTCGGGTAGTCATTGTGATGGATATAAAATTCCGTCGCGTCCATCAATGATTTCTGGATGAAGTGGAGGGGCGATCCACAACCAAGACCCAGCCCCTGGGCCACGGCAATGCCGTCTTCACCGACCATCTCACGAAATTTGTTAAAACGTTCGTACGACGGCTTGACCGTCATGTTGCCAAAAATGTGGGCCAAAACCTTGTAATCTTCGCGTCCCTTGAGGGGGTGTTCCTTAACCCAGGAGATCGAAGCACCGGCATTTTTCATTTCTGGTGTTGAGCCATGCGCCGCACTCACCATGCCAACCGGCGTGTGGTATTCGATGCGCGTCATTTCCGCACCCTCTTCTTCCTTGACCGAAACCCGAATGTCGACGTCAGAAGAAAATTCAAAGGTGCAAGGATGTTCCTTCAGGTCAAAGAGCCCAATGCCGCGATGATAATTATCCTCGGGCGTGTCAAAACGACTATATTCCGGCGCCATCTTGTGCAGCGCCCAACCCATGGAACGATGAATTTCCTCAACCGTCATGCCTTCGAATTTTTTCGGCAATGTTCCCCTGTGCTGATGAGCATTGTGCCACAGATCAATCCGCGGCACCCAAGGTATCTGGTCAACCATTTCGCCACGAATGACAGCCAGCAAATTTTCCCGATGTGTAATCGTCGCCATGACACTTCCCTCTCTGAGACACATTGTTCATTGAAATAAGCCTGAAACAGCATTTTATGATAGCGCTAACATATGATACTGTCGAGTCAGAAATTTGGCTGGCTGATGCTCACATCACGGACTCAGATTCCGGATTTTGATGAAATGCCCTGAATGTCAGGGGCAGAGGCTGGCTTCGCTGAATTAACGAACAGTGTTCCCACTGCGCAATGGAACGCCAAATTCCTGATGACAAATATCGGCCAGCTTTGCGACGCCTTCGCGGATGGTTTCATGATCGGGATGGCCAAAGCAGATACGAAAGCGGCTGCGGTATTTTTCCGCGTTTGTGCTCCAGATCGATCCGGGATTCAAACCTATGCCATCTTTGGCAGCGATTTCAGCCAATCGCACGGTATCAACATTTTCTGGCAAATTGATCCACAGGAATATGCCGCCTTTGGGCCTGGAGAATTCTGCACTCGCCCCGAAATTCTCCTCAAGCGCTGAAACCATGGTGTCGCATTTGTCCTTGAGAACGCTTTTCATCTTTTCCACATGATCATCGAAGTGAGTCGGACAATATTCCGCCAGCATCAACTGTTCGAGGGCCGGGCTGCCTGAATCCGTTTTCAAAGACAGCATCTGTGACAGAACCGGCCAATCAGCAACGATGTATCCTACCCTCAAGGCAGGGGCCAGTGTCTTGGAGTATGATCCGCAATAGATGACACGCCCTTCACCTTCTTTGGCATTGTCCAGAGCCCTGATCGCCGGGGGTCGCTCACCTTCCCACAGCAAATCGGCGTAACAATCATCTTCCAGTATGGCACAATCATATTGGGCTGCCAGTTCCAGCATCCTGGTGCGGCGCTCAATCGGCAGAACAGTCGCTGTGGGATTTTGTACGGTCGGGATGGTATAGATAAACTTGACGGGCTTACCGGCAATTTTCTGTTCTGACAGAATGTCCGCAAGATGGTCCATGTCCATGCCATGTTCGTCCATACGCACACCGCGGCAAGTAACACCGCTTCTGGCAAAACGACCCAGAGAACCGACATAACAAGCCTCCTCGGCAATTACGACATCCCCTGGTGTCAACAATAAATCGTTGACCAGTTCAAGAGCCTGCAGTGATCCGGACGTCATCAAAATATTTTCAGCACCATCCTTCATACCTGCCGTTCGGCCCAGCCTTTTCGCGATATGTTCGCGCAACGGCATGTACCCCTGGAAGCCACTGAGCAGACCATAGGTCGCAAGGTTTTTTCCCTCGGCTTTCAGGCTGCGCGTCATGGCCGCAATGAAATCATCAATCGGAATACCGTCATTGTCATTGTGGCCACCGACAAAATTGTATTTCGGATAACCGCTGAAACGGGCGGCGACCGGGGCCGGCAGGCCTTCGCGGAACAGATTGTTGATCTCAAAACTCATGATAGTTGCCTCTTGTAAGTAAGTCGTTCTCAGATGTCGTTCGGCGTAAATATCCGACCCGGGCTGAGTATTTCCCCGGGGTCCAGTGCCTGTTTAAGCTTTTTCATCAAGGCCAGTTCTGCCAGATTGCGGCTGCTGGATAAATAGGCCCGCTTTAACATGCCGATCCCGTGCTCTGCAGATACCGAGCCATTGAGTTCGCCAACAAGGCCATAAACGATGGCGTCGATTTCTTCTTTTGGATGGGGGTCAAGTGATCCGGCTTTGGCACCAAGATGCAAGTTGCCGTCCCCCAGATGCCCACCGATATAGACACAGGCGTCAGACCAGACTGCTGTCATGCGTCGCGTGACTTCGTCCGCAAAATATTCCATGTCGTCAATCAAAAGACTGACATCAAAACCAACGGCAGGCTGTTGCGATGCCATTGCTTCGGCAAGGGCGTCCCGCACCCGCCAGAGGTCATCGATTTCAGCCTGTGATTTTGAGATCACGGCATCGACAATTAATCCTGCTTCCAGGGCCTCTCCAAGGACTGCTTCAAATCTCTCCTGATCCCGGGACTGATCACCCCCCATGGTTTCAGTCAAAATGTAATAGGCGTGCTCCTGGCTCAGCGGTGCCTTGACGCCAGGTACATTGTCGATGGTGACCTGGTAGGTGTTTTGCCAGATAACTTCAAAGGCACTCAGGTTTCCACCAAGACCGGATTTCATATGATGCAGGAACTTTGCAACAGCATCGAAATCGGGTGCTGCACAAAAGGCCACAGCCTGGCTTTTTGGTTTTGGACTAAGACGAAGCACAGCCTTAGTGATCAGGCCAAGTGTACCCTCACTGCCGATAAACAGTTGTTTCAGATCATATCCGGTATTGTTCTTGATGAGCTTGTTAAGACTGCTGACAATAGTGCCATCCGCCAGCACCGCTTCCACCCCCAGAACCAGGTCGCGGGTCATGCCAAAGCGGATTACCCTGTTGCCGCCGGCATTGGTCGCAAGGTTGCCACCAATGGTGCAAGAGCCCCGTGCACCAAGATCAAGCGGGTAGATGAAGCCGTTCGCTTCCGCATACTCGTGGATGACCTGAAGCGGAGTGCCACTTTGCACGGTCATGGTGCCAGTTCGGGCATCCAGTTCATCTATGCCCGTCATACGCTCAAAGGATATGGGGAGTTCGTTTTGATGGGGCCGTGCCGCAGCGACCAGGCCCGTCATTCCACCTTGGGCGACCACAGCCTGACCTGCCGCGTGACAGCATTTCATGATCTCTGACAGCTCCTCGGTGCTGGCAGGGCGCAAGACGATGTTTGGGCGAAAATCGCCCTGCCCTCGCCAATCGCTGTAATATTTTTCGCCCACGGCATCTCCTTCGAGATAGCCTGCCTCTCCAACGATGGTTTTGAGGGCTGTCGCCAGATCACTGTTCAATTGATATCTCCTTACGCCGGACCGGTTCGGTCATCGATCCAGTTTTGCATACCCTACCGGTTCAACAAAACAAGAGAGATTTGCGGGAACCAGACAACAAGGATCAGAACAAAAATCATCAGCAGAATGAACGGCAGTACCGCCTGGCAGATCGTCAGGAATGATTCCTTAAAGGCCGTCATGGCGACAATCAGATTCAGACCGATAGGCGGCGTGATATAGCCGATTTCCAGATTGACGACCATGATGACGCCGAAATGGATTGGATCGATGCCATAAGCCATGGCGACCGGTAACAAGATAGGTGCCAGCATCAAAATGGCGGAAATGATATCAACCAGGCACCCGACAATCAGTAACATGACATTCAGGGCAATCAGGAAGGTAATTTTGTCATCGACAACACTAGTCATCCAGGCTGCAAATTCCTGTGGTATTTGTTCTGCCGTCAGCAATATGTTGATGCTGGTGGCGACTGCCAGAATAGGCAGGATTGTGCCCAGCAACCGGGCAGTGTCGATAGAGAGGTCATAAAAATCAACAAGTTTGATTTCCCGATGCACAAAGACTTCGACCAGTAAGGCATAGGCAACGGCCACACCGGCCGCTTCTGTTGCTGAAAAATATCCGGAGTATATGCCGCCAAGCAAAATGACAGGCGTCATCAAGGCGAAGATGCCACGCTTCAAGGCATACCAGACAGCGCTGATGTCAAATGGCTGACTAGGAATATTCCGGTTCACGACAAGGGAATAGATCGAAAGCACTGCCGCCAACAACAGGCCCGGGATCAGGCCCGCCAGGAAAAGGTCTCCGATGGAATTCTCTGTAACAATGGCGTAGAAAATCATCGGAATACTGGGTGGAATAACGATTCCCAGTGTTCCCGCAGAAGCCAGCGCACCGAGTGCAAATTTTTTGTTATAGCCCTGTTTGATCAAGGCTGGATAAAGGATGCTGCCGACGGCCAGCAATGTCACAGGGGAGGATCCGGAAATTGCTGCAAAGACGGCGCACGACAATATCGTCGCCACCGCCAGACCGCCTGGCAGCCACTGCGTCAGCGACCTCATGATCGCAATAAGCCGTTCGGCAATAGAACCACGGGACATGATATTGCCCGCCAGGATGAACATGGGAATAGCCAGCAGGATATCCCTGTTAACCGCCGTCCACATATCATCGATCAGGTAAGTAAGGTCGCCGTCACCATAAAACAGGTGAATATATCCGGCACACACGATCAGGACGAGGATTACGCTTTGCCGCAGGACAAGAAGCCCCATAACCAGAACAAACAGGAACACGGCTTCCATAATCTATTCCAGTATTTCTGCTTGGGGTTTGATTTTAGGCCAGAGGGCAAACGCCAGATGACGAACACCTGACGAAAGAAATGAATAGGCGATGACAAGCTGGATGGGCCAAAGCGGCCAATAAATTACTGCGGCCCGGTCTTCATTTATGAAAGTATCGGAGACATAAATACCGGTTACCACGGCAATTCCAAAAAACAGGAAAGCTGAGAAGAAATCCCCGCCACGCGCAACTTTCTTTTGCCATGGGTCTGGCCACCAATGATCGGTAAATCTGGGGCGGAGATGACTGTTGGCAGCGGTCGCCAGAGTCAGACCCAGAAACGCTGCGAAGACAGCCGCAAACACGGCAACTTTTTCCGAACCCCAGATTGTTGTCGAAAAAAGTTCACGGGCGATAATGCCGCTGAGGAGGAGACCTGTCACCAACACATAGGATATGGCAGCCAGAGCGGCTTCTATCCTGTGCAGACGATCAAGCAGCGAAATTATCACCCGTTGAACCTACTTTGCCGAAACCCGTGTGAAATCAACCACCACATGCTTTGACGGCAGCCTGAATCTTTGCCCAAATCGGTACAGCGCTCGGGCCGATAGATTTGACCAAAGCTTTTTGCGCTGCGGCACCATGCGCTTTGAATTCATCATAGGCCTTGCCACTCGGGCGGAAGACTTTCGCGCCATCTTTCTCGACGGCCTTCTTCAGCAGGACTTCCTGGGTGTTGCGAATACTCTTGCGCAAGCCATTTACATCTTCTCCCATTTTCATCATTGCGTCTTGCTGATCCTTGCTCATTTTCAGCCATGTCTTCTTACTCATGACAACTGCGCCGATATCGTGATGGGATTCAAGATAGGTCACGTTGTTGGCCAGTTTGTGATAGCCCACAGCCAGGCCAAATACGGTTGACGTATGCAAGGCGTCCACGCGTCCGGTTTTCAGAGCAGGAACATTTTCGGAACCACCCAGCGGGATCGCTGAGGCACCTGCTTCGTTCCAGTATAATGGATAAGGCTTGCTCGGCGCGACGCGAACTTTCAGATTCTTGAGATCTGCGACCGTCTGTACCGGTTTTTTTGAATAGAGCGATGGATAACCAATTTCCATATAGGAAAGCAGAACCAGCCCCTTGTCATATAGCAAGGGGCTAAAAATAGGCTTTACGTGATTGTCAAAAACGCAATCAGACTGGGCACTGTCCTTGAACAGGAACGGTGCTGCCAGCAAGGAAAATTCAGGTACGACCAGCGAAGTAGCGGTGTTTGACTGGCCCGCAATATCAATACGTCCACGCACAACCTGACGTACAACGGTAGGCTCATCACCCAGTTGCGAAGAGAAGAACATCTTGACCTGGATGTCGCCTTTTGAGGCTTCTTCTGTTGCGGCCTTGCGTTTCAGAAAATGTGCGCCCCAGGGCGTTTTTTCCGGTGCAACAGTTGCGTACTTAAGTTCTATTGCCTGGGCTGCGCCTGCGGTACTTACTGCAAATGCGCCAGCGGCCAATGCGGATACAAGTCTCATTTTCATATTCTGATCTCCCCGAGTCATCCAGTTATTTACACTGCCTGAATTTAGGGGCTGAACACATTCAACGCCCCCTGATCCCTGCATTCAATAGCGATGGTCAATAACCACTGGCAAATTCGAGTGCCAAGGCGATTTGACAGCCTCGACTAAAAGTTGATAGCCGATCTGAAAATTGACCCTGATCAAAACTCTGCACCTATTTAAATTTTATGTCAACCTTATTGATATAGTATAGATGATTGTATTAATGAGCGATTTTGCAGTGGCTCGTTGAGACCATCTCATCTTTGAAATCAGTGCCTTATTCGGGCGTAGATACAGATTCAATGCCCTCAAAGTTCTTTCAAATCCTGAAGCAGCCAGTCACGATCTGCTTCATCCATAATATGCCACAGCACCCGCCAAAACTCGCGAATCGAGTCTTTGCCAACTTCTTTGTATACCTTGCGATAGCGCCCGAACTGTAGCTTCATCAAGTCTTCGAAAACCTCTTCACCCAATTTTGTGGCATGCAATTCGCGCTTGCGCCGGTCTTTTGCTGACGTTTTCTGTTCGACATAGCCAAGATCGACCAACTCTCCCAGGGGACGATGAATGTTCTGGTTCGTAACACGCAACAGGGAAAGCACCTCACCCACTGTCTTGCCCGGTTTTTTGACAGCAATGTAGAGCAGGCGATGGTGAATGCGCCCAAGTTTGTTTACTTTCAACTGTCGGTCGGTATCGTCAATGGTACAAAGATGGGCGAGAAACATCAGTTCTGTTGTTTGAAACAAATCGTCCCGGGTTATGTTCCTGGCTTGATCTTTGGACCCAACCCAGGATCTTTCGTCAATTAAATGGGCTTCGACATCACTGAAATTGTTGCTCTTACCCATTAAGGTTACCTCTTCCACTTAATATATGCCCGGGATACGATCGCGTCCCCAAGCCTGCTTGACGTCATGAATTTGAAACCCAAGAATACTACTCATGCCATTACAATCACAATATCATAAATTATATCAATAAGATTGACATAACTTGATTTTGACTTGATGATTTTGCCTATGACTGAACCAGATTTGTGCTCAGGGATATGAGATGACTGAAGAACCTGTAGATGTGCTGATCATTGGCGCGGGCGCCTCGGGTGCCGCAGTGGCGTGGAGTCTTCTGGACACGCGCATGAAAATCGTTTGCCTTGAACAGGGGGGCGCGACCAATCCTGCCGATTACCCCAGTACAGGTAATGAATGGGAAGCCCGCCGCAGCAGCGACTTCAGCATCAGCCCCAATCAGCGCAAGCTGAAAACGGATTATCCGATCAACGAAGATGATTCCCCCATCAAAGTCGCTAATTTCAACGGTGTTGGCGGCAGTACCGTTCTATATGCCGGTCAGTTCCCTCGATTTCATCCTTCGGACTTCAGGATCAAAAGTCTTGATGGTGTCGCTGATGACTGGCCAGTTGACTACAAGACGTTAGAGCCCTTTTTTGAGGAAAATGACCGCATGACCGGTGTGGCAGGTCTTGCCGGTGACCCAGCCTATCCGCCTCGCGACGCCAGGCCCATGCCCCCGGTTCCGCTGGGCAAAGCTGGCCAGGCGCTGGCATCAGGTTTCAACAAACTGGATTGGCATTGGTGGCCATCTGACGTTGCCATCAATACAGAAGTTTACGACGGCCGGGATAAATGCATCAATCTGGGGGCCTGCATCAGTGGCTGTGCGCAAGGAGCCAAGGGTAGTGCGGACGTGACCTATTGGCCCCATGCCCTGCGCGGTGGCGTTGAGCTCAGAACACATTCACGGGTTCGGGAAATAACCGTCGATGATGACACCGGCATGGCGACCGGTGTCATCTATTACGACGAGGACGGCGTCGAACAATCCCTCAAGGCCCATATCGTTGTTCTCGCCAGCAATGGCATTGGCACACCTCGTATTCTGCTTAATTCAAAATCAAAATTGTTCCCGGACGGCCTGGCCAACAGCAGTGGCCTTGTTGGCAAGAATCTTATGTTCCATCCCTATGCGGCGATCCAGGGCATTTTTGATAAACCTTTGGATGGCTATAAAGGGCCACACAAGGCTGTGCAAAGCCAGGAATTTTACGAGACAGATCCGTCACGAGATTTTGTCAGGGGCTATACCTTCGAAACTTCCCGTGGCATGGGACCAGCCGGGACTGCCATGACCGGAATGGGCTATGGCCGCATTCCCTGGGGCCATGGGCACCACAAGGCCTTTCGTGAAATGTTCAACCGGGTAACCAGTATTGCGGCCGTTTGTGAAGACCTGCCGGAGGAGCACAATCGGGTCACGCTGGACGATTTGCTCAAGGATTCTGATGGTATCCCGGCACCAAGGATCAGCTATACCCTCAGCGAGAACAGTCGCAAAATGCTCGACCATGCCGTGGCCCGCGGCACTGAGATGATGACTGCCGCAGGCGCTCGCGAAGTTTTGACATTAGCACCCATAAAATATGCTGGCTGGCATCTGATGGGCACAGCGCGCATGGGAACTGATCCGGCGCGTTCGGTGGTCAATGAATGGGGTCGCAGCCATGATGTGAAAAACCTCTTCATTGTCGACGGCAGCATTTTCGTCACCAGTGCCGGGGTCAACCCGACCAGCACCCTGCAAGCCCTGGCCCTGTACATCGCTGATCAGATGAAACAGCGCCTGGCCAATTTGTTTGACTGAGGACACAAAATGATGAGCAAATTGAATATCACCTCGCAACTGTCAGACAGCGACATCAGAGATTTGAAAATTCTGGCTGCCATGATTGTTCCAGCCAGCAAGGACTATGACCTGCCAGGTGCCGACGACCCATTGATTTTTGACGACATTCTGGCGGCTGCAGCGCCTCACAGTGCCACGATAGCTTCTGCCGTACAGGCTTTGAATACTATCGCGCGTGATTTGCAGGCAACAGGATTTGCTGATCTGGCGGTCGAGCAACAGGAAACTTCTGCCGATACCTTCCGCAAACATCACGCGGCAGAAGCCGAGTTGCTGGAAGCTCTGACTGTGCAATGTTACTACCGCGATGAACGGGTTAAAAACAATCTGGACATGGATACACGCCCACCCTTTCCGGCTGGCTTTGAGCTGGAACAAGGCGACTGGTCCTTGTTGGACAAGGTCCGGGAACGACCGGCTTTATATCGCGCGGATTCTGAAACGGGGAAAAACTGAATGTTAATATCTGTAGAACGCTTGACCGAACTTGTGGAAACCACATTGCGTCAAGGCACCGGAAATGCAGATGGCGCCGCCAAGGTTGCCCGGCACCTGGTAGAGGCCAACCTGATGGGGCACGACAGCCACGGCGTGGGCGTTTCTCCCCTGTATATGGAAAGCGTAAAGGCTGGTGAATTACACCCGGATGCCAATGCCGAAGTCGTTCAGGAAAAGGGGCCGTTCCTGCAAGTGGACGGGAACCAGGGCTTTGGCCAGGTAGTTGCCCGTCAAGCCATGGAAATGGCAATCGAAAAGGCGAAACAATCCCACATCGCCGTGCTTTCGTTGCGCAACTGTTTTCATATTGGCCGCATCGGTGCATGGGGTACCATGGCAGCCGAAGCCGGATTTATTTCCATTCACTATGTCAATGTACTGTCACCAAATTCGCTCGTCGCACCCTTTGGCGGCAGGGAACCCCGCTTTACGACCAACCCCTATTGCACAGCCATTCCCGCTACTGATCGCCACCCCATGTTTCTGCTGGATATGGCCACCAGCACCATTGCCCAGGGCAAAACACGTGTCGCCTACAACAAGGGTGTTGAGGTGCCGGAGAACAGCCTGATCGATCACGAAGGCAATCCGACAAACGATCCGGCGGTGATGTTCGAAGAACCCAAAGGGGCTTTGCGGACCATGGGCCAGCACAAGGGTTTTGGCATGGCCCTGATATGCGACATCCTCGGTGGATCGCTCAGCGGCGGCGGGGCCTATTTACCTGACAGGGTGGTCGAATCCCGTGTCGTGAACAACATGTTGGCGATCCTGATTGACCCGAACGTGTTTGGCGGAGCGGATGAATTTTTTGGTGACATCGACAATTACACTGATTGGGTAAAATCCTCGCCACCAGCGCCGGGCGTAGATGCCGTCATGTTTCCGGGAGAACCGGAGCGCAAGTCGCGCGCGGACCGCGAGGCCAACGGTATCCCTGTAGACGACAACACCTGGGAACAGCTTCTTGCCAGTGCCAGAGATGTTGGCATCACAGAAGATGAAATCGAACGAATTATTTCTGCCTGACACGAGGACATCATGACCGGAGACAGTTCCAATCGGTTAACGCTGACACCTGAACAGACCGCCTTTTTCAAGGAAAATGGATACCTCGTTCTGAGGGACGTCCTTGATCGGAACCTGTGCGCCCAGGCACGGGATCGCATGTGGGCGTCCCTGCCAGAAGGCAGCCACCTGAAACGGGATGACCCGGATACCCATTACGCCCCCTTTCCGGATCACGAGACCAGTGATGATCCCCTTTATATTCGTCGCAACGAACGTTGGCATCTTCGCGAAGCCAGCACAGAACAGTTCCTGATTGATCTGATTTACTGTCCTGATCTTTGTAATGTCGCCGAACAGCTTCTGGGGGAGGGGTTATTGCAGCCACCTGTCCCTGATGGCGAACCCATGGGCAGTCGCGGGCCCGCATGGCCTGGTGGCCCCACCGACCCTGCCATCGGCGACGGGGTTCGCGGCTTTTACTGGACGTTGCCGGACCGTAGCAAGACAGCCAATGTCGACACCGCCCATACGGATGGACACCCCTTTAATCTGGGCGTCATCGGTGTTTTGAACGACGTGCCGGAAGATGGTGGTGCATTTACGGTCTGGCCGGGATCACACCGGCGACTGTATCCGACTTTTCAATTGCAATATGACCAGCCCCGCATCCCTTACTACGACCATATGCCCAGCCTGAAAGGCATCATCAATCCACCTGAATATGACGCTGAATTGAAGGCTATCAAGGAAGACACGCAAGCTGTTGTTTGCCACGGCAAGGAAGGAGACGTTGTGCTCTGGCATCATCGCCTTGCCCATATGGCCGGGAACAATAATTCAGATGTCATCCGCCAAGTCGTCCTCAACGACTTCAACCGCAAGGACCTGGATACCTGCCGCCTCGACCCACCCCAGGAAAACATGTGGCACGACTGGTCCGGTGAAGTAAACGACACGGCTGTCAGCTATAGTGTTGAATTCGCCAGGGACCAGGGGATCACGTCAAAAGTCGACTAATTTGATCGGCAAGCCTTTCCAGTCAGGCAAGGCAACCATATGCAGCGTTGACCAGGGATTGACCACGTTCATTGAGCAATATGCCGCCCCCTAGTTTGTTCATGGTGTAGCCCATGGATAAATGGCAATCCGGGTCGGCAAATCCAATGCTGCCACCCATACCGACATGTCCGAACGCACCATCACTGATGACAACTGAATGACCATCCGGCAAGTGACTGTTATCCATCCGCAACATAAACCCCTGGCCAAAGCGCGTCGGTATCAAGAGGGTCTGGTCTTCACTGGTTTCCATGGAAACCAGTCGCATGTCATCAATCCGCGACGGCGATAAAATTTTGTGAGTGCCGTCTGTTCCGCCGTTGGCCAAAGGGCGAAACATCTTTGCCAGACTTCTGGCGTTAGCAATACCACCGGCCCCACCCAATTGCGCGACGTGGGCTTCGCGGGTATTGGCGTTGAATTTACCAGTGTTCAATAATGCGAGGTGGGGGATAGAAGCAGGGTCACTCATGACCCCCAGAATAAAGGCAGTTGGCTGGAAATCCGGACCTGGTACAAAAGGTATAACCGGCGCCACGCGACTTTCGATCTCCTCGGGCAAACCAATCCAGAAATCAAGTCCCAGAGGACCGGCGATTTCATCCTGGAAGAATTGCCCAAGGGACTTGCCGGAGGCCCGCCGCACCAGCTCTCCCACGGTCCAGCCAAAAGAAATCATGTGATAGCCATTCTTTTCACCCGGCTCCCACCACAGCTCTTCTTTTTCCAGGAGATCGATAACGTTATCCCAGTCGTAAAGAGCACCTTTGGGCAAAGGCGCTCGCCAGGCCGGAAGTCCCAGGGAATGGTTCAACGCCATTCTGACGGTCGCCTTCTCTTTCCCGCCACCGGTAAATCCAGGCCAGACATCACAAATCAAACCATCCAGTTCCAGCTCTCCGCGATCAATCAGGATTTGTGCGCACAAGGCTGTCGCAGCCTTGGTGCAGGAATATACGATGGAAACCGTATCTTCGTTCCAGGCGTCACCTGATTCAACGTCACACACGCCGCCCCACAAATCGACAACGGTTTCACCATCTTTGGTAACACAGACACTGGCACCAACCTCGCCGCGTTCAGTAAAATTTTGTTCAAAGACTTCGGCGACTGTTTGAAAAGCAGGGTCACAATGACCGTGGATTGAGGTGTTCATTCAGCGGATGCTTTCATTAACGAGGGGACGTTTCAAGTTTTGCATGTCCTGGTTCTGATGTCTTCATTGGCATACTCAGGAACCACTCGTTTTCACGATAGATCGGTTCGATCCAGCAATTCGATATGCGGTACCAACGCTGATGCTCCGGGAGCCAGCAGGACATATTGCCGCAGCGCTGCATGAACCGCTTACATTTCACAGTTTTTCCTTGTTATTATTCGATAGTTATTTGAGTCGTGTGGTCTCCTGTACCCATTTGACTTTCCACCGGGAAGGTCGAGCAGCAATACGATCCCGTATTATCAAGCAGGTATGACATGGATATTGCGACCTTCCTCGGATTGTTTTTTGGCCTGGCGGTCATTGTTGCCGCTATATTTACCGGCTCAGACATCTGGGTCTTCCTTAATATTCCAGGATTTTTGATCGTTATCGCCGGTACGATGGCCGCGACCTTGATCCGGTATCCCATGTCCGGCGTTCTTGGTGCATTCATGTTGGGCATCAGGGCTGCCTTTACCGGCAGCAAGGACAGCAAACCCCAGGACTTGATCGATCTGTCTATTGAAACCGCAAAAATAGCCCGCAAAAAAGGTTTTCTCGCGTTGGCTGAAATTCCGATCGACGACCCGTTTCTGGCACGCGGAATTCGATTGTGCGTTGACGGCTACGGCTATGAAGTTATCCAGACCACGCTTACCAAGGACATGAACAACAGTATCGAGCGCCATGAAGAAGGCGAGCGCATATTCAGGGCCATTGGCGAATCTGCACCGGCTTTTGGCATGATCGGCACTCTCGTTGGCCTCGTGCAAATGCTGGCAAGCCTGGATGATCCCAAGACAATTGGGCCAGCCATGGCAGTTGCACTGCTGACAACGTTATACGGCGCCGTGATCGCTAATCTGATTGCCCTGCCGATTGCTGACAAACTGGAAAACAAGATTGAGGTAGAACACACCAACAAGTCACTGATCATTGATGCCGTCCTGGGTATTCACAAAGGACAAAATACAAGTGAACTCGGCGAAATTCTGGACACCTATTTACCAGACAGTATTCGCGCCCAGGAACTGGAAGATGAGGACGACTAGACTATGGCTGGCAAGAAGAAAAAAGCCGCCGGGGCCCCGACCTGGATGGTAACTTTTGCAGACATGATGGCGCTGTTGCTGTGTCTGTTTGTCCTCTTGCTGTCATTTTCAGAAATGGACGTTGCCAAGTTCAAGATCATGGCTGGCGAAATGGAACAGGCTTTTGGCCTCGCCCTGAAATCAAAGCTGACGGGTATGGTCGAATTCAGGGGATCACCTGAACGCAGAGCATTCAAGGATGCGCGCATGCAGCAGCCGGAAGAATTTGTTCCCCTGGTCGTACCCCCATCCCTGGAAAGGGCGGAAGAATACAATGTGACCAACCCGGAATATTCTGTTGAGGAGGCATTGGCTGCGGACCTGAGCGAATCCCTTTCCGATGAGATAAATGAAGGCAGCCTGATGCTTGAGCGCGTGGACGGAGAGGTCGTCATCCGCTTTCCTGGTCACGTCGTATATCCCTCCGGCAGTGACACTATCTTGCCGTCTACACTGGAGATTCTTGACCGCGTAGCCAAGGCCCTGTCGGAAACAAATGGCCAGTTGGTGGTTTCCGGTCACACGGATGATGTGCCTATTTCAACAGGTCGATATCGTTCGAACTGGGACCTTTCATCCGCCAGAGCTGCATCCGTCGTGCATTTTCTGCTGAGAAACAAATTGATTGATCCCGGTCGGATTTCAGCAACGGGTTACGCGGACAGTCGTCCGTTGGTGCCAAACGATTCAGCAGAGAACAGATCAAAAAACCGACGCGTCGAAATTTCGATACGCGCAAGATAGGTTTTCGCTGACCCCGCATGTGAAAAAATGCCAAACCCGACAATCCGGCGTTTCAACACCGATCCAGTTTGGATATGATTGCCGCAGGCCTGAGCTGTAATCAGGTAATATTGCTTCCCGGAGATCTGTAAATGAGCCAGAAATTTCGAGCCGCTGTGCTGCGCCAACCCGGCTTGTCCCAAGCCTATGCAGACAGCAAGCCCTTGCAGATCGAGGAAGTATCAGTCGATGCGCCGCACGAAGGTGAAGTTCTGGTTCGGATCGCGGCCGCGAGCCTTTGTCGTTCGGATCTTTCCGTCGTAACCGGTGTTCGGGCCTGGCCGCTACCTATTATTCCAGGGCATGAAGCCAGTGGCATTGTTGAAGAAGTCGGCGCCGGTGTGAATTCTGTCAAACCGGGAGATCATGTCGTCCTGGTGTTTCAGCCATCTTGCGGGGCGTGCCCAGACTGCGTTTCTGGACAAGCCCACCTTTGCGGCCCTGGACTGCAAGCCAACCGCAGTGGGGGATTGCTGGCCGGGGGCACGCGGTTACGACAAGGTGAAGTCGATATTCACCATCATATGGGACTGTCGGCCTTCGCAGAATTTGCTGTTGTTTCAGAACATTCTGTTGTGCCCCTGCCAAAAGATTTGCCGCTTGATGTCGCTGCATTGTTTGGGTGTGCTGTCATGTGCGGAGCTGGTACAGTACTGAATACGGGCAATGTACGACCGGGTGACACCGTGACAATTGTAGGTGCCGGTGGCGTTGGCAGCAGTGCAATCCTGGGTGCAAAGCTGGCCGGTGCCAAGCAGATCATCGTTGCGGACAAGGATCCGCGCAGATTGGAGTTTGCCAAGAAAATCGGTGCAACTGACATTGTCCAGGAAGGTCCAGACCCGGCCCTCGGGTCAATACTGGAACTCAGCCACGGAGGCACCGACTTTGCTTTCGAGACGGCTGGAACACTTGGGGCGTTCGAGACGGCCTACGGCGCAGTTCGGCGTGGTGGCACCGTTGTATCCGTCGGCCTGGTGAGCCCCGAGACGCCATTTTCACTGGATGTGGCGAGCCTGGTGACGAGCGCCAAAACAGTCAAAGGCAGTTACGTCGGCAGTTGCAATCCGACAGTTCATATTCCGAAATATGTTGACCTTTTCCAATCCGGCCAGTTCCCTGTAGATCAACTGATCAGTCATCATCTACCGCTGGATGATATCAACACGGCTTTGGACCGGATGGCGGACAATGAAGCCGTCCGGCAAATCATAACACCTTGAACCAGGGGTCCCTGAACATGTTGAAACAGGTAGAAGTCATCGATGCCGGGCAAGCGGTTTCTGTACACTGGGAAGACGGCAACAGTGCGAGATTTCATGCGATCTGGCTGCGAGACAATGCCCTGGACCCTGAAACCCGTGCACCCGGCAACGGCCAACGCCTGATCACCGTTCTGGATATTCCGGAAAATACTTTGTTGAACGGTGCCTGGATTGATGATCAGGGCGATCTTGCCTTGCAGTTCGCGCCCGACGACAAAAAGGTATCATTTCCGGCGAACTGGCTGGCACAACACATATATGACACGGATGTTCAACGCTCGACGGGATGGACCAGTTCACTGTCTCTGAGCTGGGACAGGACACTCGGCGACGCCTTGCCCACAATTGATTTCGACACAGCCGCCACAAACCGCGCCTCGCTGTGTCATTGGCTTGCCGACATCCGGCGCTACGGTATTGCCGTTATGCGCGGTGTTGAATGCAAGGAGGGTTCTGTTTGCGATGTCGCCGAATTGTTCGGATATGTTCGTGAAACAAATTATGGTCGATTGTTTGAAGTACGGTCGGAAGTTGATCCGGTCAATCTGGCTTACACAAACATGGGCTTGCAGGCCCATACCGACAATCCATACCGGGATCCGGTACCGACTTTGCAATTGCTCGCCTGCCTCGAAAATTCGGTTGAAGGCGGTGAGAGCATTATCGTCGATGGCTTTCATGCAGCGGACATATTACTGAAAGAAGCACCAGCGGATTTTGATTTGTTGGCGCTCTATTGCACGCGGTTTGAGTTCGCTGGGGAAGCAAGTGTAAAGCTGCAGTCCAGACGCCCGATCATTGAACTGGCTCCGGACGGTGAACTGATCGGTGTCCGCTTCAACAGTCGTTCCGCTGCGGCACCCGTAGACATTCCCTATGACCAGATGACGGCCTGGTATGCTGCCTATCGCCGCTTCGCAGAAATAATCGAGCGCCCGGAACTGGCGATTTCTTTCAAGATGATGCCAGGGGACCTGATTGTTTTTGACAATACCCGGACCCTGCATGCTCGTACCGGTTTTTCAGGCACGGGTTCGCGCTGGCTGCAAGGGTGCTACGCGGACAAGGATGCCTTGCTGTCGATGTTGGCCGCCTGGGAAGACCAGAATGCCGAGGCCGCAGAATGACCGACGCCCCCTTGAGCCCGAATACGGTCGTTGCCTTCATTGCTGACATTTTTTTACGCCGCGGCGCGGATTCCTACCTCGGCGAGGAAGTCACCATGTCAGAGCACATGCTGCAGGGTGCCCTCCTTGCCCAACAAGCCGGTGCAAATGACAAACTGATAGCAGCGGTCTTGCTGCATGATATTGGTCATTACACCAATGAGTTTCCCGAAGACGCCCTGGATCGCGGGATCGACAACCACCACGACTCGGCAGGAGCAGCGGTTCTGGAACCCTATTTCCCGCAAACTGTTGTCGACTGTGTCCGTCACCACGTAGCCGCCAAACGATATCTTTGTGCCACTGATCCGGACTATTTTGACCGTTTGTCTGCAGCCTCCGTGCATACCCTGAATTTGCAGGGCGGCCCCATGACGACAGATGAAGTTGCGTCATTCATCAAAAATTCGGCCCTGGAAGAAATCGTCCAGGTGCGTATATGGGATGATGAAGGAAAGGTCGCAGGCGTTGCGACGCCTCAATTTGATCACTTCATGCCCTTGCTCCAGCGGCTGGTTGATCAACATTGCGGTGTATGAGGGAGGGGAAATGATGGAACAACCTGGAACGCCTGATTTTGATTACTATCCTTGTGATCACAAAATCAACCACGTTGAGTATACCTCGCACGCGTTGACTCTGATCTGGTCGGATCAACGCACAAGCCAATATCACGCTTGTTGGCTGGCGGATAATGATGCCGGGTCAGCTGTGACGAACACCCTGACCCGCGAGCGTGAAATCGACTTCGTGGATATGCCCGGCGACATCGGTATTCAGCAGGCGTCTGTTTCAGATGACGGAACTTTGAACATTGCCTGGACAGCAGATTGGCCCGAAAGCCGTTTCCTGCCGGGTTGGCTTCGCGCCCACGACTATTCCAACGATCCGATGCCGGATGATGGGCTGCGGCAGGCTACGACATGGAACATAAATGACCTGACCGAGCCACCAACAACAGATGGTACCGAAATCCTCCGCGACGACGATGTGCTCGAAGCCTGGCTTGATAACCTGGCACAATACGGGCTCGCCCGATTGGCCAATGTGGCACCAGATGATGGCATGGTCGCCGATGTGGTGCGCAGAATTGGGCCCATTCGTCCAACCAACTTTGGCTTCACCTACGATGTCAAAACCAAAGCCAATCCCGATTCAAACGCCTATACCGATATGGCACTGGACAGTCACACAGACCTTGCGACACGGGAGTACCAACCTGGATTACAGTTTCTGCACTGTCTGAAAAACTCAACAACAGGTGGGGCCGGAACAATGGTTGATGGCTTCAAGGTTGCCGAGGATATCCGGGTCGAAAATCCTGGGGTGTTCGAAATACTCAGCACCTGGGATTGGACATTTACCAATCGTGCCCGGGAAACCGACTACCGGTGGGTCACACCTTTGATCATCCTGGATCGCGATGGACAGCTTTCAGAACTGCGCATGACCGCCTTTTTGCGCGGCCCCCTGGCGATGCCGTTCGATAGGACTGAAAAAGCCTACGCAGCCTATCATTATCTGGTTGAAAAGATCAGGGAGCCCCAATATCGCCTGCGATTTGACTACAGACCAGGTGACCTGGTTGCCTATGACAATCGCCGCATCTTGCATGGACGCGAGGCTTTTTCCAGTGGCGAGGGTGAGCGTTGGTTGCAGGGATGTTATTCCGAACGTGATGAGTTACGCTCGCGGTTACGCATCCTCGCACGCAATCGCAGGGCTGCAATTATTGGCACCAAATAGTACCAATCAAAATCGATTCTAGCAGGGAAACAAACCGATGAATTGGGAAGTCTTTATTACATGTGCCGTAACCGGATCCGGGACGTCAGCACATATCAGCGAGCATGTTCCGGTTACGCCCCAGCAAATCGCGGATGCGGCAATCGAAGCCGCGAACGCCGGAGCAGCGATTGCCCACATTCATGTTCGTGATCCGGAAACCGGCTTGCCATCCCGCGACCCGAAACTCTATGCCGAAGCCGTCAACATTATTCGGGCATCGGATACCGATGTTATCCTGAATCTGACCGCAGGCATGGGGGGTGATTTAACCCTGGGCGGCCCCGAAACACCCCTGCCGCTGAACGATGCCGGTACGGATATGGCTGGAGCCGAAGAACGCCTTTTACATGTAACTGAACTGCAGCCGGAAATCTGCACGCTGGATTTTGGCACCATGAATTTCGCTGAAGCCGATTATATAATGGCCAATACACCTGGCACTTTGCGCGCCATGGCAAAACGGGTTCAGGACCTGGGCGTTCGGGCGGAACTGGAAATATTTGATACTGGTCATCTTGTTCTTGCCAAGGAACTTATCGCTGAGGGTCTGATTGATGGACCTGTCATGTTACAATTGTGCATGGGCATTCCCTATGGCGCGCCAAACGATCCGTTGGCTTTGATGTCGTTGGTCCACGCCCTTCCAGCCGACAGTATTTTTTCTGCCTTCTCAATTGGCCGCGACCAATTGCCTTATGTTTCCATGGCCGCCCTGGCCGGTGGCAATGTTCGGGTGGGCCTGGAAGACAATCTTTATTTATCCCGAGGTGTCAAAGCTACCAACGGGCAACTGGTTGAACGGGCGCGTACCATTCTGGAGGCCATGAATGTCAAAATCATGGGACCGGATGAGGTTCGCCAAAAACTTAACCTGACAAAACACACATGAAACTGACAGGTAAGAAAGCTGCCTGCGTTGGCAGCGGTGTCATCGGAGCAGGCTGGGCTGCACGGTTACTGTGGAACGGTATTGATGTTCACGTTTTTGATCCCAACGAAGAAGCGCAGCGTCAACTGGACGAAGTCATTGCCAATGCAGACCATGCCCTGGCAAAACTGACACTGGCCCCGCGTCCAGTTAAGGGCAAACTCACATTTACCAATGATCTTGCCGAAGCCGTGCGAGACGCCGTCTTCATCCAGGAGAGTGTGCCCGAGCGGATGGAACTGAAAAAATCAGTTCTGACCGACATCGAAGCCCATGCGCCAGCGGACGCTCTGATCTGTTCTTCGTCGTCCGGACTGTTACCCAGCGACCTGCAATCAGACATGCGCCATCCGGAGCGCTTCATGATCGGCCATCCTTTTAACCCTGTGTATCTTCTGCCGCTGGTGGAAATCTGTGGTGGCGGACAGACAGGGAAGACTGAAATTCAGCGCGCAGAAGAAGCCTATAAATTCCTTGGCATGCGCCCATTGGTGGTTCGAAAAGAAATTGATGGATTTATTGCCGACCGTTTGATGGAAGCCCTGTGGCGTGAGGCCCTGTGGCTGGTCAAAGACGGCGTCGCCACGGTGGAGGAAATCGACGAGGCCGTGCGCCTGGGCGCAGGATTGCGTTGGGCCCAAATGGGCACCTTCATGACTTATCGCATCGCTGGCGGTGAAGGTGGCATGCGGCACTTTATGGAACAGTTTGGCCCCTCCCTGAAATGGCCGTGGACCAAATTGATGGACGTCCCGGACCTGGACGATGACTTGCTCGACAAAATCGCCAGTCAATCCGATGACCAGGTCCAGTCCACTGGAGCCGGTCTTGATTTTCGCGGTCTGGAACGCAGGCGGGATGACTGCCTGGTATCGACACTACAAGCCCTGAAGGTGCATGACATTGGCGCAGGCGTTGAGCTTTCAAGGTTTGAAGCAGCGCTTTACGCCCGTGCCCATCCCGCTGAAAATGATTCTGCAATTGACACACCGGACCTCGCCCAGCCCTTGAAGCTGTATGAAACAGTCGTGCAACCGGATTGGGTTGATTACAACAACCACATGACCGAAAGCCGGTATCTTCAGGTCTTCGGTGATGCGTCCGATGGCTTTACCCGGATGATCGGTATTGATTCAGATTATCTTGAGGCAACCGGCAGCTACTTCACAGTGGAAACCCATATCATGCACCTGGCCGAAGTTGCTGGACTGGAACCTATATACACAACGACTCAATTGCTGGCCGTCGATGAAAAACGCCTCCATGTATTCCATCGCATCCACCACGGGCGGGACGACAGCGTTCTGGCCTCTGCTGAACAGATGCTACTTCATGTGGGCAGGCAATCGCGAAAAGCATCAGCTGCTGATCCCGTCATTCTGGATCGGCTACGAAATGTTATGGATGCACAAAAAGAGTTGCCCCGACCTGATCATGCCGGGCGCGGTATCGGCATTAAGGCCAGGTGATCAGGTGATCAGGTTTTCGCCAACTGGCGTTCAGCGAGCAGTCGATCCAGCCAGTCCGGGTCCATTTCCGGAACCGAGGATAACAACAAGTCCGTATATTCGTGATGTGGCGGTGTCAGGACTTCTTCCTTTGGGCCCTGTTCAACGACACGCCCCTGAAGCATCACTACAATTTCGTCCGCAATCGCGCGTACCGTCGCCAGGTCGTGTGTAATAAACAGATAAGACACATTTACTTCATCTTGCAAACGCTGCAACAGCTTGAGAATTTCTTCCGCCACTAGCTGATCCAGCGCCGATGTTACCTCATCACAGATAATCAAATCAGGCTCGGCTGCCAGTGCACGGGCGATACAAATGCGTTGTTTCTGACCGCCTGACAATTCTCCTGGCAACCGGTCTATGTACTCGTCCGGATTCATCTCGATCATTTCCAGCAACTCACGCACACGGGCTTCTTTTTTGGCACCATGCAAATCGAGATAGAAACTCAAGGGCCTGCCGATAATTTCCCGAATACGCTGACGTGGGTTCAAGGCTGTATCCGGCATCTGATAAATCATCTGCATGCGTCGCAATTGTTCGCGTCCACGCTGTTCCAATGCCACTGGCAACGGTTCACCCTCATACATCACCCGACCGGATTCCGGTGGCAACAATCCTGTAATAGCGCGCGCCAAAGTACTTTTGCCACTTCCGCTTTCGCCCACCACTGCGACGGTTCGACCGCGCGGGATCTGAACACTGACATCATGCAAAACCTTGACGCCACCGCCATAACTTGCGGTCACATTTTCAACCTTCAACAAAGGTGTTTCGTGTGGGATTAGATCAACATCATCTTTGGCGTAAGTGCGAACGGCCAGCAGGTCGCGGGTATAAGGATCCTTTGGATTTGCCAACATTTCACGGGCAACACCCTCTTCGATCATGTTGCCGTGACGCAGAACCATGATGCGGTCGGCCATCTGCGCGACGACGGCCAGGTCATGGGTGACATAGATCGCCGCTGTGTTGAACTCCTTGACCACATCCTTGATGGCAGCCAGAACCTCGATCTGGGTTGTGACATCCAGCGCCGTTGTCGGTTCATCAAATATGATCAAATCCGGACGACAAGACATTGCCATTGCCGTCATGGCCCGTTGCAATTGCCCACCGGAAACCTGATGTGGATAGCGATTACCGATGGTGTCGGGAAAGGGCAGCTTCAGTCGGCGAAACAGAACCCTGGCATCCTCTTCTGCCTCAGCACGTGATTTTACGCCGTGCTGAACAGGGGTTTCCGAGAACTGGTCGATCAGGCGGTGGGCCGGGTTAAATGACGCCGCAGCACTTTGCGCAACATAAGATATCCGTACACCCCGCAATGACCGTAATTCGTCTTCGCTGGAGGTGCGCAAATCGATACCATCAAACGTGATTTCTCCGCCGGTGATACGACAGCCGGGACGGGCATAGCCCATGGCAGCAAGACCAATGGTCGACTTTCCTGCACCGGATTCACCGATCAGGCCCATGACTTCGCCACGATGGAGGTCAAGATCAATGCCGTGCACGATCTCCTGCCATTGCTCATCTGACTGACCTTCAATGCGAAGGCCACGCATGGAAAGAAGAATGTCACCCTTAGTGCTCATCGCGCAATCCACTCGTTTTATGCAGGAAAAAATCAACGACAAAATTTACCGCAACTGTCAGCAAGGCGATTGCCCCAGCTGGCAGCAACGGGGTGATGTCCCCATAAGTTATCAGCGTCGCATTGTCGCGTACCATACTGCCCCAGTCGGCGGTCGGTGGCTGGATGCCAAGACCCAGAAAGCTGAGTGCACTGATGAACAAAAAGACGAAACAAAAGCGCAAGCCAAATTCGGCGACCAGGGGTGGCATGGCATTGGGTAATACCTCACGCCAGATAATCCACCATAGGCCTTCGCCGCGTAACTTGGCCGCTTCCACATAATCCATCACAACAATATTCATGGCGACTGCGCGTGCCAGGCGAAAGACCCGTGTGGAATCAAGCAAGGCGATGACGACGATCAGAACCGGAATGGATGTGCCGGTGATGGTCAGAATCAACAAGGCGAAAATCAATGTCGGGATTGCCATCATGACATCGACAAGACGGCCCAGTAGCTGATCCATCCAGCCGCCAAGCGTTGCCGCAATAAAGCCCGCGACACCGCCAACCAGGAAGGCCAGCATAGTTGTTAGAAAGGCAATGCCGATGGTGTTGCGTCCACCAAAGATCAGGCGGGTAAACATGTCCCGACCCAGATTATCTGTGCCAAACAAATAGCCACCACCCCAGGGTTCAAACGCATCAGCGACAATCTGCGATTCACCGTACGGCGTCAGCACAGGCGCAAAGGCGGCCAGAACGATATAGACAAATATGACAACGAAGCCAAAGCGGGCACTCCAGGGTGCCTCGATGAAGAGTTTAATAATGCTTTTCATGACTGCCTCATTTCGGATGCAGCAGCCGCGGGTTGGTCACAATGGCCAACATATCAGCAAGCAAATTGAGCAATACAAACGCTCCGGCAAAAAACATGCTGGTGGATTGCACGACCGGGATATCCCGTTTGGAAACACTGTCGACCAGCAGTTGGCCCATGCCCGGATAAACAAAAACGACTTCAACGACCACAACACCGACCACAAGATATGCAAGGTTAATGACGATGACGTTGATGATTGGAGCCAGGGCATTGGGCAACGCATGACGCACAATTATGCGTGTACGGCTGAGGCCTTTGAGATTGGCCATCTCGATATATGGACTGGCCAGCAAATTGATAATCGCAGCCCGGGTCATGCGCATCATGTGCGCAACAACAACCAGGGTGAGAGTCAAAGCTGGCAGTATGCAGCGGTACACGCGATCCCAGAACGGCATCTCCGAGCCGACATTCGAGATGCTCGGGAACCAGCCAGCGTTCACAGAAAGAAACAAAATCAAAATGTAGGCAACGAAGAATTCCGGAAAGGAGATCGACGTCAACGTGGAAACATTCACAATGCGATCAAAAAGGCTGTTGCGATACAAAGCCGCCATGACACCCAGCACCAAAGCAAGCGGCACGGCGATTACGGCCGCAATGGCTGCCAGGAAAAGAGTATTGTAGAGCCGCCAGCTGATCAGTTCAGATATTTCACGCCCGTTTGCAAGGGATCGACCGAGGTCACCCTGAACAATATCACCAAGCCATTCGAGGTAACGGGTGTGCGGTGGGAGATCCAGACCGAGTTCACGTCTGAAAGCAGCAACCGTTTCCGGTGTGGCAGCCTGTCCCAATATTGCCTGGGTAAGATCGCCTGGCAGCAATTCAACACCAAGAAAAATAATGAGGGAAACGACAAAAAGGGTAAGGAGGCCCAGCGCCAGACGCTGGGCCACCATTTTTACCAGTTGTGGCATTTTGAGCGAACCCGCCCTTCAGCCAATCCTAGCCGAACCACCACCGTTCAATGGCCTTGAAGCCGTCCATTGCCCAGTTAGCTGCAACCGGACCATGTTCGACCTTGTCGCTGGTCGCCATGACGTAATTGGCAAACATCGGGATCAAGACACCACCGTCATCGCTGACAATTTGTTGCATTTCCGCATACATGGCGTTGCGCTTGCCAGTATCAAGTTCGGCACGGGCTTTCAGCAGTAATTCATTGAAGGGGCCATGCTTCCAGAAGCTGTCATTCCATGCAGCATCAGCAGCATAAGCTGTGGAGAACATCCAGTCTGCCGTAGGACGACCGCCCCAGTACACGGCACAGAACGGCTTTTGCATCCAGACCTTTGACCAGTAACCATCATTTGGCTCGCGGATCACATTGATATCGATACCGGCGGGTCTTGCATGTTCCTTGAACAGGATTGCCGCATCGACGGAACCGGCAAAGGCCGAATCAGCTGCAGACAGATCAATCTTCAAGCTGGAAAGCCCGGCTTTCTTCAAATGGAACTTTGCCTTGTCAATATCATAGGACTTCTGAGGCAAGGCGCTGGCATGCTGCGGGCTGGAAGAAGAAATCGGATGATCGTTGCCGATTGCACCGTGACCTTTCAAAACCGTCTTCATGATCGCTTCACGGTCGATGGCAAACTTCAGGGCCTGACGCACATGCACATTGTCAAAAGGCGGCGTGTCGCAACGCATGGTGAAGGTGTAATGCTGGTTGCCACTGGCTTCCAGCAGCTTCAAACCCTTGCGACGCTTGAGAAGATGTGCTGTCTTCAGATCAACCTTGTCCATGGCATCAATTTCGCCAGTGGTCAGCGCGTTTGTGCGTGCTGTTGCATCCGCAATGGTGATCACCTCGGCGCTGTCGAAATGACCAAATCCCTTTTTAAAGTAATTCGGATTGCGCTTCATCGTGGTGCGCACACCGGCCTCGTATTTTTGCAGCATCATGGCACCGGTACCGACACCCGATTTCCAATCTACGCCACTGCCGGATTTTGGCATGATTGGAATATGATAGTCGCTGATGATGTAAGGGAAATCAGCATTGCCATCTTCCAGGGTAATGACCACTGCATTCGGCCCATCGGCTTTCATTTCGACAATGGGTTGAAGCAGCTTCTTGGCAGCTGACTTGCTGTCTTTGCCCCTGTGATGATTGATTGAGGCGATCACATCGGCAGAATCCATGGTCTTGCCGTTGTGAAACTTGACGCCCTTGCGCAGCTTGAACGACCACACACGGCCATCCGGCGAGGCGTGAAAACTTTCCGCCAGTTCAGGCACCAAATTGCCATTTTGATCAACTTCCGTCAGACCGTTGCGCAAAGTGGCACCGACAACCTGCATGTAAAGATTTTCAAATGTGGCCGGATCAAGAGAGTCTGTTGTTGAACCGTGACCCAGTCCCAGGCGGAAATGACCACCTCTTTTTGGTGTCGCGGCCATAACCGAAGTTGGTGAAATTGCAGCCGCTGCGCCCAACGCCGACGCGCCGACCAAAAAGCCACGGCGAGACGCCGATGACATAAGGATACTATCCTGCTTTTTGCTTGAATCCATTTTGTCCTCCCAGACGGTATTTTTATATCAACATCCTTTCAGGGGGATGCCATTTACCTGTGTATTCCTGCGGCAATATTTGTTTTATTTCCGACGCATGTACTCACAGTGTTTCTTCTTGTCTGTGAAGTCTAACAGGAAAGGCGGGGCAGAGTCCAAACCAGACCAGATTGAATTCCAATCAACGCTGGGCAACTTTCCAGTTTTCGCTTTGATAAACAGGGGCTTGGCTTGCCTCGGGTCCCGTCAGGCCAAGAATCATGTCTGCCGCTTTTTCAGCCATCATGATCGTTGGTGCATTCAGATTCCCACTGACGATATCCGGCATGATGGACGCATCCACAATGCGCAAAGCCTCCAGCCCATGAACGCGGGTCTCGGCGTCAACCACGGCCAAATCATCGACGCCCATCTTGCAGGTACATGACGGGTGGTATGCGCTGTCCGATTTCTGACGAACAAAGGCATCTATCTGGTCATCGGACTGAATATCCTTGCCCGGTGCCATTTCTGCACCGCGATACGGGCCAAATGCCGGTTGTTCAAAGATTTCGCGCGACAGTTTTACGGCATCCCGCATCTCCCGGACATCGTTTTCAGTTGTCAGGTAGTTGGGCTGGATGATCGGATGCTGGCGGGGGTCGGCTGATTGGAGGCGCAACTCACCCACGCTGGTCGGTCGCATGGGACCAACATGGGCCTGAAAAGCATGGCGGTCGGGCATGATCCGACCGTGATCCCAGACCACAGAAGGCAAAAAATGATATTGCAGATTTGGATGTTCAATACCAGGTTTGCTGCGAATAAACCCACCGGCTTCCAAGTGGGCCGACGCCCCCATTCCAGTATGAAAAAGGAACCATTCGGCACCAATCAAGACCTGGTTCCACGGCCTGGTGCTGGCATAAAGTGTAATCGGTTTGGTGCATTCATACTGCACATAAAGTTCCAGATGATCCTGCAAGTTTTGACCTACACCCGGCAAATCAGCCACAACCGGTATATCGAAGTCCTGCAAATGGCTCGCTGGACCAACGCCAGACAGCATCATCAACTGCGGGGAATTAATGGCTCCACTGCTGACAATGACCTCCCGGTCGGCATGAACCATGTGGGGAATACCTCGCTGGATGTATTCCACGCCAACGGCACGCTTGCCTTCAAACACAATTCTGTCCGCCAGTGCCCTGGTTTGTACGGTCAGATTGGGCCGCTGCAACGCGGGTTTTAGATAGGCCGTTGCCGCTGACCAGCGCCGCCCCTTGTGGATCGTCATATCCATCCAGCCCAGGCCCTCTTGCTGGTAGCCGTTCATATCCTCGGTAAACGGGTATCCAGCTTCCTGCCCGGCATTGATAAACGCATTGAACAAGGGGTTCGGCGTCATCTGGCGGCTGACATTCAGCGGCCCATCGCCACCGCGATAATCATTGGCACCATTTTGCCAGGTTTCAGCTTTGCGGAAATAGGGCAAGACATCGGCATAGGACCAACCGGGCAAGCCCTGCTTCGCCCAGCGATCATAATCCAGGGCATGCCCGCGGACATAAACCATGGCATTCAGGGAAGAGGACCCACCCAGCACCCGACCACGTGGCCAGTACATGCGCCGTTGATCCATGCCGGATTGTGCTTCTGTTTCGTAGTACCAGTTGTATTTGTCGTCCGCCAGATTGTAGGTCAGGGCAGCCGGCATATGGATTTTCCAGGTCCGGTCTTTGGGACCCGCTTCCAGAAGAAGCACCTTGATATCCGGGTCTGCTGACAAGCGGTTTGCCAGCGTACAACCGGCAGACCCTGCGCCAACGATGATGTAGTCATAATTTTGTCGTGACATAATACCTGCCGGAATGTTCAGTCAGTGCCGTGGTTTCGGTAAACAAAATTTCCGAAACAAATACGTGGACATCATAGTCATACTGTTCTTCAAATGACTCATCAATTAGGATCAAAACCTGAATGGGCTCTGGGAGATCAGGATCAGCTTTGGATATTCGCGGCATTCTGTTCGACAAGGACGGGACACTTGTTGATTTTGACCGGACCTGGGTCCCGGCCTATCACAAGGCCCTGGACCACATGTGTGAAGGTCAGGCCGATCCTTCATTGAAAACGCGATGCCTGATGGCGTCTGGCTACGATGCTGAAAACAACAGAACGGTTCCAAACTCTCCGCTCGCTGTAGAAGGATCGGATGACGTCGCGGCTATCTGGCTCAAAGTATCAGATCAGGCCGTGACAAAAAGTGCTGTATCAACTTTGGTCGCGATTATGGAAGAAGAAGCCGCTGACTTTCCGGCCCCGCTGTTTGATGTTGCAGCGCTGTTTTCCCGTCTGAGCGACAGGAAACTGTCTGTTGGTATTGCCACCATGGATGCAGAATGGGTTGCCCGTCGATCCATGAAACAATTTGGTGCAGATTCATTTATTCAGTTCTATGCCGGATATGATTCGGGTTACGGTCGCAAGCCGGGACCTGGCATGGTATCGGCGTATTGTGAGCAAACCGGATTCAAGCCATCGCAAATAATGGTTGTCGGCGATAACCTTCACGATTTGCACATGGCAGCCAGCGCACAGGCAGGGCTGGCAATCGGGGTGTGTTCAGGTGTAGCAGATAAAGAAGACCTGGCCGATACGGCAGACCATGTTTTTGACGATGCGACAGGCATTGAAGGCCTGCTGGATCAACTTACAAAAGGGGCCACTGAGCAATCATGAGTGAGAGTATAAAACAACGCGTTGTTGTGACAGCAGGCGCATCGGGCATTGGCCGCGCTATCGTTGATGCTTTTCTTGAAACCGGTGCGCATGTTCATGTGGCTGACTTCGATGCCGTGGCCGTAAATAATCTGCCGGAAAACGCCAATTTATCTTCAAGTGTGTGCGATGCCGCCAATGCTGATGATGTCGTACAAATGTTTGCCAGCGCCCGGGAGCATCTGGAGTCGATATCAGTTTTGGTAAACTGCGCAGGCATCGCCGGACCAACGGCGGTGCTGGAAGACATTGAACCTGAAGCCTGGCGGCGATGCATTGCAGTGAATCTCGACGCATCTTATTTGTGTGCGCAACAGGTTATCCCGGAAATGAAAGCTGCAAATGCCGGTTCAATTATCAATATGTCATCTACCGCCGGACTACATGGTTACCCCCTGCGCAGTCCGTATGCCGCAGCCAAATGGGGGCTGATCGGCTTGACCAAATCCCTGGCCATGGAACTTGGTCCCTGGGGCATACGGGTCAATGCTATTTGCCCGGGCTCAGTCGAAGGCCCAAGAATGGATGCTGTCATCGCCGCAGAAGCAAAGAAACGAGGCAGCGAACATCATGAAGTCCGCGATACCTATACCCAGGCCGTAAGCATGCGTACATTTGTATCAGCAGAAGATATTGCCAACATGGCGATGTTCCTGTGTTCCCCCGGCGGCGCACGTGTATCGGGCCAGGCAATCCCTGTGGATGGTCATACCGAATTCGTTGGAACGATGGAGACCTGATCCGGAAACTGTCATGCAAATCAGCAAGGCCATATTAATAGACAAATCGATTGTACTGCGCTGGACTGACGGCGCTGAGACCGTCTATCCCTGCCTCTGGTTGCGCGACAATGATCCAGGCGCCTTTCATCCGGATACCCGCGAGCGAATTTTTGATCTGTTGAGTGTCGACAGCACGATAACGCCTCAGGGTATTTCAGTTGATGGCGAGGGGCAGAGCCTGATGTTGCAATGGCCTGATATCGAGCAACAAAGTGTGTACCCTGCCCTTTGGCTCAAGGAACACAGGCCGGGCCTGATGCTGAAAGATGCCAGTTTGGTCGAACCTGTCCTCTGGACAGCATGGTCGGAGACAGATATTCCCCGTCACAGCGCCAGCGAAATATTGACGGACCCGGCATCCATGCAGGGCTTTTTGCTCAATACACTCAGATACGGCATCACGATCGTTCAGGGCCTGGAACAGTCAGATGCGGCCGGTTTGGATATCGGTGCCAGGATCGGACCTATGCGAAATTCAAACTTCGGATCGGTGTTTGATGTTATCAGTAAGCCCGATCCCAATAATCTGGCCTATACATCCGGGCACCTGCCCTTGCATACAGATTTGCCAAATCAGGAAACACCACCCGCCTTCCAGTTTCTGCATTGTATTGCCAACGACGCCGAGGGCGGTGAATCCCTTTATTGTGATGGCTTTCACATTGCCGCAGAGTTACGACAGCACAAACCAAAAACATTCGAATTATTGTCGAAAATTCCCATTCCCTTCCGGTTTCAGGATGACGACACAGACATTCGTTGCCACCGTCCCGTGATCGCCCTGGGTGAAAACGGTTCTGTCTCCATGGTCGCGTGGAACGCCCACCTGGCAGGAGAGTTTGATATGGATGAGAGGATCGTTGACGAGTATTACGAGGCCTACCGCACATTTATGGCAATGCTACGTGACCCATCGCAAGTCGTTTCCGTTAAACTGAAAGCGGGCGAAATGGTCGTCTTTGACAATCGCCGCGTCCTGCATGGGCGGTCGCAATTTTTTCCGAATACCGGCAATCGGCACCTCAAAGGTTATTATGTCGACCGCGTCGATATGGAAAGCAGGATCAGACTTCTTTCGAACCAATGAAATGTCGATTTGGTATCTGGCCATCAAATATTTGAATCTGGTTCGGCTTCCTTGCGCTGTGTCATAAAGGCTTGCAAGGCTTCGTCGATGCCTGGATCAATTGGTGGCGCTTCATAACTCACCAGCTTTTCCTTGTAAATTTTGTGGGCGCGCGTGCAGGCATCTTCCCGCCCGTCAGCATCCCATTGTTCATAGGAATTATTGTCAGCCGTCGCATAACGATAAAAGGCACTTTCGAAATTTGCCTGGGTATGGGCAGATCCCAAATGGTGAGACCCCGGCTCTGTTTCCCGAATGGCATCCATGGCCTGGCCATTTTCCGTAAGATCAATTCCCTTTGCCAGAACAGCCATACCGCCAAGCTGATCGGCATCCAGAATAAACTTCTCGAACCCGGCGGACAGACCACCTTCCAGCCAGCCCGCTGCGTGCAGGGAGAAATTTACACCCGCCTGCAAGGTCGGCAGCAATGTATTGGTGCTTTCATACGCAGCCTGGGCATCGGCAACTTTTGACGCGGTGAGAGATCCGCCTGAACGAAAAGGAACACCCAGACGTCGGGCCAGCTGAGCCGCAGCCGTCAGGATCATCGTGCCTTCCGGCGTACCAAATGTCGGCGCGCCGGATTGCATGGAAATCGAACTGACGAATGTGCCGAAGACAACCGGCGACCCAGGTCTGACCAACTGAGTGAAGGCCATGCCCGCCATGGCTTCAGCCAGCAGCTGGGCCAGGGTTCCGGCCGCTGTAACCGGGCTCATGGCACCGGCGAGGATAAACGGTGATATGATGCTTGCCTGATTGGCAGCTGCATAAACTTCTGCGGCACCAAGCATGGTTGCATCAAAGACCAGCGGTGCATTTGAATTGATCAGATTGATGACAACACAGTTCTGATCGACGAATTCCTTGCCAAACAATATCCCCGACATCTCAACCGTGTCGGCTGCACGTTCCGGTGCAGTGACCGAGCCCATGAAGGCTTTGTCGGACCAGCGCATGTGGCTGTACACCATATCGAGATGGCGTTTGTTCACCGGCAGATCAACAGGTTCGCACACAGTGCCGCCTGAATGATGGATGTTGGGCTCAAGATAAGCCAGCTTCACAAAATCGCGGAAATCCTCAATGGTTCCGTAACGTCTGCCACGCTCCATGTCTGTAACAAAAGGCGCGCCGTATACGGGAGCAAACACGGTGTTGTTACCCCCGATGACAACACTACGCGCAGGATTTCTCGCATGCTGGGTAAATTCACGTGGAGCCGTTTTCAATATCTTGTGTGCAAGACCCCTGGGAATGCGCACCCGTTCGCCGTCAACATCGGCACCGGCTTCTTTCCATAATTCAAGCGCCCTCGCATGACCTCGAAAATCAATGCCGGTCTCCTCCAGAATTGTGTCGGCATTAGCCTCAATCAGCTGCAAACCTTCTTCATCCAGAATTTGTGTGCAGGGAATGTTGCGCTTGATGTAGGGCGAAACCGCTACAGGCGTGGAAGCTCGTTGTGCCTTGCGGGCTTCGCGGCCCCGGCGGCCACCACGAGCAGGTTTATCCGACATGAAAGTACTCCGTATTGCGTATGGCCGGATCATGTCGCTCTGTTTAATGCAGGTCTAACGCAGGTACGCCGTTCATTGCTCTGCAGGCGTCTTTTACGGACGCAATGACGTCGCAATGTGGACAGAAATAACCTGTACCTTCATTCAATTATGACGACAATCAAGCACGATCAAACCAGGGAACAGAGAAATGAAGTCACAGGCACGCGTGGTTGTTATCGGAGGCGGCGTTGTCGGCGTCAGCACACTTTACCATCTGGCCAAAAAAGGCTGGTCGGACTGTGTTCTGATTGAACGCAAGGAACTTACATCCGGGTCAACCTGGCATGCCGCAGGATTGCTGCCCCTGTTCAACATGAGCTATTCAGTTGGACAACTGCATAAATATTCGGTCGAACTCTATCAATCTCTGGAAGCTGAAACCGGCCTGAATGTCGGATTGCGCCAGGTGGGAAATATCCGCCTTGCCACCAATCAGGATCGCATGGACGAATATCGCCAATATGCCAGTACCGGCCGCACCCTTGGTGTAGATGTGAAATTCTTGACCCCGGATGAAATTCAGGAATTGTGGCCCCTGTGTCGCACTGATGGCCTGATTGGTGGCATTGTGCATCCAGACGATGGTTACGTTCAGCCGGCAGACCTGACCCAGGCAATGGCCCGTGGTGCCCGCGATATGGGCGCAGAAATCAATCGTTTCACCACCGTGTTGGGGATTGAACAACAGCCAAATGGTGAGTGGCTGGTTCGTACCGATAAAGGTGACATTACTTGTGAACATGTGGTCTCGGCCACGGGCAGCTTCGCGCGCCAGACCGGTGCTATGGTTGGCCTGGACATCCCGGTCATTCCGGTTCAGCACCAGTTCATTGTCACGGAACCCCACCCGGAAATCCAGGCTCGTCATGAGCAGGGCCTGCCCGAGATGGGAGTTTTGCGCGAATCGGATGGCTCGTGGTACATGCGCGAAGAGGCTGGAGGTTTGTTGCTTGGCCCCTACGAAGTTGGTGCGCCTGCCTGTTACGTAGACGGCCCTTCCGCCGATAGTGAATACGAACTGTTTCAGGAAGACATCGAGCGTCTGGAGCCCCACATTGAAAGCGCCATAAATCGCGTGCCAATATTTGGCGAAGTTGGCGTCAAGGAAGTCTACAACGGTGCAATTGCCTACACGCCCGATGGCAACCCCATTGTCGGCCCCGCCTGGGGCGCAAAAAACTTTTGGCTCAATGAAGGCCACAGCTTTGGTATCACCGCTGCTGGAGGTGCTGGCTGGCAACTGGCAGAGTGGATTGTCGAGGGCGTGCCGACCGTAGACATGATGGGGGTTGACCCTCGACGGTACGGCGACTACGCATCAAAATCCTATCTTCAAGCCAAAAATGAAGAAGCCTATGCCAACGTTTTTGTCGTTCATTATCCGGATGAAGAACGCCCTGCTGGCCGTCCTTTGCGGACAGCACCCTGTTATGAGCGCCTGAAAGACCTGGGTGCCGTATTTGGCCAGAAGTTTGGCTGGGAACGCGCCAACTGGTTTGCCCCGGAAGGCACACCACAGGAAGACCACTGGTCTTTCCGCCGGTCAAAGTGGTTTGAACCAGTAGGTGCGGAATGCCGCAACGTGGCTGAAAATGTAGGCCTGCTGGATATGTCTGCGTTTGCGAAATGTCGTATTTCCGGCCCCGGTGCATTTGCCTACCTGGATAATCTTGTGGCCAACAAACTTCCGAAGAAATTTGGTCGTATCGGCCTGTGTCACGCCCTGACGAACAAAGGCGGCGTGATGTCCGAGTTCACGATCATGCGCGAATCGGAAAATTCCTACTATCTGGTTTCCGCCGGTGCCCTGCAAAGACTGGATCATGATGTTCTGGGCAAGGCCCTGCCAACGGACGGCAGTGTGCAATTTGAAAACCTGACAAACAGCATGGGTGTGTTTGCGCTGGCGGGCCCTAAAACGCGCGAGTTGCTGCAGCGCGTATCCCAGGCCGACTATTCCAATGCAGCCTTCCCCTGGCTTACGGGCCAGGACGTCGTTGTCGGGCATGCCCCGACCATGGCCTTGCGGGTGAACTTTGTTGGCGAGCAAGGGTGGGAACTGCATCATCCGATTGAATATCAAAACCATATATTTGATGCATTGATGGCTGCTGGCGAAGACCTGGGCCTGAAGCCATTTGGCATTCGCGCCATGGATAGCCTTCGGATCGAAAAATCCTATCGTATGGTTGGTACTGAGATGTCCATTGAATATGCAGCGTGGGAATCCGGTCTTGATCGTTTTATCCATCCCGACAAGGGAGATTTCATTGGTCGCGATGCACTTTTGGCCTGGCGCGAAAAGGGATTTTCAAATGCTTTTGTCACGCTGGAAGTTCACGATGTCACCGATGCCGACGCCCTTGGCAATAACTCGATTTACCTGAAGGGTGAAGTCGTGGGTCGGGCGACCGGCGGAAATTATGGATGGCGATTGGGCAAATCCATCGCCCTGGCCATGGTTCGTCCAGACCTGAAAGAACCAGGGACCGAACTGGAAATGGATATTTTGGGTACAACCCACCGTGTCACGGTAGTCGAGGAGAGTCCTTTCGACCCGGCCAACGAGCGCATTCGCGCCTGATAATCACGGGAAAATACGCCATATCAGGCTAAACATGTCGCCTTTCAGAAAGTGTATGTCCTGGTTGGGACAGTGAAACCACACGGCTGAATTAGCTTGATCAAATAGTTGCCTCTTTTTGTGGAGCCTTTGTCATGACAAATGACGTCATCGGTGAAGTTGGATTTGAAGACGAAATTGACCTTTCGGCGCTGGATAATACCGAGTTGGTCAGACAGATGCACGACGACCTTTACGATGGTCTGGAAGAAGAGATCGTCGAAGGTACGCAAATCTTGCTGGATCGCGGTTGGGAGCCCTACAAGGTTCTGACCGAAGCCCTGGTTGAAGGCATGCGTATTGTCGGCATTGATTTTCGTGACGGCATTCTGTTTGTGCCGGAAGTTCTGATGTGCGCACGTTCCATGAAAGCCGGCATGGCCATCCTGAAACCCTTGCTTGCCGAGAGTGGTGCGCCGCAAATGGGCAAGATGGTCATCGGTACGGTCAAGGGTGATATCCACGATATCGGCAAAAACCTGGTCGCCATGATGATGGAAGGTGCCGGTTTTGAAGTCATTGATATTGGCATCAACAATCCTGTTGAGGATTATCTGGCGGCGTTGGAAGAACATAAACCCGACATCCTTGGCATGTCGGCTCTGCTGACCACAACCATGCCTTATATGAAAGTCGTGATTGATACCCTGAAGGAAAAAGGTATTCGCAACGACTATATCGTGTTGGTTGGCGGTGCGCCTTTGAATGAAGAGTTTTCCGACGCCATTGGCGCAGATGCCTATTGCCGGGATGCAGCGGTGTCCGTTGAAATCGCAAAATCGTTCATGGCCAGACGCCAGGGTTCTGTTGACGCCAACATGGCCGTTGCCGTCTGATGAGCACCCTGGTCGTCGCCTGTGGTGCGCTGGCCCGTGAAGTTACCGGATTAACATCGGCCCATGGTTGGGATCATCTGCGCATTACCTGTTTGCCAGCCGGATTGCACAATCACCCGGACAAGATACCGGCTGCCTTGCGCAAAAAAATTATTGCGGAACGTTTGCCGGATGAGCAGGTTCTGGTGATGTATGGCGATTGCGGTACAGGCGGTGAAATTGACAAAGTCCTGGCCGAATTTGGGGCAACACGTATCCCCGGTGCTCATTGTTATGCCTTTTATGCAGGCGAGACCGATTTTGATGCCTTGATGGTGGAAGAGCCTGGCAGCTTTTTTCTCACCGATTATCTGGTTCGGCAATTCGACACGCTGATTATCAAGGGCCTCGGACTGGATCGCTTTCCGCAATTAATGTCCGAATATTTTGGCAATTACCGTCGCCTTGTCTATCTGGCCCAAACAGACGATCCGGAGCTGGACGAACAGGCAAAGGTCGCAGCCAAACGGCTGGGCCTGGATTACGAAAAACGACGTACGGGCCTGGGCGATCTAGCTGACTTCATGGTCCGGGCGGCTTGACGACGGAATTCAGGGGATCGCGCATATGGCCAGTTTGACAGTCGTATACTGGCGGGATATCCCGGCCCAGGTCATCGCAAAACAAGGCAGAAAGTCTGCCAAAAAAATGCTTTCTGATCGTTTTCAGGAAGCCATTGATCGTGCCGCCATGCGATCAGGTGCTGCCGGTACAGACGACTATCTGGAAGACTGGCGGCGAGGCGACCCGACGATGGTTGACGGTGACCTGGATCAGGCTGCCAGGGATTTAAGCCAACAGATCGAACAACAATGGTCTGACGATGCACTGGCAACCCTGGTTGCTGCTGATGGTCGCAAGGAAGCCTGACATGTCGGGCACTTCCGCTTATGAGCCAGCAGGAACCGGCCATGTACGTCGGGCCCGATCTGCCTTCACCATCCGTTTGTGGGCCGTCCGCCACGCACGTTTTCTGGAATTCATCTATGACGCATTTGCCAGTGTGCTGTTGACGTTGCATCCCTTGTGGAAGGCCATTGGCTATCATCGCGTTGAAAAGCCGGTTGTCGTCATCGAAAGTATGGTGAAATCATTTCTCTTTGATTGTCGTATGTGCGGCCAGTGTGCGCTGGGTGACAGCGGCATGTCCTGCCCCATGAATTGCCCCAAGGGCATTCGCAACGGTCCATGTGGTGGTGTTCGCGCTGATGGCAATTGTGAGGTCGAAGCAGATATGCCTTGCGTCTGGGTAGAGGCCTGGTCGGGCAGTCAGCAAATGAAAAAGAAAGACAATATTCTTAACCTGCAAACGGCCATCGATCATAGCTTGCGAGGATCGTCGTCGTGGCTGCGTGCCACTGCAGACAAAGCCCGCGCACAAGAAGATTCGTCATGACCGGTGATCACGATGCCCTGATTTCACCGCTGCCTGGACATTCTTCAAACGGGCGACTTGAGCGTGTTTTGCGGCGGGGTGAATTTGCTGTCACGGCGGAATTGAACCCGCCGGATTCCGCTGACCCGTCGGAGGTTTTTGAACGCGCTGCCGTTTTTGACGGCTGGGTAGACGGCATCAACGCGACAGATGGCAGTGGCGCCAATTGCCATATGTCCAGCGTTGGTGTGAGTGGATTGCTGACCCGTGTCGGTTATGCGCCTGTCATGCAAATTTCCTGTCGTGATCACAATCGCATTGCTATCCAGGGCAACGTGCTGGGGGCCGCTGCCATGGGCGTTTGCAATCTGTTGTGCCTTTCAGGTGACGGTGTGCAAAACGGCGATCAACCCGAGGCCAAACCTGTTTTTGATCTTGATTCAATGTCGCTGCTGCAGATGGTCCGGACCATGCGTGACGAATCCCGGTTTTTGTCTGGTCGCAAGATCACCTCACCACCGCAGCTTTTTCTGGGTGCCGCGATAAATCCCTTTGCGCCCCCGCACGATTTTCGCCCCCATCGCCTGGCCAAGAAAATCGAAGCTGGTGCGCAATTTGTACAATCACAATATTGCTTCGATATTCCCATGCTTGAGACCTATATGGCCCGTGTACGCGAACTGGGTTTACATGAGAAATGTTTCATCATGATAGGTGTGGGCCCTCTTGCCTCGGCCAGAGCTGCCAAATGGATGCGAACGAACGTCCCCGGTGTACATATTCCTGATAGCGTTATCCAGCGCCTGGAGGGTGCAACCAACCAGCGTCAGGAAGGTGCGGAAATTTGCGTCGACCTGATCCAGCAGATCAGTGAAATCAAGGGAATTTCCGGCGTTCACATGATGGCCTACCGCCAGGAAGAACAGGTTGCCGACATTGTCCATCGGTCCAACATTCTGCGGGGACGCCGACCATGGAAACGTGAAGAAGGTCCAACTTCCGCAGCAGCAGACGAAATGACAGCGGAAATTGGAGAAAAAGTGGAGTTGGCCGATGCGGTTGCTGCCGCCTCGGGAGACAGTCAGGTCGCATAGGGAACAGTTGCAGCGAGATCATCGCCATAGAACAGCTTTTGAAAGTTATTTTGGAATTTCAGTATGACACATACCATTCTCAGTTCAGCTAACCGCGAAGTCATCATTGGTTTTGACCAGCCCTTTGTCCCGATCGGCGAGCGCATTAATCCAACCGGTCGCAAGTTGCTGGCCGCTGAAATGAAGGCAGGCGATTACAGCCGGGTCGAAGCAGATACCCTGGCGCAAGTGGCCGCCGGGGCCCGCATGCTGGACGTTAATGCAGGCATTCCCCTGGCCGACGAGCCCAAAATCCTGGCCGAAACAATTCAGCTGGTTCAATCCCTGACCGATCTGCCGCTGAGTATTGATTCGTCCATTGTTGCGGCGTTGGAGGCCGGATTGTCGGTTTATCAAGGCAAGGCTTTGGTCAATTCGGTTACCGGCGAAGATGAAGTTCTGGAAGTCGTCCTGCCACTGGTGAAAAAATATGATGCTGCAGTTGTCGCCATATCCAATGACGAAACCGGGATTTCCGAAGATCCGAATGAACGTTTTGCTGTCGCCAAAAAGATTGTCGAACGCGCCCAGGATTTTGGCATCTCACCGGCTGATGTTGTTGTCGACCCGTTGGTTATGCCGGCCGGTGCCCTTCCAGGTGCAGGTCGCCAGGCCCTGGAGATTATCCGACGCTTGCGTGAAGAGCTGAAGGTCAACACCACCTGCGGCGCTTCCAATATCAGTTTTGGACTGCCCAATCGCCACGGCATGAACGCCGCATTCCTTTCCATGGCAATGGGTGCGGGCATGACATCGGCAATTATGAACCCGTTGCACGAGCCGGAAATGAGTGCCGTCATGGGTGGCGACATCATGCTGGGGCACGATGAAAACTGCCGTACCTGGATCAATCGTTTTCGCGATCCACCAGCCGAAGGTGAAGAGGGTGCAGGTCGTCGCGGCGGTAGCCGTCGACGCAGACGGGCATAAGCCTGAAGCACGTGACTGATAAGGAATACATCGTCGTCTTCACGCCGTCCGGACGGCGAGGGAATTTTGGCGATGGAACAACCATACTGCAGGCCGCCCGAAAACTGGGTGTCGATCTGGATTCAATTTGTGGCGGCCGTGGTATTTGCGGGCGCTGCCAGATCGCATCGGAATCAAACAAGCTGTCGGGTCTCACGACTACTGAACGAGAATATGCCAAACGCAAGGGACTAACGCCAGGGCACAGGCTAGGATGTGCCGCGACTATCCACGGCGACACCATTATCGACGTGCCACCGGAAAGCCAGGTGCATCGCCCTGTCGTTCGCAAGTCCCTGGATGAACGCCCGATCACAGTAGACCCCGTTGTCCGGCTTTGTTATCTGGAGCTTGTCAGCAGTGACCTTGGGGACGCCACCAGCGAAGCGACCCGGGTATGTGATCAGCTGGCCAGCGACTGGCAAATCGAGCATGCACACTGGGACCTGGCGGCCGTGCAGGAATTGCAAGCCAGCCTGGCCGAGGGTGACCGAAAGATCACTGTTGCTGTCCATGGTGCCAACGATACGAACCGGATCATATCGGTCTGGCCTGGGTTTCATGATCAGGCGCTGGGGTTGGCTGTTGATATAGGCTCAACAACACTGGCGCTCTATTTGTGTGATTTGTCTGATGGCTCAATCGTGGCTTCCACCGGTGCCATGAACCCGCAAATCCGGTTTGGCGAAGATGTCATGAGCCGTGCCTCCTACGCCATGATGAATGCGGACGGCGCAGAAGCCATGACCGATGCCGTGCGCAGCGAGATCGACAAGTTGACCGGCGTCGTTCTGGAAGACCTGTCGGCACAACGTGAAGACATTCTGGACATCGTGCTGGTTGGAAATCCGGTTATGCATCATTTGTTGCTGGGCCTGGACCCGGCACCGCTGGGTGCCGCCCCTTTTTCCCTTGCGGTCGATGAAGCCGTAAACCTGCAAGCATCAGCACTGGATTTTCACCTGGGCGCAGGTGCCCGGGGATATGTTTTGCCCTGTATCGCCGGGCATGTCGGTGCAGACACGGCAGCGGTGATATTGGCGGAGCAACCACACAAATCTGAACAACCTGTTTTGATTGTCGATATCGGCACAAACGCCGAAATCGTGTTGGGTAATCAATCCGGCTTGCTCGCCGCTTCATCCCCCACAGGCCCCGCTTTCGAAGGTGCCCAGATCAGTGCAGGTCAACGTGCAGCCCCCGGCGCCATAGAGCGTGTGCGCATAGACCCGCAAACGCTGGAGCCAAAAGTAAAAGTCATTGGCTGCGATTTGTGGTCAAACGATCCGGCATTTGATGTGCCCGTAACCGGCCTGTGCGGATCGGGTATCATTGAAGTCATTGGCGAAATGGTCCTGAGCCGCCTGGTGACAGCGGACGGCATCATCGACGGTGAAATGGCAACCCGGACCGATCGAATAGAAGCCAGTGATCGTACTTTCAGCTACACACTTTGGGATGGGGCGGCAAAGATCAGCATCACTCAGGATGATATTCGTGCCATACAGCTTGCCAAGGGAGCCCTGACAGCGGGCTGGCGATTGTTGATGGACAAGGCCGGACTTCAAACCGTTTCACGGACTGTTCTATCCGGAGCATTTGGTGCCCACATCGATCCCTTGTATGCGATGATCCTTGGCATGGTGCCGGACGGGCCGGTTGAGACTGTAACGGCGTCCGGAAATGCTGCCGGAACCGGGGCCAGACTGGCGTTGGTCAATGCCGCGAGCCGCCGTGAAATTGAACAGGTCGTGCGCGATGTTGAAAAAGTTGAAACAGCGACCGAGCCCGGCTTTCAGGAACATTTTGTCGACGCCATGGCTTTCCCCAACAAGGCCGACCCATACACGCATTTAAGGTCGTTGGTTGATCTACCGGACGCAACTGTTGAAACACGAAAGCGTCGGAGGCGACGTTAAGGGGTTTTCAAACCCTGGCCATGCGTTCTTCGCTGGGGGTGCGGTCAAAATATTCACGATAACATTTTGAAAAATGCGAGGCGGAAACAAAACCGCAGGCCAACGCTACTGTCAGCACCGGCATACTTGTCTGCGACAACAGAAACCGTGCACGCTCCAATCTCAGGCCCAGATAGTACCGGGTGGGAGGACGTTTGAGATATTTGTGAAACAGCCGTTCCAGCTGGCGCGTTGAGAGGCCAACGTCTTTCGCAAGATCAGCGCAACTCATGGGGCTTTCAAGATTGTTTTCCATAATCTCGATCACCGACAGCAGCTTCGGATTGCTGATACCCAGTCGCACTCGCAAATCCATGCGCTGGCCTTCGTGGCCATCCCGAATTCGATGATGCATGACCATGTCGGCAACAAGGACTGAAACACCGTAGCCACACTGATCGGCAATAATCGTCAGCATCATATCGAGGGCAGCGGTTCCCCCGGCACAAGTCAGACGGTTCCGGTCTATCTCGAACAGCTCGGATGTAATGTCGATATCGGGAAATTCTTCCTGAAAGCCGGACAGGTTTTCCCAGTGAATTGTACATCTGCAATTGTCCAGCAAACCTGCCTTCGCCAACAGATAGGGTGCCGTGCAAATCCCGCCCATGGTTGCCCCGTGGGCCGCCAGTCGGCGCAACTTATCCAGCATGGCACGATCCGCAAAACGCTGGACTTCCACTCCTCCACAGACAAGAACCATCGGTGCTTTTTGCAGTTCAGCGATACTGCCATCAACTTCGACAACGATGCCGTTGGATGCTTTGACCGATTGTCCATCCGGTGAATAACATCGCCAACCATAAATTGGCTGGGCACTGACACGATTGGCAAGGCGAAGGGTTTCGACCGCCGAAGAAAAGGCAATCATTGAAAAATCCGGAACGAGAATGAAGGCGATGCGGTGATCAGCTTCGAGGCCCGCGCCCTTTTCGAATTTTGCTGGTGCATTCAAGACCATGGTGCCACATCCTCAGGCGATTATGTCGGCGAGATTGCCTGAAAATCACCCCGAGAGATAGAGGAAAATAGTCATTTAATAACCGCTGCCTGAGAGGCAATATTAGCGGTTGTTAAAGATCCTGACATCTTCCAGCGCGGCATCTCGCAGGAAGCCAACATCAACCCCGCCCGTCAGCACAATAAACCCGTCTTCAATCAGCTCAATTCCCGATCTATCCGGGCGCGGTATTGTCCCCAGGGGTTTGCCCACAGACGCAACGGATTCAACGCATCGATTGATTTGATCAACGACTTCCTGGCGTCCGGTTTGTGCCAACAGGCCCATATTCCCGGAAAGATCGGCCGCCCCTATGAATATCAGATCAACACCGTCAACGGCAGCGATTTCGGCCGCATTGTCGACGCCTTGAACTGATTCTATTTGCAAGGCGATGAACAACTCATCTGCGGCTTGATCAGCATAATTTTCATCAATGCCGTAGCCGGAAGCCCGGACACCGCGTGCAGCGTACCCACGAACCCCCAATGGCGGGTAACGGCAGGCGGAAACTATTGCCCGGGCCTGATCCGCCGTTTCCACCATCGGCACCATCAAGGTCTGGGCACCGATATCAAGGGCGCGTTTCAGAAAATCGGGATCGTGTCCGGGGACCCGAACCATTGCGGTGGTTTCAAACGGGGCCAGCGCACGCAACATATTTGTGGCGTCTTTCAAGTCAGCCATGCCGTGTTCAAGGTCGATAATGGCGAAGTCATACCCGGCGTGGCCAGCGATCTCCGCAATTGCCGGATCAGTCAGGGCAATCCACATGCCGAGAGATGGTTCATTTTGCCTGACACGTTGTTTCAGATTATTTTTTTTGAACATCAAGACATTTCCATATCAGAGGAGCGGTTGTTGGAGGTGTCACGAAGCATGCGACACATATTCATAGCCCTGTCTGACACCGGAATACAGCCTCGATCAGGACGGAACTTGCATCGGCTCGCACGGCCCTATAAAGAATGACAATAATTCCACGGAATGTATGCAATTGGGGCAATTATGGATATCACCAAAATTTCGATTGGCGAAAACCCGCCATGGGACGTAAATGTCATTATTGAAGTCCCCCTGGGCGGCGTACCTGTAAAGTACGAGCTCGACAAGGCATCCGGTGCCATGTTTGTGGATCGCTTTTTGCACACGTCGATGCACTATCCTGCCAACTACGGTTTTATCCCGCATACCCTATCTGATGACGGCGATCCGATTGATGTGCTGGTTGTGGGGCCGGTGCCGGTTATTCCCGGTGCCGTCATGCGCTCCCGCCCTATCGGTGCCATGATGATGGAAGATGAAAAAGGCCTGGATGAAAAAATCATCGCCGTGCCCATGGACGCCTTGCATCCATTTCATTCAGACACGACTTCCTATCGTCAGTTGCCGGAAATCCTGATTGATCAGATAGCTCACTTCTTTACCCATTACAAAGATCTGGAGCGTGGCAAATGGGGCAAGGTTGAACGCTGGGCGGAGGCGGAAGAATCAACTGAACTGATCCGGGCCTCCATCGAGCGGGCAATTGCCGCCGAAAAGTAACATGGCATCCGCCTCGGACAATCCTCCTGACGACGCGGCAGTACGCCGTGCGGCAACAACGGTAATCTGTTACCCCGTCGACCGGTTTCCACAGCCCGACACAGCATTCTATGAAGCTGTGCGGCAGGATATGAAAATGGTTGACGAGGTGACGGTTCCACCAAGAGATGCCCGAACTTTCAATGTTCCGGCAGGTCATATTTTTCGTATTGTCAGTGTTGAGGGATCTCAAGTTGGCGATTTGAATCTCTGGAATGCAGACGATATAACCGAGAAATTTTTCAGCGGCAAAACCCGGCAGCTCCACGCAACACATCTCACGACCGGCGACCGACTGTGGAGCAACTTGCCCAATCTACGTCCCCTCGCGACAATCACACACGATACCCTTGCCTGGTACGGTTGGGACGAAGATGGCGCCGGTGTGCACGACGTGATTGGGACCCGGTGCGATCCCTATACCAATCACCTACTGACCGGTGACGACTATCATCATTGCTGTCATTCAAATTTGACGCGGGCACTGGCAGAAGCGCAAGGGATATCACTGCAGGAAGCCGAACCGCATATTCATGATGTCATGAACGTTTTCATGTGCACCGGTTTTACCAGGGACACACACCAGTATTTCATGAAGGCCAGCCCAGTGCGTCCCGATGATTACATTGAATATTTCGCCGAAATCAACTTGTTAGGCGCTCTCTCCACCTGTCCGGGCGGGGATTGCGGAGCCAGTCATTCTGACGACGCTGCCCAGTGCTTTCCCTTGAAAGTCGAAATCTGGAAGCCGTCAAAGGAAGCTTTAAATAACTGGCAGCCCGCAAAGTCCAGCGGCTATCGGGGCAATCATGGTGTTTCAACCGCTAATGATTAAGGGCTGACACGTCGACACGGGCATCATTGTAACAAGCCCCGTCAGCGATATCTGACTTGCTTCCAGGTATAAGAGCCGAAACGGTCTGACCGGTATCGCTGGTTCGGAACCAGGCACCCTTGGGAGAGTAAAGTGTCCCCGCCGGTACAGCATCGGTTATCACCAGTTCAAGATGAACTTCACCAAGGTCATTCCAGACACGAACACGCATACCATTCCCAAGGTTACGCACAGCAGCATCATCAGGATGCATTTCCAGCGGCTGCAAGCCATCGCTCATGGAAAGGCCGCCGAAAGTCGCATTGATGCGTTTGTCCGACGACGGACTGATCAGATAAAGTGGATAGTCTGACGCCAGTGGTGAAAAGTCCGGCAACGCCTTCCCGTATTTTTCACCCAGCCGGTCAGATAAAATTTCAACTTTGCCAGAAGAAGTTTTCGGAAAGACATTAACGAAAGGCATGACGTCTTCACCGTTGATATCCATATAGATTGCCTGATCAAGGGGGATTTCACTTGGTGCAAAACCCTTTAACCTGGGATCATCACCATCCAGTGCATCATCCATCAGTTGCTTGTCATTTGCCTTGAACAGATCATCGTCATATCCCAAACGCGCTGCCAGACGCCGGAAAATTTCGGTGTTTGGCAAACTTTCACCAACCGGTGGAATGACCGGATCTGCACGCTGCAAATATTGTTGACCATATGCCCCATATACGTCCGCAAATTCAAAATGCGTTGAAGCCGGCAAGATAATGTCGGCATAGGCCATGCTGTCAGTCATGACCACATCACACCCGACGATAAATACGTCTTCCCGCATCAGGGCGCGTTTCATCCGGTTTTGGTCTGGATGCACAGCAACCGGATTGTGATTGTAGATGAACAGGACCTTCAGCGGCGGTGCCATATTGTCGTCAAGCACATGGTCAGCAACGTCAATGATATTAAGCTTACGGGTTCCCTGCGGAATAAGGTCTGTGCCTTGCAGACGTGCCGCAGTATCCGGGAAGGCTGCACCGGCTTTCATAATAAGGCCACCGCCGAGCACGCCAAATTTCCCGGCCAGTGCAGGCAGTACAGCTGCCGAGCGGATGGATGCCCCACCATTGCGGCTGCGCTCCATTCCGTTGGCCACCGACATAACCGCCGGGGATAAATCACAATACATTCTGGCAAATGTACGGATGTCATCTGCTTCAAGACCACAGGTTTCAGCAGCCTGTTCAATCGTTACCCCGCGCGCCTTATTCATATAGGCATCAAAGCCATGCACCCACTGATCAACAAAGGCCTTGTCGATACCGCCGATACGTTCAAGTTCGGCAGCAACTGCCATTGCCAAAACGACATCACTGCCCGGTATCACTGCCAGGTGTAAATCGGCTTGTTCTGCAATCTTGATCCGCTTGGGATCAATGACCACCAGCTTTGCGCCATTTTTGCGCGCCTTTTTGATAATGGCGCTCAGGTGCAAGTTCGACACCGTGACATTGTTGCCCCAGATCACGATCAGTTTGGAATGTACTGCTTGCTCCAGAGGCGTGCCCGGCATACCGCCATACAAGCTGGCATAAGCCAGGCTTCGAACACCTGCACACAGGGGGCCGCGGTCCAGTTGTGATGCACCCATCTTGTTGAATAGTCTGGCATCCATGGAGGTCCCGGAAATCTTGCCATGGGGTCCGGCATAATTGAAGGGCAGCACTGCTTCGGGGCCATGCTCATCAATCACTGCGCTGATCCTTGTCGCAACTGTATCCAGTGCTTCGTCCCAGGAAATCTGTTCAAATTCCCCTGCGCCCCTTGCACCGACCCTCTTCAAGGGCACGGTCAGGCGATTGGGGCCGTGGACAAATTCCGGATATCCGCGGGAGACCTTGTTGCAAATAACGCCATCGGTCAAAGGGTTCACGTGCGAACCACGGACTTTGACGACCTGGTCATTTTCGACGGTTACCAGCAAACTGCAGGTATCCGGGCAATCCATGGGGCAGACACTGGGGAGTTCAACAGACATTTTCAGGCAGTCCTTCGGCAAAATAATGTTGCTGGCATAATGCCTCGAATTGGTTTTCAATAAAGAGCCATTTTGCAATTTCTGATGGTACCAATTTAAAGGATGCGCAATGCCCGCCCGCGTCGCCAAAAAACCTCTGCTTTCTCTGACCCTGGATCGACAAAATACGAACCCTCTCCAGGTTCAGATATTTGACCAAATCAGGGACGCAATTCTGTCAGGCCGTCTTTTGCCGGGAACGGGACTGCCCGCGTCCAGAACACTGGCCGCGGACCTGGGCGTATCGCGGAATACCGTTCTGGGCGCTTTTGAACGGCTGTTGTCGGAAGGTTATATCGAAGGCCGAACAGGATCAGGAACTATTGTTTCGAAGATATTGCCAGATGACTTGCTGAGCACGCGCGGTAGCACAAACAAGACAACTGGCAAATTATCTGCTGCCGGAAAACTTTCCAGTTTGTCCAGAACACTGAATGCCGGGAATTATCGTCGTCGTCACAGCGCTGAGGGGGTCAGGGCATTCCGACCGGGTTTGCCTGACCTCGACAATTTCCCTTTTCAGCTTTGGGGCCGGATCAATGCGCGTTTCTGGCGGCACCCTCCACGCCTTCTTTTGCACTCAGGTGATCTCGGCGGATATATGCCTCTGCGCCAATCCATCGCCGCCTATCTTGGTGCCGTACGAGGATTACGCTGTTCGCCGGATCAGATCATGATCACTTCAGGTGCCCAACAAGCGCTGGATTTGATTTCCCGAACGATCATTGATCCGGGAGATGATGTCTGGGTGGAAAACCCTGGATATGCAGGTATGCGCGCAACACTGGTTGCAGCCGGTGCGCGGCTTCGCCATGTGCCCGTGGACGATCAGGGCATCAGTGTCGAAGCAGGCCGTCGACAATCGCCGAATGCCGTGTTGGCAGCGGTCACACCATCACACCAGTTTCCATTGGGCATCACCATGTCCCTGGCGCGCAGGCTGGAGTTGCTAGACTGGGCCGCTGAAGCAAATGCATGGATTCTGGAAGATGATTACGACAGCGAGTTCCGATATGGCGGCAAGCCCGTTTCCGCCCTACAGGGTCTGGACGACAGGGGCCGGGTCATTTATGTCGGCACATTTTCCAAGGTCCTGTTCCCGTCCCTGAGGCTTGGATATGTCGTCGTGCCCGAACAGTTGCTCGCCCCTTTTATGGATATGCGCGCGTCAATCGACGATCACCCGGCTTTGGCACTGCAACCGGTACTGCACACCTTCTTTGATGAGGGACATTTTGCCTCACATATTCGCAAACAAAGAAAACTGTATGCAGAACGGCAGGAACAATTGATCCGGGCGCTGAACAAGGAAGCATCCGGTTTGTTGTCGGCCTCCCCACACGATGCGGGCATGCATCTGGTGGCCAATATTAATCCTCTGAGTTGCCTGTCCGATCAGGAGATTTCGCACCAGGCCCGGGAGATCGGCCTGGCCGTTCCCGCCCTGTCCGGATATTTTGAGGGCAAGAAAAGCCGACAAGGCCTGATCCTTGGGTACGCGGGTTTGACAGAAAGTGAAATCAACCGGGACGTCAGACGTTTGGTCGGGTCAATCGATCAAGTGAAGAAGAAGGTCTGATTTGCGGCTTTCGCTTTGTTTCTTTGGGACTTGGCGCGGACATGTATTCTCAGTTAATCTTTTGCCAATTGGCTGCGCAAATCAGGGTGACAAACAAATGGCGTATATCAGAGGCAAGGACGGCGAAGTTTATCAGCCCAGTGAAATGGTCAAGGCTGTGTGGCCGGATATATCCGGAAACACAGTCAATGGTCTGGATGTCGAGGAAAAAAGCAATCCGGTTCCTGTTTTCTGGCGCACAGATGGCTCCATCGCACATGGCGAAGTTCTGCAATATTTCTATACCGTCGACCAGTACGATCCGCGCATCATTGACGCGCGAAAATATCGCGAAGCAAATAAATTAATCCCGATTTCCGAAGTCGCAGCAGAAAAAATTAAAGACACGCCTGCGAATTTGTCCGCTGCCGTAAAAGAAGCTGCATTGGATTGCGATGCAGACGATGTCGGTATTGCCGCCTGGCGACCGGAGTGGACTTATTCTGACCGGGACCAGCCGTTGGGTCCCTGGACCATCGTGCTTGCCTTCGACCAGGACTTTGAAGAAATGGACAAGGCGCCTGATCTTGATTCCTATGTCGAGGTTGTACGTCAATATGCCCGCGCCGGAGCCACGGCTTTGCGTTTGTCTAACTGGATCAAGGAACAAGGCTATAACGCGGAAGCCAAGACGGGTCCCATGAGTGAAGATGTGATCATGATCCCTGCCGCCATCGAAGCCGGGATCGGTGAGTTGGGAAAACATGGCTCGATGATCCACCCAAAAATGGGATCAAATTTCCGTTTGTCCATGGTGACAACGGATATGCCCCTGACGCCAGATGCCCCGAATATCTTTGGTGGAGATGATTTTTGTGCCAGCTGTCAGGTTTGCAAAAATGCCTGCCCGCCCGATGCCATTCACAACGAAAAACAGATGGTGCGGGGAAATCTGAAATGGTTTGTCGATTTCGACAAATGCATTCCATATTTCATCGACAATCAAACCTGTGGCATTTGCCTAGCTGTGTGCCCATGGAGCAGACCTGGGGTCGCTGACAACTTGTTGGCAAAAATGGCCAGGCGACGAGAAAAACAGATCGCCTGATTTTATTCGATAACTTTTGGCCAGTTGCCGTTGGCTTTTTCGATGTTTCCCGGAATGTCCTGAGCCCACGTCGCCTGAACGGATTTCGAGTAGTTCAAATAGAGTTTGCCGTCCCGTATGTGCCAGGCTTCCGGATCAGACGATGCGGTGTAACCTTCAGATACCGCCCAGGCACAATAGCCACCATATTGCGGTGCATATTTTTCCGGTGACTTCTTGAAGTCCGCCAGGTTTTCAGCGTTGGCGAACTGCCATTCAGCGCCTTTCCAATTCGTTGAATACTTGCCTGATCCTTCGACCGGTTTTCCAACCCGAAAATAGGCAACAGGATCATAACCACTAACGGCTTTGCTGCTTAGCAAGCTGGTGTAGACAGCATCCTTCGCCTGCGACTCTCCCGGATTTGTCAGTGAAAACCCGGCAATGATAATCAGTGAGAAGAACAAAATACCCAGTCGATTTAACATTATGCCTGTCTCCCGATCATTGTAATTTTCCAGCCTGAATGCCAGGCTTGTACAAAGTTTGAATGGTCGAAATAGAAATGGGGCTTTTCAGAAAAAAGAAAAGACCGACTTTGATGATGCCTTTGCGGATCAACATCAAGGCATAATAATCGACAAGCAGCATATCAGGGAGCGAGCAATGTCCGACAACAAAAATGGCAGCAATCAACGGGGATTGCGGTCCCGGATTACAACGGATGGACTGGACCGCACCCCTCACCGCGCCTTTATGCGCGGCATGGGCCTGGACGATAAAGCCATCTCCCAGCCCATGGTAGGCGTCGTAACAACGGCCAACGAAACATCTCCCTGCAATATCAATCTGGCAGATCAAGCGGCAAACGCTGTCGCCGGCATCAAGGAAATGGGTGGCACGCCCCGTTCCTTCACAACAATCTCTGTATCTGACGGCATCAGCATGAACCACCAGGGTATGAAAAGTTCCCTGATTTCACGGGAGGTCATTGCTGATTCGGTTGAGCTTGTCGTTCGGGGTCACGCCTATGATGGTCTGGTGGGCTATGGCGGTTGCGACAAAAACCTGCCGGGGATCATGATGGCCATGGTTCGCTGCAATGTGCCCTCGGTATTCTCGCACGGCGGCAGCACGCTGGTTTCAAGCTGGAAAGGCAAGCCCATGTCCTTGCTGGATACCTATGAAGGTATTGGTGCTGTGCAAACGGGTGAGATGGAATTGGAGGAATTGCAACAGATGGAGCGAGCCGCCATGCCATCCATCGGGGCCTGCCCTGGCCAGTTCACCGCCAATACCATGGCCATGGTGTCTGAAGTTTTTGGTCTGGCCTTGCCAGGTTCTGCCACGGCCCCGGCCGTTTATGTGGAACGCAACGCCCTGGGCGTTGCCGCCGGACATACCGTCATGGAACTGATCAAAAACGGCGGTCCCTTGCCGCGTGATCTGGTGACCCACAAAAGTTTGGAAAATGCTTGTGCCGTCGTTGCCGCGACGGGGGGGTCGACCAATGCCGGTTTACATATTCCAGCCATTGCCAACGAAGCAGGCATCAAGTTCACCCTGGAAGATGTGGCGGAAGTTTTTGAACGCACGCCGCACATCGGCAACATGCAACCCGGCGGACAATATTATGCCCAGGACGTGCATCAATTGGGCGGCATCAAGGTCTTTGTCAAAACCTTGATCGAAGGCGGTTATTTGCATGGCGATACGCTGACCATCATGGGCTGCACCCTGGCCGAAGCCAGCGCCGATGCGCAAGAACCCGATGGCGATATCATCCGCCCGGCAAGCGACCCCATATCCCCGACCGGCGGGCTTGTAGTCCTGAAAGGAAATCTCGCCCCCGATGGTGCCTTGATCAAGGTGGCCGGTCTGGCGAAGCTGGTACACGAAGGTCCGGCCCGGGTGTTCGAGAGCGAAGAAAATTGCATGGCCGCGGTCCGCACGCAATCTTATAAGGAAGGCGATGTGATCGTCGTGCGCAATGAAGGCCCCAAAGGTGGGCCTGGCATGCGCGAAATGCTGGGGCCCACGGCTGTGATCTATGGCCAGGGCATGGGTGAAAAAGTAGCCCTTATCACGGACGGTCGGTTTTCCGGGGCCACGCGCGGTATGTGTATCGGCTATGTCTCACCTGAAGCTGCAGCCGGTGGCCCGCTCGCCCTGGTGCACGAAGGCGACACAGTGCGTATCGATGCCACGACCAAAAGCATGGACTTGCTGATCAGTGATGATGAAATGGCGGCGCGCAAAGCCGCCTGGAAACCAGCCAGGCCGGAACGGCCGCTGGCCGGTGTCATGCAAAAATATGCCGACCAGGTAGGATCAGCCCATTTGGGTGCAGTGACCCATCGCGGCGATGTTTATTGGGAAATGGAAGAGGCACAGGAATGAGTAACGCCAGTCTCAAAGTCGGCTATCTGGGCACTGGCCTGATGGGTGAACCCATGGCAATGCGCCTGATCAAGGCCGGGTATGACGTTCAGGTGTGGAACCGGTCACGTGACAAGATGGATGCCCTGGTCGCTGCCGGGGCACATGCTGCGGCGACACCCAAAGGCATTGCCGACACCTGTGACGTGGTTTTCATGTGCCTGACCGATACCCGTGCCGTAGAGGCGGTGGTTTTTGGCCAGGGTGGTATCAGTTCGGGCAATCAGGCCAATGTGCTGGTTGATTTCTCAACAATTCCACCAGACACAACCAAAGACTTTGCCGCGCAATTGAAAGCTGCAAACAATATGGACTGGATTGATGCGCCGGTTTCTGGCGGTGTCCCGGGAGCAGAACAGGGGACGCTGGCCATTATGGCTGGCGGTAGTATCACCACCATCGAAGAAGTACGCCCGATGGTTAATCATATGAGCGACAGATTCACCCGCATGGGGGAGACCGGTGCCGGGCAGGCCACCAAACTTTGCAATCAGATCATTTCCGGTTGCACAATTACCGTCGTCGCCGAGGCCGTGAACTTCGCGCAAAAATCAGGGGTTGATGCCAGCGCCCTGACAGAAGCCCTTAAGGGCGGCTTTGCCGATTCCATCCCCTTTCAATTGTTTGCGCCCCGTATGGCGGCCAGGGATTTTGAAAATCCCATGGGTGCCACCAACACCATGATCAAGGACCTGAAAACCGTGGCCGAAGTGGCAGATAAATCAGGTGCCCGACTGGTGATGACCGAACAGGCCCTTGGCATTATGGACGACGCCGCGGCCCACGGGGATGGCGACGCAGATATATCCACGATCATTCGGCGATTTTAGAACTGAAGACCACAATTTTGCCGTGAATTGGCCGTTTTCTGCGCCTAATATTTGACGTGACGTAAATCGGTATTCAAATACTGAATTGATTTTATTGCTAATTTCAGTTCATTATTGAAACAGGAATAACCGAACTCAAAGATTCGGCTTCATTCATACCAACAGGGAGATTTCATATGAAACGACTATTAACAGCTGCGTTCGCGGCAACGGTAGCGCTGAGCCTTGGTTCAGTTGCGGCCCAGGCCAAAACCGTTCTGACCTATTCGTCCTGGCTGCCATGGACCCACCCGATCAATGTCGAATTATACATTCCGTGGATGGAAGCCATCGAAAAGGATTCCGGCGGCAGCATTTCATTCAAACGCTTGCCCAAGGGAGTGGCACACCCGCGCGCCCACCTGGATGCCGTTCGCACCGGACAAGCAGATGCCGGCATGAGTGTGCACGGCTATTCGCCCAAGCGCTTCGCAGCCTACATGTTTGCCGAATTACCGATGCTTGGCGATACCGGTACTGGCACGTCAATTGCCTTGCAACGAACCCATGAAAAGTTCCTTGCGGACAAAAACTATTATGAGGGTGTGATCCTGATCGGCATGAACACACACGGCCCAGGACTGATCCACCACAGCAAGAAGCTTTTTAACTCACCTGCCGACTTCAAGGGCCAGAAGATGAGAACCGGTGGTCCGATCCCGAAAAAGATTGTCGAAGCCTGGGGCGGCGTTCCTATTCGCCAACCGGCACCCAAGTCGTACGAAATTCTGTCGACCGGTGTGGCTGACGGCATCACGTTCCCGTACGAATCCCTGACAAGTTTCAAAATTGTGAACCTGGTACCTTTTTCGACCTATGTACCTGGCGGCATGTATTCCTCAAGTCACTATCTGGTGCTGAACAAAGGCAAATACGACAAGATGACTTCGGCTGAACGGGCCGCCGTTGACAAACATTCCGGCGAAGCTTTTGCCCTTCGGGCAGGTAAAGCCTGGGATTTGATCAACAGGCGTGGCAAGGAAGCCGCGATCAAAAACGGCAACAAGCTTCAGGACGCACCGGCAGCTATTGTTGATGCCTTGAATGAACTCAACGTTCAGTTTCAAGCTGACTACATCGCGGGTGCCAAAGCAGCAGGCGTTGATGGGGCAGAAATCCTCAAGTATTTCAACGCTGAAGTTGCCAAACTGGCAAAATAGCAGGACCCTCTAAATGACTGTTTCAACAAACGGTCAGGTAAATTCCGGAGCAACATACTGGCTCGGCACGTTGCCGAGCCAGGTTCTCGGAATTGTATCCTGCGCCATGCTGTTCTCTATGATGATGCTGACATTCGTTGATGTCGCCGGGCGCTATGTCTTTGCCGCCCCGCTACCCGCAGCCTACGAGATGATTGCGTTCGTGATGCCGGGCATTATTTTTTGCGCCCTGCCCCACGTTAATTTGACCGAAAGCCACGTCACCATTGATCTGCTGGACGGCATCATCCCGGCCAGCTTCAAGAGATGGCAAAGCGTTCTTGTTAATCTATTTTCGGCCGCTGCCGTCGCCTTTATCGCCTGGCGATTATGGGCGCGGTCCCGTGATCACCTGAGGTTTGGTGAAGTCACGGACGAGCTTTATCTGGAATTGTGGATTTTCAGCACGATCATGTCGGTCCTGTGCGCTATCGCCACAATCGCTTTTTTTGTGAATGCTTACGGGTACGCAACAAATACAAAGCGCCCCAAAAAAAGATGACGGAGTAACCTCGACGTGACCGAAGCCCTGACAGGACTTGTCCTGCTGCTTAGCCTTTCCTTTCTCCGTATCCCAATCGCCTTTTCGATGGTCGCCGTCGGATTTGGCGGTATGGCATGGATACTCGGCCCGCAAGGCGCCATGGCCAATGTTGGTCAGACAGCCTTTGACGCGGCGATCAATTATGAATTATCCGTGGTGCCGCTTTTTGTACTGATGGGAAATTTTGTTACCCGGGCGCGCCTGTCATCTGAATTATACACAGCTTCAAATGCCTTTCTCGGCCACCGCAAAGGCGGTCTCGCCATGGCAACAATTGTGGCTTGTGGTGGCTTTAGTGCCATCTGTGGATCTTCCCTGGCAACAGCGGCCACTATGGCAAAGGTCGCGATGCCGTCCATGCGTCGCTTTGGTTATGATGACAGCCTGGCCGCGGGCTCCATCGCAGCGGGCGGCACTCTTGGCATCTTGATACCGCCCAGCGTCTTGCTGGTTATTTACGGCATCCTGACACAGACCAGTATCGGCAAGTTATTTGCTGCCGGGATCATGCCCGGCCTGGTTGGAATTCTGTTCTATCTGGCTGCTGTCAAAGCCGTGATCATGATCAAACCATCCGCCGGTCCGGCTGGCGAGCGCCAAAACTGGGCCCAGCGCATGCAAGCTCTGTCACGGGTCTGGGGTGTATTGTTGTTGTTTGGCATTGTCATGGGCGGGATATATGGCGGCGTTTTCAGCCCCACGGAAGCAGCTGGCATCGGTGCCTTTGGTGGCTTCCTCTTCGCCTTGTTTCGCAAAGCCCTGAACTGGTACACATTTTACGAAGTCCTGCTGGAAAGTGCAGCAACAACTGCCATGCTGTTCGCTGTCCTGATCGGTGCTTTGTTGTTTGCGAACTTCATCAACGTCACAGACTTTCCCCAGGCTTTGCTGGAAATGGCTGGTCAGTTCAGTGACACACCCTGGTTGGTCATTGCTGCGATTTTGGTGATCTACGTGGCCCTGGGCTGTGTTTTTGAAAGCCTGTCGATGATCCTGCTGACGGTTCCCATCTTCTTTCCGTTGGTTCTGGAACTCGGATACGACCCCATCTGGTTTGGCATTGTAGTCGTTGTCATCACTGAAATCAGCTTGATAACACCCCCGGTGGGATTAAACGTTTTTGTCCTCAGGGGCGTACTGCCAGATGTCACGACATCTACGATCTTCCGGGGCGTCACCCCTTTCTGGATTGCTGACCTGTTCCGACTGACATTGATCGTGGCCGTGCCAGCCTTGTCATTATGGTTGCCGTCTTTCGTCAGATAAGGCATACAGACCCGTATCAGCTTACCTATTGGTCCGGAGTATTTTTTGATGTCCCACAGGTTTCTAATCGCGACGATCTGCGCCACCTTGTTGCTGGCAGCACATGTTCCCACGGCAACGGCGCTAGACCTCAATCCACTGACAGCGCTCAAAAGTGTTGTTGAAGCTGCGGTAGAAGACCGGACCGCAGATGACATTGCCTCCGACCTGGCTATCAAGGGCAAGCTGACAGCCAATGTCATCGACAAGATGGGCAGTGACGTCATTTCCATCGGGGCCGATGTCTACGAACAGGTTGTCATGCTGACGGGTACCGTCGAGACTGGCAAACAAAAGACCCAGGCAGGTCGCCTCGCCAAAGATGTTGAGAACGTCAAAAATGTCTATAACGAGATATTGGTGATCAAGGCCATCGACAAGGAAAAAGGTTCAGTTGAGAACTACGTCGATGATTCTGTCATAGAAACAAAGATTAACGCCCAGCTTCTTGATGCCGGTGGTGTCAGCGTCACGAATTATCGATATCGATCGGTCGGTGGGCGTGTATTCCTGCTGGGTCGTGCCTTGTCGAACGCCGAACTGAAAAAGGCCCTCGGCATTGTTAAAGGCATTGATGGTGTCAAATCTGTCAAAAGCCGGATATTTGTCCGGGCCAAAAAATAGATCAAACAGAGCTTTAGAAAGTATCGTTTTCCTTTTCGGGATCCGGGGCGAACACGGCCTTTCGACGCCACCACAATAATTCGCCACGCAAAAAAGCCTGGGCGAGATCGTTCTCTGGTTCGTCAAAAAACTTTACGGCAGCAGATTGTTCCTTGATACGACCGCGATAGAGAAAAATGACATGGCTGGCCAGTCTGCGCGCCTGATTCAGGTCATGCGACGACATTAATACCCTCGTGCCGTCTGCAATCATTTTCAGCAACACTTCCTCGATCAACCTCTGCGCTGCCGGGTCGAGATTGGCAGTTGGTTCATCAAGTAACAAAAGATCTGGATCCAGGGCCCATGCTCTGGCCAGGGCCAGCCGCTGTTGTTCGCCAAATGATAACAACCTGGCAGGGGTAGCCTGGTATCGGCTCAGTCCCGTTAGTTCCAGAGCGGCTTCGATGCGCATCGCCCGCTTTGCCTTGGGCATCCCATGGAGCTTGAGGGCAAAATCAATATTCCCGGCAGCCGAGCGACGCAAGTGAACCGGCCTCTGGAAGACCATGGCCTGCCTGTGTTCCTTCAAACCCGGATCATCTGCACCGCCCCAGGTCACTTGTCCCTCATGGGCTGGAAGGATGCCATGACACAATCGCAACAACAGCGACTTTCCAGCGCCGTTGGGACCAAGAATAACCGTTAATCCATCCTCCGCCGCAATCGTAGAGCTGAGGTCCTTGATCAGGGGTTTAGTTCTTGCGTGAAACCAGACCTTGTCCAGTACAATCGGATACGGTTTTTTGCCCGAATTCATGCCTGGTACCTCAGCCGCGCGAATTCACGAACGCTGTAGGAAGCGGCATTGATGGCAAGAGACAGTAGCAACAACACGATGCCCAGTCCGAGAGCCAGGGCCAGATCACCCCGGCTGGCCTCCAGGGCAATTGCTGTCGTCATGACACGTGTGACATGGTCAATATTGCCGCCAACGATCATCACCGCACCGACTTCAGCATTTGCCCGGCCAAAACCGGCCAGTACTGTCGTCATCAAGGCGAACCTGCCATCCCAAAGCAGAGCCATAATCCTGTCCCAGGGGCCTGCCCCCAACGACATCATTTGTTCTTCATATTCCTGCCACAGGTTTTCGATGACAGTACTGCTGAGGGCAACGATAATTGGCAAAACCAGTATTGTCTGGGCGATGATCATGGCCGCGGGCGTAAACAACAAACCCAGAGCACCCATTGGTCCGGACCGGGACAGCAGCAACAGCACCACCAGACCAACCACAACAGGCGGCAATCCCATCAAGGCGTTCATGATTACCAGAAGTACCCGTCGGCCGGGAAACCTGGACAGAGCCAGCAAGGCCCCCAGCGGCAGCCCGATCAAGGTCGCCATCGCAACTGCCGTCAGACTGACACCAAGAGATCTTGTAACGATCTCGACCAGGGATTTATCCAGTCCCAAAAGCAGGTCGGATGCAGTTGTAATAGCTTGCCAGAGGTCGTTCATGATTTTCCCGATTGATTTCAGGCAACCTTATCTTATCTTGTCAATTTGCATAAGACAGTGCCTTCTGTATGGCTGTATTAGTGCGACAGTTTGACCTAAGGCAAATACGACTGGGAGTGACTATGTATAAAGCTATTATCATTATAAAACCTGTCGCAGGGCATTAGGTCACAGGTCGATTAGATGGAACATATTGGAAATACACTCAGACGGTCACTCGGTGGAATTGCCGACTGGCCCCTGATGGTCATGATCTCGATGCTGATCAGCAGCAATCAGCATGCACCCGATGTCGAACGGCAACGGGCGACGATGATTATTGCCAGGGTTCATTTGATTTCTCTTCTTTTTGGTCTTTTGACCCTGTTATGGACAGGGATTGATGCCCTCGCATTTGACGCGGCCATCTGGCAACCACTGGCGCTGTGCCGGATAGCCGCAAGTTCGGGATTTATTGCGCTGGCAATTTTTACCAGGGGCATCAGCAACATTGTGCAGGCGCGGATCGCCATTGGCCTGATGTTTGTCATTCCAACTGTTTTCTATGCGATCACATATCCTTTCCTGGCGGGCGCAGAAGTGAGTGGCTGGTCGCAAGCAGTGTTCACAGGATATGCCCTGCTGCCCTTTGTCATCGTTGGCGGTCTTGGTTTCCTGCCCATTACTTTAAAAGAAGGCTTGGCATGTGTTGTACCTTTGATGGTCGCCAACTATGTCGTTCAGATCCTGCTGGTCGATAATCTGAACATATACGCCTTGCTGGGCATCGGCTGGTTGCTGATGTTGCTGGCTCTGGCATCGACATTCGCAGGTATGAGCCAGTTGCAATTAATCATTGAGCTTGCCAAACAGGCATCTACCGACCCCCTAACCAAAGCTTTCATACGACGGTTTGGTCAGGAGCTCCTGGAAGCGCAATTTAATGTATCGGAACGCCAGGGCAGACCTTTTTCACTCGCCTTCGCAGACATTGACGATTTTAAATCGGTTAACGATCAGTTTGGCCACGATACAGGCGACAAGGTACTGCGCCAAACAACATCTCACCTTCAGGACAATTTGCGGAAATCCGACATTCTGGTTCGCTGGGGCGGTGAAGAGTTTTTGCTGATCATGCCGGATACCGACTATGCCGGTGCAGCCCAGATGATCGAGCGTCTTTATGACAGCGGTCTTGGCCTGAGGCCTGATGGCGCCTTTCTGACCCTGAGCATCGGTGTTGCCGAACGCCAAGCGGACAACAGCCATACCTGGGAAGACCTTGTAGCCTCTGCGGATGCCCGTATGTATGAAGCCAAGAAGGCTGGCAAGAACAGATTTGTGGGCCCCGAGCCAACACCTGCACCCGAACCTGCAACTTCCTGAGAGCGTGAATTTTTCGGGATAAGAATATGCGGATTTGCGTGCTGTTTATAAATGAACTATGTTCATTTATAAATTCGAAAACTCGATATCATACGAGGACTTCAAGGAAAATCCCGACATATGCCCCGCAAAGCCCGCGCAGGTTTGCGCGACGACCTGATTGTCACCGCAGAAAATATCGTCCGTGAGCAAGGCTTTGTCGCCCTGACGGCACGAACGCTTGCCAATGAAGCAAAATGCGCCATTGGCTCCATCTATAATGTTTTTGGCGACCTGGATGATTTGATCATCGAGATCAATATGCGAACAATGGCAAGGCTGGTATCCGACCTTGGTGGCGTCCGCAAAGCAGGGACTGCACCCGAAGATCAACTGATGGCGCTGGCCTTTGGCTACATTCGGTTCATCATGTCGGAACAAAATCTCTGGTCAGCCCTGATGCAGCATCATCCAACTGACGGACGAGAGCTTCCCGCCCAGTATCTCAGCGAAATGGACGGCCTGTTTGCAGAAATAGAAGCGTCAATCGCCCCCCTGTTCAAGGAGCACGACCACGAAGAACACATGCGCGCGGCACGAATACTCTGGTCAAACCTGCACGGACTGTGTTCCCTGGCTATTTCAGACAAGCTGGATCTGGTTGCCGGTGATAACGTCGAAACCCTGGCGGAAGATATGATCTTCACCTATCTGGCCGGCATCAACGCGACCCGTTAGTGGTTCGTGCTCTCCCGACAACCCTGTATCCATGATAAATGAACGTCGTTCATTTAACCGGTGAGGGCTACACGGCCTTCAATCGCATAAGCCGGGTCATTATAGCCAGGTGTGGAAGGATGCCCGATCGTCACCAGATCATTCAGCAAGGCTTCGTCTTCCGCCGTAAATTCATAATCCAGAGCTGCGATATAGTCGTCCCATTGTTCTTCTGTCCGGGGGCCGCCGATGGGGGCCGTGACAAGGGCGTTGTTCAAAACCCAACCCATAGCGAAGTGGGTTAGTTTGGCACCCTTTGCTTCGCAGTGCGCAAGAAGCTTCTGGGCTATTTCCAGTGATTCGAGACGCCATTCGGTCTGCATCATTCGGGGATCAGAACGTCCGGCACGGGTATTATCGCCCGGTGCTTCCAGGTCTTTCGGTCCATATTTACCGGTCAGAACCCCCCTGGCCAGTGGACTATAGGGCACCACACCGAGGCCATAATGATCACAGGCTGGCAGATGTTCGATTTCAGGCATGCGGTTCAGGGCATTATAATAGGGCTGACTGACAACCGGGCGGTTAACGCCCAAGGCCTCGCAAACACGCACGACCTCGGCAACGCGCCAGGCGCGGTAATTTGACAGGCCAAAATATCTGATTTTACCGGCTTGCATCAGGTCACCGATAGCGCTGATCGTTTCCTCCAAAGGCGTGCCAATGTCTTCTTTGTGCAGGTAATAAATATCGATGTAGTCGGTTCCAAGGCGCGCGAGGCTTTCTTCACAGGCGCGCATAACCCACTTGCGACCGAGCTGACCCCGGTTCGGATCGTCGCCCATGGCATTGGCAAGTTTGGTTGCCAGTACCCATGAATCACGCTTGTCGCCCAAAGATCGTCCAACAACTTCTTCAGACGCACCATTGCCATAAACATCTGCCGTATCAATAAAATTGACGCCCTGATCAGCGGCCTTATCGATAATACGTTTGGATGTAGTTTCATCGGTTTGGGCCCCGAACATCATCGTGCCAAGGCATATCGGCGAAACATGCAGGCCGCTGTGGCCCAGTCGGCGGTAGTCCATTTGTTTAATCCTTGTTCAGGGCGGTCTTCAGCTTTCGCTGGCTGACGTAAATGCCAAAGAAGATCAAAATCATTCCGGCGATCATATTGAGGGTGATTGGCTCACTCAACAAGACCGCACCGATCAATACGCCGGAGATCGTGATGATGTAGCCGATCTGGCTGAAAAATGTTGCGCCGACTTCCATCAATAACTTGAAACGTATTATGGCAGCGAATGCCGTTGCCATGAAACCGAGATAAAAGACGGATGCAAGCGGGCCTGCGCCCGGTGTCAGCGTCCAGGGTTGATCAATAATCAGGGAAAAGGGCAGGATCACAAAAAATCCGGCAATGGATACCGACGCACCAAAGACATCAGAGCGTACACCCTGCACCCTGCGTACCAGAACGCCGGACAGAACATAACAGATGTTGGCCGTGACCAACGCCCCGGCACCAAAAAGTGTTCCACTGGCCCCGGCCAGGATCATGGGCCCCAGAATGATCACAACACCGGCAAAACCGATGCCGATCCCCATTGTCTTGTTCACCGTAAAGCGGTCATCGGAAGTCAGGAAGTGGCTGAGGATCAGGGCCCAGATCGGACCCGCTGACATCAGCAAGGCGGCCAGATTACTATCGATGGTTTGTTCGGCCAGACCGATCAGGAAAAACGGCAAAGCTGAATTGAGAACCCCGATGGGTATAAGCCAGCGCCAGACCGCCATGTCACATGGCAGGAAATATCCGCGCGAACGGATATATATGTACAAAAGCAAGGCGCCCAGACCAACGCGCCCGGTCGCAATTGTCAGTGGCGGAATATCGGCAACGGCGATTTTGATGAAGAAAAATGACGAGCCCCAGATCGTGCCCAGCACAATCATCATCGCCATATCCCGCATTGTCGGGGCGCGTAAACTGTTGGAATTGACCACGGAGATTTAAACCTGAAACGGAATAGACAGGTATCCTGATTAGGCCCTCAGGTCAGGATGGTCAATCCCCTGCCTTGTTCGAAACAATCTAATGGCTTGTGCCAGCGGCGTAGTTGATCTTGTTCCAGACATTGTATTTGCCTGACGGTTTGTTCATGGGTAGCCGCTTGACCTCTTCCAGGGTTTTGGCATCGTAGATGATGATGGCACCATCCCTGTCCCAGATGCTGAGGATGGCGTGGCTACCGTCACGGTCGAATTCAATATGCGCTGCCGTCTTGCCAGGCACTGGGCGTATGGTTTTGACAATTTCCAGGGTGCGCTTGTTGATGATATGCATCAGGTCCTTGTTGGGGCCAAAGAACACATCGACCCAGGCATAGGGCGTATTTTCGTGGCTGCGCATAAAAAACCCAGGTCCCTTGGTGTTGATGATCTTGACCGTGGACCAGTCTTTCATATTGATCACACTGACCTGACCGCCTTTTAGATGCGGCGTCGCCAGAACAGGGTTTCCCTCGTAATTCCAGGTGATGCCAGAGCCAAGATGCGGCATGCCCGCCAGATCAATGTCAGCGATTTTGCGCCCAACATTCATGTTTACGACCTGGCCGTTTTTGGCGTTGCGGGCTGCACCGATCAGATTGCGATAATCAAGGTCAAAAAAGAAGTCGTCCAGATAGTCGTCCAGTACGATCTGGCGCACCGGAAAAGGACCTTTTTCAGCCAGACCTTCAGGGTTGTCTTCGTTGTAGGTGTGCACCATTCCCTTATAAATCTTGACCTTCGGGTCATAGGAAATTTCCCAGATTTCCGGAATATCTCTCAGGGCTGCAACGAAGCTGTTGCGCGGCGGTGCGTTGTAGACAGCGCTGACACGTGAGGACACACCGTGTTTGTCTTTCACGGCGATGACCTTGATCGGTTTCATGGTCTCAGCAGACAGAGCCACCAGGGTATGGGGAAGGTTGTTGCCGACCATCAGGTATTTACCGTCGCTGGAAACGGCAACATTGCGGGTGTTGATACCAGCCCGGATTTCCGAAACCACACGCAAGCTGTACAGGTCGTACTTCGATATCCAGCCGTCCCGTGACGCCAGATACATAAAGCGCCCGGCTGGTGAGTATTTGGCACCACCGTGCACGGCAAAGCGCGTGGCAAAGCGCGCCAGAGGTTCAAACTTGTCCCCATCCAGAATTGTGACGTGATGATCGCCGGTTTCCACGACTGTAAAAATATTCATGGGATCAGCATCCCACTGTGGTTTCGATGGCAGATCAGACATCGCCACATGTTCGACATGGCTGGCGGATATTTCCGTCATGCCCCAGATTGGTACGGCCTTTAACGGTGTATAGATCAGGTCAACCAGCGCCGTGATTTGATCAGCGGAAAGGACTTTGCCGTATCCCGGCATCTGTGAAGCAATGCGACCATTGGCAATCACACCGGATGCCATTTTCTTGCGCAGTCGTCGCAGGTTTTCCGGCAACAAGGCAGGCCCCATACCGCCGAGGCGATCAGCACCATGGCATTCAGCACAATGTTGTTTGTAGACCTGCATGTTGTCGCTGTCGGCGGCCAAGGCACTGGCGCTTGCAGCAACGCCTGATACGGCCAACAGGCTGATTACAAGTGAGCGCAACATTTATCTAACCCGCCTGTTTCAGGCGACGAGCTTCAGCAAATGAGATCACTTTCAGCCGGTCGCCGGCAATTTGATTGCCAATTTCTTCTTCGGTCAAATAACATCCGGGATCTTCGGCCCAGGCGTCACCGGTCAATTGCCATGCCCGCACCCGGGTGTTGCCACCGCAGACATCAAACCATGTACAGTTAGCACAACGCCCTTTGACGGCGCGTGGCTTTTGTTTAAGCCCCGCCATCAAGGGGTCGGAAGTGTCCGGCCAGATGTCCGAGAAAGCACGCTCGCGCACATTGCCCAAATTATGGTGCCACCACATGGTGTCTGGATGGACGTTGCCAAGATTATCAATATTGGCGATGTTCACGCCGGATGAATTTCCACCCCAGCGGCCCAGCATCGCGCGCATTTCATCGAGGCGTTCCGGCAAGTTCTTTTCAACCCACATCAGAAAATAGACACCATCGGCATCATTGTTGCCCGTCACATAATCGCGCGTGCCGCCCTTTTGGGCATCGGCCCATGCGCGATCAAACAATAGATCCAGCGCCTCTCGCGTGGCCTGGAATACGGCGTCCGAGCCTCGGTTATGATTGCCGCGCCCGGCATAGTTCAGGTGTGAAAGATAAAAACGATCAAGACCCCGTGCTTCCATATCGTCCAGCATGGGTTCCAGTTCATGGGCATTGTCACTGGTCATGGTAAATCGCAGGCCAACGCGCAGGTCGCGTTCCTGACAAAGTTCAATACCGTGCATGGATAAATCAAACGCCCCATCAAGGCGGCGAAACTTGTCGTGTGTATCGCGCAAGCCATCGATGGAAACACCAACATAATTATAATCTGCTGCCGCGATATCGTCGATATTGTCCTCGTTGATCAATGTGCCATTAGTGGAAAGACCGACGTAGAAACCAAGCTCATTCGCCCTTTTTGAGATGTCAAAAATGTCCGGCCGCAACAAAGGCTCACCGCCGGACAGGATCAGCACCGGCACCTTGAAATTCCGCAAATCCTGCATTGTCGTGAAGACTTCATCGGTGGAAAGTTCACCTTTGAAGTCCTTGTCAGCGGAAATGGCATAACAATGTTTGCAGGTCAGGTTACAACGTCTGATCAGGTTCCAGATCACAACCGGACCCGGCAGTCCCTTGCCCGTACCGCGCGCATGTTTGGGCGAAGCATCACCCTCGGTCGCCAGCGTTTGCATATATTGGGATACTCGGAACATAAATTCTCTCCTCAGGCCGCACTGCGCTTGGCAGCTGGCCCGGTGCCAGTCAGGCGTAAACCTGTTTTTTTCAAAATCCGTGTGCTGAACAAAATCCTGTAGCCTCTTTGCAAGGCACCGAGTTGTTCTGCGATTTCCGCCACCTTGGCTTCAACTTCGTCCCGGTTGTGGCCGTGCACCATGGCAAACAAATTGTAGGGCCAGTCAGCGCCCTGGCGGGGGCGATGGTAACAATGGCTAACGCAATCAAGCGCACCCACTGTTTTGCCAACAGCCGCAATATCTGCGTCAGCGATATCCCACACGCTCATGCCATTACCGCGATAACCAAGTTTGTAGTGATTGGGCACAACGCCAATTCGGCGAATAACGCCGCTGGCCTGCATGGCCTTGATCCGCGCCATGACCAAAGCTACCTCAAGTCCCAGGCGTGCGGCCACATCATGATAGGGTTGTGCGGTCAGCGGCAATCCGGTCTGGGTTTCCTGAATGATCATGCGATCAGTGTCATCAAGTTGCGGCGCATCAAATTGTTTGGTCATGGTCAAACCTCAAACCTGAGGCCAACAAAAAATTCTTCTGTCTTGGGCATGTTATGAACAGGCAGACCTGTTTCATTTTCGATTTCACTGATGACTTCAGCGATCCGTCCGGGCCTGTCCGTGGCGATGACAAACCACATGTTCCAGTCGTTATCACGTTCGTAATTGTGGGCTACTTCTTCATGGGCGTTGACCAGTTCCGCAACGTCGTCAAAACGATCATCCGGGACGCCCATTGCCGCCAGGGTCAGTTCACCGCCCATTTGTTCCGCATGATAGAGCGGCCCAAAACGACTGAGCACGCCTTCTGACAGCAACTTTTCGATACGCAATGGAATATCCGCTTCTTCAAGGTTCAGTGCCTTGGCAACCTCGGCCCAGGGATTGTCACAAACCGGAAAATCGCCTTGCAGGGCGTTGATGATGGCCCGGTCAGCGTCGTCCAGATCGACGCCACCCGCGGCTTTCAATGCCCCTTTTGCAGACTGCGCTGTATAGGCAAAACTTCCGGACATCACGCAGCCTCAACAGCCGGTTTGGTGTCAGCCGCCAAATAGCGACCACCGGTTTGTTTAAACCGTTTGACGCTGAACAACGTCTCGTACGGTGTGTCCTGCAACCCACATACATGCCGGGCATCTTCAATTTGCTGCAGGACCACGTCCCGGTCCTTGCCGTGGATCATGGCGTACAAAGTGTAAGGCCAGTTGGCATGGGCACGACGCTGGTAACAAAGCCGTACATACGGCAGAGAGCCAAGCTTTCGACCCATTACGTCGACATCGCCCGGGGTTACTTGCCACACTGTCATGGCATTGGCCGTGAAGCCCAGCTCATGGTGGCGCACGACAACGCCAAGGCGACGAATGATATCCTGGTCCTGAAGATATTGCAGACGATCCAGCACGGCGGGTTCTGTCATTCCGGCGGCTTCAGCCAGGGCCTTCCAGGGACGCGACGTCAGCGCCAGACCTTTTTCCAGTTCCTGCAAAAGATCATGATCACGAGCTTCCAGCATGGCCTGGTGGAACGATGCCCGACAAGGTGTCGAGCGTGAATCGCGTCCTGTCAGATCAAAGCCGAGGTCAATGAAATAATCCCGTACCATCGGCAAATCGAGAACCTTCAGTCCTGACTGGCGTTCAATGTCTTGTAATACACTGGTGACAGTTGCACGGTCCGGCGCGGTTACGACAAACCACATATTCAAGCTATGTTCGCGCTGGTAGTTGTGATTGACATAAGCGTGGCCGTTGACGATGTCGGCTACCTGTTGAAGCTGGTCAAGGGGAACCTGCATTGCAGCCAGCGTCCCCGCCCCGACACTGCCAGGTCTCAACACAGCACCTACGCGACTGACGCTACCGGCTTCTTTCAAATCGGCAAGAGTATCGATAACCTGTTGTTCCGAAATGCCCAGGTCAGAGGCCATCCTGGCATAGGGTAGCGGCACCAGGGGGAAATCCCGTTGATAGTCGTTCAGTAGCCTTTGTTGAATTTGATCAGACATTGTGTGCTCACAATCCAATGCGATGGGCACGGGCGGTAAAGAAAATACCGCTGGGTTTGCGCACGGGCAGCCGGCCTTTTTCAGCAAAGGTCGTGGTGTCATACATAATCACCTGGTTGTCGTCGCGCACGGACAACCAGACCTCTTCGCCCCTGGGCGTAAATTCCATATGAAGGACAGCCGGACCCGGCTTCAAGGTCTTGATGATCTTGCGTGTCGGCACGTCAATAACCTGTATCGTGTCATTATCGGGAAAGGCGAAGTTCACCCAGATTTGCCGTCCGTCGGGACGAGCCATGACAAATACCGGCTGGCCATGCACGGCAATGCGATCAACTTCCTTCCATGATCCTTCGGCGGCAACCAGGACTTCGTGATGCCCGATGGCTGGCATGAAGGCATGGCCGTTCGCCATGGCCCAGCCTTCCAGATGAGGCATCTTGTAAACGGGCAAGGCTTTTTCGCCACGCCCATAACCGTCCAATATACGCCGAACACCTTTTTCAGGCTGCCATAGATCGACCATGGCCATGCCATCTTCGCCAAACAATCCGGCGATGTACCAACGCCCGTCCGGTGTGATCAATGCGTCATAGGGTAGCTTGCCAATATTGCGCAACTTGGTGATCGCCGGATTATTGCGATCACGCATGTCAACAATCCAGGTTTCTCCGGCATCGTACAGCGAAAAGACAAAGCGCTGGCCAGGTGCGTCAACCAGACCGACGGTTTTTGATCGCTCGCCGTTCGCACCTATTGCCGGGATCTCGGCAACCGGCTCAAGCGTTTGAGCATCAAAGATGCGCACGCCACCTGGTTTGTAGTTCGATACGGCAACCAGTTTTCCGTCCTGAGAAATCGCACCACCGATTGAGTTTCCGGCTTGCATGGTCCGGGCAACGATCTTGTGTGTCAGCATGTCGATTTTGGTCAAACCGCCGTCGCGACCAAAGATATAGGCATATCTTTCATCGCGCGAATAAACCGCCGAGGCATGAGAAAGATCACCCAGTCCTTCGATGGTCGCCAGGGATTCCCGATCTGTCGTCTGAACGATCTGGATGCTGCCAGCACCCCGTTCGATGATCAGGCCAAGGTCACCTGTTCCGCGGATTTCAGCGCACGCGGATAGCATCAGCAGGGCAATCGCCGCGATAGATATCTTCAATTTCATTGACTGGTTCCCTGGCGTAAACGATCAACTATCCAGGAAGCTTCGGCCCGATTGAGAAACCGCCGCCATGGCGGCATCGGTGTACCCGGAACACCGTCGAGTATAATTTCGATCAGCGCTTCATCTGTAAAATGAGCAATATTGTCTGGCAGCAAGGCAGAGCCAAGCCCACCCTTTCGCGTCAACCCATGACAAGACCCGCAATCCTGTTCAAGAAGAACGGAAAGTTCAGCCTGACGTGTCGCATCGACAGGTGCGGTTGCCGCAACACCCGCAGCGGTTACGATCATGCCTGTCAGAAAGGCGAAAGCCGCGAGGCGTTTATTGTGCAGCGACCAACGCATCGTCTTGTACTTCATCCGCGCCCGTCTTGAACCAGTCCATGGTTCCTGCAACCGCAACAACGCGCCCAATGATCAACAATGTCGGAGCGACAAAATTGTGTGTCGCAATGTCTTGCGGCAGTTTTTCCAGGGTGGTGATATGGCGACGCTGGACGCTGGTCGTGCCCTGCTCGACTGCAGCAGCCGGGGTTGTTGCCGAAAGTCCGGCGGCAACCAGCTTTTCTGCGATCTGGTTGATGTTAGCCAGGCCCATGTAGATGACCAGCGTCGTATCCGGATCGGACAGGCTGCGCCAATCGAGCTCCAGAGGCTGATCTTCACGGCAATGGCCAGTAACAAAGCGGACACTGCTTGCCAGACCACGATGGGTCAAGGGAATGCCGGCATAGGCACCTGCACCAATTGCGGCACTGATCCCGGGAATAATTTCGAAGGCCACGCCCGCTTCGTCAAGCCGCTGGGCTTCTTCACTGCCACGACCAAAAACGAGCGGATCACCGCCCTTTAGACGCACAGTACGGCGTCCGGCGTGACCGAGTTTGACCAACAGCTCGTTGATGTCGCTCTGCGGCATATGATGTTGGCCACTTTTTTTGCCGACAAAAATACGGCTGGCACCAACGGGTACAAGTTCAAGTATTTCTTCGCTGACCAGGCGGTCATAGACCACCACTTCAGCGGACTGGATCAGGCGCATGGCCTTGACAGTCAGCAGGTCGGAATCGCCCGGCCCTGCGCCCACAAGGAACACCGTCGGGGTAGTTTGGGTATCTGGATTGCTGTCCATTTTGTTCCCCCCACGAGAACGGTTAGATAAATTTGTCTTGGCGGTCGATCCGGGCAGAACCTGGGTTCTGCCCGGTGACCTGTCTTCCTAGTAAACGTCGTCCTTGGTATTGCGGACGTTAAATTTGCCGGTTGGTGTGACCAGGCGCTTGTCCTTGATCACCTTCACCAACTTGCGGGTCTTGTCGTTTACAACAACGATGGCTGATGTCTGTTTCGCGCCATTCCAGACGGAGAACCAGATTTCAGTACCTTCTTTGTTGTATTCACCCTGCACGACGCGCTTGACGCCCTCGGAAATACCGGACCATTCCCCGATGGGGAGGACTTCGTATTCCTTATCAAGGTTGTTGACATCGAACACAGCAATTGACGAGGCAATTGCACCATCAGGGTTCAAGGGAGAGTCAACCCAGAGGTTTGTCGACTTCGGATGGGTTTTCACGAACAGTGAGCCACCCCCCTGACCTTCCAGCTCCTGCACAACTTTCCAAGCGTGTTGTGGATAGTTGACTGGGTCTGTGCCGATCAGCGAGATCATTTCATCACCAAGGTGACTTGTGACCCAAACCGGACCGTATTTTGGATGCATCAGGTTGGCGCCACGACCCGGATGAGGTGTGGTGCTGACTTTAACCTTGGCAACCAGTTTGCTTTCCTTGGTATCAATCACAACGATCGTATCACGCGCGTTTGCTGCATCCATGAAGTAGCGGCCAGTTGAATCGAAGCCACCGTCATGCAGGAAGCGTTCCGCATTAATCGTCGTAATCTTGAGGTTTTCGAGGTCAGAATAATCAACCATCAAAACCTTACCGGTTTCCTTTACGTTAACGAGGAATTCCGGCTTGTAGTGTGAAGACACAATGGCCGCGACACGTGGCTCAGGATGATATTCCTGGGTGTCCACAGTATTGCCGCGCGTGGAAACAATCTTTTTCGGCTCAAGTGTTGCGCCATCCATGATGACGAACTGTGGTGGCCAATAAGCACCTGCAATGGCGTATTTGTCTTCGTAGCCATGGTACTTCGATGTTTCTACAGAGCGAGCTTCCATACCGATCTTGATTTCGGCAACGTTGTTTGGATGCTCCATCCACAGATCGATCAAATTGATTCGACCATCGCGACCAATCACAAAGAGGTAGCGACCAGAAGCTGAAATCCGCGAAATGTGAACGGCATAACCTGTGTCGATGATTTCGACAATTTCCTTGGATGCACCATCAATAAGGGCAATCTGTCCGGCATCACGCAGAGTAACCGAGAACAGGTTTTCCAGATCAAGACGGTTCATTTTCTTGGTTGGACGCTTTTCTACTGGAACAATGACTTTCCAGGAGCCCTTCATTTCCGCCATGCCCCATTCAGGTGGCGATGAAGGTTCGTTCAACAGATAACGGGCCATGATGTCGATTTCAGACTTGGTCAGACCGCCATCGGCACCCCAGTTTGGCATTCCGCCAGGCGAACCATATGTAATAAAATCTCGTAAGTATTCGTAGCCGTGCTCCTGTGTGATTTTGGTTGTCAGTGGCTTCCCCGTCGCGCCTTTGCGCAATACACCATGACAACCGGCGCAGCGTTCAAAGTAGATCTTTGTCGCTGTCTTATATTCTGCAGCTGAAAGTTCCGGTGAACCTTCTGTCTTGATTTGTTTGCCACCGCCAACACTATCCATCGTAGGCTGATATTTGCCAGCAGGCGTCGTTTTGTGATCCTGAATTTTGCTTTTCGATACGTTTGCTGCCGATGCTGCGAATGAGCCACCAATAACCAGTGTTGTGGCGACAATCGTGCTCAGCAATATTTTCCCAATTTTTTTATCGTTATTCATATGTACCTCTGCTTCCCCGAGTAATTTCGAGCCAAAATTATTTAGTGCCGCCCATATAGATTGGCGGGTATTTTGGAGTATCACGCGGCCCACTGGCTATATTTGACTTACGTCAATAATGGAGGCGTGCGCCATCTGACATCTTGACGCAGGTCAATGCAGTCAAATACACCATCTTGTATTCTCCGGTTTATTGATTAGGATTATTTTATGAATAACAAAGGGTTAGAGAATTTGTCAGAAATTTCCAGTGGTATGGCCGCTGGATTGACCATTCCTCTTGCGACGCTTTGTCGCACACTTTGTAAGGTTATTTCGCTCCTGATTCTTGTCTGTTTGTCTGTCAGTCCGGCGATGGCAGCCGGTGATCAAATTTCGCTGGAAACCGTATTTCCCACCGCTGATCGCCTCGGACCTTTTGAAGGTGATCCTCGTGCTGCCAGGGCGCTGGATATCAAGGGAGAGACAATTGGTTATGTCTTTCTGACCTCCGACATCGTCAAGGCGGCTGGCTACTCGGGAAAGCCGATCACCACAGCCGTAGGACTGGATCTCGATGGTCACATCACCGGCGCCGCCATCATCGAACATCACGAACCCATTTTGATTCTCGGCATCAATGAAGAAAAGCTGTTCTCCTTTATTCAGGGATACAAGGGTCTGGATATTCGCCGCGATGTAGTGCTGGACGGCATTAGCGGTAGCCGTTCCGATACCGATGATGGCCAGGTCATCGACGGCCTGACCGGTGCCAGTATCACCAGCATCGTTTTTAACGATTCCATTTTGCGTGCTGCGCGCGCCGTCGCCGGCAACAGGGGCATCATTGAACTAGCGTCAAATAATGCACCGCGACTTGATCTGGAAACTTTCGCAGCGCAGAACTGGCCCTCACTTGAAAAAACAGGTGCAGTGCAAAAACTGGTGCTGAGCAATCGCGATGTCGACGATGCCTATGTCCGTCAATATGGTCGTGCCGTCAAAGCGATAGGTGCTGTAGAGCCTGATCAGAATTTCATCTCTTTATATACAGCCCTGATGACGCCGGCCGGTATCGGTCAAAATCTGCTGGGATTCGCAGAGTTCAGTCAATTGCGCAACAGTCTGTCGCCCGGGGACCAGGTCATTCTGGTTGCCAGCAAGGGGTTATATTCTTTCAAAGGTCTGAAGTGGCGCAAGCGCAATGGCTGGTTTGACCGATTGCAGTTGATACAGGGTGACAAGACACATCGGTTCAAGAAAGCACAGCATCGCCTGGTCGAGAAACTGGATATCGAAGGCACGCCAGAGTTCAGGGAAATAGCCTTATTCGTTATTCCGGCAGGTTCGGGCTTCACCCCCCTTGAGCCCTGGCGACTGGACCTGATCGTCAATCGCGATATTGAAAGTGGCGAGACCCTGCAAACGTTTTTTGCGCTGAACTATACCTTGCCATCAAATTTCATCCTGCAGCCGCCGCGCAAGAAGCAGGCTGAAGGGATCTCGGCCCTGATCGAAGAAGCAACCACTGCAGGCGGTGGGATCTGGCTGCAGGTTTGGGAGAATCGGGTTTTCGAAATCGCAGCTTTGCTAACATTGCTGTTTGTTTTGTACCTGGTCATGGTCCTGCACGATTTTGCGGCTAGGCGTCCGACTTTGCTGCGACGTTTTCGAACCGGTTTTTTGATCGTGACATTGCTGGGTCTGGGCTTCGTCATGAATGCCCAGCTTTCTGTCGTAAATGTGCTGACCTTTATTAATTCCCTGCTGACAGAATTTCACTGGGAGTTCTATCTTCTCGACCCGCTGGTTTTCATCCTTTGGTCCTATGTTGCGGTTGCCTTGCTGTTTTGGGGCCGGGGTGTTTTTTGCGGCTGGTTGTGTCCTTTCGGGGCCTTGCAGGAGCTGGCGTCAAAACTGGCAAAGTTTTTCCATGTTCCGCAACTGACAATTCCCTTCGGACTTTCAGAACGTGTCTGGCCGATCAAATATATTGTCTTCCTGGGTTTGTTGGCGTTATCCCTTCATTCCATCGGACTGGCGGAATATGGTGCCGAGGTCGAACCCTTCAAGACGGCAATAGCCCTGAAATTTATTCGTGCCTGGCCCTTTGTGGTTTACGCCCTGGGATTGCTTACAGCAGCGATGTTTGTTGAACGTGTTTTTTGCCGTTATCTCTGCCCGCTTGGGGCAGCGTTGGCTATACCGGGTAAAAACCGGATGTTTGAATGGCTGCGACGCCGGCATCAATGCGGAACTGAATGCCATATATGTGCGACACGTTGCCCTGTTCAGGCAATACATCCCAGTGGCCGGATTGATGCACACGAATGTATTTATTGCCTTGAATGCCAGATGATCTACTACGATGACCACACTTGTCCGCCTATGATTGCACGTCGCAAGCGCCGTGAAGAGCGGGCAACCCGTAAACAACAACGTGCCGAAGCCCGCGCCGCCGAACAACAAACGGGCCAATCGTGATCCGGCCCTTTTAATTCAATTCCAGCACCCTAAATACCTGATACCGATTACACCGGAGCAAATGTTTATGTCTTTCTCAATTCTGTTTTCCTATGCCTTTCGCATCTTCTTTTTGCTGGGTGGGTTGGGTGCGGCCATTCTGGTTCCGGTCTGGTTGCTCATGTTGGCCGGACACTTGCCGACGCCGGCCTATCTTGGCGGCGCAGCCTGGCATGGACACGAATTGATCTTCGGCTACGCGCCCGCAGTGATTACCGGTTTTCTCCTGACCGCCGCCTATAACTGGACCGGAAGTCCGAACGCCAAGGGTTTGCCGCTGATTCTGCTTGCAGCGTTCTGGCTGGCGGGGCGCATTGTTTTGCTCTACGCGGACAGCCTTCCCGGCTTGATGGTTGCACTTGTTGATCTTGTCTTCCTGCCACTGGCCGCCTTTATTGTTTTGCCGCCCCTGTGGCGCGCCCGAAAGTGGAGCAATACTGCTTTTGTCGGCCTGTTTTTGTTGATGGCCGTCGCCAACCTGATGATTCATCTGGAAGCACTGGGCATTCTGGAGGACACAACACAGGCCGGCCTGTATGGCGGCCTGGACCTGGTTATCTTGATCATGGTGATGGTTGGTGGTCGCATTACCAATGCCTTTACCCGAAATGCCATTGGCTTGCAGGTGGCCCCACAGCCCCGTCGTGATCAACTGGCTGTCGGCATTGTTGGCGTCATGGTAGCCGTCGACATGCTGATGTTACCTGATGTCATCGTCGGTATCGTCTGTCTGCTGGCAGCGCTTCTAACGGCACTTCGGATCGCATCCTGGCAAAGCCACAAGACCTGGAAGGTGCCGCTGATCTGGATTCTGCATCTGGCACAGCTTTGGCTTGTTATAGGCTTTGCGTTGCGCGGTATTGCACTGCTAACTGACGTGATTCCTCAGGCCACTGCCTTGCACGCCCTGACATTGGGCGCAGTTGGCTCGCTGACGCTGGGTATGATGACCCGTGTTGCACTGGGGCATACCGGTCGTCCATTGAATATCAAACCCATCATCCCCTGGACCTATGTCGCCATCAGCCTGGCAGCTGTCATTCGCATCTCGGTGCCGGAAATCTGGCCTGAACAGGCAATGATGGCCAATGCCCTGGCGGGGGCGTTGTGGACATTTGCCTTCACGACATTTGTGGTGGTCTATCTGCCGGTTCTGACGAGCCCAAGGCCGGACGGGCACGCAGGTTAACCGTAATTTTCCTCAGCGGTGTGAGGGGTGAGGTTCGGTTTCTTCGCAGAATTCACGCAGGCGCTGCACATCTTCGATGTGCACGTCGCGGCCCTGACAGTCGACGCCAATATCCCGCAACCGGGCCAATGCCCGGGACAAGCTTTCCGGCTTGATGCCAATACGGGCTGCGATCAACGCCTTGTCAAAAGGCAGCATCGTTGAGACTGAACCACTTTTGACATCTGTCTGAGCCAGAATAAATCCGCCAAGGCGCTGGCCCGGCGTTTTGGATTTGATGTCCGTGATATCTTTTTGAAACTGTCTGTGACGTCTTGCCATCACTGCAAGCATGCGAAATGCGAGCTCCTTGTTCTCTGACAAATGCAGAAACAAATGATCGCCCATGATGCGTACCAGACACGCATCTTCAACAACTTCGGCATTTACCGGGAATCGACCAGAGGCAAACATCGCAGCTTCGCCAAAGGAGCGCCCTTCACCAAATACGCTGACGACATTCTCGTCACCATCTTCTGTTGCCGTAAACAGTTTGACCTTGCCTTCCAGAATGACAAAGAAGCTGTCTGCCGGATCGCCTTGACTGAAGAGCAGGGAATGCCGGGCAAATTGTCGGGGTTTGGCAGCCCCGATCAGAACTTCGACATCTTCTCGCGGCATATCGGCGAAGGGGCCAATCGCTGCAATCTTGTCTATATCGTCCGGTTTCAGAATTGAAGACGGCAAACGTGAACTCTCCTCGTTATATGCATCAGGGCAATTTCGTATAAGACGAAATCTCATATGCAATAGTATCTATTGCCATCCCTGTGCCAGATGCAACCCTGTGTTTCCGTTGAACCAGAAACACCTTAACGGCAGTCAGGGCCAATTTCACAAGACAAATAGCACCGCAGAAGGCGATCCGGTGAAACCCGGGCCGGATTTTCATCGAAGATGGTCTGAAGTAAACAATTCAGACGCATACAATGAAACTGTGTTTATTGAAAGTGTTTCAGGAAAATTTCGCAAGCCTGATAAAAGCAGAGGACGTTTTAACTATCCAGGGGTGCGCCTTCAAGGCAATAATCGCGCAATTCTGATACATCCAGGATTGTGACCTTGCCATCCTTGTCAGTCACACCAGTGTCCCGCAATTTGGCAAGCGCACGTGACAGGCTTTCAGGCTTCATGCCTAAGCGATTGGCGAGCAATCGTTTGTCATAAGGCAAGGATACCCTGACTTCGCCTTCAACCTCTTCTGTCAGACTGAGCAGGAAGCCGCCCAGGCGCTGGGCTGTAGATTTCAGTTTCAGTTCGCTGATTTGATAAAGCAAAACGCGCAAATGCCGCGACATGCCCGCCATCATCGCAACAACCAGATGAAATTCCTTGGACAGACGCTCCATAAATGGTTGTGCTTCAACCGCGATAAGGCGTGCGTCGCTGACAACTTTGGCGCCAACCGGATAAATCCCGGTATCAAAAATCGCCTCTTCGGCAAAAGTTTCACCACCAGCCAAAATGTCGATGACACTTTCCCTGTTGTCCTGTGTCAGTACAAATAGTTCAACTTGACCATCCAGCTGGACGTAAAACCTGTCGGCAGGTTCACCCTGTGAAAACAGCTGGGTACCGGATTCTGCCCGGATCACTTCTGCATTTGCCAGAAGTTCTGTCACAGAATCGGTAGGCAGACCGGCAAACAAGGGAACAGACACCACTTGGCGCAGGATGTCAGGAGTTACTTTGCCCAACCTCAATATCTGACCCGTGTCATTCATGCCTCATATCCCGTCATAAAACGCGCACGCAGTGTAAGCTAGCACAAGCTGTCACCTCAGGCATGACTTTGATCAAGTTCATATTGCCTCGCTACAGATCATCGGGTGGGCAATCCCAGCATCAAGGCTTTTCGATCAAGATCTATTGCCAGGATGTCTCTCGGGCGCAATTCGACGCTGGCAGTATGTTCAAAACCTCCACCATCAGGTCCACCATCTTTCACTTCAAGTTTCAGAGTGTGCTGCCCGGGCGGAACCTCAAATGTCTGGTAAAACTGCGACGGGCCATCCTTGGAAAGGCCAGACGGGCTTCCCTCGCCTGCAAAAACTTCCTTATCGTTGAGCCATAGCTTCACTCGAACCGGATGGCGCTCGCGCGGGCAGGATTTTGGCACCTTCGCGGAGTTTGGAATATTTTCCAGTTCTTTCGCTGTCCGGTCCTTGCAAGCTTCCTTGCGCTCACCCGAGAGACTGAAACTGAGTTTGACCAAAGCTTTGTCAGCAGGAAAATAACGCCAATCCGGACTGGCTGAAAAATACCCGAGGATCAGGGCGAAGATCGTAAATCCGATAATCTGACCCAGGTAGCGACCGATCCCGAGCGATGTTGGTTTTGTTCGATAGCTCATGTTTCGTCCACCCCGTTCGTTTCAACAAGGTCTGATTCATCCGGTAAACCCGGAAGACTGTCACGGAAGGCAATAATGTCTTCTTTCAAACGGTCACCATCAGCAGACGAAGCCCAGTCGAGACGAATTCTCTTTTTCGAAAACTTTGTCCTGAGATAGGTTTCACGCGTTCCATCGAGGCGTTCTTCAACCCAGCGACCACCGAGACGGTGGAAACATTCACCATCACCACAGCCAGTTAAAAAGACGCCATCAGCACCGCCCCGGCGCAACATGAAATCAAGCAGCGAAGGCGGAACCATGCCTGTACACGGCAGTTCCACTGTCGCGACACCAGGAATATTCATGGCTTCGACCTGAACCGCCCTGGCACACCCGAACAAGATGACCTTTGGGGTATCGTCCGGCAATCCGGCAACCGATGCTACACATTGGCCCCGCAACTGATGCAAGGACAGGTCAGGAAGATCGATACCCGTGGTGATATGATCACCGCGCCGTAAAGGTGTGTGTGTCGGGCAGCTGCCGACGCAAATTCCGCAGGCAGCACAGGCATCTGCGTTGACGACGGCAATCTTTTCGTAGGGACTGTCGTCTTCACGCAGTTGCATGATGACGGCACCATAGGGGCAATCATCGAAACACCGTTCACAACCGTTGCATTGATCCGGATTTACGACAGCCGGTGCATCATATTTTTCCTTTGGCAACCACGGCATGACGATCAACAATCCGGTGACGCCATATATCAAGGCCCACACAGGACCGGCTGACCACAGATCAATCATCGGATAGACAAACAAGTAGAACCAGTCAAGATGAATGACTTCCGGCACATGAGACAAATCAGCTTGGGGATGGCTGACGGCTGGATAGATCAAACTGAGAACCAGTAACATCAGGAACGTCCCGATCGCCAGACCCATGGGGGGATTAATCCGGGCCCGGTTCATGCGTTGCAGATGGATCCACATCAGCAGCAACAGGATCAGCGGCAATGCGATGTGAAGGAAAATCAGTAGACTGAAGAAGCGATCACCGAGACTGCCTTTGGTCAGGAAATTACGGGCAATCGGTTCGCCAAAGATCGGGAACCAGTCAAGGAACTCAGCCGTCCAGACAGCGATCATCTGCGCCAGTTCATCCCACACCAGCCAGTAACCGTTGATACCGCAAATAATCAATAGCCAGAGCATAGGTACACCGACAACCCAGCTGAACCAGCGCACGCCGCGATAGCGATCCAGTGCGAATTCCCGAAGCAAGTGGATCATGGTTGTCAGCATCAGGGCATCAGAAGCATAACGATGCAGACTGCGCATAATGCCGCCGAAGTACCACTGTTCCTGGGTAATCGCCTCTATGGAATTATAGGCACCGAGAACACTGGTTTCAAAAACGATATACAAATAGATCCCGCTGGCCGCGACGATCCAGAAGTTGAAATAGCAAAGAGCCCCCAAATAGAATAACGGGTTCCAGGCGCGTCCAAACAGGACATCAAATCCCAGTTCGGCTTTTTCGAATGCCCATTCCATGGGCCGCTGTATATACCCCAACACCACCTGTACTCCTGACGATCAGTTATCAACGCCGGTCACAGGTGAGCTGTGCGGCAATATTTCATTTGTGGATTCATTTAATTGTTGGCGACGCTTTTTCACCAACCAGGCTTCGCGAAAGACAAAGCCAAAGAAGCTTGCGAGACAGACGAAGCCGATCAACATTCCGATAAACAGGGAATAGTCGAAGCGATAGGCTTCGCGTTGCGGATCATAGACAGTACAGGCCAGTTTGACGCGATCAATGATACTGGCCAGCGTGCCCTGAACACCCTTCCAGCTGTTATCGCCAAGCACCAGACTTTTCAACGGCTCGATCAATTGCGGTGCCGGGAAATCATCGCCATAGACATGTGCAAAAACCTTGCCGTGGCCGTCCAGAATTGTGGTCTGGGTCAGGTGATCAAAACCCTGGGTCGAGGGTGAAAAGCTGAAGCCAATGTCATCTGACAACCGCCAAACGGTCGAGACATCAGCTGACAGGAATTGCCAGTTTTCGAAATCTATATCTTGCTGACGGCGGAAAGATTTCATCGCCGAGGGTTTATCAAAGTTCGCATCAAAGCCGATGGTCACGATATTGAATTTATCGTTGCCCAGGGCATCGTTGGCGATTTCAACGCCGCGCGCCAGGGACTGTGTGATCTGGGGGCAAGTGTTATAGCAGCTGGTGTAGATCAAACTGATGATCAAAGGCTTGCCGGAAAAGTCCGATATGCGTGTCGTTTTGCCTTCAGTATTTACAAACCGGTGATCTGCCAGCTTCCTGCCAATCGCAGCCTGACTGAGCTGCAAAGCCACCTTTGATTCAAATTTTACAGAAGGATCCTTGCTTGCACCGGCAACGGCTGCAGTTTGGAAATCAAATAATACCCATGAGAAAATCAGGGTCAAACACGCCAGTGCTGCGGCTTCTTTTCTCTGAAACCGTTTTGGCAGACCCGACATGAGATGAGCTAACTTATCAGCCAGCGGTCGGCCATGGCGGCGACCAGCAACAGCGTTAATTGAACAAGGGAAGAGAAAAAGGCCAGCATGGCGTTCCGCTTGGTGGGATTAGCCACGAGCTTGACGCTGAACCAGATAAAGATTGCACCGCCGATGATGGCACCAGCGAGATAGGTCAAACCCATGCCCACGAAAGCCGGAGTCAGGGTAACCAGAACAAGGGCCAGGGTACTGGCCAGAATAATACGGGCTGTCGCTTTTGCTCCGACGACAACAGGCAACATGGGGACCCCGGCTGCCGCATAATCGTCTTTCAATGCCAACGCGAGACTCCAGAAATGGGGGGGGGTCCAAAGGAAGAGTGCGAGGGAAAAGAGAAACGCTGATGCACCAATACCGGGGTCCACGGCAGCCGCACCAGCAAGGACAGCAAAACTGCCAGCAAGGCCACCGAAAACAATGTTGAGCCAGGTTCGACGCTTTAACCACACGGTATAAACCACCGCGTAGGTAAAGGCACCGAGGAAGGTATAAAGAGCCGCCCAGGCATTCACTGCAACTGCAGCAGCCCCGACAGCCGAAACCATCAATCCCCAGATCACAAATGGCCAGACAGGCCCGGCCGTAAAGTGACCGGTGACAAAGGGACGATTGGCTGTGCGTGACATTAAACCGTCAATGTCACGTTCAACGTACTGATTGAAAGCCCCGGCGCTGGCAGCGGAAATCAAAACCGCCACTGCCAGCACCCAGACCTGGTAAGCTTCGGGCATCGGACCGGGGGTTACCGCAATGCCAGCCAGGGCACTCAGCATTATCACTACACCAATGCGCAGCTTGAATACTGAGAGTATCTGTCCAACAACGGCAACCATTATCCGATCCTTATCCCTGTCTCATCAATACTTATGAAAGAAGCCAGACTTCCGACAGATACTTCCAGTTCACATAGTAGTAGAGAATGAAAGATCCGAGGAAAATCAGAGCCAGGACAAAAGTACCCGGTACCGCGATAGAACCCGCACTGCCCGCTTGATGGACAGCTGGTTCTGGTGCCGGAGCAGGTTCAGTCGCAGCGACGTCACCTTTCTTTTTACCCCAAAGGATGGTGCCAACCATGATGATACAGAAACTTGCACCACCCAGACCAGCCAACAATCCGCTGAGCCCGTTCAGGGCCAGGAACATATGAGCGGCTGCAGGATAATCAAATCCAAGCGTTGCATCCGCAAAGTTGTTGTCCCAGTGACGACGGGAAACACCCAGTGTACCAGCAGCCATCATGAAGACTGAAATCCCTGCGACACCAAGGCCGTAGATATAAGGCTGCCATTTGGCAAGACCCGGCAACCACAGTTCACGACGGAACAACACAGGCACAAGGAAGTAACTGATGGCCATAAAGGTCAACGTCGTTCCGGCCACAACAGTGGCGTGGAAGTGACCCGGCACATACAGCGTGTTGTGCATGATGATGTTGATCTGTTCCGTACCCATGATGACACCTGTGATGCCGCCAAGGAAACCAAACATAACCAGAGACATGAACATGCCCGAGAACACAGGGTTACCCCATGGTGCCCGACGCAGCCATTCAAACAGTCCCTTGTTGAAGCCTTTTTTGCGTTGAGCAGCTTCAATACTGCCGGGCACTGTCAGACCGTGGATCATTGAACCCAGGACCGCCAGATACATGGCATAGGAAGTGTTGAAGATTTTCCATTCTGACGACAGGCCAGGCTCAACCAACAAGTGGTGGGCGGAAGCGAGTTGCAGGAAGAAAATGTAGAAAAGGAAAGCCATGCGGCTGACTTTTTCACTCAATGGCTTGGCACCAAAGATGATGGCGGCAATCAGATACCAGATCGACACGTGGGCCGAAACGTTGATTTGCTGCGAGGAGTGCCCCATGGCCCACCAGATGGTCTTGTACATCAGGGGATCAATATGGGCGATGTAGCCAAGCGACCAGAGCAACGTTGGCACCAGAATGATGGCGCCGGAAGCAATGGTGAACACGGCAATAATCGCAGCAGTCAGCGCACCAAACGTCACCAGCGGCAAGGACCCTTCATAGGTCTTTTGCTCCTTGGCCAGGACCAGTGTTCCGAAGAAACAGAAGGTTCCGATCAAGGCTCCGACGGCAAAGATGATAATGCCAAGGTAAAATAACGGATGGGCTTTCATCGGCGGATAAGACGTGAACATCACGCTTGAATCGCCTTCCAGCACCATAACGTTGGTGATAACCGCACCGATAAGCATCAGCCAGTAACCCAGCCACGCCCATTTAGGCGCCGCCAATCTGACTTTCAGCAACGTCGATGAAGCTAAATACAACACCGCCATCTCAAAGAAGATAATCCAGACGATAAGCGCGTCCAGACCGTGGGCTGTTAAAAGAAGATAGAACCAGTCAGCGGGCAGAATATGAACTTCCGTCCAACGTGTCAGTGCCATCAGCACGCCAAAGGCGCCACCGACAAGCAAAAACACAACGCCGGTGACAGCATTCCATTTGATAAGTTTTTCTGCCTGATCGTCAAAAAAGAGACCAGTTTCAGGGCAGATACGGGATTTCGAAAGGATCGACATCAGGTCTTCCCCTTACTTGTCTGTGACATACATGCGACCAGCCATGGTATGGTGACCAATGCCGCAGTATTCATTACAGATGATGCTGAATTTGCCTGATTCCGTCGGTGTAATTGTAACGACAAAGTCGTAACCGGGGTGGATGCTCAGGTTGATGTTCGTGGGCTGCAGCGAGAAACCGTGCATCCAGTCCATGGAACTCAGGTGCAGGCGATATTTTTCACCTTTTTTGAGCTCAAGGATGGGATACCATTCCCACAACCGTGCCAGCAAGAAGACATCAGATCCAACCGGAGGAGCAACCACCGGAATACCGGTATCGCCTTCTTCGCGGATCGTATACTTCTTGACCATGTCTTCGACTTTTTCGCCGAAGTATTCCGGATCAACACGATATGCCTCATTCGACAGGTTTTGTTCACCGTAGACGTGCCAGTAAGGCATCATCACAAACATGATCAGTGACCAGACAAGGGCGATCAGAACCCACCAGATCTCGATGGAATGAACAGGTTCTTTCCACCAGATTTTAGTCTCAGGAGGATGAATTGCCATGTGATATACCTCCTAATAAGTCGCTATGGGGATTGTCGCGATTTCCATCACGCCCCATAAAATGTAAAAAACGGTCGGCATCACAACACCGATGAAAAGGAGCAAAAAGGGATTATCAAGCATGCGCTGAAAAAACGGTATGTGCTCGTGTTCACCGTCTTGCGCATTGTTATCCTGGCTCGTCATTGGGTGTCCTCCAGGGTTGAAATCAGGTGTTAGCCGGGACGGCTAACGAAACAAGCCCGGGAAACCACGGGTTTCCGAGCCAACTTGCTGTCTGGACAGGCTTTTTTCCCTCAAGCCTGTCCGATGAACGCACAGTCGACACTTGTGGCAACGTTTCAACCTTGACGTTGATCAATCTTGATGGCTTTGACCACGCCGATGTGACACCTTGTCGCAGTTGTCTTTTGTGCGGGAATGCTGATGTGAAATTATTACTCATTTTCAGCCCATCAGCCGGCCGACAATTTCGAATGTTGCGAGGGCGATGCCCAGCAACAAAAACAGAAAATAGAGTTGGCGATATTCAAAATGCTCGCCACGCCGCTTCTCCAACTGGTTTAAAATCCAGTCGGCGCTAAAATAGGCCACGATGGCGACAACAAAAAAGATGGCGTATTGCATTACAGTTTCCGAAATTCGACAGTTCTATCTTGATTGAATGATCACGAATGAAAGCAGTTTTGAACAGGTGACACGTTGACGCAGGTCAAGTGATGGCAAAAAAACCGCACGAAACAGCCACCAGCCCGGACGAAAAACCGGCAAACGTGATTTCCCGCGGCGTTGTGAGGATGCTGGGTGAAATGGGTTACGCATCGGTGACCGAGTTCACTTTGAAGAACAATCGACGCGTTGATGTCATCGGCCTCAATCGCCGCGGCAAAATCGTTATTGTGGAAATAAAATCTTCAGTCGCAGATTTTCGCAGCGACCACAAATGGACGGAATATCTGGAATTCTGTGAAGAGTTTTATTTTGCTGTGGCCGAAGAGTTTCCCCGCCACATCTTGCCGGAAGACCAGGGTCTGATTATTGCGGACCGCTTTGGAGCTGAAATTGTCGTTGGCGCTGAAACCCGAAAGATTAACGCTGCCCGGCGCAAGTCGCTGACCCTGAATTTTGGCCGCACGGCTGCAAAACGATTACAACAGTTTATTGATCCCGACCTCTAGGGCAACTCAAAATAATACCAAAAAGCTCTAACGCCAGGGGTCATCCTGCTCGAGGTGATCAGCGACATATTTGCTCACACCGTCTTCCAGTTCCGTGAAGGGTGCGGTGTAGCCTGCGGTACGCAATCGATCCATGCGGGCTTCAGTGAAATATTGATATTTGTCGCGAATTTCCACCGGTGTATCAACAAAGCTGAACTCGGCTTTCTTGCCCAGGGCCGAATAAACAGCTGTGGCGAGATCGGCAAAAGTTCTGGCCTTGCCTGTGCCCAGATTAAATAATCCACTGACCTTCGGATTATCATAAAGCCACATCATGACATCCACGCAATCATCGACATACACAAAGTCCCGCAACTGGCCGCCATCTTCATAATCAGGATGGTGGGAGCGAAACAACATCACCGGGCGACCGTCGACAATATTTTCATGAACCTGAGCCACGACCGAGCGCATGTTGCCCTTGTGATATTCGTTGGGGCCGTAGACGTTAAAAAACTTGAGACCAGCCCACTGGCGGGGCGTCCCGGCACCATCTGCAACCAGGCGCGCAATCCGTCTGTCAAACAGGTGCTTGGACCAGCCGTATAAATTCAGGGGCTGGAGCTTTTTCAAACCATCACTGCTGCCATCGTCGTCAAAGCCCTGCTGGCCATCGCCATAAGTGGCAGCCGATGACGCATAAATCAGCCGGGCATTGTGGGCTTCACACCACTGCCACAGATCCATGGAAAGCTGAAAGTTATTTTCAATGATACGGTCGCCATCCGTTTCGGTTGTGGCTGAAATTGCACCCATGTGAAAAATTGCTTCGACATTTCCGGCTTCCAGATGCAGGAAATCGAACAAGTCTTCAGGCGGCACAACACCCGCGAGTTCCCGTTTCGCAATGTTACGCCACTTGTTTTCATGACCTAGCCAGTCACAGACCACAATTTCGCTAATGCCACGTGCCTCAAGGGCTGCGACAATGTTTGAGCCTATAAAACCGGCACCGCCCGTAACGACGATCATGAATTATTATCCTTGTTCAATTTGGAGATTGTGTTGCTGGTGCTTTGTCCATCAACCAGTTCGGCAAGTACGATCTTGCCGCCCCACGATTTGACCTGTTCGCCGCCCACCACTTCGCTTTCCGCATAGTCGGCGCCCTTGACCAATATGTCCGGGCGCAGCGCCTCGATCAGTTCCAGCGGCGTGTCTTCATCAAACACGACCACCAGATCGACAGCAGAAAGTGACGCCAGCACCGTTGCCCGGGCAGCTTCAGTTTGAACGGGACGCGCGTCACCCTTCAGGCGTTTGACGGACTGATCGGAGTTAAGCCCGACCACAAGCCGGTCACCGGCCGTGCGGGCTTGTGATAACAAAGACACGTGACCCGGATGCACCAGATCAAAACAGCCATTAGTGAAAACAACCTTGTCGCCATTTTGCTGCCAGCGCGCCCGGATATCCTTTGCACCGGCAATCCCGGAAATCTTGCCTTCAACATTATGCAGCTCGCCACTATGCAATGCCGAAACAACATCGTTTGGCCAGGCAACAGCTGTTCCGACCTTGCCAACAACAACCCCGGCGGCCTGATTGGCGAACGCAGATGCCAGACCCAGGTCAGCACCTGCGGCCAGCCCAACCGCCAGTGCCGCAACAACAGTATCGCCAGCACCAGAAACATCGAATACTTCCCGGGCTTCAGTCGCGATATGCAACGGCCCGGTTTCGGCTGCCATCAAGGTCATGCCCTGGGGGCCACGGGTCGCCAATATGGCAGCAATACCACACTCCTCCTGTATCTGGCCTGCAGCCACCTCGGCCTCTTCATCACTGCCGACAGGCAGCATCGATGCTGCCTGCAGTTCCGCCCGATTAGGCGTCAGAACATCCGCCCCGCGATAGCGGGAAAAATCGTGGCCCTTGGGATCAGCGACAACCGGCACACCGGCATCTTTGGCAGCAGCAATAACTGTTGCCAGCAGGTCGTCTCCCAAAACACCTTTGGCATAATCAGAAATCACAAGCGCATCCGCCTGTGGGAGATTTTCAAGGGTCGCTGCAATCAGCGCCTTGACTGTGCCGTCCGATACCAACCGATCATCGTCAATATCCGTGCGCAACAGTTGTTGGTTTCCGGCAACAAAACGTGTTTTAACGGAAGTCGACCGCGTCTTGTCGACAACAAGACCCGTTTGAACACCTGGTAATTCTGATAATAATTTCGCCACCGCGTTCCCGGCATCGTCATCCCCACACAGGCCGATAATTTTAACCGACGCACCCAGTGCAGATGCATTCCGGGCCACATTTCCGGCACCGCCCAACATGGCTTCTTCGCGACGAATACCCAGAACCGGGACCGGTGCTTCGGGAGAAACACGGTCCACATCACCGTAGACAAAGCGGTCCAGCATCACGTCACCAACAATGACAATCCGCGCGCTGGAAAGTCGGTCCAGCAACTGAAGCATATCTGTCTTCTGGGACGTCACGCGGCACCACCTCCAATTTTTTGCGGCATTTTCACCAGCTCCAGTTCCTGTTCGATGGCCTCGCACAACATGTGGCCAAGCATAATATGCATTTCCTGTATCCGCGCCGTCACCGTGCCGGGAACTGCCAGCAGGATATCACAATTATCTGCAAGCTTGCCTCCACCTTCGCCCGTCAGGGCAACCCGCACGGCACCGGCTTCTTCGGCGGCAGTCATTGCTCGCAAGATATTTTCACTGTTCCCCGACGTTGATATGCCAACGACGATATCTCCTTCATTGGCAAGCGCGGAAACTTGTCTGGCGAAAATGTTGTCGTAACCGATGTCGTTGCCAGCCGCAGTGATCAGCGACGTATCCGTCGTCAAAGCGATGGCGGCAATTGGCGCGCGATTATCCTTGTAGCGGACGACAAGTTCTGTTGCCAGATGCTGGGCATCGGCAGCGCTGCCGCCGTTCCCGCAGAACAGGATTTTCCCACCATCTGCAATGCTGCTTGTGCAGGCGGATATCCAGCGCGCCAGTGGCTCAGGCATCGCCTCTGCCGTCGCGTCCGCCAATGCCTGATGATCGGCAAAGGTTTCCCTTACAAAATCAGAAATATTCATCAACTTGCCCCTGAGGATACCCTTTTGAGTGTCTCCGGCTTTGGTAGAAACACATAGCTGCATTTAACATTATAGTGTTTCAGTTTCTTATTGAAACACGGGATGAAAGCAAGCCCATGAGGTCCTTATGTTTGCAGGACATGTAGATTGTCCTGTTCCAGAACCAGACAGCTGAGTTTATTGGTTCGCCAGGCCCCGGTATCAATGGCAATACGGTTTGGCAGGACAGTCACATCGTCAACAATCGTATGGCCATGCACAACTTTTTTGCCAAAATCGAGATCACTGTTGAGAAATTCCTTCCGAATCCACATTAGGTCTTTTGGCGACTGTTCGAGAAGCGGAATACCAGGTTTGACCCCTGCATGGGTAAAGAAGTAGTCACCAACGATATGACTGAATTGCTGGTTTTCCAGAAATGATAAATGTCGAACAGGAAACCGCTTGCGAAACTCCTCCTGCAGCCATGGCCAGCCTTCCTGGCCAAACCGGGGATCTTCAATATCAACCCCGTAACTACGCAATGTTGCATCGCCGCCCCAGAATATCCATTCCGGTCCGGTTTCCGCATCTTGCAGAAAATCCAGCACTTTTTGCTCATGATTTCCACGTAGATGGAAAGTTGTCGCGCCTTCAATCGGATCATCGAGGACAAGATCAATCAATTCCTGGCAACGGTCTCCCCGGTCAACATAATCCCCCAGATAAATCACAATATTCCGGGTGGGGACGGCACTTGTCCTCTTCTCCAGGACGTCTGCTCTGATCATCGCCTGCAACTTGCGCAGCAAATCGACACGCCCGTGCATATCACCAATCGCATAGACTCGAAAGCCATCGGGCACTACAAACGCAATCGGACTGTTGTCCTGGATCGAAATTAGAGGCATAAATTCAGGCTTCAAGGACTCTGTTTCAGGGCAAATATATATTAATGTTCCTTAAATAGATATTTTGGCACAATAGGTTATAGGTTGGACGGTCCACTTTTTTGGACGATTGTAACCTTGGGTGTTATCAACTTTAGTTGAATCTCCTGAGGACTGTAGCTGGTTGCAATGCAACGAAAATATGAGACGAGGCGAATCGGTTAACACCGATATCGCTCAGGGCTGCAATCTGTTGTACGCTGGGGATCCGGATCGGGACGACTATATTATTATTATGGTACGCGACATAAACATTTTCAGACGGGACCAGATTGCATGAGCATGGCTGATGAAGCTGGTCCAGGCTCCAAACGTGCCGCTGATGAAGCGCAGCTGGCCGATCACGCCCACAGGCTGACCAGATTTCCAACGGGGTGGCGTGCCGTCTACATCCATTTGTCAAATTTGCGAGCGCAAAATCGACAGGACCATCACGTCCGCATCGCCGCCGCAAGTTTCGAACCCCTGATCCGGCGCTTTGATGGGCGCCTGTTCCGACTTGAAAACAATGACTATGTCTTCGCCTGCAAAGGTGCCGAAATCTCGGATATCGAAGCGATAATCGAAAAATTACGGTTCTTGTTCAGTGAAGACCCGCTCACGATCGCCGGATCAAGTGACGGAAAACGCTTTACCACCTGGTTCGACATCAGCAAGGAAACTGAGCGGGCGACCTTCAAACAGCTGGCAGATCAACTCTATTCCAGAGCTGAGGATCGCCGCAGCAAGGAGCGTCAAAGCCGTGTCATGGACGTCGGTGTCGGATCGCGAAACCAGCAGGGCAAGGATTATACAGGACCACTGACGCCGGAGTTACTGGCGAAACTGGAAGAAGCCCTGGGTCGCATGGACATCCGCAGTCTTATTCGCAGGCAACCCATTTGCGCGATTATCGCCGGCAATGATCCCAAGCTTGTATTCAATGAACTATTCATTGCCATGGCCGAGCTAAAACGCCAGATCATGCCAGGTGTTGACCTGTTCTCCGACCGCTGGCTGTTCCAGCGCCTGACCCAGAGCCTCGACAAGCGCATGATGGCCGCCTTGCCGGAAATGAAATCCGACATGGACAAGGCACTGAGCGTTAATATCAATGTTACAACATTGCTCTCCAACGAATTCCTGCATTTCGATTCGCAGCTTCGAGCCTCATCCAAAAAAGCTATCGTATTTGAATTACAGACCGCAGACATTTTCAGCGATATGGGCGCTTTCCTGTTTGCCAGGGATTTTGTCCATGACCGCGGATACAGGCTGTGTCTTGATGGATTGACCCATTTCACCTTCCCCCTGGTTAACAGGGAAGATCTGGGCGTCGATTTGAAAAAAATGTATTGGGCGCCTGATCTGAGCGACAACGGACAGGAAAATCGGCGTGAAAAAATTCGCCAGGCCGTTGCTCAGGCTGGTGCCGGACGCGTTATCCTGTGCCGCTGTGACGATGAAAAAGCCATCGAATTCGGTCAGTTATTGGGTATATCCCTGTTTCAGGGTCGCTATATCGACACGTTGTTGGCAAATGCCCAGGGCAAAAAAACACTCTAGGGCGGTTCCGGCCTTGTCCAGGACAAGGCGGCTTGAATCAGACTGAACACGCTTCCGTCAGATCAGAATTCTATTGAAACCGGATTAAGCCGCGCTATTCGCGAGGTGAATGTTTGGCCAGTATTCTTTGCAATGTCCGTCGATGCATATTCAGCCGACGTGCCGTTTCCGAAACGTTCCGATCACAGAGTTCGAAAACCCTTTGAATATGCTCCCATCGGACCCTGTCCGCTGACATCGGTTTTTCCGGTGGTGCCGGGTGACTGTCAGGTGGTGCCATCAATGCGGCTTCAATTTCATCCGCATCTGCCGGTTTCGCCAGATAATCCACAGCGCCGGATTTTACGGCAGCAACAGCCGTCGCGATATTGCCATAGCCCGTCAGGATTACCACGCGCATATCGTCCCGAAGCTCACGCAGCTCAGGGACAATGTCCAGACCGCTGCCATCCAGTAATTTAAGATCAACAACAGCAAAGGCCGGAGGGTTCTTCCTTGCCATTTCGATGGCTTCACCAACACCGGATGCTGACCGGACATCAAAGTCACGGCGCTCCATGGCACGGACAAGCCGATTGCGAAACGGTTCATCGTCATCAACGATCAACAGGGATTTATCCATAAGATCAGCAGGTCCTTCACCACCAGCTTCGTCGCCAGGCGCAGACTGTTTGTCGTCCCTCGTCATTGCCTAATAATCCCCCCAAGTGCTGACTTCGGCCATGTTATGACAACTTCGGCACCGCCGCCACGTTGATTTGCAAATTTAACTTCCGCGCCGGTTCTTTCCAGCAAGGTCTTGGCAATGAATACACCAAGCCCCATGCCACCGCCACCATCATCATTCAAACGCCTGCTGGTGACATATGGCTCACCCAACCGGGTCAGAATGCTGGAGGAATAACCCGGACCATCGTCAGAAACTTTCAGGATCAGGGAATTTTCCTGCCAGGTGCCGTGCACTGTGACATGAGAAGAGGCAAAATCAGCAGCATTTTCGATGAAATTGGCCAATCCATGCAGGACTTCGGGGTGGCGTGGAACGTTATCACTCCACGCATCACCGGTTATTCTTACATCAATCGACACATCAACAGTCCGGTATGTGTCTGCAGCTTCTTCCATCAGCGTCGCGAGGCTGACCTGACTGAATTCTCCAGCCCGCCCCTCTGCCTCGGGTGAACGGGATAATTGCCCCAGAATTTCGCGGCAACGCGATGTTTGCGAAGAAATCAGTCCCATGTCTTCCGCCATTTCACTACCCGCAGGCAGTTGCGAAGCGACTTCCTTGGCGACTAAAGCGATAGTGCCCAGCGGTGTCCCCAGCTCATGTGCTGCAGCGGCGGCCAGGCCACCAAGGGCAGACATTTTCTGCTCCCGGGCCAGCACATGCTGGGTTTCCGTCAGGGCATTGGCCATGCGCCGGGCCTCTTCGGCAATCCGCCAGGCGTAAACCGAAATAAAGCCCATGCCCAACACAAGCGCTGCCCAGATACCGGCAACATAAAGCTGCGGCAAGGGCGGCGCAGCGCCCACCCATGGCAAAGGCATGTGAAACCCGGCGAGAACGGAAATGCAGATCAAGGCAATCAGTCCCAGCCACAATGTAGAGCGCAAACTGAGGACCGTTGCGGAAATTGTTACAGGTACGAGGAACAAAAGCGAAAAGGGATTTCCAAGTCCACCGGTTAGAAACAACAAAGCAGCCAACTGAACAATATCGTAGGCCAACGATACCGCTGCTTCGCGATTACTCAGACGTTTTGATTTCGCGTAACGCACAGATACAGCGACATTCAACAACGCCGAGGCACCTACGGCGGCCAAAGCCAGTGTCAGCGGGAGATCAAATCCCATCCCGAACTTAACAATCAGGATGGCCAGCAATTGACCAACCAGCGCAAACCAGCGAATCAAAACCAGGGTTAATAGTCGGACACGGCCCTGCGCCGGCCGATGAATCCCCTTGGCACCCGTTGCCCGGAAGCCCGGCATTCGCGCTTCAGGATGATTGTTCCCGGAATCTTCTTCCGGGCTATCCACTGTCATGATGGATATTCCATATTTCTGAATGAATTAAGTGCCTGCAATAACGCAAATCATAACAAATGTCACCGCGCTTGCGCGAGGGCCAGGGCGATTCCGGCTTAAACGGAATCGCTTCTGCTTAAAAATTTGGCGCACACCTTGAGTTAAAAGCAAGGCTGCGTTTCCGTGAAACCCGGAAACGCTCTAATCAGGATTTCCGGCCCCCGAATGTGCAGACGCGCCAAAAACAGACCCGTAACGCTACATTACATCTTTCACATTCATTCCAGTCCAGCGTATAAGTCCCTTGCTCAAAATCTGCAATTGTCAAAATCAAGGATCTGCCGACATGCTAATGACACCACTTGAAGATGTGACCAGTTGGTGGTGGGTACGCCACGCACCGGTTGTTGGCTATGATGGCATTATCTATGGCTCCCAGGATGTCCCTGCGGATACATCAGACGAAGAAGCTTACCAGAGCCTGGCGAAGGGTTTGCCGGACGATGCAATCTGGGTCACCAGCCATTTAAAACGTACGCATGTTACCGCAGATGCCATCGGTCAAGCAGGATTGAAGCACCCGGAGCGCTTGATTGAACAAGGTTTGGGGGAACAGAACTTTGGCAACTGGCAAGATATGACCTATGCCCAACAGGATGCGGACTGGCGCGCCCGTTATGGCGCAGAGTCCATGCACAAGTTCTGGTACTGCCCGGCGGATCACCGCCCCGAAGGTGGTGAGAGTTTTGTCGATATGATTGATCGGGTGGCAGAAGTTATAACCCGGATGAACGAAACACACCGGGGCCGCAATATTGTCGCTGTTGCGCATGGCGGTACAATCCGGGCTGCACTGGCACTGGCGTTGGGGCTGGACCCTGACCGCGCCTTTTCATTCCAGACCGAGAACCTGTCGACAACCCGGATCGATCACGTCAAAGGCCCCGGTACCGGCGGCGACTGGCGTGTGGCCTTTATCAACAAACGGGCCGGCAACAAGGCACCGGCTTCCCGACAAATCGCCTGAGCTTCTTTCATTTTGCCTCCGCTTTGAATCCGCTTGAACTCGTGAAAATACCCTGCCAGGCATGACACAGATGTGATCCTTGCGGGCGATATGACGCAGGTTTTCGGGCTGTACAGCTTTGGCCAATTGCGTATAGTCCCCCTCATTATGAACAAACAACTCCTCATCGTCCTTTTGCTTATCGCTGCAACCGCCCTTGGCCTTGGTGGCCGCTATCTGATCATGGGTGGCAATGACCGACCTGTGGGTCAAAGTGCATCCGGCAGTGGCAAGCCCCTGGTTGGTGGTCCTTTTCAAATGGTCGATCAGGATGGCAAGGCGGTTACGGAAGCCAGCTATGCCGGACGGTATCTGATGGTTTTCTTTGGCTACACCTTTTGCCCGGATGTCTGCCCGCAAGGTCTGCAGATTATCGGCAGCGCCCTGGATATCTTCAAAGAGAACGGTGGTGATGCCGACAAGGTTGTGCCGCTGTTTGTTACGGTGGATCCCGAGCGCGACACGCCGGAAATCCTGAAAGAGTATCTGACCAATTTCCACCCCGCCATCCAGGGGATTTCCGGAACGGTTGAACAGACAACTGCCATGGGCAAGGCCTATCGTGTTTATTATGCCAAGGTCAAAGATCCGGATTCGTCAGCAGATTATTTGATGGACCACACTTCGCTGACATATCTGATGGGCCCTGATGGTGATTATGTCGGCCACTTCAGTCACACAGCGTCGCCCGAACAAATTGCCGAGCGCCTGGCAAAAGCTGTCCGTTAGGGCAATTCCGGATTAATCCGACGCGTTCGGGCTTATCGGTTGAAATCTCCGACACCGTATACAATATGCAATATCTCGCCTGGATTTTGCTGCAGCGCAGCGATTTATTGTAATAATCCTGCAAATAATTGATTCTTTTTGTAATTTTTTTTCGCATTGCAATAATTCGGGGGTGGAATTTTTGTGCAACGCGTTATAATCGGCTTATCGGGGGAACACAGTTTCCGGGTGACATATGTCCCCCGGTCGCCGTGCGGTAGTAAATCGGGTGGTCCTGCTGCCCCGTAGACGGAGACGGTATGCTTTATAATTTTCACGAAATGCAGCACGCAGCATTAGCCCCATGGCGCATGGTTGCAAATGCCAACCAGCGAATTCTCAGCACACCGTTTAATCCCCTGTCTTACACACAGAGCGGCAAGGCCATCGCGGCAGCATGTGAAATTTTTTCAGATACGACCAAACGCCGGGGCCATCCCGAATTCGATATCCAGGATGTCGAAATCGATGGCAAAACCCAGGTCATTACCGAAGAATCCGTCCTTGAACATCCTTTTTGCTCCCTGAAGCGGTTTCACCGCAGCCCGGGACCGGTTGGCAGAACTGACCCCAAGCTGCTGATCGTGGCGCCCATGTCTGGTCACTTCGCGACTTTGCTGCGCGGCACTGTGCAACAAATGGTCAAAAACCACGACGTCTATATTACGGATTGGCGCGATGCCCGCGACGTTCCGCTGACGGAAGGCGCTTTTGACCTGGACGACTATGTCGAAGAAATCATGTCGTTCCTGAAATTTCTGGGCCCCAATACGCATATCCTGGCTGTCTGCCAGCCCTCTGTTCCGGTCCTCGCTGCAACCGCGATCATGAACGAAGATGATGACGATTGTTTGCCGGCCAGTATTACGCTGATGGGCGGTCCTATCGACACACGGATCAATCCGACAGAAGTCAATAATCTTGCGACGACCAAACCACTGGACTGGTTTGAGCGAAACGTGATCACCCATGTGCCCATGATTTACCCCGGTGCTTTCAGGCGGGTGTACCCGGGCTTTTTGCAGTTGTCCGGTTTCATGACCATGAACCTGGACACCCATATCGGTGCCCACGTAAATATGTACAACCATCTGATCAATGGTGATGGTGATTCCGCAGGCCAGCATCGTGCGTTCTATGCCGAATATATGGCCGTGATGGACATGCCTTCGGAATATTATCTGGATACCATCAAAACGGTTTTCCAGGATCATGCGTTGCCAAAGGGCACCATGATGTATCGCGACCGCAAGGTCGACACCAGCGCAATCCGCAAGACAGCCATTATGACTGTTGAAGGTGAACTGGATGATATTTCAGGGATTGGCCAGACAAAGGCGACCCACGATATCTGCCCCAATGTACCAAAGTCCAAGCGTGCTCATTATGAGCAAAAAGGTGTCGGTCATTACGGCGTATTCAATGGTCGGCGCTGGCGGGAGAAAATCTCCCCCAAGGTCAGCCAGTTTATCCTCAAGCACAATAAAACCACCTAGCGATATCACCGGATGACAGCTTCCGGAAAACCTTTTTGGCAAGTCAAAGAGCTTGTCGACATGTCGCAAGAGGAATGGGAAAGCCTGTGTGATGGCTGCGCCCGATGTTGTCTGAACAAACTTGAAGACATCGACAGCGGTGATATTGCCTATACCAGTGTCGCGTGCCGTTTGCTTGATCTTGTGACCTGTCGCTGCAGCGATTATGAAAATCGCACACGCTTTGTACCCGACTGTATTGTCCTGACCCCCAAACGGGTGGAGGAATTACGCTGGCTGCCAACAACATGTGCCTACCGGGTTTTATCGGAAGGAGGCACGCTGGCGGACTGGCATCCACTTGTTTCCGGTGATCCCGACAGTGTACGAAAAGCTGGTATTTCTGTTGCTGGTCGGGTTATATCAGAACGCAACGCGGATGATCTTGAGGATTATATCGTTACCTGGCCAGAATGAATTATATAAGCAAGTGAAAAGACTGCCACGGGATTGACAATAGGATCAGGACCAAATGGGTCGTGAGATAGCACTGCTGCAAACGGACAAGGGAGAAATCTCCCTGAATATCCGTGTCAGCGCCCGGGCGCAACGTATTGGCTTGCGCGTTGATCCAAGGATCGGCGGGGCTGAACTTGTCCTGCCCTCAGGTGTTTCAAAAAACAGCGGCCTGAAGTTCGCCCGGACCAAACTGGACTGGCTGTACGATCATCTGTCTGCCCTGCCTGCACCCATTCCCTTTGAGGAAGCCGCAGAAGTTCCCCACTTTGGTGTCCCGCTGATGATTCGGCATATGGGTCGCGCGCGATCTCAGCATGGTCCGGTCTGGCGGGAAAATGATGCCTTGTGTGTTACCGGGGACCCGCGGCACATGTCACGGCGCGTGCATGACTGGCTCAAGGCGCAGGCCCGGACGGAAATTTCACAACGTAGTCAGGTCTGGTCTGAACTGCTGGATGTGACCGTGAACAGAATAACCTTGCGCGATCCGCGCAGTCGCTGGGGTAGCTGTTCCGTCGGCGGCGACCTGTCCTTTTCCTGGCGGCTGATTATGGCACCGGAAACCGTGCTTGATTATGTCGTCGCCCATGAGGTCGCTCATTTACGGGAAATGAATCACAGCCCGAGGTTCTGGAAACTTGTCGACAAAATGATCCCGGACAGCGAAACACCAAAGTCCTGGCTGCGATTACATGGATCCGGCCTGCACCGTTTTGGCGCGACATCCCCTGTCGAAGATTAGAACTGTCAGCGATCGAACCGTTCGTTTTTGTAAGGGCTTTCCCACACAGTCGGTTTTTTGTCACCTCCGGTCACCGAAGAAGCTTTCACCGCCAGCGGCTTGATCGAGATACCCCGATGGGCTGAAAGCATAAAATTTTTCCAGATCCGGGCCGGTAAGCCACCGCCCGTCACCTTTTTCATTTTACCGCCATTGTCGTTGCCAACCCAAACCCCGGCGACAAGATCAGGTGTGTAGCCCACAAACCACGCATCACGGTGATCCTGGCTGGTGCCTGTTTTGCCTGCCGCCGGACGATCAAGCCGGGCCGCCCGTCCCGTGCCGTTTTTGAGAGTTGCACCCAGCATTTTGTTCAAGGCCATCGCGGTTTCGGCTTCAATCACCCGACCGGGGCCTGCACCACTTCGCTGGTAAAGAACTTCGCCGGACGAGTCCCTGATCTGATAGATACCCCAAGTCCAGTTTCCGATACCTCCGGCTGCGACCGTGGCATAAGCACTGGTAATTTCAAGCGGCGTCACAGTGGCAACACCAAGAGCAATCGACGGATGCGGTTTCATATTCGCAGACAATCCCAGCCTGCCAGCGGCTGCAATGACTTTTTCGCGCCCCGCCTTTTCCGAGATTTGCACAGCAACTGAATTCAGGGATTTGGCCAGGCCGTCCTGCATGCTGACCCGACCCTTATATTTTGAAAAGTTTCGGGGTTTCCATTTGCCAACGGTGACCGGCTTGTCACTGAATATTGTCGCCGGCTTGAAACCATGTTCGAGCCCGGCGAGATAGACAAACAACTTGAATGTCGATCCTGCCTGGCGATGTGCAGATACCGCCCTGTTAAACTGGCTTTTGGCATAGGACCGGCCACCGACCATGGCCCGGACAGCACCGTCCGATGACATTGCGACCAGGGCTGCCTCACCGGCAAGAACCTTGCGCCCTTCTCCGTCCAGGCCTTTTTGCACAGCCCGCTCGGCCGCAGTTTGCAGTTTTGCATCCAGCGTTGTTTGCACAACAAGGCTTCGACCGGATTGACTGACATAGTCAGCCAGCTGGTCGTGAATCCAGTCTGCGAAATATCGCCCCCCTGTACTGCCGCCGGGGCTTCGGGCCGAAGGGACACGTGCGATAGTCTTACCAAGGTTCGACTTCGCCTTCCCGGCCTGAGAGGAATTTATGTAACCGGCAGCCAGCATATTACCCACGACAATTTCAGCACGCTTGCGAGAAGCCTTTGGATTGTGGCTGGGGGCATAGCGTGTCGGGGCTTTTAGTAATCCGGCAATGATCGCGGATTGTTCCAGCGACAAGTCTTTCGCCGGTTTTCTGAAATAGCGTTGTGAGGCGGCATCCACCCCATAGGTCCCTGCGCCGAGATAGACCCTGTTTAAATACATGGAAAGGATTTCCGGCTTTTCGTATTTGGCTTCAAGCCAGAATGCCATCATTACTTCGAGCAATTTCCGCCTGAAACTGCGTTCCGGCGTCAAAAAAGCATTTTTGGCCAGCTGTTGTGAAATGGTACTTCCGCCCTGAACAACGCGAAAGGCCATCAGATTGACGGCGGCGGCGCGAGCGAGCCCGATCAAGTCGATCCCGACGTGATCAAAGAACCGACGATCTTCCGTTGCGACGACCGCCTGGACAAGAGTTTTGGGCAATTCTGCATAAGTCAGGGAGTTGCCACGCATGCCGCCACGCGTTGCCAAAGGCTGGCCGTTGGCATAAAGCAGTTTGATCGATGGTCCTTTACTGGCAGCGCTATATTCAGGCGACTGGACATCGGGCAATTCCATGGCATACCAGCCGATCATGCCGAACAACCCGACAATGCCCCAGATCATTGCGACCGCACCCCAATAAGTCAGAAAACGAATAATTTTGCGCCCATTTCCAGGGTGCGCCTCATCCTCCTGACGATCTTCGTCTTTCTTTGCCATGGGTTAACGTACCATCCTACTTCATCAGGAATAAACCCGGATATATCAAATCCTTATGTGGAACAGTTTGATCATGAAATAAACATTTTCAAGGCATCAATAAATGTCAATTTCAATCCAAAGCCGTCCTAGCCCGGCTTGATTCTTGTAAAACAGGTAAATGGTGGATTTTGATCTGATGGTTTTTTGGATTTTGTGGTTTTTGGCGGCATTTGGTCGACCAATTCACGTCCACATCCAGTCCCATTTCCGTAGAACGAATAATGCTGAATATTCAACGCTCTACAGGATTTTTCGACTCTGATTTCGATGGTCAAATCGGGCATGAAATCTCGTTCAGTTACGGCCAATTACCACTGCAGTGGTTGCGCCAGAACGTCGTCTTTCAGACCATTGGCCAGGAGATCGCGTCTGAATCGGGCAATCAAGGTTTTTGCTGCAAGCAATGCTTCCTTGCGGGGCATGCCGGCTGAGATTGAAGGGTCATACAAAGTCCGGAGCAAAATACGATCATTCAGTGAGAACTGCTGCTGGGAAATATCCTTGTGGAAGAGGATTGAAGGACCAAACAGCTGATGATGACCGATCAGGCCGAAAGCATGCAGCATTTCGTGCAGCACACAAATTTCGCGAATTTTGTCGCTGATATCGTTTGCAACAAAAATGTCGGCATAGCCAATGTTATTGCGCCCTCTGGGCAAGGCAAAACAGAGTGTGCCCTTTGGCAATGCCTTGTACTTCCCTGAGCTGCCGACGCGTTTGTCAATTTCCTGCTTCAGATCAGCGTGTTTGACAAAATGCACAACAAAGTTGGTCCGCCCCGTTTTGGCCGGATATTCATGCGGTATACCTGTAAGCGGCAGCAGTTTTTCGAAAGCCGCCCTGACCAATTGCTCATCATCCGGTGAACGGGCGTTAACCAGAGAGACCCGGACAGGGGAGACCCACTTTCTTACCCAGGCATTGGCATTGTCGTCCTTGCCGAAACCGGCACCCAGCCTGGCAAAAATACGGAACAAATCTTCTTCTGACGCAAGGCTGTCACGTCCAGCGTCCTGCGGCGTTGTACAGGCGGCGACCAACAAAACCAGGAAAACAATCAAGACTTTGGATATGTGGGTCAATCGACAAACAACTCGACACAAATTCGTTCGATCGTTCTAAAATAATTCCTGTTCATCGCATTTTGCGATATTTGAACAAAATTTGTGGACCAGATACCATCAATGACCCATGCATCACGGAAAGTGCTCTAGATATCCAGATTGGCGACATTCAGGGCATTTTCCTGAATGAAATCACGTCGAGGCTCAACGACATCGCCCATCAAGGTAGAAAACATCTCGTCCGCTTCATCTGCATGTGCGACTTTCACCTGCAGTAATGTACGAACGTTCGGGTCGAGAGTTGTTTCCCACAATTGCTCCGGGTTCATCTCCCCCAAACCCTTATAGCGTTGAATTGCAAGGCCTTTTCGACCGATTCCGAACACCGTATCCAGCAACTGTGTGGGTGATCTAATCTCAAATTCTTCGTCTTTGCGCTGCAAAACTGCCTTTTTGAGATAAGCTTCCTGGAGTTCGGTTGCTTGCTCATCAAGCTTCCTTGCTTCGGCAGAACGGATCAGCTTGCCGTCTATTTCATGGGTTTCCGTAATACCGCGCAATAGCCGCGTGAAACTCAGGCCACCATCATCGGTTGGCACGCCTTGCCAGCCGCGTTCAATGGCCGTGCCTAGCAAATCCAGGCGATTGGCGACATAGTTTGCAGCGGTCACAGCCCGATCCGGATCTGACAGAACATCCGGATTCAGCGCCCCGGCTATTGCTGTTTGCTCAACTATCGAACGGTCGTATTTTTGGCTCACGGAGTCCAGATATTTGCGACAATGGCGGGCATGATCGACCAATTGCCTGAGGTCCTTACCTGCGCGCTGCTCACCCGTATGCAAAGTCAACACAGCGTCTTCCAGGGCGCTGTCAATTAATGAGTCTTCCAGCGCGCCTTCATCCTTAACATAGCGTTCGGACTTGCCGCGTGAAACTTTGTACAACGGTGGTTGGGCGATGTAGAGGTGGCCTGCATCAACCAATTCCCTCATCTGACGATAAAAGAAAGTCAGCAGCAGGGTTCGGATGTGCGCGCCATCGACGTCAGCATCAGTCATGATAATAATACGATGGTACCGAAGTTTTTCGATATCAAAATCGTCGCGACCAATACCTGTGCCAAGCGCAGTGATCAAAGTCCCGATTTCGGCAGAAGACAGCATTTTGTCAAACCGGGCCCGTTCAACATTCAAGATCTTGCCCCTGAGCGGCAATACCGCCTGGGTAGACCTGATTCGACCCTGTTTGGCAGAACCACCAGCAGAATCTCCCTCCACCAGGAACAATTCACACTTGCTGGGATCACGCTCCTGGCAATCTGCCAGTTTCCCCGGCAGGCTGGAAATGTCCAGCGCCCCTTTGCGCCGGGTCAACTCCCGTGCCTTGCGGGCGGCGTCGCGGGCGGCGGCAGCCTCAACCACTTTCATGATAATCGATTTGGCTTCAGTCGGGTGCTCTTCAAACCATTGTCCGAGATATTCCCCCATGAAACCTTCAACGGCAGGCCGGACTTCGGAAGAAACCAGTTTGTCCTTGGTCTGGGAAGAAAATTTCGGATCGGGAACCTTGACGGATAGAACACAGGTCAGACCTTCACGGGCGTCATCACCGGTCAAACTGACTTTTTCTTTTTTCGTCAGGCCGGTTCTGGTGGCGTAGGCATTAATCGTCCGGGTCAAGGCGCCCCTGAAACCCGCCAGATGTGTACCGCCATCCCGTTGAGGAATGTTGTTGGTAAAACACAGGACATTTTCGTGATAGCTGTCGTTCCATTCCAGGGCAGCTTCGATAATGATGTCATCGCGTTCACCAATCATGGTGATAGGTCCGGGGTGCTGCGCGGATTTATTTCGATCAAGATATTCAACAAAAGCTGAAATACCGCCTTCATAATACAGATCGACCCGTTTGGTTTCCGCGTGACGATTGTCTTCCAGCGCGACTTTTACGCCGGAATTCAAAAAAGCCAGCTCACGCAAACGATGCTCAAGGGTTGGCTGATCAAATTCAATATTGCTGAACGTATCGGTCGACGGCTTGAATGTTATTTCAGTACCGGTTCGACCCTCTGCATCCCCGCTTATCGCCAGCGGCGCTACAGCGTCGCCATGGGCAAAGTGCATAGTATGTTCGTTGCCGGCTCTCCAGATTTTCAGTTCCAGTTCAACTGACAGCGCATTCACAACAGATACACCAACGCCGTGCAAACCGCCGGAAACCTTATAGGAGTCCTGATTGAATTTACCACCGGCGTGAAGCTGGGTCATGATAACCTCGGCGGCAGAGATGCCTTCTTCTTCGTGGATATCGGTCGGGATCCCGCGACCATTATCCCGAACTGTGACGGTACCTTCGGGGTTCAGGATCACGTCAACCTGATCGCAATGACCGGCAAGCGCCTCATCAATTGCGTTATCAACAACCTCATACACCATGTGATGCAAACCCGAACCGTCATCGGTATCGCCGATATACATGCCCGGGCGTTTGCGTACAGCATCAAGACCGCGCAAGACCTTGATGGAATCGGCACCATAGTCACTATCAACTTTGTCTTCGGGGTCCTGGTTTGAAACCGGGTCAGTCATATCTTCACGTTCCTGCAAGGAAAACCAATAAATTTATTCATAATCAACTATTTAATCCATTTTCACGCTGATGCTTTTCAGGCAGCATATGCAATTTCTCCGTGGGAAACTGTCACAAACTGTGCCTTGTTTCTCAGAGGCTGAAAGAGGGTTGCATCCGTTCCTGTCAGCCAGGCCTGGCCGCCAATTTCGATCAATTCTTCAAAAAGTGCCGCCCGTCTGGTGTCATCAAGGTGTGCCGCGACTTCATCCAGCAAGAGAATAGGGGCCCGGCCCAGGCGCGCCGCCTGTAGACGGGCGTCCGCCAATATAATTGCGATTAACAAGGCCTTTTGCTCGCCTGTGGAACATTGCCCGGCCGGCATGGACTTGGGTCCGTGCGTGACCCCCATGTCGCTGCGATGCGGCCCGGTCCTGGCACCACCTGAAATGGCATCCTGATCCCGGGAAGCTTTCAGGGCATCCAGAAACCGGCTTTCAACCTCAACGGCAGGATGATCTTCCAGCCAGTCTTCAACAACACCTTCAGCCCGGACTTCGGCCCGGGGGAAGTTTTCACCGGCGAGACCAAATCCTTCATCCATGGCATTGCCAAGACGCAACACGGCGTCGCGTCTGGCCGCCGCAACGGCGATACCGTGTTCCGCCATAGTACTTTCAAGTGCGGACAACCACGCAGGGTCACGCTGACCGGATCGCAAAAGCCTGGCCCGTTCCCGCAAGGATTTTTCGTAGGCTGAGACCCGGCGTGCGTGGCCCGTATCAAAACCGTAGACCAGACGGTCAAGGAACCGGCGACGCGCCGATGCGCCTTCCACAAACAATCGATCCATTTGTGGGGTCAGCCAGCCAACGACAGCATAATCGGCCAGCACATTGGCACTTCTGGCTGGCACACCGTCAATATGCACAACCCGGCGGGAGGATGGATCAGACCCGTTATCCGCTGAAACTGGCTCAAGACCTGTTCCGATGCCGGTTTCACCGGTCTGATCCTGCAAGGTTGCAGCTACGGCCCAGACACTCTGACCGCGACGTGTCACGTCTGGCAGTTTGGCCCGACGCAAGCCCCGGCCTGGCGACATAAAACTGACCGCTTCCAACAAATTGGTTTTCCCCGCCCCGTTTTCACCTGTCAAAACCACAGGCGAAGGCGATACATCCAGTTTCAGGCTGGCGTAATTGCGGAAATCCGTCAGCACCAGACGAGTCACCGCCGCAGCTTCGGCCTTTATGGGCGCCGACTGCTTCGGGAGCGGTGTCATGGTCGATGTATCTGACATATTTGTTTCAGCACTCCTGTCCATCAGCCCATAAACCCGGGGCTGATGAAACCTGGTGAATTAAACGCGCATCGGCATCAAAACGTAGATCACGCCTTCATCCGAGCTATCACGTACAAGCGTCGGCGACACGGCGTCCGAGAGCACAAACTGCGCCATATCACCTTCAATTTGCGCCGTCATTTCAAGGAGATACCGTGAATTAAAGCCGATTTCCATATCATCCGAATCATAGATCACCGCCAGTTCTTCCGTAGCACTGCCATTGTCGGGACTGGTTGCAATCAAGGTCGCAAGACCGTTTGACAGGCCAAGTTTCACCGACCGTGATTTCTCTGTGGAAATGGTCGAGACCCGGTCAACGGCCTGGGCGAAGGTTTTGGCATCAACTTCCATCACCTTGTCATTGCCTTCGGGGATAACCCGCTGATATTCCGGAAAAGTACCATCGATCAGTTTTGAGGACATCACCGCGTCATCGAATTCAAACCGGATTTTGGTCTCCGACAGGGAAACAACAATATCGTCGCCCGTTTCATCAATCAGTTTACGCAATTCATTGATCGCCTTGCGCGGCACAATCACCCCTGGCATGTTCGCAGCGCCATCGGGAAGCGGTGTATCCACAAGCGCCAGACGGTGACCATCCGTCGCGACGGCCCTCAGCATGGCAATGCCCCCGGATTCCGCCGCGTGCAGGTAGATACCGTTGAGATAATACCGTGTTTCTTCCGTTGATACGGCAAATTTCGTCTTGTCGATCAAGCGACGCAGGGCGTCTGCAGCAACAGAAAAGCGGATAGGCAGGTCATCGTCCGCCATCGTCGGGAAATCTTCCCGCGGCAAGCAGGGCAACACGAATTCGGAACGACCGGCCTTCAGTGCCAAACGGCCATCGCCGGTACCCAGCCCAAGTTCAACCTGTGCACCATCCGGCAGCTTGCGAACGATATCGTACAAGGTATGCGCCGGGGTGGTCGTCGCACCGCTTTGCGAGATATCTCCGGGCGTTGCCTCGACAATCGACAGATCCATGTCGGTCGCCGTCAGCTTTAGCACACCGCTGTCAGCTTCAAGCAATACGTTCGACAGGATCGGAATTGTGTTTCGCCGCTCAACAACACTTTGTACGTGGGCGAGAGATGCCAGCAACGTGGCGCGTTCAATGGTCAGTTTCATATTGTTTCTAATTCTCTAGGGCGCTTCCGGTTTAAACCCGGAAGCGCTTTCAACAACGGATCAGCAATTTCCGGATTGCGGAACGGGTGGATATTCAGGTTTACTTGGCGGGTAATGAGATTGGAAAAACAGGTATTCAGCCAATTATTTTTTGTGCTGTCCCGGACGCGTCGAAAACGCGCCGTTGCCGACCCTGTCCTGAATTCAAAACAGTCCGCGGCAAGGCCTTTGAAGCCGTTCGACACCTTCAACCCAAGCGGTTGAAATAACACAGAAAATTTCAGAACAAACACCTCGGATAGTCAGGGCGGCATGCAATGACAAATAATCCCCCGGCACCGCACCCTTACCGGTGTGCAACTATAACAGACCGGGCAGGAAATAGCATGGTTTTTTGCCGTTTTTCGACCTGCTATTACAGGTTCCGAAGGGGAGGTGTTTCCCTGCCGGATCCAGATGTCTGATCAGGCCTCCAGCATACGCCGGAGAAGATCGATATCCTCGGATAAAATGTTGTCGTCCTGACGCAATTCGTCAATTTTTTTGACGGCATGCATGACGGTGGTGTGGTCTCTGCCGCCAAATTTTCGACCAATTTCCGGCAGGCTGCGTGAGGTCAATTGCTTGGCCAGATACATGGCAACCTGGCGTGGTCGGGCGACGGCACGGGCACGACGGGCGGAGTACATGTCGGCCAGCCGGATATTATAGTGTTCGGCCACGCGTTTCTGGATATCCTCGATCGTCACCCGGCGGTCATTGGCCCTGAGAAGGTCCCTGAGCACTTCCTGGGTGCCTTCCAGTGTAATGGCCCTGCCGACAAGGTTTGAATAGGCCAGAACCCTGTTCAGGGCGCCCTCCAGTTCACGGACATTGGAGGTGATCCGGTGTGCAAGGAATTCCAGAACACGGACGGGAACATCCGTCGCGCCGGCCTGTTCGGCTTTGCTTTGCAAAATGCCAAGGCGTAATTCGTAATCTGTGGCATGAATATCCGCGACCAGGCCCCAGCCCAGGCGAGATCGCATGCGCTCCTCAATGCCATCAAGATCACTGGGGGAGCGGTCGCCGGAAATAATAATCTGGCGGTTCTGGTCCACAAGCGCATTGAAGGTATGGAAGAATTCTTCCTGGGTTGTGTTCTTGCCGGCAATGAATTGCACGTCGTCAATCATCAGCACATCAACGGAACGGAACTGCTGTTTGAAAGCCATGACGTTCTTGATCCGCAAAGCCCGGATAAACTGGTACATGAATTTTTCAGCAGAAAGATAAAGTACTTTGCGCTCAGGGAAACGGTCCCGGATGTGGGCCGCAATCGCGTGCATCAAATGGGTTTTACCAAGACCGACACCGCCATATAGAAACAGCGGGTTGAACGGAACCGATGGCGAATCAGCGACTCGCCGGGCAGCCGCGTAAGCCAGTTCATTGGGCTTGCCAACAACAAAATTATCAAAGGTGAAACGGGGATCGAGCGACGCGCCAACGTCAAAAACTTCTGCCCGGTTTTCGTAATCCTCAATCCGGGGGCGGGTGGCGCTGCTCACAGGCAGCGGCGCAGATGCCGCTTCGGCAGTCGTCTCTTCGTGTGCTTCATTTGAGACCGGCTGGGCTTCGACACCGCGTCGGGCCTGCACTGTTTTCACATGAATATCGACAGAATGAATTTCCGGATTAGCGCCTGACCAAAGCTCGCGCAGCCTGTCACCGTAATGCGACACAACCCAGTCCCGCATGAACCGGGTCGGTACTGTCATGACGGCCTGTCCCTCGCGGACTGCCGCAAGCACAACGGGTTTGAGCCAGCTGTTGAAGGCGGCGTCCCCAACTTCGGCCTTTAGGGCTTTGCGGACTGCGGCCCACTGGGCCTCGGTTTCAGAGCTTAAAACGAAACTGTCACTCATTTTTATTTTTGTACCCAAGGCAATTCAGCGACCTTCCAGCCGCCGGTGTTTCCACGATGTTTTTGTTCGTCCAGGTCGCCTTCAAAGCCACCTGCAATATTATAGCAACGCGCGTATCCCGCCTCTGTCATCACTGTCGCGGCCCCTTTTGAGCGCACGCCCGAGCGACAGAGCATCAACAAGGGAGCGTCGTTCGAGGCTTTCAAAGCCTGAACCTGTTCCTGAACCTGGTTGGCAAAATCTGCATTCCTGGCATTGCCGGGATGCGAGACCCATTCAACCGTCAACAAGGTTTTCCCCAGACTTTCCAAATCCGGCACACCAACGTACGACCATTCCGCTGCGGTACGTACGTCGATTAAAACTGCAGCCGGATCGGAAGACAAAAGCGCCCAGGCTTCGTCGACCGAAAGATCACCGGCATAACCAGGACCGTCCGATACAGAAGATGCGTCAGACATTGAAAGTGATACTCCCCAGACAACAATTCCTGCATTGACCTGTTTAGTGGCCAACATTTTCCCGACGCCCGATCCCTGTCATATCTCTCAGGCGAATACTTGCTTTTTACTTGCGCTTTATGTTTTTACCGCATAGTTCACGAGTCTGACCGAAGTATTCGGACAGAAAAAGAATATTAAATTAAATATTACAACTTGATTGCAACGACCCTCGCCGTCGATGCTGTACAGTAAATCGACAGAAATTGATTCGCAACGGGACGAAACCAGAACGCCAAAAAAAACTTGCCCTTAATCGGTCTGCACCTGACTCCAGGCACAAGATGTAGCCGAAGAAAATTTGTCTTAAATACAAAATTTTCCCGGTCCCAAAATGGATCACTTTTTGGCGAAAAATTCAGGCGCATTTGCAAGACATTTTGTCTCATTCGACGGACATTTTTGGACATCCAGTCGCATCCGCTTCCATCGAGGAATTTTTTCAAACGTATGATGATGAAATGAAGGTCGAAATTCTTCCGACAGCGAAATAATTTCGGGCACAAAAAAACCGCATCCCAGATCTGGTGACGCGGTTCTGAAGTCGCCCGGTTGAGCGTGCCGATTAACGCTGTTGCGTCAGGCAGACATGCCCTTGATCCGGTGTGCCATGCGAGACACTTTCCGTGAGGCTGTATTCTGCTTGATGATACCGCGTGTCACACCGCGCATGATTTCAGGCTGAGCTTGTTTCAAAGCGGCCTGTGCTGCGGCCTGATCGCCAGCAGTGATGGCTTCTTCGACATTACGGATTTCTGACCGGATGCGACCGCGACGATCACGGTTCACAGCAGTGGCCCGCTCAGTGCGACGAATTCGCTTCAGCGAAGATTTATGGTGCGCCATGGGTAATTACTCATATTCAATGTTATTGATTGCGAAGGCGCGCTTATAATCCCCCCAAGGCCCGCCGTCAACCTTGCAGACGAGGGAATTGGAGATTCTTTTCAAGGTGTTACCACCCGGCCCTCATCTATTGTTGCAATTCACTCCCCGGGCAGGTGTACCAAATGGCACCTGTCGGGGAATAAATTACCTTAAATCCAGCGGTTCTAGCGGTTTTTGAAGTCAGGTTTGCGCTTTTCAACAAAGGCTTGCATGCCTTCGGTTTGATCTTCAAAGGCGAACAGGGAATGAAAGACCCGGCGTTCGAACAGCACACCTTCACGCAAGGTTGTCTCGTAGGCCCGGTTCACTGATTCCTTGGCTATCATGACAGATGGCCGGGAGTTGGCAGCAATTGTAGCAGCCACTTTCAGGGCTTCATCCAGCAAATCATCGACCGGGATAATCCGGCTGACCAGACCACTGCGTTCAGCTTCCTCCGCATCCATCATGCGACCCGTAAGGTTCATTTCCATGGCTTTGGATTTGCCAACAAAGCGCGTCAGACGCTGGGTGCCCCCGGCACCGGCAATGATGCCAAGCTTGATTTCAGGCTGACCAAATTTGGCATTGTCTGCCGCCAGAATAAAATCACACATCATGGCCATCTCGCAGCCGCCGCCCAGGGCAAATCCGGCAACAGCCGCAATAACCGGTTTACGACAGGTTGTCAGACGTTCCCAGCCAGCGCTGATGAAATCTTCTGCCTGCACACTGGCGTAGGTCTTGCTTTGCATTTCCTTGATATCTGCCCCGGCAGCAAAGGCTTTTTTGCTGCCTGTCAGCACAATTGCACCGATGGCATCATCGGCTTCAAAGACATTCAATGCTTCAGTCAATTCGGCCTGCAAGGGAGAACTCAGGGCGTTCAGGGCGTCCGGCCGGTTCAGGGTGATCAGACCGACAGCGTCATGCGTTTCAACAATGATATTTTCGTAGCTCATTTCAGGAAGTCTCCGGAATGGGGGTGTCGCCGGGATGGCACCACGAGGCACCACATGTGGCGCTACATTTGGCGCCACCTGGGGACGCCACGTTATGGGGGGTTGCTCGACAGGTAAACCTTCAATTCAGCATTTTCCTGGTTTAGTCTGGTTCAACGCTGGCGTTTGGCGCAAAAAAATGTCGAGCGCCCGGATTGCACGATGCGCTGAACGGTTTTTTTGCAGTCACATCCGGGGCAGGGTTCACCTTCGCGGCCATAAACCGCAAATTCATGCTGGAAATAACCAAGCTCGCCATCCGTTTGCACATAATCCTTGAGGGTTGAGCCACCCTTGGCAATGGCCTCTTCCAGCACCTCGCGAATGACCGGCACCAGACGTGTCGCCCGGACACCTGCAACTGTATCAGCAAGGCGTTTGGGTGAAATGCCGGCTCTGAACAAAGCCTCACAGACATATATATTGCCAAGGCCTGCGACAATTTTCTGATCCAGCAAGGCGGACTTGATCGGCGTCTTGCGGCCTTTCAGTTTCTCGCTGAGATAACTGTCTGAAAATTCATTGCCCAGAGGCTCGGGGCCGATGTCACACAACAAGGCATGTTGTTCAAGATCATCTTCCTGTGCCAGGTCCATCAGTCCAAAGCGACGGACATCATTGAACATAATAACGGCCCCGTCGTCTGTGCCAAAAACAACATGATCGTGCTTGCCGGGTTCCGGCGCTTGTTGGCCGGGCGGGGTAATCGTCATGCGCCCTGACATGCCGAGATGAATAATAAGGACCGTGCCGTTGTCCAGATGGACCAGCATATATTTTGCCCGCCTGCGGATACGTTCAACACGGCGGTCGCGAAGGCGTTTGGCAAACATTTTCGGAAATGGAAACCGCAAATCCTTTCGGCGCTGATCAACCCGGACCAGGGTATGACCTTCCAGATAGGGGGCAAGGCCCCTGCAAACGGTCTCAACTTCGGGTAATTCGGGCATTTAAACATGGCCTGTAATTATTCTGAAAGTGGCCTGTACGGTAGCGCGGATCATGGGCCTGCGCTATGGTCCGGGCATGAATACAGAAAACCACAACGGCCCCGCAGAGACGGGCCAAAAAGACGAAACACATTTCGGATTTCAGACCGTCGAGCGCGAACAGAAATCCGGCATGGTGCGATCCGTCTTTAATGGTGTGGCCGATCAATATGACCTGATGAACGACTTGATGAGCGTTGGCGTTCACCGGTTGTGGAAAACCGCCATGATCGACTGGTTAAATCCGCGACCTGGCTGGCGTTTGCTGGATGTTGCAGGCGGCACCGGCGACATTGCCGAACGTTTTCTGGCGCGCGCAGATGAGCGCAGTCGCGACGGGGATACGTCCGCGATTGCCACCGTCTGCGATATTAATGAAGCCATGGTCGGTGTCGGTCGTGATCGCGCCCTGGATCGCGGTGCGCTGGAGCGTATCAGCTGGAGCTGTGGCGACGCCGAGAAATTACCGGTCGCTTCTGCCAGTGTCGATGCCTATACCATCGCCTTTGGCATTCGCAATGTGACCAACATAGAAGCCGCCCTTGTCGAAGCCCGTCGGGTTCTGAAGCCAGGCGGTCGCTTTTTGTGTCTTGAATTCAGCCATGTGATCATTCCGGGTCTGAAATCAGCTTACGATACTTATTCATTCAAGGTGCTGCCGGCTTTGGGAGAACTTGTCGCCAGGAACCGCGAAGCCTATCAGTATCTGGCCGAAAGCATCCGCCAGTTTCCCGATCAGGAGACCTTCGCCCAAATGATTGCAGATGCAGGACTGGAACAGGTCAAGGTCCGCAATCTGTCCGGTGGTATTGCTGCCATGCATTCAGCCTGGCGAATCTAGACGGAACTGCCCGTGTTCAGAACGATCAAAAACCTCTATCGCCTGATCGGCATCATGCGCACATTGGCGCGCTATGATGCCGTGTTCCCGCTGGAAAAACTGGACTTGCCGGATTGGGCCGTGCGCGGCCTGAGTTTTTTGGCCGGACGGGCCAGCAAAAAATATGCTGATCATCGACCCGGCGAACGCCTGGCCATGGCGCTTCAGGAACAGGGGCCGAGCTTTATCAAATTTGGCCAGTCCCTGTCGACACGGTCAGATTTGATCGGCGAAGAAGTTGCCCAGGACCTGGCTGGCCTCAGGGATCGCCTGCCACCTTTCAGCATTGAAGACGCCCGGAAAACAATCGAAAGCGAATTTGAACAACCCCTGGAGGCCCTGTACGCAACCTTTGACACGGAACCCGTCGCTGCCGCCTCCATCGCCCAGGTTCATTTCGCAACCACAACAACCGGCGAAGAAGTCGCGGTAAAAATCCTGCGCCCTGGTATCGAAGAAGCCTTTCAACGGGATCTTGATCTTTATTACTGGGTGGCTGAGGTCATCGAAACGTTGCAACCGGGATTTCGCCGACTGCGCCCGGTCGAAGTTGTTCGCACCTTTCAGGAATCGGTTGATCTGGAAATGGATTTGCGACTGGAAGCCGCTGCCGCATCTGAATTGTCGGATGGTTTTGAACATGACCCGGACTTTGGCGTCCCCCTGATTGACTGGAACCTGACCCAGCGCCGGGTGATGACAATTGAGCGCATTCACGGCATTTCAATCGCGGATCATGAAGCCCTTGAAGCCGCCGGTCTGGACAAGGACAAACTGGCCAGCAATTTGCTCGTCGCCTTTTTGAAACAGGTTTTCCGCGATGGCTTTTTCCACGCTGACCTGCATCCGGGCAATCTTTTTGCAAGTGAAGAAGGCCGTATCCTGGCCGTTGATTTTGGCATCATGGGTCGCCTTAACCGTCAAACCCGCCAGTTCGTCGCCGAACTGTTGCTGGCCTTTGTCACCGGCAACTGGAAGCGCGCCGCAGAAATTCACTTCGAAGCCGGTTACGTGCCGCGCAACAAATCTGTTGACGTTTTTGCGCAAGCCTGCCGGTCCATTGGTGAACCCTTGATGGGCCGGGCCGCCAACGAGATTTCCATTGGCCGTTTGCTGGCCCAGCTGTTCCAGATTACGGAAACGTTCTCCATGCAAACGCAGCCGCAATTATTGTTGCTGCAAAAAACTCTGGTGGTTGTTGAAGGTGTGTGTCGGGACCTCAGCCCCGAGACCAATTTTTTCGAAGCCGCCCGGCCTTTCCTGACGGAATGGGTCCGCGAAAATCTGGGACCGGAAGCCAGGATCAAGGACGCTGTTGTCGAAACGGCTGCTGCCGCCCGGCGTATCCCGCAAATTCTCGACCGGGCCGAACAAGCCACCGAGTTTCTTAATGCAGCCGGTTTTGCCATGCAAAACGGCGATCATGCCGACAAGCTTTCGCCGCAACAACATCGCCACACCAATGGCTTCAGCGCCCGACGGCGTGGCATGCCATCCATGATCGTCATTGTAATGCTGATTGCCGTGATCGCCATCCTGCTGCTTCGCGGATAGCGTGTTTCAGGGCCTGGTGCTTGATGCCTGGGCTATTCTGTATTGTTGGTGGTCGAAATATAATCCGGGTTTTCCTGGCAGCGACGTTCGAACGAGAGAAAATCGTAATAGCCGCAGCGGCGGACACCCGGAAATTCCCGACAGGCTTCCGGCCTGGCTTCATAGATTGTGCAGCGTCGTTCTTCCTGATCCAGAAACCGGCAGGCTGTGCCAAAATGTTCGTCGGGTTCATGGCGCAGGATAATTTCGTTTTCTTCATAGCCTTCCCGGGTAAAATTCGAGGCGGCATCTTCTTCTGATACGTCAAAGTGCGCCGCCAGACGCCTGACGTCATCGGGCGTAACGCAGATGCGCACATAGCTGCAACAATAGCCGGGGCATTTGTCGCAATTGTAGGAAATGGATGGTGGTTTTTGTCTTGGCATGGGCTCGGGATAATCCGGGTTTCGTTTGTCTGGCGATGCGGCGGCACCCTAGTGCGTTTCCCGGTTGAACGGAAGCGCGCCAAAGTGCAGGACATAAGCGCAAGACTTAACCTGTATTCGATGCGGGATCAGGCAACTAAAAATATTCTTGTGTTTTTATTTCCTATTCACAATTGAATAGCGTAAATTCCAAAATCCAACAGAGCAGGACCGTATTTATTTTTATTGTCCGCAATCGCTGAAGAATGAATTGAGGGACAGGACGTGTTAGCTGGCAAACGCATATTGCTGATCATCGCCGGGGGTATTGCGGCCTATAAAAGCCTGGACCTGATCCGGCGTTTGATGGACCGCGGCGTGACCGTGCGCTGTATCCTGACCAAAGCGGGTGCCGAGTTTGTAACACCTTTGTCCGTGTCGGCTTTGTCGGGTGAAAAAGTCTATCAGGATCTTTTTGATCTGACCGACGAGGCAGATATGGGCCATATCCGTCTGTCACGTGAGGCCGACCTGGTGGTTGTTGCCCCGGCGACAGCAGACCTGATGGCAAAGATGGCGGGGGGACATGCCAATGATCTGGCCTCCACCGCCTTGCTGGCCACCGACAAACCGGTCCTGATCGCGCCCGCCATGAATGTCGAAATGTGGGGCCATCCGGCCACGCAACGCAATGCAGCAACGCTGGCGGCGGATGGCATAACTTTGGTGGGACCGGCTGCAGGTGATCTGGCCTGTGGTGAAGTCGGGCAGGGACGTATGGTTGAAGTCCCCGATTTGATCGCCGCAATTGAGGAACGGCTGGGCAGAACCATCAAGGACCTGCCCCTGGCCGGAAAAAAAGCCCTGGTGACATCCGGCCCAACGCGTGAGGCTATTGATCCGGTGCGTTACCTTTCCAATCATTCTTCCGGCAAACAGGGTCATGCCATCGCAGCCGCTTTGGCTGCCGCCGGAGCTGAGACAACGTTGGTGACCGGACCCACGTCTGAGCCTGATCCGCTGGGCGTTTCCGTTGTAAATATTGAAAGTGCGCGGGAAATGCTGGCCGCCTGTGAGGCCGCCTTGCCTTGTGATATCGCCATATGTGCCGCAGCCGTTGCGGATTGGCGCATTGCTGAAGAGGCAGGTTCGAAGATGAAAAAGAACGGTGGTTCGCCGCCTTCTCTGGCAATGGTTGAAAACCCCGATATCCTCGCAACACTAAGTCAGGCCTCAAAAAACAGACCTGCACTTGTTGTTGGTTTCGCTGCCGAAACAAATGACCTGATCGACAATGCCACCAAAAAACGGGCCCGGAAACAGTGTGACTGGATCGTCGCGAACGATGTGTCCAGCGGCACCGGCACCTTTGGCGGTGACGAAAATACCGTCCACCTGCTGACCGATGAAGGCGTTGAAGACTGGCCCCGATCCAGCAAAGCTGCTGTCGCCAGCCAGTTAACCGCCCGCATTGCTGCGAAGCTGGCCGGGACGGATGCCTGATATGGATATTTCGATCAAACGTTTGCCGCATGCCGCGGATCTCGACTTGCCGGACTATGCCAGTGAAGCCGCTGCCGGGATGGATTTACGGGCGGCTGTGGGGGAAGAAATCCAGCTGGCGCCCGGTGAGCGAAAACTGGTCCCGACAGGCTTTTGCATTGAATTGCCGGTTGGTTTTGAAGCCCAGATCAGGCCGCGATCCGGTCTCGCCCTGAAACATGGCATATCCCTGTTGAACAGCCCTGGAACCATCGACGCTGATTATCGCGGAGAGATCGGCGTGATTATGGCCAATCTGGGGGCCGAAACCTTTTCCATCCAGCGCGGTGATCGCATCGCCCAGATGGTCATCGCCCGGCACGAACGTGCGACCTGGCAGGAAGCAGATACATTGGGTGACACCGAACGTGGTGCCGGTGGTTTTGGCTCAACGGGAAAGTCATAGATCATGCTCAGGCTTTCCAAAAAAATGATTTTTGCGCTCGAGGCCGTGGTCGACATCGCCTATCACGGCGGTGCCGAGCCCGTGCAATCGCGCGATATCAGCCGCCGTCAGGAAATTCCACAACGCTATCTTGAACAGGTCATGCAACGTCTGGTCCGTGCCGGCATCCTGAAAGGTGTGCGCGGCCCCAAGGGTGGCTATCGCCTGGCCAGAGAACGCCGACGCATTCTGGTGTCTGATGTAGCGAAGGTGGTATTTGAACTCGAAGCCGGTGAAGACGTGGTCGAAAAGGGCACGACATCGGAGCTTGCCGAAAAAGTCGTGCGCCCCTTGTGGCGGGATCTACGCGAAAGCCTGATGCTGGAACTGGCGGGTGTGACGATTGAAGAATTATGCACGCGGGCCAAAAACGAAGGCATTCGAAACGAATCACGAGAAGTTGCAGACTATTCAATCTAGAAATTCCAATTCTTTCACCTCAATATCCAGGCAACGGCATTTTCCAAATGCGGCCTGATCATTTTCACCAACGGGGGCTATTAACATGAGCGGCATTCACAACAGCATCATTGATACAATCGGCAACACACCTTTGGTGCGCCTGACCGGACTTGAAAAAGCACATGACTGCAAGGCGCAGATCATTGGCAAGCTGGAGTGTTTTAATCCTCTGGCATCGGTCAAGGATCGTATCGGCCTTGCCATGATCGAAGCCCTGGAAGCCCAGGGCAAAATCGGGCCCGACACGGTGCTGGTCGAACCAACATCTGGCAACACCGGCATTGCCCTGGCTTTTGTCGCTGCCTCCAAGGGATACAAGCTGATCCTGACCATGCCGGAAAGCATGTCGGTTGAACGCAGAAAAATGCTGGCCTTTCTGGGTGCCGAACTGGAATTGACGGATGCTGCCAAAGGCATGAAAGGCGCTATCGCCCGGGCCGAGGAAATCCTGCAGGAGAACCCCAACGCCGTCATGCCGCAACAGTTCATGAACCCGGCCAACCCCCAGGTGCATCGGGTAACTACGGCGGAAGAAATCTGGCGCGATACTGACGGCAACGTCGATGCTGTTGTCTGCGGGATCGGCACTGGCGGGACCATTACCGGCATCGGTGAAGTTCTGAAAGAACGCAAGCCCGACATTCAGATGATCGCTGTTGAGCCCGAAGACAGTCCCATCCTGTCTGGCGGCAACCCCGGACCCCATAAAATTCAGGGCATTGGTGCCGGGTTTGTGCCGGACATCCTGAACACGCAAGTGTTTGATCAGATCATCACCATCGCCAATGAAACGGCGTTCGAAACATCCCGCCAGGTTGCCCGGACTGACGGTGTCCCCGTCGGCATATCATCGGGTGCGGCCCTGGCGGCTGCGCTGGAGATCGGCTCAAAGCCGGAAATGGCGGGCAAGAATATTGTCGTCATTCTGCCTGACTTTGCCGAACGTTATCTGTCCACGGCACTTTTTGACGACGCCTAGAAAAACCGCTATCGCCATATTACGGTATAATCATGGATTTTTCCGAAAGCCAGATTGAACGCTATGCCCGCCACATTGTGTTGCGGGAAGTGGGCGGGGTGGGTCAGGCGAAATTGCTGGCGGCCAAAGTCCTGATCGTGGGCGCGGGGGGTCTTGGCTCCCCGCTCGCCATGTATCTCGCCGCGGCGGGTGTGGGCACGCTTGGTCTTGTCGACGACGACACGGTATCGCTCTCCAATCTGCAGCGCCAGATCGTGCATACCACCAGCCGCATTGGCGACGACAAAACTTCAAGCGCCGCCCAAACCCTGTCTGATCTGAATCCGGACACCGCCGTCATCGAACACAAGGTACGTCTGACTGCCGACAACGCCATGGCGTTGATTGCGGATTACGACATTGTTGCAGATGGCTCCGATAATTTCGCCACGCGCTTTTTGATTAACGATGCCTGTTACCTGGCGGGGAAAACCCTGGTGGCGGCTTCGATGCTTAAATTTGAAGGACAAATCTCTACCTTCCGGGCACATCAAGGCGGCGACAATCCTTGTTATCGCTGCCTCTATCCGGCGGCACCGGCCGCCGGAATTGTGCCAAGCTGCGCCGAAGGCGGCATATTCGGTGCTCTTGCCGGTGTCATGGGATCGATGCAAGGCGTTGAAATTATTAAGGAAATTCTTGAAATTGGTGACAGCCAGTCCGGCTGGTTGTCGATCTACGATGCCCTGGCCGCCTCCTGGCACAAGATCAAACTAAAGCCAGCAGCGAACTGCCCTTTGTGTGGCCCGCAAAAAACTATCCTCGATCTCAGCAGTCACGCGGCCTGAAACAATGTCCGACAGCAACACAGAAAAATTGCCAATTTCCAAACTTTCGTTGATCGTGCAATCAGGCGACGTGTACCAGATCCACTACGCTTTCGCCACCGCAAGTGCAGCTCTGGCCATCAATATTCCGGTCACCATGTTTTTCACCATGGCCGCATCGCGAGCTGTTATGGGAACGGGGGATCAGGCAGGCTGGCGCGCAATGACCACATGTGCTGGTCAGTCAGGTGCAGAAATGGACGCCGGATTTTCCGCCCGCAACATCGGCACAATGGAAGAACTGATTTCGGCCTGTGTCGCCTTGGGCGCGCGGTTCCTGATTTGTGAAATGGGCCTGAAAGCCCTGGACCTTGAACGCGACACGCTGCGTCCCGACCTGAAATTTGAGGTCGGCGGACTTGTGACGTTTTTGTCTGATGCAGAAAGAGACGGCCAGATAATTTACATCTGACCAACCCGGAAATGCTCTAGATATATTCGCCTGGCAAAACCCGGTCCGGGGGCACGTGACCGTCAACAAAAGTCTTGATGTTGATGATCACCTTTTCACCCATTTCTGCACGGCCCTCAATGGTCGCCGATGCCATATGCGGCAACAGCACAGCATTATCAAGTTCCATCAGCTTCGGGTTCACGGCGGGTTCGTGTTCGAACACATCGAGACCGGCACCGGCCAGTTCCTTTCCACGCAACATGCGGGTCAGGGCATTTTCGTCAATGATCTCACCGCGCGCGGTGTTGACGATATAGCTGTTGGGCTGGATCAGCTTCAAGCGGCGCGCCGACAACAAATGATAGGTCGCCGGGGTGTGGGGGCAGTTGACCGAAATGATATCCATACGGGCCAGCATCTGATCGAGACTTTCCCAGTAGGTCGCTTCCAGTTCGTTCTCAATTTCCTCGTGCACGCGGTTGCGATTGTGATAGTGCACGGAGAGGCCAAAGCCACGGGCGCGACGGGCAACAGCCTGACCAATTCGGCCCATGCCGACGATACCCAGACGCTTGCCAAAAATGCGGTGGCCCAGCATGCCGGTCGGGGACCAGCCTTTCCAGTCACCGGAGCGCATTACGTGTTCACCTTCAGCCAGACGACGCGGCACAGCCAGGATCAAGGCCATGGTCATGTCGGCGGTGTCTTCTGTCAGGACACCGGGTGTGTTGGTGACGGTAATGCCGCGCTCACGCGCGCTGGCAAGATCAATATGGTCGACACCGGTGCCAAAGTTGGCGATTAACCGGAGTTCCGGGTTCGCCTGACTGAGGACACGGGAATCAATCCGGTCGGTAACGGTCGGGACCAGGATATCTGCGGTTTTCACCGCTTCGATCAATTCCGATTGCTCCATCGGATGATCATCATGGTTCAGACGGGCGTCAAACAGTTCCATCATGCGCGTTTCAATGGCATCAGGAAGCTTGCGGGTGACGACGACTACGGGTTTTTGCTGGCTCATGGGGCGTCCTCGGGCGGTGGCTTTGGGATATCAATATAGTCCGCAAGGCCAAATCAAAGAGTGCTCAGGCCATTATCTAGCAAAACTGCGGCGTTGACACAATTGACCTCGAGAAATTTGCAGCGGAATAACGAATAGATTCCATAATCCACGTGCTTTGTTGGCCAGATTCCCGAAATTCGACCGGAACACGGATCACAGCTTTGCGCCCGGCACTGTCATGCCCTAGATTACCCCATGCAAATAATCTGGAATTCAGTCAGACCAAATATCGCCAAAGGCCTGTTGGCCGGTCTCGCGTTGCTTTTTCTGGCGACCCTGGTAACACCTGTCGCCGAGGCTGCGGGCAAGTTGCCACGCTTTGCCAGTTTGCGCTCTGACAAGGTTAATTTGCGGGCCGGACCCGGTGTGCGCTACCCCATTTCATGGATTTTTGTGCGCAAATTCCTGCCAGTTGAAATCCTGGCCGAGTTTGAATTGTGGCGTAAAATCCGCAGCCAGGATGGCACCGAAGGCTGGGTGCACAAAAGTCTTCTCAGTGGCAAGCGGTCAGCGGTCGTCATTCGCAAGGTCAGAATGCTTTATCGAAATGCCGGAGGAGACGTGCCGGTCTTGCGTGCTGAACCAGGTGTTCAGGCCGGACTGCTGAAGTGCAAGGAAAACTGGTGCAAGTTACGTGTTGGCGGCACCGACGGCTGGCTGAAACGGAATCAGATCTGGGGTGTCTACAAAGGTGAAGACTTCGATTAACGATACGTCAGGCAAAATCCGCCGCAAGTGCGACCTGCATGGCCGGTGACATCACAGCCATATGCCGATAATTTTCCTGGCCGATTGAAATTACAATATCGTCTGAAGTTGCGCGGAACTTCTCGACCTGATCATCGCTGAAATCAAACAGCAAAAAATGAACGGACGAGGCTTTGCCGTCTTCGTCTGTGCGTTCCGTATCGTCATCGGCTCGGGCAAAAACTTTTTCCCCGACAAATTTAATCGAGATCGTCTGGTCAATGTGTCCAACTTCACCAAGCACCCGGTCGCGCCGACGTTCATCATCAATTTCGATCATGAAGGTTGCGGACAGGTTGCGTCCTTTCGGCACCATAGGGTTATAGGCCGCCAGTTCATCCGCCAGCTGGGCCGCACCGCCTTTTTCAATCCGCAGCATTTCCTGAATTTGCAACCACATGGTTTCACGGTTTTCGAAATAGATCGTCGCGTCTGGCCCGATGGCAAGACGACGGTCCCGTTTGGCCGCAACGATCGCTGACTTGCGGTCCTTGCGCACGGCTTCGTAATCGCTGAGGTCCAGAATATGGTCCGGGGTAATTTCTGCTAAAAAGGCAGTCATGGAATTCTCATTTCAAAAGTTAGCGGTATCAGGCCTGATAGCCCCAGGCCCGGGCCAGTAATTCAATCGGATGGGGTGCCTGTTTGGGTACGTCCTGATCATCAAGCCGCCCGGCAATTTGTAGCAGATGTTCACCTGCCAATGGACATTCGGAGGCAATATAGGCCTTGTCCGCCTTTTTGATCTGGCGCCCGGCAGTTGTGCCGACCTTGATCGCCGTTTCGAAATTCTCAGCCATCACGCCCCATGATCCACCATGGCCGGAGCATCGTTCAATCACTTGCAGATCGATATCGGGGATCAGGCGCAACATATCAGCGGCCTTCGGTCCCATATTCTGGGCCCGTGCATGGCAGGCAAAATGCAGGGCAACGCCGCCTTCGAGAGGGCCAAGCCCCTCGGCAACGCCGTCCTTGCGGGCGATATCGACAACATATTCCGTGATGTCCATGGTCGCTTTCGCCAGCTTTGCGACGGCCTTGTCTTCGGGCAACAGCAACGGCCATTCAAATTTCAACATCAGGGCGCAACTGGGTGTCAGCGCCACAATCGTGTTGCCCTCGTCGATCATGGGTCCCATGGCGGCGGCAACATGCCGGGCCTTGTCGGCCACATTGGCAAGATCACCTTGTTCCATTTGTGGCATCCCGCAGCAGCCCGGATATTCAACGCGGGTTTCAACACCATTTTGGGCCAATACATAATGCGCGGCCTTGCCGATACCTGGATTATTGTAATTCACAAAACAGGTTGCATAGAGCACCGCCTTGCGGCCGGCCGCCGGTGCTGTTGAATTCCGTGCAGGCGCTGATGCCTTTGCCGAGGCTTCGAATGTTTTACTGTAATATTTTGGCAAGGCAGCATCCGGATGAATGCCACCGATCCGGTGCATGGCACCTCTGGTCAGCCTGTTTTCAGTTGCCGTCGCCCAGTTGGCAAGGGGTGCGATTTTTGAGGCTATTTTGCCGTTGCGATCGGTTTCCGTAATTTGTCGGATCACAAAATCGGTTTTACCGGCTTTATGTTCTGCCGCCCGATAGCGCAACATCAGATGCGGGAAATCGAGATCAAATTCATGGGGCGGCACATAGGGACACTTGGTCATGAAGCACATGTCACACAGCGTGCAGGCGTCAACGACGGGCTTGTAATCGGCCGTCGACACGCTGTCCAGTTCGCCACTTTCACTATCGTCGATCAAGTCAAAAAGTTTTGGAAAACTGTCACACAGATTAAAACAGCGTCGACAGCCATGGCAGATATCGAAGACACGGGTCAGTTCGGTCTCAATCGCCTGCATGTCGTAATAGGCTTCATTTTGCCAGTCAATCGGATGCCGGGTGGGAGCCTCGGTGCTGCCTTCTTTTGGCGCCATTTTTATCACTTCATCGCTGATAATTGGGAGGTGGGCTAAAACGGGAGGCCGGGATAAGAAAAAGGGGGACGGCGTTAGCCAGTCCCCCTGAGTCTTTTACCGTTCTCAAAAAGAGATCGATTAGTCGTCGAGGGTGTCCAGGGCTTTCTGGAAACGACCGGCATGACTTTTTTCTGCCTTGGCCAAGGTTTCAAACCAGTCAGCAATTTCGTCAAGACCTTCGTCACGTGCTGTGCGCGCCATACCCGGATACATGTCTGTGTATTCATGGGTCTCACCTGCGACAGCAGCGGCGAGGTTATCAGACGTGGGGCCAATAGGCTTGCCAGTTGCCGGATCACCTGTTTCTTCAAGATATTCGAGGTGGCCGTGGGCGTGACCAGTTTCACCTTCTGCAGTTGAACGGAACACAGCGGCAACATCGTTGTAACCTTCTACGTCGGCCTTTTGGGCGAAATAAAGATAACGACGGTTGGCCTGGCTTTCACCGGCGAAGGCATCTTTGAGATTTTGTTCTGTTTTGGTCCCTGCCAAAGACATGATGTTCTCCTGTTATTATTGAATGTCAAAATTGACGGTAAGGATCGAAATTTATTATGTGCAACTAAATGCCAGGGCGATTCCAATTTTAACGAAATCGCTTGTGCATAAATATTTGGCGCACACCTCAGGTTAAAATTAACGCTGCGTTTCCGTTAGACCCGGAAACGCTCCAGATAGATATAAATTAGAATAACTCTAAACTAACTGCAAGACGCAGATGTCCCCTTTCGGGAACGATGGCCAACAAAATGGCATTATTCAGAGAATAGCCGCCGCCGATAACAAAACCAGTAAACCGGAGGCCAGAAACCTGGCATCCGGTCTGATCTTATTGCTGGCTACGTACTCTTACGACAACTTCAACACCGCTCAGGACCTTGCCTGCGGGTGCGCCGGGCAAGCTGCTTACGGAGATTTCGCCGTCGGGAATGTCGCTCAGATCACCGGTATCTTCATCGAAGAAATGGTGATGGCCGGAGGTGTTAGTGTCGAAATAGGCGCGGCTTGAATCAACCACAACCTCACGCAACAGGCCGGAGCGCGTGAATTGATGTAGCGCGTTATACACTGTTGCCAGTGAAACACGTACGTTGGCAGCCAGAACTTCCGCATGAAGTGTCTCGGCTGTTATGTGGCGATCACCGCCATCGAACAAAAGCTTGGCCAGGGCCAGACGCTGACGCGTCGGACGAAGACCTGCATTTTTCAGTCGTTCGATAACACCCGTATAGGGGCGATCCACATGTTGTTCCTGAATGCTCATGCTGATTATTCTAAACCAACGTATAGGATGATGAAAGAAAACAAAAAAGGGCGGGGCATTATGTCGCACCCACCCTTGATTTATCTCAAGTCATTAAAATCAACCAGAACGTTTCCAGAACAATCGGAAATGCTCTAGTCTCCGGTAACGATCCGGTCGACCAGTTCCTTTACCGTTGGCACGAAGCCGTTGGAATAAAACGGATCGTTGGAGAAATTGATCGCGTTATGGCCACTGAAGGCCAGATTATCCTTCAAAGGCTCGCCATGTGCGGCGCCCTGGAGCTTTTTCTGAATGCAGAAGCTGCGCGGGTCGGTTTTGCGGCCCGTTGTATTGCCTTCATGCTGCGACCAGTTGGAAAAAGCACATTGCGTGAGACAACCCATGCAATCGACCTGATCCTTGTGGATCTCCGCCGCTTCCTCTGTCGAGACAAAAACCACCGTATCATCTGGCGTCCGCAGCGCATCTGTATGACCTGCGGCCATCCATTTTTCGGTTTTTTCCTTGTCGGCCGGCAAAACAAACATTTCGCGTCCACGTGGACCGACCTTGATGCTGGCCGTGAAGTCATCTTCCGGCTTGCGTCGATAGTCGACCTGGCGTTCGCTGCGCCGCTCAAGCAGCTGAATGTAATCTGTATAAATCGCCGACGACCAGAAACCGGTTGGGCTGAATTTCTGAAGAAGGACGTCGCCGTCCGTCAGCGTTGTCAGACGATCTTTCCATTCCTGTGGAATGGGGCTTTCCTGTGTCAGCAAGGGACGGGAGCCATACTGAAAGGCGATAGGTCCTAAATCGGGGTTATCGATCCAGTCTTCCCAATCACGTAAATACCAGACGCCACCAGCCATAATGATCGGGGTTTCGGCGAGGCCGACACTGACCATCAATTTGCGAAGTTCCAGAACGCGGGGAAACGGATCTTGTGGCACGCGAGGGTCTTCAGCATTGCTGAGACCGTTGTGGCCACCTGCCAGCCATGGATCTTCATAGACCACACCGCCGAGCATTTCGCTCTGTTTGTGAAATGCCCGTTTCCACAAGGCCCGGAAGGCACGCGCGGATGAAACAATGGGATAATAATAAACGCCATGTCGGGTGGCAATTTCACCAACCCTGTACGGCATGCCGGCACCGCAGGTAATGCCGTCAACAAGCTCTCCGGCCTGTTCCAGCACGGCTTCCAGAATACGCTCTGATCCGCCCATTTCCCACAGCACGTTCAGGTGAATTCGACCCTGGCCGCCTGTAACATCACGGGCAATTTCAAGTTGCGTCTTGCAGCCACGAATGCCTTGCGCCACCAATTCTTCATGACGTTCAATACGGGTTTTGCCCTTGTAGGTCGGGGCCACAATATTGCCGTCATCGTCCCGGTAATCCGGGTTAACCCCTGAAACTGTACCAACACCACCAGCGACCGCCCAGGCCCCTGAACTGTGACCGTCAGAAACGGCAACGCCTTTTCCGCCTTCAACAAGCGGCAGCATTTCCCTGCCGGACATCATTATCGGATTGAGTGCTTTCACGACAGTTCCGTTCTTTACTCAAGGGGTCTTCAGAAAACAGGCCCGGTCTTATAAAAAACCGGGCCTGAAACTGTACTCTTTACTCGGAAGCAGCTTCTTCCTTGGCGCGTTCTTCACCAGTTTCCTGATCAACAACTTTCATGGAAAGGCGTACCTTGCCACGATCGTCGACGGCCAGAACCTTGACAAAGATTTCGTCGCCTTCGTTGACGATGTCCGTCACTTGACCGACGCGGTGATCAGCCAGTTCACTGATGTGAACCAGACCATCGCGGTTGCCAATGAAGTTCACAAAGGCACCGAAGTCGACAACCTTGACGACCTTACCCTTGTAGATCACACCAATTTCAGGCTCGGCAACAATGTCCTTGATCCACTTCAGCGCAGCGTCAGCAGATTCGGTTGATGTTGCAGCAACCTTGATAGTGCCATCGTCTTCAATATCGATCTTGGCGCCGGTGACTTCGCAAATCTCGCGAATGACCTTACCGCCGGTACCGATGACGTCACGGATCTTGTCCTTTGGAACAGACATGGTGGTGATGCGTGGTGCATGTTCACCAACTTCATCACGAGCCGATGTCAGGGCCTTGGACATTTCATCGAGGATGTGGGCACGACCGTCTTTGGCCTGGTCCAGAGCGATTTCCATGATTTCCGGTGTAATACCAGCAATCTTGATATCCATCTGCAATGAAGTCACGCCTTCAGTTGTACCCGCAACCTTGAAGTCCATGTCGCCAAGGTGATCTTCATCACCGAGGATGTCGGACAACACAGCGAAGCGCTCACCGTCTTTGATCAGGCCCATGGCGATACCGGCGCAAGGGCTTTTCAGAGGAACGCCAGCGTCCATCAAGGACAAAGACGTGCCACAGACAGTTGCCATGGAAGATGAGCCGTTTGATTCGGTCACTTCTGACACAACACGAACTGTGTAGGGAAAATCTTCTGCCGAAGGCATCAGTGGCTTGATGGCGCGCCATGCAAGTTTACCGTGGCCAATTTCGCGACGGCCCGGGCTGAGACGGAAAGAAGTTTCACCAACTGAGTAAGGTGGGAAGTTGTAGTGCAGCATGAACGGTTCGCGATATTCGCCTTCCAGCGCATCGATAATCTGCTCATCACGGCCTGTGCCCAATGTGGCAACAACCATTGCCTGGGTTTCACCGCGGGTGAACAGAGCTGAACCGTGACTGCGTGGCAGCAGGTTAACTTCTGATTCAATCGGGCGAACCGTTTTGGTGTCGCGACCATCGATCCGGGTACCGGTGTCGAGGATTTGACCCCGAACGATCTTTTTCTCAAGACCTTTGAACAGACCGCCAATGGTGGTGCTGTCCATGTCGTCTGTGGCCAGCTTGGCAACAGCAGCGCGACGAACGTCACCAACTTTGGCCGTCCGCAGGCTTTTGTCTTTTTCGGCATAGGCTTCGCGCAGGTCAGCTTCAAATTCAGCAGCCAAGGCATCAGATGTTGCACTGAAATCTTCTTCTTCAGGCATGATCCAGGGTTCTTTGGCAGCAACTTCGGCCAGATCGATGATCGCATCGATAACCGGACGGAATTGCTCGTGACCAAATTTGACGGCGTCCAGCATTTGCTGCTCGGACAACTCGCTGGCTTCTGATTCAACCATCATCACGTGATCACGTGTACCGGCAACAACCAGATCCAGTTTGGTGTCAGCCATTTGATCCTGCAGCGGGTTCAAGACGAACTCACCTTCGATCAAACCAACGCGGGCAGCACCAATTGGACCCATGAACGGCAGGCCGGAAATTGTCAGGGCTGCAGACGATGCCACAAGGGCAACGATGTCCGGATCATTTTCCAGATCATGGCCGAGAACGGTTATCATGACCTGAGTGTCATTGGTGAAGTTTTTGGCGAAAAGCGGACGCAGCGGGCGATCAATCAGGCGCGACGTCAGGGTTTCTTTTTCGGAAGGGCGACCTTCACGCTTAAAGAAGCCACCCGGAATTTTACCGGCAGCAAATGTCTTTTCCTGATAGTTAATTGTCAGGGGAAAGAAGTCGACGCCAGGGCGTGCATTCTTTTCCGCAACGGCTGTGGCCAGTACCACAGTGTCGCCATAGGTCACCATGACAGCGCCGTTGGCTTGACGGGCAATCTTGCCCGTTTCGATGGTCATTTTACGACCACCCCACATCAATTCAGTTCGATGGGTTGTAAACATATTTCATTCCTTGCCTCAAGGACCAGCCACCCCATGGTGAAGAGAGCAATTTCAGAGAAAATGCTCTGGTCCGCGTGAAGCCGCATTTCGGCTTCGATTTCAGACCGGAACCCGAACGGTTCCGATTTCATATCCGAGCCCTGGAAAGAGCTCACTTCTTATCACCGGATCCGAAACATTCGGATGACCGGTCTTCATTTCAGTTTTGCGGAATCCCGAATGCGGGCAGAGAGTGTTCCCGGGCCCGCTTCAGTTTTTCCTGATCTGAAAATATTTACACCACCGACTGACGAACAGCGGTGGTGCAATATTTGGGCTTATTTACGCAAGCCCAGAGAACCAATCAGTTTTTCGTAACGAGACTGATCCTTACGCTTCAAATAGTCGAGCAAGCTGCGGCGGGTGTTGATCATACGGATCAGACCGCGACGCGAATGCACGTCTTTTTTGTGGGTTTTGAAATGTTCCGTCAGGTTAATAATGCGGGTCGTCAGAACCGCAACCTGAACTTCGGGGGAACCTGTATCACCGGCTTTGGTGGCATATTCGCCAACAACTTCGGTTTTCTTCTCAGCTGTAATCGACATCGTTACTCCTTTTAAAAGTTAGAGGTTAAACACCCGCTGAGGTTTGACCTCGCCGTTATCAACGGTGGCAAGGGCAATGGCTTTCCCGTCGGCCATCGCCAGACATGGGCCATCAGGTGCATCAAGCACCCTGACCGTCTGACCTTGATGGAGACGTTCGGCCTGCGGGCCGGTTAATGGCAGCGCCGGGATGTCGGCCAGCGCTGTCTCAACCGGTAGCAGATACGAATTGAGCGCGTAGTTATGGCCCAAGTCGTTTAAGGAATCCAGCGAAATCGCCTGTTTTATTTCAAATGGCCCGACCCGGGTCCGCCGCAGGACCGCAATGTGGCCAACTGTCCCAAGATGTAGGGCAATATCACGGGCCAAAGACCTTATATAGGTCCCTTTTCCGCATTCAGCCTCAAACTCGGTGTGGTCATTATCGATGTATTTCAGGACCTTCAAGCTCCGAATTGTAACGGTTCGGGACTTGAGTTCGACTTTTTCGCCGCGGCGTGCCTTTTTGTAGGCCCGCTCACCATCAATCTTGAGGGCAGAGAAGGCTGGCGGCATTTGTTCGATGTCACCAATGAAGTGCACAAGGGCAGCTTCTGTCTGGGCTGGCGATGGACGGACGTCGCTGGTTTCAACGACATCGCCTTCGGCATCTTCAGTGGTTGTCGAACGGCCCCAATGGATCACAAAGGTATAGGTCTTGCTGCCATCCATGGCCCAGGCAGATGTTTTGGTGGCTTCGCCCAGCGCAATTGGCAACAAGCCTGTGGCAAGCGGATCAAGTGTGCCGCCATGGCCAACTTTCGCCGCGCCGGTTTTGTATTTTACCTCGGCCACGACTTTTGCAGACGACATGCCCAGAGGTTTGTCGATCACCATCCAGCCGTGGATCGGTGTGCCCTTGTTATTGCGACGGCCCATGAAATGCTGGCTCAGTCTTCGGCAAGTTCTGCATCGTCAACATCATCCAGTTCAAGATCACGCTTGACCTCGGGCCGGTGCAGCAAGCTGTCGATGTGACTGCCGGTGTCGAAAGATGTATCAACTTCAAAAACCAGTTGCGGTGTGTTGCGCAGGCGTACCTGGCGCGCGACCTGACCCCGGACATATTTTGCCGAACGTTTCAGGCCTTCCAGAATCGCTTCAACATCACCACCGCCAAGGGGGGCGACAAAAACCGTTGCATATTTCAGATCGGGACTGGCCCGAACTTCGGTTACGGTGATGACAACACCCTGCACATCAGGATCACGGATTTCACCGCGGGCCAATACACCGGAGATAACGTGGCGAAGTTCCTCGCCAACCCGAAGCTGGCGTTGGCTTGGCGCACGATTGCGACCTGCCATGACAATATTCCTTGTGGTTCACAGGAAATTTCGCTGCCAAACCGATGGTCGGTCAGCAGCGAAATTCCGGTTCATTCTTTATAGCCAGCAGTCAGTATTATCTGACGATTTGCAGGCCCTACAATGTGCGGGCGACGATCTCGACCTCAAATGCCTCGATCACATCACCGACCTTGATGTCGTCATAATTTTCAAACGACATACCGCATTCGGTTCCGGCACGGACTTCGTTGACGTCATCCTTGAAGCGCCGCAGTGTTGATAGCGTGCCTTCGTGGACCACAACATCGTCTCGCAGCAGGCGCACACCAGCGCCTTTTTTGACCATGCCATCGGTGATCAGACAACCAGCGACCTTGCCGATTTTCGAGACACCAAAGACTTCCTTGACCTCGGCATTGCCGATGAAGTTTTCCTGACGCGTTGGCTCCAGCATGCCGGACAAGATGTCCTTCATGTCGTCCGTGACATCATAGATGACCGAATAGTATCTGATTTCGGTATTTTCGCGACGTGCCAGATCACGGGCCTGATTGTTGGCGCGAACGTTGAACGCAATCACCATTGCATTTGATGCCTGAGCCAGACTGATATCAGATTCGTTAATACCACCAACAGCGCCATGCAGGATGCGAATAGCGACTTCATCGGTTTCCAGCTTTGTCAGGGCACCGGCAATGGCTTCAAGTGAGCCCTGCACGTCGGCTTTGATGACAACCGGGAATTCAGAAGCTTTGCCTTCCTGGATTTGCGAGAACATTTGCTCAAGCGTGTTGCGCGGCGAAGCGGTTGCTGATTGTGCCCGTGCCCGGTGTGTGCGGAATTCAGCCACTTCACGCGCCTTGGCTTCTGAGTCAACAACAGTGAACGTATCACCGGCATCCGGCGCACCATTAAGACCGAGAACTTCAACAGGCATCGATGGGCCGGCTGTATCGATCTTTTTGCCATGATCGTCGATCAATGCGCGAACACGACCGCTTTCATTACCGGCAACAAAGATATCACCAACAGACAAGGTACCGCGCTGAACCAGAACGGTTGCAACAGGACCCCGACCGCGATCAATCTTGGCTTCAACAATGACGCCACTGGCCGCACGTTCCGGATTGGCTCTCAGCTCGAGAACTTCCGACTGTAGCAGAATAGCTTCTTCCAGTTTATCCAGGCCCGTGCGTTCCTTGGCAGAAACTTCGACCGACAGCACATCACCACCAACAGATTCCAGAAGAATTTCGTGGCTCAGCAGTTCGTTGCGCACACGTTCCGGATTGGCACCCGGCTTGTCCATCTTGTTGATGGCAACGATGATCGGCACATTGGCTGCTTTGGCGTGACGAATAGCTTCAACTGTTTGCGGCATGATGCCGTCATCGGCCGCAACAACCAGAACCACAATATCCGTGGCCTCGGCACCGCGGGCACGCATGGCGCTGAAGGCTTCATGACCCGGTGTATCGAGGAATGTAATGGCATTGCCGGATGGCAAGTGAACTTGATAGGCACCGATATGCTGGGTAATGCCACCGGCTTCACCCTCGGCCACATCTGTCGACCGCAAGGCATCCAACAAAGATGTCTTACCGTGATCAACGTGGCCCATGATGGTTACGACAGGCGCGCGTGGCAGCATGTCGCCGTCATCATCGACTTCTTCGGTGTGATCAACATCGGCATCAGCATCAGCAACACGTTTGACCCGGTGTCCAAATTCAGCGACGACCAGTTCAGCGGTATCAGCGTCAAGCGTGTCATTGATTGTGGCCATGACGCCCATGCCCATCATCGTCTTGATGACATCGACACCACGTTCAGCCATACGACTGGCCAGTTCCTGAACCGAAATGGTTTCCGGAATAACAACATCACGCAAAATCTTTACCCGTTCTTCCTGTTCCATGGCCCGACGTTCGCGTTCCCGCGCACGTTTAACCGCAGCCAGGCTGCGTGTCCGTGGATCCCGATCAGACAAAGCATCTGAAATTGTCAGTTTGCCACCGCGACGACGATTGCCGCCATCATTGCGACCGCGTGTCCGTTTGGGCTTGGCCCGGGCTGGTTCTTCTTCAACGGCGCGGCGAACAACCGGGCCGGCAGGACCAGCGGGTCCAGGCTGGGCAGCCGGGGCTGCTTTTTCTTCCAGACGCTTGGCAGCAGCATCTTCGGCCCGCTTGCGCGCATCAGCCTCAGTTGCTTTTCGATCCGCTTCTTCGCGAACCCGCGCTTCGGCTTCTTCTTTTTCAAGGGCCCGGCGACTATCTTCATCGATGCGACGGCGCGCAAGTACATCTGACCGGCGACGTGCTTCATCGTCGGCATGCTTGGCGCCTTCAAGGGCTTTCAGACGGGCACGCTTTTCGTCATCCGTCAAAGACTTGAGGACAACGCGTCCACGTCCTGACTTGCCATCCTTGCGGGGCTGACGCGCAGGCTTTGCACCACCACGACCATCTGCCCTCGGCTTGGCAGGTGTAGCCGGTTTGGCAGCTTCAGCCGCAACTTCAGGCGCTGCTTCAGGCTCGGTAACGGATGCAGTTTCAGGTTCAGCGGCGACAGGGGCCTCTTCAACAGGGGCCTCGACAACCGGTGCCTCTGCAACAGGTTCGGGTGCTGCCGCTTCGGCAACTTCCGCAACAGGCTCAGGCTTTGGTGGCGCGGGCGGCGTCAGGTCAACAGGCTTTACCCGGGGCGCTTCATTATCCGCCTCTGGTGCTGTGACAGGCGTTGGTGCGGCGACTTCATCTTTCGATGGCGCCGAATCGCGTTTGATGGTTCGCTTTTTGCGCACCTCAACCGTAACCGCCTTGGAACGGCCGTGTGAGAAACTCTGACGTACCTGTCCGGAAGAAACCGTTTTCTTCAGTTCCAGACGTGTACCCCCAGACAGACTCAGGGACTTCTTTTTGTCCTTAGGCTCTTCAGTATCGCTCATACCCACGCTTGCTTTCCGCATTGACAAGACTGCCGTATCTGCAAAACCACGCTTGGCCCTTATCAGATACGCTTAAATTCTTCATTTCTTAAAGTGACCCGGCATCTGACCGAAACACCCTTTTATCCTGATCCAGGATCAGGACATAAACTTTCACTCAAACGGTAACTCCGGTTGATCCGAAATCACCTCTGGTTTCTGACGGGCCGAACTGACATCCGGATCACCGCAAAAACCGGCCAGCCGGGTCGTTTCTTTAAGAAACCGCTCAGCCAGACCACCAGACGACAGGGCCGCATGTACTACATTTTCGCGCCCCAGCGCCAAACTCAAATCTGCAACGTCAAACAACGTTACAATGGTAAGACCCGGTGCCAGTCGCAATAACTTTTCACGTCCGTCTGCCGCGCCGTCTGTCGCCGCCAACAAAACAACAGCATCACCTGTCGCCAGCATGGCTTTGACTTTCTCAAACCCGGTAATCAAACCACCGGCCCTGCGAGCGAGGCCCAACAAGTCCAGACATTTGACCCGTAACCGGGCTTCAACCATGTTCGCCAAATCTGCATCAGCACGAACCTGCGCTTTTGCGGCCCTGGAAAACCGTTTCTTCTTCACCGCTTCGTCGACAGCATCACGCCGCGCCGATACCCACAAACCACGTCCTGGCAGCGATGCATCAAGGTCGGGCACAATATCGCCTTGTGGCGAAATCGCAAACCGGATCAAACTGGTGACCGGCTTTACCTCTCCTTCGACGATGCAACGCCGTTCCGGAATGTCTTTTTCCGGCGCCTTACGCGTCACTTCCTTCAACTGCCTCTGCAGCTTCTTCTTCAGCTGCTGGCTCCTCTTCATCATCAAACCAGTGCGCACGCGCTGCCATGATAATGTCGTTTGCTTCTTCTTCCGCCAAACTGAAGTTCGGCAGCATTTCAATCAATTCATCACCAGCCAGATCACCAAGGTCATCCAGCGTTTTGATTTCATTTTCACCCAGAACCGCGAGCATGGCTGACGTCAGTCCTTCAATCGCTGCGACATCGTCCCCGACACCCAGCTCAATGCGGCGTGCAGTGTGACGTTCTTCCTCAGCGGTCAGGAATTCATTGGCTCGATTTGACAGCTCTTGTGCGATGTCTTCATCAAAGCCTTCGATATCGGCAATTTCCTCGATCGGCACAAAGGCGACTTCGTCAATTGTCGTGAAGCCTTCAGTGACCAGCAACTGGGCGATCACTTCATCCACATCGAGGGATTCGATAAACATTTCGCTGCGCAGGCGGAATTCTTCCTGACGGCGTTCTGATTCTTCGGCTTCCGTCATGATGTCGATATCCCAGCTGGTAAGCTGGGAGGCCAGGCGAACATTTTGACCGCGACGACCAATAGCGAGGCTGAGTTGATCGTCTGGTACAACGACTTCGATGCGCATGGCATCTTCGTCCAGAACGACCTTGGCAACTTCTGCCGGGGCCAGCGCATTCACGATGAACGTTGCGGGATCAGGCGACCATTGAATGATGTCAATCTTTTCACCCTGCAGTTCGTTGACCACAGCCTGAACACGACTGCCGCGCATACCAACGCAGGCGCCAACCGGGTCAATCGCTGTATCATTGGACAGAACAGCGATTTTGGCCCGGCTTCCCGGATCACGGGCAACGGCCTTGATTTCAATAATGCCGTCATAGATTTCAGGCACTTCCTGGGTGAACAGCTTGGCCATGAATTGCGGATGCGTGCGGGACAAAAAGATCTGTGGTCCACGCTGTTCGCGGCGCACATCATAGATGTAGGCACGAATGCGATCACCCTGGCGGAAGCTTTCACGTTGCAACAGTTCGTCACGACGGACCACGGCTTCACCGCGACCGAGGTCGACAGTCACATTGCCATATTCCATCCGCTTGACCAGACCATTGATGATTTCACCAATACGATCCTTGTAGTCTTCAAACTGACGTTCGCGCTCTGCTTCGCGCACTTTTTGCACGATAACCTGCTTGGCGGTCTGGGCAGCGATGCGGCCAAAATCAATCGGCGGCAACTCATCTGCAATCGTGTCACCGACCTGGGCGTCAGGATTGCGGCGGCTGGCGGAACCCAGTGAAATTTCAACGTAATCGTTCTCAACGGTTTCCACGACTTCCAGGCACCTGTAAAGGCTGATCTGACCGGTCTTCGGATCGATCTCGGCCCGGATGTCGTTTTCGTGACCGTATTTGGAACGGGCAGCTTTCTGGATGGCTTCTTCCATCGCTTCCAGAACGGTGCGCGGATCAATATTTTTCTCGCGCGCGACAGAATCGGCGATCTGAAGAAGCTCCATCCGGTTCCAGCCGGTGGCAGTTTCTGTTTCCATGGTGGTCATGCGTTTTGGCTCACGTCTTTATCCTCTGTTTCGCTTGAAGCGGCTTGCTTGCGCATCGTCTCGGCGATCAGCTCATCAGTAATAATCAGTTTTGCTTCGGCAATCTGGTCAAAGGGCAATTCAACATCCTTGCCATCCATTTTCAGATTGATATTTTGCTCCGATATGCCCAGCAGCTTGCCGCGAAAACGCTTGCGGCCTTCTATCAGCATCTTCGTTTCAATCTTTACGACATTCCCGGCATAATTTTCGAAATCGTTCAACCGGACAAGAGGCCGATCCATTCCGGGAGATGAAACCTGTAGCTCATAGGCACTGGGGATCGGGTCTTCCACATCCAGAATTGCAGAAACGGCCCGGCTGATGTCGGCACAATGTTCAACCGTCATTTCGCCGCCATTGGATGGTTCGGCCATGATCTGTAACATCGCATCTTTACCGCCGTCAAAGCGCACGCGCACCACATCGAAACCCATGGCTTCGAGGGTTGGCGTTATCATCGCTTCAATTTTGACCGTTGCTTCCATTCAGCTCACTATTCTCAATTCAACAATTACGTCTTCACAAATTTATCTGCCGTTCCCTGTTCCGAAAACTGCGAAACCAATAGCTATTGGCGTCGCCCCGGTACCCCGCCCGGCGGCAATTCAAAGTGGGTCGTCGAACCCACATTTATGTTTTTATCGGGGTTAATAACGTTCAGATAACGTTATCGGGCGGGACTATGCGCCGAGAAGCCAGAAAATTCAAGAGATGAATCGCCTTCACAGACGATTCAATTGGATTCCCGCATTTTTCTTCTGAATTTGAAATATACCGGTTTGCGGCCCTGATCGAGCGCCTTTTGTTCGTAACGTGTTGGCGGCCAGTCCGCAGACCGTACACGCCAGTCAGACGCGCACTCGGCTTGCCAGCTGAAATCCGGATGCTTCAAAAGCTGCGACAGGGCCCAGCGGCAATAGGAAACATGGTCCGTCGCGACCCTGAACTCGGCATCATCCGTCAGAACCCTGGCCAGTGAAGTCAGATTTTCCGCTGAAACAAACCGCCGCTTGGCATGGCGGCTTTTGGGCCAGGGATCAGGGAAAAGCAAAAAGGCACGATCAATTGAGGCTTCTGGTAATGCGGCGATCAGGTCCCGGGCATCGTCATTGTGGATGCGAACGTTGCGCAGCCCCTTGTTTTCGATATGCGCCAAAAGGCTGGCGACACCATTTTCGAAAGGCTCGCAGCCAAAAATGGAGACATCCGGGTTCGCCTCGGCCTGGGCCGCGAGATGTTCGCCGCCGCCAAATCCAACCTCAAGCCAGAAGGCGTTGCCAGGGCTGTCGTTAGCTGTCCGGGTATCCGGCTCAATTTCGAACTGGTCAGCCGGGTTCATCATGCCTTCATCAGGCAGCGAAACCAGCAAATGTGGCAAAAGGTTATTGACGAGTTCCTGCTGGCCGGGCCGGAGTTTGTGACCCCGGCGCCGACCATACAGAATTCTTTTATGATCCTCAGGCCCGTTTGTCATGGTGACTTGCTATTCATGACCTGACGGCCTCGAGACGGCGAAGCCTCAGGACAGAGCGCCCTTGATGGCTTCGACCAGATCGGTTTTTTCCCACGAGAAACCACCGTCATCCGTCGGAATACGGCCAAAATGTCCATATGAGGACGAAGGCGTATAAATTGGACGGCTGAGCTGCAGATGTTCGCGAATGCCACGGGGGCTGAGGTCCATGGCTTCTACCAGGGCACCTTCCAGTTTGGCGGCATCAACGCTGCCGGTGTCGTGCATGTCTACATAGACCGACAAGGGCTTGGAAACACCGATGGCATAAGCAAGTTGGATCGTGCAACGATCAGCAAGGCCGGCGGCAACAACATTTTTGGCCAGATAGCGCGCAGCATAAGCGGCAGAGCGATCAACCTTGGTTGGATCCTTGCCCGAGAAGGCACCACCGCCGTGCGGCGCTGCTCCACCATATGTATCAACAATGATTTTGCGGCCCGTCAAACCGGCGTCACCATCTGGTCCGCCGATGACAAAACGACCCGTCGGGTTCACATAGAATTCGTCTTCGGGGCACATCCAGCCATCGGGCAAAACATTTTCGACGATGGGTCGAACAATTTCCTTGACCTTTGCCTGATCCAGATCTTCCGTGTGCTGGGTCGAGACAACAACAGACGTCGCGCCTACGGGCTCACCATTGACATATTTCAGGGTCACCTGGCTTTTCGAATCCGGCAGCAATCCAGGTTCGGCGCCTGAGTGACGAGCTGTCGCCATGTCTTCGAGGATCTTGTGTGAGAGATAAATTGGCGCTGGCATCAAGACTTTGGTTTCGCGGCAGGCATAACCAAACATGATGCCCTGATCACCGGCACCTTCATCCTTGTTACCCGCAGCATCAACGCCCTGGGCAATATCAGACGACTGGGAATGCACGTAGACATCAACGTTAGAATTTTTCCAGTGAAAGCCGTCCTGTTCGTAGCCGATTTCCTTCACGGCGTTACGGGCAGCGGCTTCCATTTTTTCAGCGGTAATGGATTCAGGACCACGAACTTCGCCCGCCAGGACGATACGGTTGGTCGTGACCATGGTCTCGACAGCAACACGGGCTTCTGGCTCAGCGGCCAGGAAAATATCAACGATTGAATCGGAAATTCGGTCGCAGACCTTGTCAGGATGGCCTTCGGACACGGACTCACTTGTAAACAGGTATTCGCTTCTCGCCACGGAAATCTCCTTTGGTCGAATCAGGTTCAAATTGTCGGACCAGAGGCGATACGGGGCAGAACACGCCGCATACGTCACTTAGCACTTTTTCTTTACGTGGCTGCAAGCGGTCCAAATCATCCACGGCCCGGAAACGGGCGGCGACTATTTGACAAGGATTTAGGCCGGGGTCAAGTGTTTTGCCGGATATCTGATAAATTCAATCTTCTTTGAAGCAGAACCAGATTGCAGGGACAGCCACTTCCTGCCCAGGCTTTAATCCGTGGCCAGTTCCGCCATGCTGGTTAATTCGTCATCTATTTCGGCAACGGACCGGGTCAGCTCATAGATACGGCGGCGGATTTCGGGGTTTCCAATAGAATAGTAGGCCCGGATCAGTTTGAGCGTTTCCCGCTGCGTAAAATGTTCCTGGTCAAAAGGTTCACGATCACCTTCTGACAATCCTGGACCGTGTGGTGACGCATCACCGGGCATATCGTCGTAAAAAAACGAAACCGGTATGTCGAGAATTTGTGAAAATTGATAGAGCCGTCCAGCACCAATACGGTTGGCACCTCGTTCGTATTTTTGAATCTGTTGAAATGTCAGCCCGACAGCGTTTCCCAGCTTCTCCTGGCTGTAGCCCAAAAGTGTGCGGCGCAAACGCATGCGCCCGCCGACGTGAATATCAACAGGGTTTGGATTTTTGGCCACAACAACTTCCTTTTCAGGGTTTACCAGACTTGGTCAGACATTCCGGCCCAACGCATACATGAGTATGGCAAATGCGAACTCACCTTGCACGTGCAAATAGTTCGAATTTTGTGCTTTATCGTTTGAAGAACGAATTATCCCGGCTGATACAGGGTCAAGTAGTCAAGATGCCTGGTCTTCTGATCGTCGGCCAGAAACGAAAGTGAGCCCTGAAACCCCCAACAGCAATGCCAGAAGGCACCAGTTGCCATATCTCGCAAATAAAGTTGCCTGCAATGCCGTCGGCAAACGCCCGTCCAGTATGTCGCTGGTCCCCAGAGAGAGCTGTTTAATGGTGCGGCCCAGCGGGTCAATGATCGCGGATACGCCTGTATTAGCCGAGCGTACCAGCGGCAAACCTTCTTCAATGGCGCGCATCCGGGCAATGGCCAGATGCTGCCAGGGACCGGCGCTGATCCCGAACCAGGCATCGTTGGTCACATTCAGCATCCACTGCGGTCGTTCCGCCTTCGAAACAACACGCCCGGGGAAAATGGCTTCATAGCAAATCTGGGGACCGACGGCCGGAAAGCCAGGCAGGGCAAGCGTTTGCGGCCCTGATCCTCGCTGAAAATCACCGCGCCCGGCGGCAAGCCTTTCAATGCCCAACAGGCCCAGAAGAGACCGAAGGGGAACATATTCGCCGAAGGGAACAAGGTGATGCTTGTCATAAAAGGCGACGATTTCACCAGCTGCATTGAGGGCCTGTACACTGTTCCAGAATTCAAACCGGGGTCTTGATTGACCTGACTTTGGTTGCTCGGGCTCTGGCTGGACCCGGGTTCGCACGGCACCGGTTATCAGCAGAGAGCCCGGCGGCAACATCTGACCGAGGGCCCGGCGCAGTCCCGGATCACGATCCAGATGATAGGGGGTGGCGGTTTCTGGCCAGATGAACAGGGACACCTGACTGGCGCCCGGCATTGAGGACATTTGCAGATAACGTCTGAGGAATTTGCGGCGAAACTCGGGTCGCCATTTGTCTTTCTGGTCAATGGCTGGCTGCACCAGACGCAAATTGACGCCCTCAACATAGCTCGTCGGATTTTGCAGCAGACGAAACTGGCCCCACACGCCAATGGCCAACAATAAAACGGCCGCGGCAGCCAGAGGCTGCCAGCGCCTGATGCCTGTTCTGTCGTCACCAAGCGTTGCCGGGCTGGCCGCAATAATGACGGTCAGCAACCCAAGACCATGGATGCCAACGACCGAGGCGAACTGCGCCAATGCATCTGATACACCCCAGGCGTATCCCGGCAGGTTCCACGGGAACCCGGTCAGGACCGTCCCGCGCAGCCATTCAAAGATGGTCCAGCACAGGGCCAGAACCAGTATCCGGGCAATACCCTCAAGGGCAAACCGCCGAACAAGACGAAAGGTGGCCAGGGTGGCGAGGCCCGTAAAGGTCGCCAACAAAGCTGGCAAACCCAGCGCAGAGAAAGGCAGCAGCCAGGCATATTTGTCTGCTTCAACAAACAGGGCAAATCCCACCCAGTACAAACTGATGGCGAAATAGCCAAAGCCGAAAAACCAGCCCAGTGCAAAGGCGCTTCGCTTTGTTTCGGTTCCATCAAGCAACCAGACCAAAGAGGTAAAAGCCACGACCAGCGCAGGCGCCAGATACAAGGGAGGCAACGCCAGGGCTGCAATGACTCCAAGGCCAAACACAGACGCCAGACGCCGCCAACCCTTCAGGTCAGCCAGATATCCAGCCAGCTGTCTCAAGCCTCCAGACCGTTGGGTCTGTCTTGCTGGTCTTTGGTTATGCCCCGCACCCGCAGGCGCTTGATGCGTCTGGGATCGGCATCTGTTATTTCAAATTCGAGCCCGGTTGGATGCGCGATCAATTCGCCGCGCTGGGGCACCCGGCCCAGAAGCGAGAACACCAGACCGCCCAATGTGTCGACGTCCTCGTCTTGTTCGTCGGGTAACAGATCGAGGCCGACACGTTCTTCCAGTTCGGCAATTGGTGCCCGTGCATCTGCATCCAGGGTGCCATCGGCGTGCACAACAATCAGGGGACCTTCTTCTTCATCATGTTCGTCTTCGATCTCGCCGACGATTTCTTCAACCAGGTCTTCGATCGTGACCAGCCCGTCAGTTCCGCCATATTCATCAACCACAATGGCCATGTGAACGCGGGTCTGGCGCATCTGCAACAACAGATCCAGCACCGCCATGCTGGGCGGCACAAACAAGACCTGGCGCAAAATTCCTTTCAGATCAAAATCATCCCGATTGTCCCAATAAGTCAGCAGGTCCTTGATATGAACCATGCCCAGAACGTCATCGAGATTTTCCTGGTAAACAGGAATGCGGGAGTGCAGTTCTGTCTGAATGAGATCAACAAGATCGTCCAGGCTGGTATCTGTGCCCAGCGAAATAATGTCGGCCCTGGGGACCATCACGTCATCGACCCGAAGCTCTCCCAGATCGAGAATGTTCATCAGCATCAAACGCTCTTCAGCGTTGATCGGCTCCTTTGATGCCGCGTCACTGTCACTGTCTTCAATCAGTTCTTCGAGTGTTTCGCGCAAGTTGGCGTCGCCATTGCGGCCACCGAACAACCGCCGGAACCATCCGAAGGAGCCACCGTTCGTGCGGTCACCATCTCCGTTCAGGTGATGTTGTTTTCCTGCCGTATCGTCACTCATGCAGCGCCTCTTTCGTCGGGCAGGCTGTAGGGGTCATTGATCCCGAGGTTGGTTAATATTCGTTTCTCAAGATTTTCCATTACCTCAGCCTGAAGATCATCTTCATGGTCGTAACCCAACAAATGTAAGATACCATGAACAACCAGGTGGCTTGTGTGGGCTTCAATCGTTTTGCCCTGTTCACCGGCTTCTGCCTTGACCGTTTCAAACGCCAGGATGACATCCCCCAGCATAACGACGCCCGGCACATCCAGCCCATCCTCGTTTTCATCAAGGGCGAAGGAGAGAACATTTGTCGGCTTGTCAAAACCGCGATAGTCCCGGTTCAGGTCCTGTACCGTTTTGTCATCAGCCAATAATACAGAAATTTCAGGTGCCACAAAATTGCCATCATGAACAACCGGATCGACGATTTGATAAACAGCATTTATGCAGCGTCGACACAGGCCTTCGATATCAGGCAAGGATATTTGCCAATCCGGACACTGGTCCGAGATCGCCAGACCACTTGCGGCTTCGAATTCGGTTTTATGTTTCTCTGGGGCGCTGTGCCCCGGGTCTTCAGGCATTGTCTTTTCCGTCAGTTCCTTTTCGCGACAACGTGCGTTCAAGGCCATCGTCATTCAAAATGTTGTGGGCCTTGTCGAAAGCGCTGTAGGCATGCACGATCCGTGTGACCAGGTCATGGCGCACGATGTCTTCTTCGCCAAAGCGCGTGAACTTGACGCCCTTCACACCGTGCAAGACATCGGCTGCGTTGGCCAGGCCCGATCGGGTACCGCGCGGTAAATCGATTTGCGAAAGATCGCCGTTGATCACCATGCGGCTGCCTTCACCAAGGCGCGTCAACAACATTTTCATCTGAACGGATGTTGTGTTCTGGGCTTCGTCCACAATGATATAGGCGTTGGTCAATGTTCGCCCGCGCATAAAGGCAACGGGGGCAACTTCAATGTCGCCGCTTTCCATCAGGCGCGTGACCTGATCGCCGGGCATCATGTAATTCAGGGCGTCATACAGCGGACGTAAATAGGGATCGATCTTGTCGCGCATGTCGCCGGGCAAAAAGCCCAGACGCTCGCCGGCTTCAACGGCGGGGCGCGACAATATGATCCGTTGCACCACACCGTCCATCAGGGCTTCGATCGCGACGGCCACAGCCAGAAATGTTTTACCCGTTCCAGCTGGACCCAGACCAAATGTCAGTTCACTGTTGCGGAGTTGGTCGATATACCCGGCCTGGGTGGGAGACCGCGGCGTCAGGCTGCGACGCGGTGTGCGGATCATATGTTCTTCGGAAGCCACAGAAAGTTTTGGTCCGCGTCCAGTCGCTGCGGCCTCCGCCATCCGGATCGCCGCATCAACTTCACCGTTCCCCATGTCGTAGCCTTTTTTCAATCTTGCATAGAGATCATCCAGCACAATCCTGGCCGCAGCCTGGGCGCTGGCATCACCAATGATCGCCACACGGTTTCCGCGCGACGACAGGGATACATTTAATCGTTGTTCGATACGGGCCAGGTTTCGGTCGTGTTCACCAAATAGCTCTGACAGCAAGCTGTTGTCGTCAAAGTCCATTAACAGTGGCGCATTGCCACGATCATCGGTTTCTACTGTCAACGCGTTCCCGGTCCCTCCTTGAGGTGATTGATCATTCTTTCAGTCATCATGCAGCATCTGCGGCGGAATTTACAGGGTCTGCCGCAACGCTGTTTGCATGGCCTGATTTTACGCGAACTTTAGCCAAATCACCAATCGCAAATCCGGCATCAATGGCACCATCGATGTAAACAGACTGATTATAGGGGCTGCGGCCGATCATTTGGCCATCGCGCTTGCCAATCCGTTCGATCAATACGTCAATTTCAGCATTAATGGTTTGTCGGTTAAAAGCGGTTTGTTGTTCATCCAGCAGGGCCTGCAATGTCGCCAGGCGCTCGGATTTGATTTCCTCGGGCACATGTTCATCCATGCCGGCCGCAGTTGTCCCAGGCCTGGGACTATATTTGAAGGAATAGGCACTGGCGTAATTTACAGCCCGCACCAGGGCCAGGGTCTCTTCAAAGTCCTTGTCTGTCTCGCCGGGAAAACCAACAATGAAGTCGCCGCTCAAGGCAATGTCAGGCCGCGACTTTCGCAGGATGTCGACAACCCGGCGATAATCACCGGACCGGTGGCGACGGTTCATGGCTTCCAGGATTCTGTCTGATCCGGATTGCACCGGCAAATGCAGATAGGGCATCAGAATGTCGATATCGCGGTGGGCTGCGATCAGTTCTTCGTCCATGTCGAGCGGATGCGATGTCGTATACCGCACGCGGGCCAGACCATCGACGTCGGTCAGGCCTTCAATCAGGCGACCCAGCGACCAGGCTGATCCGGTCTGGTCCGGGGCTTCGCCATGATAGGCATTTACGTTCTGGCCCAGCAGCGTAATTTCACGCGCGCCCAGTGCTGCAAGATCCCTTGCCTCCGCAATGACATCTGCGACCGGGCGGGAATATTCAGCGCCCCGGGTATAGGGCACTACACAGAATGTGCAGAACTTGTCGCAACCTTCCTGAACCGTCAAAAAGGCAGAGGGTCCCTGGCCACCGGATTTTGGCAAGGCATCAAATTTTGGTTCAGACGGAAAGTCTGTTTCAACAACGCCGGCACCGCGTGCCGCCGCCCGAACCATATCGGGCAACTGATGATAGGCTTGTGGGCCAAAGACCATATCGACCCAGGGAGCACGGCGGCGCACTTCCGCCCCTTCGGCCTGGGCCACACATCCGGCAACTGCGATAACCATGTGCCGACCATCCTGCGCCAGCGCTTCCTTGTGTTTGCGCAAACGACCCAGTTCCGAATAGATCTTTTCGGCTGCCTTTTCACGAATGTGGCAGGTATTGAGAATAACCATGTCGGCATCCGACGCATTGTCACAGGCCTGATAGCCCAGAGGCGTCAGCACATCGGACATGCGAGACGAATCATAGACATTCATCTGGCAGCCCCAGGTCTGGATATGCAGTTTCTTGTGGTTCTTCATTTCTTCTGACAGCGCAAATTGTTAACGGACCGCGGTCCGGTTTCTGTCCTGAACATGCGCACTGCACCCCGGACTGTCAAGAACCTGCCTGTGGCAAGGCTGGACGATCAGGGATTTCGCCCCCATCCCTGACAACGTCATAACAATGTTTTGCCAACGCCTTGCGCGAATTGAATTGCGCCATATCTGCCGGGGCGTGAAAATTCAGGACGACATCAATCCCGCCGCCCTCGCAAAATAATTGCCACAAATGCGGCATTAGAAACATGTCACCATACCAGGCGATGGCCGGCATCTGGCTCCGCACAAGAGGCAATCCCGCGCGGTGGGTATAGCGAATGCTGACGGGTTGTACCGGCAAAGCCGGACCACCAGGGGTCTGTTCAGCGACGGAAAAAAAACTGCTTTGAAACGGCAAGATGCTGATACCGTCATTACTGGTCCCCTCGGGAAACAGGATCAGACTTTTCCCTGTTGCCAGATGCGCCGAAACCTGGTCGGTGCCGGTGCGGATTTGATGACGACTGCGGTCGATAAAAATGGATTGTTGTAATTTCGCCAGCAAGCCAAAACCTGGCCAGTCCGCAACTTCATGTTTGGCAATAAACCCGGCTTTCAGGATCGACCCAAGCGCCACGATATCGAGCCATGAGGCATGATTGGCCACATACAATACAGGATCAGTGGTACAGGGCTGTCCGCTGATCGTAATGTGAAGGCCAAGAATTCGCGCCGCGCCGCGATGATACAATAATGGCAGGTGCCTTGCCAAAGGACTGGATGTTTTCAGGGCCAGAAGCTGTAAGGGCAGCAGCAATCCGGTCCAGAAAATGGTCAGAGTTGATTTGACCACCCCACGCAAAAACATGGTCAGGCACAAATCAGTTCGGGCATGTCATGTCCTGCGAAATTCTGGCTGCTGGGTATGAAGTCTCAGCTTTTTTCTTCGCTGTCGCGAACGCCATAGAGTTCCAACCGGTGTCCAACCAGCTTGAAGCCAAGTCGGCGGGCAATTTCAGCTTGCAGCTTTTCGATCTCGGGATCCTGGAATTCAATAACTTCCCGGGTGCGAATATCAATCAGGTGATCGTGGTGCTCTTCCGACACTTCTTCGTAGCGCGATCGTCCATCACCAAAATCATGACGCTCAAGAATTTCTGCTTCTTCGAAAAGGCGCACGGTTCTATACACGGTGGCAATCGAGATCTTTGGATCAATGGCACTTGCCCGGGCATAGACTTCCTCTACATCCGGATGATCGTCCGAATCTGACAAAACACGTGCGATGACCCGCCGCTGGCCGGTCATTTTCATACCTTTTTCGATGCAAAGGGTCTCGAGGCGGGACATTGTAGGCAAGTTTATATCTCCCTGAACAATCAGAAAACTGACCCACAAGCGTGTAGCCGCCCGCTGGATCAACTGTGATTGATAATAAACCACAGTTGTCAGTAAATCTGTACCGATTCTGCGAATTTTCCGCGCAATCCAGCCAAATTCCGGAAAATCAGACCAACTGTTTCACTAGAGATCGCTCAGAAGCGATTCCGCTCCACGCGGAATCACTCTGATCAATGAAACAATGAAATCGCTCTAGCGACTGCGCTTTGTACCAAGGCCGATTTTCTTGGCCAGTTCACTGCGCTGGGTGGCATAATTGGGTGCCACCATTGGATAGTCAGCCCCCAGACCCCATTTTTCACGATATTCTTCAGGACTGAGATTATAACGTGTTTTGATGTGGCGCTTCAGCATCTTCAGTTTTTTGCCGTCTTCCAGACAAATGATGTAATCCGGCGTAATTGATTTTTTAATAGGAACTGCAGGGTTGAGTTTTTCCTGTGCAGCCGGTGCTGCACCCCCTAATTGGGCGAGCGCGCCAAATACTTGTTGTATCAAGTTTGGCAAGTCAGCAACAGGAACTTCGTTGTTCGACACATGCGATGCCACGATATCCGTGGTCAGCGCAAGAAGTTCATTGGTATCAATTTTCTCAGACATAAAATTTACCCATATACTTTTTAAATAATATTGATTTATATATTTCGTTTTGTGCTAATTTTCAAACTATTATTGTGGTTACTTTAAATGGATGGCCAATCATTGTCTTCAACACCCGACTATTACCTGGACATCACATCGGATATTTGCCCGATCACATTTGTTAAGGCAAAACTGCTGATTGAAAAGATGTCTGCCGGTGAAGTTGCAGAAATCCGCCTGGGTGAAGGTGAACCGTTGATAAATGTGCCAAGATCGGTCAAATCAGAGGGGCATACAGTGCTTTCACTTGAATCCGATGAAACATCACCAGGGGTTCACATTTTGATGGTAAAAAAGGCGGATCCGGCTTCAGCTGCCTGAAGGATTTCGTTTCAGGACCAAAGCATCGACCCGGTCACCATTCCGCCGTTTATAATAATTTTTTCGCCGCCCGACTTCTGTGAAATCATGGGCCAGATAGAGCTGTATGGCAGGGTCATTCTCGGCTGCGACCTCAAGAAACAACCCGGCATCTGAACGATCCGCGTGATCTGTTATTTCACCCAGCAGACCAGCTGCGACACCGCCGCGCCGCGCCGTGGGCACGACACCAATGGTCATGATTTCGCCTTCGTCTCCGCTAAATCGTGTCAGGGCCAGACCAACGGGCAGGTCTTCATCTGCCTGGATATCAACGGCCAGCCAGGCCAGCATGCCCGGCATCGCCATAAGGTTTGCAAATGAGCCAGCGTTCCAGACCTGTTCTTCGGATGTAAAAATTTCACCGTGCAAGGCCGCCAGTAAATCCTTGCTGGCGATGGTCGCTGGTTCAACCCGCACCGACGTTCGGGTCATGGCAGGGATTTTCCACCCGGTAACTTTGCGTCGGGCGCACGCAAATATAATGGTGCAGGTGGTTCTTCGGGCATCCCGTCACAAGCAACAATGTCGCGGGCCAACCGGGCAACCGCAATGGCGTCAGCCTCGGGTCCCGATGTGCTGAACGAAATGTGGTCTTTATCCAGATCGGACATTTCCTGCACCATGGTTACGCCCGTGCCAACAATCGTGCAGGGGCCTGCCGGTAAATATTTGGCCAGCTCTGCCGTTTCGATGGCCAGAGGCGCGGTCCCCGATAAACAGATGGACTGTTCCGCTGCAAAATTCTGCACATAATACTGTCCCCTGCGGGCATCCAGAACCACCAGAATATCTGTCTCGCAACCATCCTGTCTGGCGGCAAGTGCGATGGCGGGCAGGCTGCCAACACCCTGTACCGGCAAGCTTTGCGCCACACCAAATCCACGCGCTGCGGATAAACCGACCCGCTGGCCGGTGAACGTGCCAGGGCCTGTGGTGACCGCAACAAGATTGATATCCGGAAAGGCCAGGCCTGCATCGTCGAGGGCCGCACTGACCATAGGCATCAGGGCTTCGGCATGTCCACGCTGCAAAGCCTCGAACCTGTGCGCCAGCACCTGATCATCAGTCAGCACCGCAACAGAACAACGGTTCAATGTTGTATCAAAGGACAAAATGTTCATATCATCGCCCAGCTTTATCCTGTTTGCCTTGCCATCATACAGCCTGATTACCGACACCGTGATATCAGGTACCTGGCAGGGATAGCACAAACTGAAATAACTTAAAGAGCGTATCGCCATAACCATGTTAGTTGAAATCGTACCACCCGACTTTGATCTGGACATAGACATCGCTTACGCCACGGCGAATAATTTTACCGGCGCACCTGTCTACAAACGGCCCGGATGCTATTTGCATCCAGAAGCTGCCGAGGCCATGACCAGGGCATGTGATCTGGCCGCGCAGATGGACCTGCGCTTTTGCGTGTTCGATGCCTACCGGCCACCGGAAGCGCAATGGGCTTTGTGGCAACACACGCCAGACCCCGATTTTTTGTCGCTGCCCTGGCGCGGGTCTCCCCACAGCCGCGGCGTCGCAATTGACCTGACGCTTGTCGACAGGGACGGTCATCACCTGGTGATGGGAACAGGCTTTGACGCCTTTACGCCCTTATCGCACCACGGTAATACTAACGTACCGGTTGAGGCTCAGAAAAATCGCCACCTATTGATGGGGATCATGACAACGGCGGGATGGGATTTTTTCCGCAATGAGTGGTGGCATTATCAATTGTTTGAAGCCCGGCAATATCCGGTTGTCAAAGATGCCGACGCAGGCACCGGCATGATGTAGAAATTGATCAGCTGTCTGTAAATGGACTGATGGGGAAAAGGGGATTCAGGTGACAAATACAATTGGCACAAAACAGCCATTGGCATTTGCACGCCGGTTTATTGTTGCGGGTTTGTGGGCAATGGTCCTTGCGACTTTTGGCTTCGTGACCTTCATCTCCGCAAGCCCGTCTCGTGCGGCAGAAGTTCCCCATGCTGTTGTGTTGATGTATCACCGTTTTGGCGAGCCCGCCTTGCCATCAACCAACATCCGCCTCGACCAGCTGGATGCCCACATCGCAGAGCTGAAATCTGCATCTTTCAATGTTTGGCCGCTGGAAAAAGTCGTGGCTCAAATCAAGGCTGGTGTCGCGCTGCCCGACAGGACATTGGCAATTACCATCGATGACGCCTATGCCTCTGTTTATCACCACGCCTGGCCGCGCTTTCGGGCGGCCGGTTTTCCGTTTACGATATTTGTCTCCACAGACCAGATCGGCCGCTCTGCCAACTATCTGACATGGGGTCAGATCCGCGAAATGCAGGCCGCAGGTGTTACCATTGGTCACCACGGTGCTTCGCACGCACATATGGCAGGTGCGACCCCCGCAGCCATCAAGCAGGATATGGCACGGGCCGACAGGGCATTCGAAAAAGAGCTGGGTGGCGTCCCGAAAATATTTGCCTATCCTTACGGGGAAGCCAGCCTGACACTTCGGAATCTGATATCTGATGCCGGTTTTTCGGCTGCTTTCGGGCAACATTCCGGGGTCGCCAATGCCAGCGCTGACCCACTGTATTTGCCGCGATTTGCCTTGAATGAAGCCTATGGCGACATGGATCGTTTTCGTCTGGCCGCCAATGCCCTGCCGATTCCGGCACGTGACGTATCGCCGTCCGATATGCTGGTTTCAGACAATCCGCCTGCCTACGGCTTTACCCTGGACGCTGTTATTCCGGGTATCTCACGACTGAATTGTTTTGCATCCCATCTGGGCGCAGCAGTGCGGACAGAACATCTTGGAACGGATCGTATTGAGGTTCGCTTTGCGCAACCGTTTCCGCCCGGTCGCTCCCGCATCAACTGCACAATGCGAGACAAAAACGGCCGCTGGCGCTGGCTTGGCCGTCTGTTTTTCGTGCCTAAATAGCAGCTCAAGGGCGTTTCCGGGTTTCGCGGAAACGTAGCGCTGTCCCAAACCCCGGGGCGATACCGCTTAAGCCGGAATCATCCTGGCAAATCTGCCGTAATTGCTCAGGTATCGCTACCCAGCGCGACCCGCAAGCGTGACCGGTCAAAAGCACCCATACCGTTTACCCGCATAATCGTGCGGATCGTGCCGATATAAGCGGCACCACGTTCGGAATATCGATCCAGGGTCTTGATCAGTTCAGCACCCGTTACATCCTGACCGGATTTCCTCAGGGCTGCGCGGCGTGCGCGGAATTTCTTGTAGGCCCTGTGGGTATTGAGATTGAACACATAGGCATCAATCGAGCCACGCAGTTCGTCAAAGGCGCGGACTTCATGCTTTGCGCCTTCATTGCGTTTGTCCGGCACAATGCCCTTGCCCTTTTTATAGGTCCACTGGCCAAAAACGGCATTGCCCTTGATCGCAAATCGCGACGTGCCCCAGCCACTTTCCTCGGCACCCTGTGCCAGGGCCAGCGACGGCGGCACAATATCCACCCGGATTTTCAGGTCCGTCATGACTTTCCTGAGATCGCCACCCTTTTTCAGGTCAGTGATATCGACACCATAGTTGTCGGCAAGTTCCAGCAACCATTTACGGTTGGCTTCGCCCGGTTGTCCGTCACGTACCATCAGTTTCAGCAAGCGCAAACGATCCTCGCGGACTTTCTCGTTTGCCTGCAGGACCAGCGGTAGCATGCTGCGGATAAACAGGCTCTTTTTAGCTTTCACAGAGCGCAAGGAAGACAAATCCTTGGGCAAATTCACCAACAGGACCCGTGGTACATCGCCACCATCGCGCACATCCGAAAGAGTAAATCCGGCGGCGGAGAATTTGTTATCAAGATCAGCGGCACTCGCGACCTTGATCGGGCCACTCAGGGCTTTGGCCTGTGCCGCCAGATCGTCGTCAGCATCGCCGAACAAGCTGTAGCGAGGCAGATTGGCATAGATAAGCTGTGGGCTCGCCGGGTCAGTGGACGCGGCCTGCGCTGTGCCTTGATTTGAATCAGCGGCATGTTTGCCGCCATTCAGGGCATCAAGACCTGCCGCAAGATACAGGCCTGCGATACTGAGACCGAGGGTACCTACGATAGCTTTATTCAGGCCGGATAGCTGGAATCCGGACAGACCGGACTTCTTGGCGTGGGACATCTGAAACTTTCCTCATGACACCGAAAAAACTGTCCGGCATCTGTTCAAACCGTTGTTATCAACAGCGCAGTTAACTGCGTCTCAAATTTTCCAGCCCGGGCTTTGTAACCGTTGATCCGAAACTTTGATCCGAATACCTGATCACCCTGGCTGGCACCGTCTGAGCGGAAAAAGCTGTTTTTCTTCCCGTCCAGCGACTGAGGTCCCACTGTTTGGCGCTGTTTGCGCCCCCTCTGAATCCCGATCTTATAGACAAATTTGGCCCTAATGTCCAACAAACAAAACGCCCCTTCGTCGGGATCGACGAGGGGCGTTCAAGCTCTTGTTTTAACAGCCTTAATCAGACCGCTTTAGATTTGGCGAACTTCCATGACTTCCGGAATGTAATGACGCAGCATGTTCTCGATGCCGTGTTTCAGGGTCATTGTCGAACTTGGGCAGCCGGCACAGGCGCCGTGCATCTCAAGATGAACAATGCCGTCTTCAAAACCGTGGAAAATGATATCGCCACCGTCCTGGGCCACAGCCGGACGCACACGGGTTTCAAGCAATTCCTTGATCTGCATGACGACGCCGTCATCGTCTTCTGCGTCATCGGAACTTTCTGCACTGGCCAATACAATCGGGTCACCGGAGGTAAAGTGATCCATGATTGAACCCAGAACGGCTGGCTTGATGTCGTTCCAGTCAACAGCACCTTTGGTCACCGTAATAAAGTCGGAGCCAAAAAAGACACCGGTCACACCTTCAACACCAAAAATGCGTGTCGCCAGGGGTGAGCGTTCGGCTGCTGCCAGATCGACAAAATTTGCTGTGCCGTGGCTCATGACTTCCTGGCCGGGCAAAAACTTGAGTGTTGCCGGGTTGGGTGTTGTTTCGGTCTGAATAAACATTTTCTAGCTTCTCCGCAAAATTCGGACCTGTCCGATGAGTCGGCCATATCCAGTAGGTCGGTTATTTCCCGCAGCAATACTGCGTGTTCAACAGCCTTTTTGCCCTATAAACCTGCCATTTGGCAAGGCCTGCGGACTGCGACAAATCGAACCGGGTAATTTCAGTCTTATATTTGGGGCAAATAACCTACTATTTCAATAGGATATTTGTAATCTCCCGAAGTTGTGTACGGGCCCGCAACAGATAAAAGCCCTGTGCGGCAAGGTGGCTGGGGGCAAACTGGCTGTCAGGTGAGCCGTTCACAATGACCCATGGGTCCAGTGATGCAGCATGTTCAAAGCTTTTCATCATCAGGCCCCATGATTTGGCCAGTTCCCGTTCGGCAATAACATTTTCGAAATCACGGGCGATTTCCCGCAATAAAATCGTATAGCCATAGAGCTGACCTTTGACATTGTAATAAAGATCATCAGCCTGGAAATCAAAAACGCTGCCACCGTGTGTGGCAATGTGGCTGTCCAGCGCCGCCGAAGAAGAACCAAGATCCAGTGCCATGCGGTCCAGGGTCGCCATCAGATTATCGGCACGACGATCAAAGACCGCATCACCACTGGCCAGGCGTTTGTTGAAGCTCAATAACGAGCGCTGGGCCTTGAGATACTGGGCTTCGGATGTGGCTGTCGGGGCCAGCGATGTGGAAAAATCAAAAACCCATTTTGTGCCTGAATATTGCAGCAACCCGGCGGCCTCCTGCAGATCAGTGTCGGTCTGGCTTGAACCCCGTGTGCGCCCGATCTGATCTGTCAGCTCAAAGGCAAAGCGCGCCAGGGCAGAGATAACGCCTTGCTGGAAATTCGGCATGTTATCGAGCGCCGCCCCTGGTAAAAACCAGGGATCGTTCGCCGTCCAGCGCGCGGTTTCCACTTCCCGGCCAATCAGCCCGGCCGTTGCCGCCACCGAAAAACTTGCCCCCTTGGGGACTTCGGCTGCAGGCGGGCTGTAATTAATGTCGTCGTTGACCCCGTGGATCATCATCATGCCGATGGGGTAATACAGCGCTGCAAACACGGCAACGCCGATGGCAATGCCCACAACAGACTTTTTGCCCGGTCCGGAAATTCTCAGGCGCGAGAAATTCGGCAGGGCGAGACGGCGTGAAAAAAAGTCGGTAATTCGTTCCATACTCACCTACATGGGCGTTCCAGGGGTCGGTCGCAAGCTTTTATGGCCGCAGGAAGCCGACGATATCCTGTACTTCCTTGACGATCGGGGTCGCGATTTCAGCGGCCTTGTCGGCACCATCCCGCAAGACAGAATCAACATAGGCTGTGTCTGCCAGCAAGCGCTGCATCTCCGTCGTAATCGGCGATAATTCGGCCACTGCCAGTTCGATCAGGTCTTTCTTGAACTGGGAAAACTCGGCACCGTCATATCGCTGATGGATTTCCGCCACGGGCGCATTGGAAAGGGCGGCAAAAATGCCCAGAAGATTTTTTGCTTCCGGGCGTTCTTCCAGCTCCTCCGGCGATGCGGTCAGGGGCAGGGGATCGGTCTTGGCCTTGCGAATCTTTTTGGCAATTTCATCCGGACCGTCAGTCAGGATAATGCGGCTCATCTCCGAAGGCTCGGACTTCGACATTTTTTTACTGCCGTCCCGCAGGCTCATGACCCGGGTGCCTTCACCAAATATCAAAGGTTCTGTCATCGGGAAACAATCGACGTCGTAGGCCGAATTAAAAGCCTGGGCAATATCACGCGTCAATTCCAGATGCTGCTTCTGATCCGCACCAACCGGTACGTGCGATGCCTTGTAAGCCAGAATATCTGCGGCCATCAGGTTAGGATAGGCGTACAGTCCGACACTGGCATTTTCGCGGTTCTTGCCAGCCTTTTCCTTGAACTGGGTCATCCGGTTGAGCCAGCCCATGCGGGCAACACAATTAAAAATCCAGGCCAGTTCCGCATGGGCATGCACCTGGCTCTGGTTAAAGACGATGGATGTTTTGGGATCAATACCTGACGCCAGCAAACTGGCGGTCACTTCGCGGGTCGAGGCGGTCAGTTCAACGGGGTCCTGAAACAGGGTGATGGCGTGCAGGTCAACCATGCAATAGATGCATTCGTAATCGGCTTGCAGCGTCACCCAGTTACGGATTGCGCCAAGGTAATTGCCAAGGTGGAGATTACCGGTCGGCTGAACGCCTGAAAAAATCCGGTTGGTCGGCTGGGCCGAAACTTCTTTGGTGGTGGAGGCCATTGTATTTCTTTCGCTGAGAAGCACGCTGTGGACACGTGCGGGCGCGTGTTATCGCTTTTTGTGATGCGTCGGTCAACCGTGCTTCAGGCTGTGCCGGAATCTCCGTTGCCGCGCAGTTGCGATTTCAATTCACCCAGACGTGCGGCACCACTGATTTGAACAGCCAGGCCATAAAGAATGCCGCCACCCAGTACCAGAATTGCCAGCGCTGCAATCCTTGTTGAGATGTCGCCTGCCAACCAATCCAGCAATTGCCGGTGTCCAAAGAACAAACCTGCACCCATGATGGTCGCCGCGACCACGGTCTTGCGCAGACGGTGGGCGAGGCGCGCGTCCACCGGAAAATGTCCGCGACGGCGCAAGGTCGAATAAAGCAGCCAGACATTGACCCAGGCTGAAATCGCTGTCGCCAAAGCCAGGCCTGCATGCTGCAGCGGGATCATCAACGCAATATTGAGCACCAAATTAACGGCAAGGGCGATCAGGGCAATCCGCACCGGCGTCCGGGTATCAAGACGGGCGAAGAAGCCTGGCGTCAGGACCTTGACCAGCACATAGGCCGGCAAGCCAAAGGCATAGGCCATCAAAGCAAAGCTCGTGGCCCGTGAGGCCTGGGCATCAAAGGCACCGCGTTCGAACAAGACGGAAATCAGGGGCTCGGCAATGACCACCAGCGCCAGGGCAGCAGGCAAGGCCAACAACAAGGAAAATTCAGTTGCCCGGTTCAGAGCATGGGCAGCACCGGCGTCGTCGCCAGCTGCAATTCGGCGCGACAACATCGGCAACAAAGCCGTGCCCACGGCAACGCCAACCACACCAATTGGCAACTGGTTCAGACGGTCGGCATAAAACAGATAGCTGATCGATCCTTCCGGCAACAAGGAGGCCAGAATAATATCGATGACCAGATTGATCTGCACAATCCCGGCACCGACAGCTGCGGGTGCCATCAGTTTCAACAACTCAATCACACGCGGCGTCAGGCGTGGCGGCCGCAGTTTCAAATGCCAGCCTTCCTTGCGCAGGGCCAGCAACAGCCAGACAAATTGCACTGCCCCTGCCGCAGCCACACCCCAGGCCAGCGCGTGGCCAGGTGTCGGCAGGTGTTGGGCAAAAACCAGCAAAGCTGAAATCAGGCAGATGTTCAAAAGGATTGGCGTCGCCGCCACTGCCGCAAACCGGCCAAGCGAATTCAACACACCACCCATCAGTGAGACCAGACTGATGAACATCAGATAAGGAAAAGTCAGGCGGGTTAAATCAACAGCCAGGTCAAATTTTGCGACATCACCCTGGAAGCCCGGCGCCAGGATGGTCATGACAAGCGGCATGAAAATCTGGAAGACAGTGACCAGAATAAACAGCGTCAGCAACAGAACCGACAATGCCTGTTCGGCGAATTCACGGGCAGAACGATCACCATCGGTCTGGTGAATGCGCGAAAACAACGGCACAAAGCCCGCGTTAAAAGCACCTTCGGCAAATAAACGACGGAAAAAATTTGGCAGTTTGAAAGCAACAAAAAATACGTCTGCCACCATCCCCGCCCCCAGGAAGGAAGCGATCAGGATATCACGTACAAACCCCAACACCCGGCTGATCATGGTAAATCCGCCGATGGTGGAAATCGCTTTTAGCAGTGTTGATTGTCCGGCCATATCAAAACGTCATAGCCGAAAATTGCGGCGGAATAAAGGAACAGTGATGCGGCCTGAATTCCGGGCCAAAATATCCGGCCCGGAAACCCTGATCGTTTCTCTAGCTTTCCATGACCAGCTTGGAGAGGACCGTTTCCGGACGGGCGCCAAAGTGGCTGATAATTTCGGCTGCTGCGAGGGCACCGATCTGGCCACTACGGTGCAGGTCCATGCCCTGGGTGAAACCGTGCAGGAAGCCAGACGCGAACAGATCACCGGCACCGGTGGTATCCACAACACGACCCGCGGTGTCGGCATCGACAATATGAACTTCATCGCCGGAAACAATCACCGCCCCTTTTTCAGAACGTGTGAGGGCTGCGACTTCACAATGCCCACGCACGTGCTGCAGCGCCTGATCAAAGTCGTCGACTTGATACAGGGATTTAATTTCGTCTTCGTTGGCAAACAGGATATCGACCTGGTGTTCGGCCAAATCCAGAAATTCATCGCGCCAGCGATCAACACAAAAGGAATCTGACAAGGACAGGGAAACTTTTTGGCCGGCGTCGTGTGCCACCCGTGCTGCCTTGCGGAAGGCTTCCTTGGCACCTTCGCGATCCCAGAGATAACCTTCCATATAGGTGACCTTGGCGCGGGCGATCTGGTCTTCGTCAATATCGTCCGGCGTCAACATGGTCGCGGCACCAAGATAGGTATTCATGGTGCGCTCGGCGTCCGGTGTCACAAGGATCAGGCAACGACCCGTGGGCTCGCCGTCTTCTGCTTCCATCTTTGTGGTGAATTCAAGACCCATAGCCTTCAAATCGTGGGCAAAAACCCGGCCCAGTTGATCATCGCGAACCTTGCCGACATAGCCGCCTTTGGACCCAAGGCTGGCGAGACCAGCCATGGTATTGCCAGCAGAGCCACCGGACATTTCAACACCTGGCCCCATGGCACCATAAAGAGATTCGGCACGATCGGCTTCGATCAATGTCATCGACCCTTTGACCAGGTCTTCCTTGACCAGGAAATCTTCTTCGGCGTGGGACAATACGTCCACCAGGGCATTGCCAATGCCTACAACGTCAAGCAGTCCGTCGGTCATTATGTCGTTCCTTGAAAAATACTGAAAATTTGCGCCAACCTATATAAGGCCAGCCCTGCCTGCAAGTGGCCACGGGCGTTGTGTGGTCTGTGCAAAAGCCTGTACAAAGGCTTGTCTCATTATATTCAGGGGTCAGACAGAATGAACGAACTAAACAAATTGAGTGCCCGGGACGCCGTGCGCAAGCTGCGCTCAGGTGAAGTTTCACCCCTGGAAATGATCGATGCAGCAGCTGCCCGGATCGAAGAAGTTGAGCCTGCCGTGAACGCCTTGCCGACCCTGTGTCTGGATCGCGCCCGCGACAAGGCAAAAGCCCTGATGGCGGACAAGACATCGGATCGTGACGCCAACTTTCTCGGCGGACTGCCGATTGCGGTGAAAGATCTGAACAATGTTGAAGGGGTACGCACAACATTTGGCTCACCCATTTTCAGCGATAATGTACCGGGCTTTTCTGACTATATGGTACAGCAACTGGAAAAAAACGGTGCCATCGTCGTTGCCAAGGCCAATACGCCTGAATTCGGTGCCGGGGCCAACACATTCAACGAAGTATTCGGGCGGACCTGCAGCCCGTGGGGTCTGAAGAAAAATCCGGGTGGCTCATCCGGGGGCTCTGCCGTTGCACTGGCCAGTGGCGAAGTCTGGTTGGCCACAGGCAGTGATCTGGGTGGCAGCCTGCGCATTCCCGCATCTTATTGTTCCATCGTTGGTCTGCGCCCCACGCCTGGGCGCGTTGCCAGTGGTCCATCCCCCCTGCCGTTTGCCGCCATGGGCGTCGAAGGCCCTATGGCGCGCAATGTTGGTGATGTGGCACTGATGCTGGATGCACAGTCCGGGCCTAATATTGGTGATCCCATTTCGATACCTGCGGCTGTCCCTGGCAGTTATCTGCAGGCAGTCGATAACCCGGCGATGCCAAAACGTATCGGTTACAGCCGCGACTTTGGTATTGTCCCGGTTGATGACGAAACCGCCACAATCTGTGCAGACAGCATGCGCCATTTCTCTGATATGGGTGTTGCGGTCGATGATGCCTGTCCCGATCTGGGCACATCTTTTGAGACCTTTGAAGTTCTGCGGGCAGCCCTGTTTTCAGCTGGCAAGGAGCCAATGCTGAAACAATATCGCGACCAGCTGAAGCCCGAAGTCATCTGGAACATTGAACGCGGTCTTGAATTGAAGGCAGCCGATATCGGCAAGGCGGAACGCGAACGGGCCGCCATGTATGCCAGCGCCACGGCATTTTTTGAAACCCATGACTTTTTTGCCAGTCCCTGTGTCGTCACAGCGCCTTTTGATGGCGAAATTCGATATCTGGAAGAAATCAACGGCCACAAGTTCGGCAATTACATCGACTGGCTGGTGATGACCTTTGCTGTCACACTTTTAGGCTGTCCGGCCATATCTGTCCCTTGCGGCTTTACCTCGGAAGGCCTACCTGTAGGACTACAAATAGTGGGGCCCCCGCACAGCGAAGCCCGGTTGCTGGCAGCGTCAAAGCTGTTTGAAGATGCCGCCGGGTTAAGCAAGCTGGTGCCCATGGACCCCAAACAAACCGCGTCGCCCGTGCAAACAGGCTGACGGCAGTAAACGATTGATATTCAAGGAGAAATCTTGTGTTTTCGGCTTTTTCACGCGCCATTGGGCAACTACCTGATCCGGCTTTTCGCAGCGTCCTGATCAAGGCATTCAGTTTGACAGTTGCCGTCTTCGTTATTCTGATGGGCAGCGTCTATTTCGCCCTCGGTGGCGTTGATCTGGAAACCATTGGCTGGCTGTCGTGGTTACCCGATTTTATTTTGTCGCCACTGGCCTGGATTTTTGGTGCAGTGGTATTTACGGTTCCGTTGCTGTTGTTTCCAGCCATTGCCAGTATTTTTGTCGCCCTGTTTCTTGACGAAATCATTGAGGCCGTGGAGGCAAAACACTATCCAAATGACCCCAAGGGTCATGGCCTGTCCATTCCCCAGTCGCTGGCCGTATCGATTAAATTTTCCCTGATCGTTATTGCGGTCAATATTCTGGCCTTGCCGCTATATCTGACCGGTATTCTGACCCTCGCTTATTACCTGGTGAACGGTTATCTGTTCGGTCGTGAATATTTTGAGATGGTATCGCTCTCCCATTATTCCCCGTCGGAAGTTTCTGCCCTGCGCAAACAGTTCAGGGGAAAAGTGTTTTTGACCGGCATCGTCATTGCCTTCATGTTTACAATCCCCATCGTCAATTTTTTCACGCCTTTGATAGCCGCGGCGACGATGGTACACATCTTCAAAAGCACCCAGAACCAGGCAGCCTGATCCTTTGAAACATTATCAACTTTTGCGCCGTCGCGCAGGGCAGGCCCTTGCTCTCTGCCTGCTTGTTATCGTGGCATCCTGCACCTCCCGACCACAGCAAAGTGTCATGCAGGATTACAAGCCACCTGCATCCAAGGCATCGCCCGTTGCTGCCAATCAACCAACACCCCAACCGGCAGTCGTTAAAAAAACGCCCGAACCAGTCGCAGAAAAATCAGCGCCTGCCGCGCCGGTGATTGCAGTCCCTGCGGCACCAAAGGTCGCAATCATTTCACCCCCAGCCAAACCTGAAGCCGTAACGCCACCTCCACCACCGCTGCCAACAACCCGTGATGTCCTCGGCCTGAAACCGCTGAAGGTCTCGCAAATGCTGGGTCAGCCAGGTTTGATCCGGCGAGAGAAACCAGCCGAAGTCTGGCAATATGCCGGGTCGGATTGTGTGCTGCATGTCTTCCTGTATGACGATGAACCCAGCGGTACATTCCGGGTGGACCATCTGGAGGCAACGGATCTGCAAGGTGCCATGACATCGACGGATAGCTGTCTGGCCGAGATGGTCAAAAAGCCTTGATCGGAATTTAGCCTGCTGCGGCCTGGCCCATTACCTCAGCCAGGGCCTGTGCCAGTTCGCTCGACGTATAGGGCTTGCTGATCAGTCTGATTTCCTTGTTCGAAGGACTGTCCAGGTCTTTCACTTTTTGTGGATAGCCAGACGTGAGGAGAATATTGGGCACATTGGGGAGCGTGGAAATTTCTCTCGCCAGATCATAACCATCCATATGCCCTGGCATAACGATATCGCTGAAAACAACCTTGATGTTATTGGGCTGGCGTAATAGTTCCAGCGCCTCTTCACCTGTTGCCGCTTCCATCACTTCATATCCGATTTCCATCAGGATATTGGCCGTGACGACCCTGACATCAGCATCATCTTCAACAACCAGAATTGTCTTTCGGGTCTCCCCGTCCAGGCCTGTTTCCTGCACCTTCTCATGATCACTGGCATCGTTTATCGCAGCCTGTTCAGCAGACGGCAGCAAAAGTTTTATGGTTGTGCCTTTTCCGACAACACTTTCAATCTTCACGTCGCCACCTGATTGCCGGGCAAATCCAAAGACCATACTCAGGCCCAGACCCGTTCCCCGACCGACATCCTTGGTCGTGAAAAACGGATCAAATGCCCTGGTAACTACTTCGGATGTCATCCCGAGCCCGGTATCACGGACCGATATTTCAACATAGCGGCCAGCCTTCAAAACCTCGTCTTCCAGCGCCAGATCAGCATCAAGAACCACGGGGGAAAAACTGATCTCAAGATCACCGCCATCCGGCATGGCGGCGCGGGAATTCAAGGCCAAATTCAATATCGTGTTCTGCAAGGCATTGGAATCACAATATAAAACCAGATCGTCCGTCGCGAAGTGAACGGATACGTTAATGTTTTCCCCCAACGTCCGCTGCAGCATTTCTTCAAGACCGGCAATGGTTTTACGGGGATCAAACACTTCCTCTCGCAAAGCCTGTTTGCGTGAAAATGCCAGCAGGTGGCTGGTCAGGCTGCGGCCCCTTTCAACAGCGTTGTTGATCCGTGTTACCCACGCTTGAGTTTCTTCGTCTGTTTCATCCGAGGTATCAATCAGCGCCGCCGCACCGCCGATGATTTGCAGCAAATTGTTGAAGTCGTGGGCAACACCGCCGGTCAACTGGCCAACAGCTTCAAGCTTCTGTGCCTGATGCAGTGCATTCGACAGCGCCTTCAATTCGGTAATGTCCAGAATGCAGATGGGCACATTGGCAAACTCCTGATCCGTTCTCGGGATAGGCATGGAGACGATAATATCCAGCTTACGGCCACTGAACGTAAAGTGCTGGCTTTCGGTTTCAAAACTGTCGTCTCCCCGCCACATCGCCTCAAGTTCCCGGCGAAAATCATCCAGCGCATTTTCCGGCAACAGGGATCTGAAATTCCCTTTGATTTCTTCTTCGCTTTCCGCGCCAAAAATTTCCAGTGCCTTGAGATTGACGGCATTGATCTTGACCAGGGCGGCCAGTTCTTCGATCGCGGAGGGGTTTTGCTCAAGATAAACGGAAAGGTCATCGACACCGCTTGCGCGCAAACTATCAAAAGCCCTTTTAACGCCTCTGAAATCTTCATCCCAGATCGCGACCTGGGCACTGTCGAACAGACGTCGGTAGCGATTTTCACTTGTTTTGATCTGTGCTTCACTTTGCTTGAGGTCAGCCAGATATTGATTGTTTGAGGCAATGTAGGCATTGGCTGCATCCCGCAACAAACCCAGTTCGTCCTTGTCGTGATCACCCAGAAGCTTGAGCCGTTTTTGCTCATCCTTGCCTGGATCAACGGCACTGAAATCTTCAATCAGTTGCAAAAGCGGACGGCTGAGAAATTGCTGGAACAGGAACATCAAAAGCAGGATCAGAACAATGTTCCTCAAGGGGCCAGAGACAACAACCAACACAGAGCGATTATAGAACGGCGTCAAGGCGATGTCGTAATCAACCACGACCCTGAGCGTGCCGACAAAGCGCCTGTCAGTCTCTCGGGTGAAAAGATCGACAACGTGGAGCTTCTGTTCCTTGTTCACGAGCCGGGACAGCCAGCTGAAGGCCGTCGGCTTGATATCTCTTTTTTGCTCGACAAGGGTATCCGAAAATTCGTCTTCAATTCTGGAATTGACGACGAACTCATAGGCAAACAAACCATTGATCACTTCGTGTGCCAGTTCAGCGTCCAGCTGAAAGGCTGCAATCATCGCCGGCTTTTCTGCTGCCGCCAACATATTGCTAACGGTTCGTTCCAGTTGCTTGTTCTGTTCTGAATAGTCGATGACCAATTGCAGAATACTGAATGCAAGTCCGAGCACCAGGGCAACAAACACACTGCGCAACGCAAGGCGAAATGAAATTCTGCGCCAAAGCGGTATTTGCGTCTCGGTTTTCACGTCTCGGTTTTCACGATGATTTCACGTCCATAGCTCTGGCAAACCGAACATCGATATATTTAGCACTCACCACCAGCACTACAACAATCCCTTCCAGTATCGGTCCCCAACGGGACCGCGCGTTATGGCATTATATAGAATCTGTTCAACCGAACAAACGAGAATCACACTCTCTCTTAAGCTGTCAACCAAAACGGCCGGTCATCCCGTATGGCTCAGGCCTTGCCCTTGAAGCTGCACAGGTCTGCCACACCACACACCTGGCAATCCGGTTTCCGGGCCTTGCAAATATAGCGGCCGTGCAACAACAGCCAATGGTGGGCGTAGCGTTTCCATTGATCGGGAACGGCTTTCAGTAATTTTTTCTCAACCTCAACAGGCGTTTTACCTTTTGCCAGGCCTGTGCGATTTGAAACCCGGAATATATGAGTATCAACGGCAATCGTTGGCTCACCAAAGGCTTCATTGAGGACAACATTTGCTGTTTTGCGGCCAACTCCGGGCAAGGCCTCAAGATCTTCGCGATTATTCGGAACTATGCTGTCATGCTCGGCAAACAGGATCTCAGACAGCCGGGCCACATTTTTGGCCTTGGTCCGGTAAAGCCCGATGGTTTTGACAAGATCCCTGATTTTCGCTTCGCCCAGGGCAGCCATTTTTGCCGGCGTATCAGCGGCCTTGAACAAGGCCGGGGTCGCCTTGTTGACACCAATGTCTGTTGCTTGTGCCGACAAAACGACCGCCACCAGCAAGGTAAACGTTGACGAATAGGTCAGTTCTGTTTTGGGCTCCGGGTTATCCGCAGACAACACAGCAAATAATTTTTCGATATTTTCCTTTTTCATGAGCGTCAGATTATGTTGAACGGCGTGGTTGGTCACCCGTCATGTGCTATTTTTTCAGACACCACAGAAATCGGGTGGCGAAAGGCACCAGGGACGCTCAATATAAGGTCAACAGAGCAACCAAGGCAGGATAGACCGATGAACAACGACGTCATGAATTTCCCCGATTGTGAAACAGCCGCCCGTGATTATGCGCGTGTCGAAGCCGCAATCCGTTACCTCGCTGAAAACTATCTTGAACAGCCCGGCCTTGGTGAAATGGCGATGGCTGCCGGACTAAGCGAAGCCCATTTCCAGAAGATGTTCACACGCTGGGCCGGATTGTCACCGAAGCGTTTTGTCCAGTATCTGACCCTGGAACATGCCAAACAGGCTTTGCAGGAATCGCAAAGTGTTCTTGATGTTTCTTTTGATGTTGGCCTTTCCGGCCCCGGGCGCTTGCATGATTTGTTTGTCGCCTGTGAAGCCATGACACCGGGTGAATACAAAGCCATGGGCGGTGGTCTGGAAATCATCTATGGCTTTGCCCCCAGTCCCTTTGGTGAATGCCTGGTCGGCGAAACCGATCGCGGAGTCTGTGGCATTTCCTTCGTCGACGGAGACCGCGAAGCGGCGCTGGATGATTTGAAGGGCCGCTGGCCCGGGGCTGAATTTCGTCGCGACGATAAACGTGCGGTGCATACTGCAAACCAGGTTTATGCCGTTTACGGCAACACAGAGGCAAAGTCCGATGACAAGGACAAGCTGCGCCTGGTTCTGAAGGGGACCAACTTTCAGCTGCGGGTCTGGGAAGCCTTGATGCGTATTCCGTCGGGCTGCGTCACCAGTTATGACAATCTGGCCTTGCGCGTCGGCAAGCCAGGTGCGGCCCGTGCGGTTGCCGGGGCCGTCGCACGAAATCCCCTTGGACCGATTGTACCTTGCCACAGGGTCATCCGTTCAACCGGGGCCATCACAGGATATTATTGGGGCCCTGATCGTAAACGCGCCATTCTGGGGTGGGAAGCCGCACGGGAGGCGACAAGAGCCGCCGCCTGAGATACAGCCAAAACAGGCAGACGCGAACCCGTTCAATGCGGAATTGCCCTAGCTAATCCAGGCGACGTTGTATCTCTTCGTCAATCATTTCATTCAGAGTCTGGGTTGCGATGGAAGAAGTGATATTTCGGGTATCGATGTCGCCTGTACGGGTCTCGACTTCGATGCCGGAAATTTCACCAGCCAGTGAATTTTGTTCGGCATCGAGTATTCTGTGCAGACTGCCCCGGACGGCATCCCTGGCGAAGGGATGGGGCGAGGTCATGCCCTTGACCCATCTCGATATCGTCGATTCAGATGTTTTGAATTCAGACGCGAGTCTTTTTGCGGAGAGGCCGCAATAGTCCCTTACATAGGTGATCGTTTCGGAAAATTCATATATCGAATCAAAATCCAGTTCGTCCAGGGCAGCAAGAAGTCTGCGGATAGCGATCAGCCTGACCGAGTGATTCAATGATCTGATTCTGGATACGGCGGGGTCATTTTCGTTTCGAATAAATCCAGATATCGACTCTGTGGATGACTGATCGTCTGCAAGAATCAATTTAGATTTGGCTGCACCAGAATGTGCCATTATTTTACCCGCCCTTTTTTGAGTTCAGATGATGGTATTTGCTTGTCGAACAGGCAGTTAGCGCGACCTGTTCAAGGGCGATCATATATGAAATTCTTGCATTATGCAAATAATTTGCATAGGAGGTGATTTTATACTTGCTACGTGTGGCAGAATCACTACACTCGCATGTTGCAGCGCAGCAATACCTGCAAAGCAGCATACTCCGGATTTCCGTACAAACAAAACAGGATTTGATCAATTTCAATACCACAGCTGCCTCCAACGCATGCTGCATATTACAGGTTTAACAATTTTCGAAAAAACACTTTCTGATGGAGGATTATATGCTAACCGCCCGCTCTAGACCGCTCACACTCGAGAATATTGACCCACTTATCCGATTTTGCATCGCGAATGACATAGACTTCAACAGTCTGTTCGTGCCGAAAATACTGCCTGGCACCTTGGGTAGTTATTATCGCAGCACGCTTTTGATGACCCTGGAGGAGCAAATTGTTGGTATCGGCGTCATGGCCCGATCAGAATCAATGCGTGCTTCGGAACTTGTCTCAAACTATTCACCTGCAGGTTTCGAATATCGGTCTGAAATCACTGCTCTGACAACGGCCTTGCTGACCACAACAAATTTGTTTCACCATTCTTCTGCGGACACAGTCGTCACAGCCGTACAAGATGGTGACGATCCCCTTTATGACATCTTCATGGACATTGGGGCGGTTGAAACGAGTGGTGGCGTTGTCCGGATAACTGGTCCCGAAAACAATGAAAAGGTCCTGAGATTTGAGGAGAAAAGCATTACAGGACATCACGCCCGCCTGGTCTGCAATGCCCTGGATTTGCCATCAGGGCTAGGCATTCAGCTTATCGATTTTCCTGATGGCTACGAAATATTCGTCCGTTTGCTCAAAGACGACGGGAAATAGCCCGGACCAGATTTATGAAGCCCCCGGGGACGCCCGGGATTAATAAAACGACCGCCAAATCACGCCAGATCGAGCACGTCGTCCATACCATACAGGCCAGGGCCTTTGCCCTTTGACCACAAGGCTGCGGTTACGGCACCACGGGCAAATATTGTCCGGTCGGCCGCCTTGTGGGTAATCTCGATACGTTCGTCATCGGCGGCAAATACAACGGTGTGGTCTCCGACCACGTTGCCACCGCGCAATGTAGCATAACCGATATCGCCGCGCTTGCGGGCACTGGTGATGCCATCACGACCCCGGTCGGCAACGCTGTCGTGATCGACATCACGCCCATCCGCTGCCGCCTTGCCAAGGGCGAGGGCCGTACCGGAAGGCGCATCGACCTTGTGACGGTGATGCATTTCCACAACTTCAATATCCCAGTCAGGATCCAGCATAGCGGCGACTTTGCGTGTCAGGCCGAGCAGCAGGTTCACCCCCACGGACATATTGGCACCGCGAATAACGGCGGTCTTGTCCGCAGCTTGCAGCACAGCTGCGTCCTGATCCGCATCCAGACCCGTGGTGCCAACGACATGCGCCGTACCATGTTCGGCACATAGTTTCGCATGCGCAACGGTGGCAGCAGGAACGGTAAAATCAAGAATGGCGTCTGCGGCTGCAATGACGGCGGCGGTATCTTCCGATACCACAATGCCGACATCATCAAGTCCGGCGATAGCGCCCAGGTCCTTGCCAAGAGCATCACTGCCAGGCCGTTCTGTCCCACCGGCGATCACGCAGCCATCTGTGGCCGCGATCTGGCGCAACAGGTTAATCCCCATGCGACCGGCACAGCCGACAACAGCAATTTTCAGATCAGACATGACAATATCTCCTGCAGGCACAGCGCTGCGTTCCCACCAAATGCGAAAACGCCTTGATCAAGGTTGCGGATATAAACACAGATTGGCGGGAAAACAAGCCGGGAAGCCAGGGCTACACCGGTTTAAACGGAAACGCTTTAATCCTTGAGCTCTTCCCACAGTTCCTTGACCCGCGCCATGAAGCCTTCGGATTCAGGATTTGTGCGGGCCGTGCCTTCTTTATCGAACTCTTCCAGCAGTTCCTTCTGGCGCCCCGTCAAATTAACCGGCGTTTCGATTGTGGCCTGGATATACATGTCACCCTTGCTGCCGGCATGGCCGCGTAGCGGCGGCATGCCCTTGCCCTTGAGCCGGAACTGTCGTCCGGTCTGGGCGCCATCCGGAATGGTTACGCGCGCCTTGCCACCGTCCAGCGTCGGCACTTCGATGGTACCGCCAAGGGCTGCCGTGGTCATGGGAATTGGCACACGGCAATAAAGGTGCTGGCCGTCACGCTGGAAAAGGGCGTGTGGGGACAGGGATAAAAAGATATAGAGATCGCCTGGCGATCCGCCGCGCAATCCGGCTTCACCTTCACCGGAAAGACGGATACGGGTGCCGTCTTCAACGCCTGCCGGGATTGAAACCGACAGGGTTTTTTCCTTGTGCAAACGCCCGGCTCCGGAACAGGAGCCGCAGGGGTCTGTGATCACATGACCGGCACCCTGACAAGTCGGGCACGTGCGCTCGACCGTGAAAAAGCCGCTTTGACTACGGACCTTGCCCATACCCTGACAGGTTTGACAGGTGCTGGGTTTGGAAGAGTCCTTGGAGCCACTGCCGTTGCACTTGTGGCAGGAGACAGTTGTCGGCACACGGATTTCTGTCTGACGTCCATGGAAGGCATCTTCCAGGGTAATTTCCATATTATAGCGAAGGTCGGAACCGCGTGTGTTGGTTTGCCTGCCGCCACGACGACCGCCGGAAAATTCACCGAACAGGTCATCAAATACATCTGCAAAGCTGGAGCCAAAACCGCCACCACCGCCGCCGCCAGGTCCACCCTGACCGCCCTGCTGGAAGGCAGCGTGGCCCATTTGGTCATAAGCGGCGCGCTTTTGCTCGTCGCTCAGGACCTCATAGGCTTCAGAGATTTCCTTGAATTTCGCTTCGGCTTCGGCGTTATCAGGATTCCGATCCGGATGATACTCCTTGGCGAGCCGCCGGTAGGCTGATTTTAAATCAGACCCGCCGGCGTCACGATCAACACCAAGAGTTTCGTAATAGTCGTTACTCGCCATTGCTTTACCGCCCGGACAATTGAGTTACCAAAATCAAATCCGAGATCAGGACGCTTCTTTCTTGTCGTCCTTGTCGTCTTTGTCATCTTCGTTCACTTCTTCGAAGTCGGCATCGACAACATCATCGCCAGCCGCATCCGAAGCATCTCCTGCATCGGCGCCTTCCGGTGCACCTTCGGCGCCACCTTCTGCTTGTTCCGCCGCGTACATGGCTTCGCCAAGCTTCATGGCAGCCTGGGAAAGGGCTTCGGTTTTGGCCTTGATATCTTCGACATTATCGCCTTCAAGCGATGTGCGAAGATCGGCAATGGTGGTTTCAATGGCAGCCTTGTCTTCTTCGCTGACCTTGTCACCATATTCCGTCAGGTTCTTTTCGGTGGCATGCACGAGTGATTCGCCCTGGTTGCGGGCCTCGGCTGCTTCTTTACGCGCCTGATCTTCCGTGGCGTGCTTTTCAGCGTCCTGAACCATCTGTTCAATATCCGCGTCGGAAATTCCGCCCGATGCCTGGATACGAATTTGCTGTTCCTTGCCGGTACCCTTGTCCTTGGCCGAGACATTGACGATGCCGTTGGCATCAATATCAAATGTCACCTCAACCTGAGGCACACCGCGCGGTGCGGGTGGAATACCAACCAGATCAAACTGGCCGAGAATCTTGTTGTCGGCAGCCATTTCCCGTTCACCCTGGAAGACCCGGATGGTTACCGCGTTCTGATTGTCTTCAGCGGTGGAGAATGTCTGGCTTTTCTTGGTCGGGATTGTGGTATTGCGATCAATCAGACGCGTGAACACACCGCCCAGGGTTTCAATGCCCAGGCTCAGCGGGGTTACGTCCAGCAACAGAACGTCTTTAACGTCACCTTGCAAAACACCGGCCTGAATGGCGGCGCCAATGGCCACAACTTCATCCGGGTTCACGCCCTGGTGTGGTTCACGACCGAAGAATTCCTTGACCTTCTCGATAACCTTGGGCATGCGGGTCATACCGCCAACCAGGATCACTTCGTCAATTTCACCGGCTGTGACATCGGCGTCCTTCAAAGCCTTGCGACAAGGCTCCATGGTGCGCTCGATCAAGGCATCCACCAAAGCTTCAAGTTTGGCGCGGGTCAGCTTCATGGTCAGGTGTTTCGGGCCTGAGGCATCGGCTGTAATAAACGGCAGGTTCACTTCCGTCTGGGTCGCGCTGGACAGTTCGATCTTGGCTTTTTCCGCGGCTTCTTTCAGACGCTGCAGGGCCAGTTTGTCCTGACGCAGGTCAATGCCCTGTTCTTTCTGAAACTCTTCAGCCAGATAGTTGAGCAAGGTTGCGTCAAAATCTTCACCACCGAGGAAAGTATCGCCATTGGTGGATTTTACTTCAAATACGCCATCGCCCAGTTCAAGGACAGACACATCGAAAGTACCACCACCAAGGTCATAGACCACAATGGTGCTGGCATCGCCGCGGTCCATACCGTAGGCGAGGGCCGCTGCGGTTGGCTCGTTAATGATACGTTTGACGTCCAGACCGGCGATTTTGCCGGCGTCTTTTGTGGCCTGACGCTGGGAATCATTAAAGTAAGCCGGAACCGTGATCACGGCTTCGGTAACGGTTTCGCCCAAAAAGGTCTCAGCGGTCTCTTTCATCTTCTGCAAAATGAAGGCGCTGACCTGGCTTGGGGCGTATTTTTCGCCACGGGCTTCGACCCATGCATCACCATTGTCTGCCGATACGATGTTGTACGGCACCATGTCCATGTCTTTTTTGGTCATGGGATCGTCAAAGGGACGACCGATCAGACGCTTGATGGCAAAAAGTGTGTTTTCGGGGTTTGTGACGCCCTGGCGTTTGGCCGACTGACCAACCAGGCGTTCACCATCTTCTGTGAAAGCCACCATTGACGGTGTGGTCCGTGTGCCTTCAGCGTTCTCTACGACCTTCGGATCCGAGCCATCCATGATGGCAATACAGGAGTTTGTTGTCCCGAGATCAATACCAATAATCTTACCCATTGTGTCCTCTTGGTTTGCGGCAGGATCGTTCGGCCACTAATGGCACCGGACGAGCCCCCTGATTTTTCACTATTTTCTTCCGACATCCGGGCAAAGCGAGAATTCATCACATTGCCCTGTCCGGAAAGTTCGTCCGTTATATAGTGAGGGTCACCTGCAAGCGCAAGAACCTGGCGTGAGAAGTTTTTCAGCAAAAGCCCATATTTTGCCTGCCTTTGCGGCGGAAATTCCACTTTCCCGACAATATTTTGTGTTTCGGTATCTTGTCGAAACACTGGATAAGGTGATTCCGGTCTAAACGGAATCGCTTGAACTTTGATATTTGGGTCATGCCAGGAAATTTGAGGCATCGTTGTGTTTCTGCGAAACTCGAAACCAGAGCCGCGATATTTCTGCAAATGACACGACCATTACCTGCCCGACTTCATGCGCGTCCGGCTGAATTTTTATGCCCCGCCAACCTGCCCATCGCCATCAGGCGATGCATGATGCGACCCTATGCCACAGATCATTGGGTCGTGTCAGTGACATATGATCAAAGCTATAGACGGCAAAAATGCCGCAATAAATCGGGAGTTGACCCGGCCACAACGGACACATCCAAATGCAGCATGTACGGGGACAAAATCAGCTGATTAGCGATGCGACGGGTGTGATCGCCGAAGGGGACGGCACGGGTCACAGGGATATGGAAAAGAAGCGAATGCCACGGCGTAAACTACCCCGCAACATTGTGCTTTGGGCACCGGCAATTGCAATTGCCCTTGTTCTGGCCATATGGGCACTGGGTGCAATAGATTTTCTGACCGCGCAATAAACCGACGGTAGCGACCGGACAGATCAGGTCACATCGGTGACTGGAACATTCCCCTCAGGGCGATACCGGTCTTAACCGGTTCGCCTGGTTTCATACCTTCGTTGCATTGCAAACTGTTACAATCCGCAGGTGTTTCAACCAGGGCAATTCCGACTTAAGCGGAAGTATTCACCTGACCACCTGCATCACCATCGCCATCCGCAGGAGCAGCATCGGCAGCCTTCGATACGCCAACCATGGCCGGGCGCAACAGGCGCTCGCCAATGACATATCCGGCCTGAATGACCTGCACGACAGTTCCAGGTGCGGTATCGTTGCCGGGGACTTCAAACATGGCCTGATGCAGATTGTGATCAAACTTCTCGCCCATGGGCTCGATTGCCTTGATGCCGTGACGCTCAAAAGTCGCGAGCAATTCACGCTCGGTCATTTCCACACCCTGGACAAGACTGGCCATGGCATCGTCGCCTTCGCCTGATCCCTCAGGTGCTGCATCAATAGCGCGGCGCATATTATCGCCGACATTCAGCATGTCCCGGGCAAAATTGGCGATCGAGTATTTAGTCGCATCTTCCTTTTCACGGGTCGACCGGCGACGCAGGTTTTCTGTTTCGGCCAGCGCCCGCAGCAACTGGTCCTTTAATTCAGCATTCTGTTTTTCAGCGGCTTCCAGTGGTGTGGTCGCGTCCGGAAAGTTCTCAACAACAGCGCCATCATTGTCGTCTTCGTTGTCATCAGATGGGGCAACGTTTTTTTCAACAGCCTCGTCCTGCGCGTCCTGAGCAGATTCCGGCTCGTCCTCGCGCGGCGTTTCATTGCTGCTATTGGTCATGGTGGTTCCTTGGTTTTGATCTTGATAAGCGATTTACAGGCTATGTAGTCAATAAGTTGCTATCCTACAAGGCGGCCTATCAATTTGGCGGTGTAATCGACCATCGGAATAATACGGGCGTAGTTCAACCGGGTCGGGCCGATAACACCGATGGCACCAACGATATTGTTCGAGCCATCTGAATAGGGCGCTACAATCAGGGAGCTGCCGGACATATTAAACAAATGGTTTTCAGAACCGATATAAATGCGCACACCTTCTGCGCCTTCGGTCAGTTCCAGCACCCGCACCAGCTCGTTACTGGTTTCCAGAATTTCAAACAGTTCGCGAATGCGCTCCAGATCGTCTGTGGCTTTGACATCATCGAGCAATTTGTGCTGGCCCCGTACAATCAATGTGCCGCGACCATCGCCATCCGACCAGGTTGCCAGGCCCGTTTCAATCACCCGTGCCGTCAGGTCATCCAGTTCCACCTGGCGTGAATCAAGTTCATCCAGAATGCTTTGGCGGGTTTCCATCAGGGTTTTGCCGGCCAACCGGGTACTGAGGAAATTGCTGGCCTGGGTCAAGGCAAAGGGCGGCAGGTCTTCCGGGATCTGGATCACCCGGTTTTCCACCGAGCCATCAGCGGCCACCAGAATGACCAGGGCCTTGCCCGGCGACAAATTGACAAATTCCACTTGCCGCAGCGGGGCCTCAATTTTGGGCGCAACCACCAGGCCCGTGCAGTGTGACAACCCGGCCAGGGCGTCAGTCGCCCGGCCCAGGGCCTCTTCAACGCTTTGACCATCGGCGGCACAATGGGCGCGAATATCGGCGCGCTCGTCTTCCGTCAGATTGCCAAGTTCCAGCAATCCATCAACAAAGAAGCGCAAACCCATTTCGGTTGGCAATCGCCCGGCCGAGGTGTGCGGCGAAAACAAAAGCCCGGCATGCTCAAGATCTGCCATAACGTTGCGAATGGAGGCCGGAGACAATTGCTCGCTGAGCCGGTCCGCCAGGGTGCGTGAGCCAATTGGCGCACCGGTTTCCACATAGGCATCTATGATATGGCGAAAGATTTCGCGGGAACGGTCGTTCAGGTCCTTGATCATAAGATGAATGTAGGTAGCCACGCCAGGGCCGTCAACGGGAGGCAATCGCGTATAAGATCTGTCCGGGGGCCGGGATCGTCGCAGACCTGGCGCAGACCTGGTGCAAACCGGGGGGTAGACCTGACGCTTTTCAGTCGCTAGAGCGTTTCCGGCTTTTACGGAAACGCAGCGTTGCTTTAAATTCAAAGTGTGTGCCAAAAATCGTGGCAGAAGCGTTTCCGTTTAAGTCGGAATCGCGCTAGAACCCATGCTTGTTCATGTTTCAAGGAGACGACTATGCGCCCTTCAGGCCGCAGCCCAAACGAATTACGTGCCATCACCCTGGAGCCCGGCTTCAGCAAATATGCCGAAGGATCGTGCCTGGCGCGCTTTGGTGACACCCACGTTCTGTGTAATGCCAGTGTCGATGATCGCGTGCCACCATGGATGCGCAATTCCGGCAAGGGCTGGGTAACTGCAGAATACGGCATGCTGCCCCGGTCCACGCACGAACGCACCAACCGTGAAGCCGCCCGTGGCAAACAGTCTGGTCGCACCCAGGAAATCCAGCGTTTGATTGGTCGCTCACTTCGTTCCGTTACCGATCTGAAAGCATTGGGCGAACGCCAGATCAAGGTCGACTGCGATGTCATCCAGGCCGATGGCGGCACGCGGACAGCCTCCATTACCGGTGCTTATGTTGCATTGCATATCGCCCTGGCGAAACTTGTGGCTGATGGTGCCCTGAAATCAATTCCCCTGACCGACCAGGTCGTCGCTGTATCCTGCGGTATCTATCAGGATACATCGGTCCTGGATCTGGATTATCCCGAGGACAGCAATGCCCAGACGGATGCCAACTTTGTCCTGACCGGCACAGGGAATATCATCGAAATCCAGGGCACAGCAGAAGAAAGCCCTTTCAGTCGGGCACAGTTTCTGGAATTACTGGACCTTGCTGAACATGGCGGCACCCAGCTGGCAGTTGCCCAGCGCCACGCCCTTGGCCTCGACTAGGAAGCCTCTCGATGTCCCGAAAGTTCACTGGCAATAAAATCGTCGTCGCAACCCACAATGCAGGCAAGGTTGTCGAAATTGGCGCTTTGCTTGAACCTTTGGGGACCCAGACCGTTTCGGCAGGAGAACTTGGATTGCCGGAGCCGGAAGAAACCGGTCTGACCTTCAAGGCCAATGCAGAATTGAAGGCCCTGGCTGCTGCAACAGCGTCAGGGCTGCCAGCCCTGGCCGATGATTCAGGCCTGGCCGTTGCGGCATTGAATGGGGAACCCGGTATCTATTCAGCCCGCTGGGCCGAAACAGAGGGCGGTCGCGATTTTGGCCATGCCATGCAATCGGTTGAAAACGAACTTCAGGCCCGGGGTGCAACAAGCGCCGACAAACGGGCGGCCTATTTTGTTGCGGCCCTGACCCTTGCCTGGCCGGACGGACATACCGAAACCTTCGAAAGTCATTTCCACGGCACCCTGGTCTGGCCGCCACGGGGCAACAACGGCTTTGGCTACGACTCCATGTTTCAACCCGACGGCTATGACATAACTTGCGGCGAGATGGATCCGGATCAAAAGCATGCCATCAGCCATCGCGCCATGGCCTTTGCGCAACTTTTACCTGCCTGTTTTGGGGCCTGAAAACAAACATACCGGATCGGACGTCAGGGGACTGGCGATCTATGTTCACTGGCCCTTCTGCCTTGCTAAATGTCCTTACTGTGATTTCAACAGTCACGTGCGCGAGGATCTTGGGCAACTGGACCAGCAGACCTGGGCCGATGCTTTCGTTCAGGACCTGCACCACGACCTTGCCCGTTTAAAAAAAGATGCCGGGCCTGCGACCAGTTTATTTTTTGGCGGCGGCACACCTTCCTTGATGGAGGGGCAGACGGTTGCCCGTGTCATCGATGCCATCAACAACGATATCGGTTTTTCGACCGACGCCGAGATCACCCTGGAAGCCAACCCGACCTCGGTCGAAGCGGCAAGATTTCAGGACTATGTCGCGGCAGGGGTGAACCGGTTTTCACTGGGTGTTCAGGCTTTGCGAGACGATGATTTAAAAAGCCTGGGACGCCAGCATTCGGTGGCCGAGGCCCTGGCAGCGGTCGAAGTTGCGCGCAAGGCCTGTGAGAATATTTCCTTCGATCTGATTTATGCCCGTGCCGGTCAAACCCTGCCCGACTGGCAAACCGAGCTGACCGAAGCCCTGGCTTTTGATCCCACGCATTTGTCGCTTTACCAGTTGACCATTGAACGCGGCACGCAGTTTTTTGAACGCTGGAAACAGGGCGACCTGGTTTTGCCGGAAGAAGAACTGGCGACAGACATGTTTGATCTGACCAACGCAACCTGTGCCGCACAAGGTCTGCAGGCCTATGAAGTTTCGAACTATGCCCGGCCCGGATTTGAAAGCCGCCACAATATCAGCTACTGGCAATCCGATCCCTATATCGGTATCGGACCAGGTGCGCATGGGCGTCTGGAAAGTGACGAGGGCAGGATCGCGACAGCTCGTGTGCGCAGCCCGGAAAAATGGCTGGCCCGGATCAAAGCCCAGGATCACGGCGTTGAATCAGTCGAGACCCTGAGCGGCGATGTCCTGGTTGCCGAAGTGTTGATGATGGGCCTGCGCCTTGCAACCGGCCTGTCAGAAACCAGATTTCGAGACGTTACCGGCAAATCATTTGCAGAAATATTGCCAACAGATGAACTCACCGACCTGATGGAAGGTGGCTTTGTAACGCTGGATCAAAATGTTCTGGCGGTCACATCAAAAGGTCGTAATGTCCTGAATGCCGTGACCGAAAAATTGCTGGCATAGTTCATTGATTGAGCGGCCTGTCAGCTTCCTGGTGTGTCAAATGTCGTCGGTGCCGGATCAATGACTTTCAGGCCGCGACTGCCGATTTCGATGACGGCCAGACCGCGTTCGGCCAGGCCATCCGAATTAAACCTGAACAAGCCATCCGCACCGGCAAAGCCATCGCGATCTGTCAGCGAGGCCCCGGAAAAATCAGCCCGCTTGCTTTCATTCATGGCGAGAACCGATACCAGCGCCGTAGCGTCATAGGCCAGACTGCTGATCCGCGGCGCGCGATATCCGTAGGCGTCTTCAAACCGTTGTAAAAACAATCGCGCTGTATCCGGGTCGGGCCCGGCAAACCAGCCGCCAACCAGGGCAGGCTCACGTCCCAGGCTTTCATCATCCCATAAACCTGTGCCCAGAAAGCGAACCTTTGAGGTATCAACATCAAAGTAGGGCAACAACGGAGCCACTGTGCGCAAACCGGCGCCACCATCGGGGATCATGACAGCATCAAAATCAACGTCCCCCAGAGTTTCCGCATTTTCCAGACGCCTGAGTTCTGCAAGCGCTTCGGCGCTGCCATCCTCCGCAAGCTCGGCCCGGCGTGCCTGCAAGGCTGCCTTGCGGCCATCATACAAGGCGAGACTGCGTGCCGGGTCCGTGGCTTCCGGCTCGAAGGGGTCATAGCGTTCAACCCGGACCAGTTCGGCACCGTTTTCCGATACGGCCTGGCCCAGTGAATTAATCACGTCATCCCCATAATTGTTTGCCGGTGCCAGGGCCGCAAACCGATACAGGCCCTGTTCGCGGGCGTAGGCGACAACACGCTCCACCTGTTTTTGCGGCGTGAAGCCCATCAGATAAACACCGTTTCCGGCGACAGATGTATCCGTTGAAAAGGCAACAATATTAATGTCCCGGTTGCGCGCCGGGATCGCGGCACCCCGAACGGCGTGGCTGAAGATCGGGCCCAGAATAATTTCAGCCCCTTCACCCAGCACTTCTTCTGCGGCTTTTTGTGCACCCGCCGCCGTACCCTTGGTGTCGCGGGGCATCAGCGTTACATGTTCGGGCGCAATGTCAAACAAGGCCAGCTGGGCCGCGTTTAACATTGCTGTGCCAAGGGCTTTTTCCGGGCCGCTTAAAGGCACCAGAAGTGCCACCCTGACCGGGCCGGAGAATACGGGTGCAATCAGTTTGGGGGGGGCGGCAACCGGCTCTGGCGGTGGTGGCGGTGGTGGCGGTGCCACGACGACAACCTTGCGCGAACTTTCCAGGGCTTTCCGGGCCTCGTCTGCCCGCCGCTTTTCTTCCTGATCATGCAAGGCTCTGGCGATTTTGGCAGCTTCTTCTGCCGCTGCCTTGTCCTTGTCAATGACAGGGGCCGCGGCCGGTTTTTTGTCCGCACCAAACAGACCGTCAAACGAGCCACCGGCACAAGCCGACAGCGAGACCAGCGCCACGATACACAAGGCGCGGATGGCTACAGCTGATGTCTGACGTGAATTGATTTTTCTGGCCTGGTTTATATACCGTCGCACACGCACTATAAGGACTCCGGACTGAATGGTCGCTAAAGCGTTTCCGGGTTTCACGGAATCGCCCTAAGGTAGCGATATTGAATGGTCAAGTAAACGGAGCAGCCTTTTGCAAAGCGGCCTCTACATTGTCGCCACCCCTATCGGCAACATGGGCGACATGACAACCCGGGCCGTTGAGGTCTTGTCGGCGGCGGACGCCGTCGCCTGTGAAGACACACGCGTGACCGGCAAATTGATGCGCCATCACGGCCTGTCTTCCAGGCTGGTTCGCTATGACGAACACAGCGCCCCGCGGACACGCCCAGGCCTGATCAAACAATTGCTCGCAGGCGAGGTCGTCGCACTGGTCTCCGATGCCGGTACACCGCTGGTTTCCGATCCCGGCTACAAACTTGTCCGCGAAGCTGTTGAGGCCGGTATCAGCGTTTACCCGTTGCCCGGCGCCAGTTCAGTGTTGGCGGCTCTGGCCGTTTCCGGCTTGCCCAGCGACCGATTTTTGTTCGCAGGTTTTTTACCAAACAAGCAAGCCGCCCGTCGCAGTGAACTAAACGATCTTGGTGATATCAAGGCAACGCTGATTTTTCTCGAGTCTGCCAAACGCCTGGCCGCGTGTCTGGTTGATATGGCCGTTGTACTGGGCGATCGCGAAGTGGCCGTCTGCCGGGAACTGACAAAACTTTACGAGGAAACCCGCCGGGGCAAATTGTCCGAACTTGCAGAACACTATGCGGAGGCCGGTGCCCCCAGGGGTGAAATCGTCATCGTCGTCGGACCGCCTTCAGGTGATCACAAGGAAGTGGACATTGATGCGGCCCTGCAGGAATTGTTGGGAGACCATTCCGTCAAGGAAGCCGCAGCCCTGGTTGCCGCCAAAACCGGCAAACCCAAACGCGAAGTCTATGCCCGTGCCCTGGTGCTTAAAGGTCCGGACAGATAATGGCGGCCGGGTCAGAAAAACTGACACGCCAGGACGCCGAGCGACGCGGCCATCGCGCTGAATTGCTGGCGATCTGGGTATTACGCCTGAAGGGGTTTCGAATACTGGCCCGGCGGTACCGGTCACCGGCAGGTGAAATTGACTTGATTGCCCGGCGCTTCAGCCTGTTGGTTTTTGCCGAGGTCAAGGCACGCCGGAACAGCGCCGATGCGGCCTGGTCAATTTCGCGCCGCCAGCAACAAAGAATAAGTCGTGCGGCAGAACATTTTTTGGCCACAAATCCGGTTTATCGAAATCATGATGCCCGCTTTGATGCCATATTGGTGTCGCCCGGTCGCTGGCCAAAGGTCATCGCCAACGCCTGGCAGGCATAGACTAGAGCGTTTCCGCGTTTAACGGAAACGCAGCGTTGCTTTAAACTCAAGGTGTGCGCCAAATATTAATGCACAAGCGATTCCGTTTAAGTCGGAATCGCCCTGGGTATGACGTCCTGGTTACTTTTTCAGGATTTGATTCAAGCGCTGGTTCAATTGCCGTCATCCTGGACTATAATGTGGGCAACGTGTCGACCCGGTGGATCGGGAAGGCCGCGCCTTGATTGATGACTGATTTCGATTGACGAGAAATAACAAGGGAACCCAGAGACATGTTCGTTCATCTATCCAAAGCCCGGCTTGTTGCCGGAGGTCTGTTGGCTGCAGCTGCATTGGGACTGACAGGGTGTGGCCCTGGAATGTTGATCGGTGCAGGCGCCACGGCGGGTGTTGCAGTTGCCCAGGAACGTTCCGTTGGTGCCGCCGTTGATGATGCCGCCATTGGCCTGAAAATAAACGAAGCCTTGCTGTCGGACAGCGAAAGCCTGTTTCGCCATGTCGACGTCGAAGTTCTGGAAGGACGCGTGTTGCTGACCGGAAGCGTTACCAAAGCCGACGACCGGGTAAAGACTGCACGCATTACCTGGAAGGTCGATGGCGTAAAAGAAGTCCTGAACGAATTGCAGGTCACCAGCCGGGGTAACATTGTCGATTATCTGAAAGACGCCAAGATCACGACCCAGCTGCGCTATCTGTTGTTGCGCGACCGCGATATCTCGGACATCAATTTCACGGTTGAAACCGTCAACGGGACTGTCTATTTGTTGGGACTGGCCCAGTCCCAGGCCGAACTGGACAAACTGACCAACCATGCCCGCAATATCAACGGTGTGATCAAGGTCATCAGTCATGTCCGGCTCAAGTCTGATCCGCGTCGCAAATAGCTTTCTGCATTCTGTTTTTCTGAACCCGTGAGGTAACCAGTCCGGACCAATGAGTCTCAAAGTCGCGATACAAATGGACCCGATCGAAAGCGTTGATATCGACGCTGACAGCACCTTTGTCATGGCCCTGGAAGCCCAGAAGCGGGGCAACAAGCTGTGGCATTATCAGCCGCGTGACCTGAGCATGGTGTCCGGCAAGATCATTGCCCGGGCCCGACCTCTGGATGTTCGCCGCGAACACGGCAATCACTTCACACTGGGGGAAGCGGAGCTGATTGATTTGCGGGACGTCGATGTCGTTTTGATGCGCCAGGACCCGCCCTTCGATATGGCCTATATTACAGCGACCCATCTGCTGGAGCATGTTCACCCTGACACGCTGGTGGTGAACGATCCGATTGAGGTGCGCAATGCACCGGAAAAACTGTTCGTCACGCACTTTGACGGGCTGTTGCCACCAACACTGATTACGTCTGATCCGCTGCAGGTCACTGACTTTCGGGCGGAATACAAGGATATCATCGTCAAGCCATTGTACGGCAACGGCGGTGCCGGTGTATTTCACCTGAAGCCGGAAGATGAAAACCTTCATTCGCTGATCGAAATGTTCACTGAACTTTATCGCGAACCCATCATTGTCCAGCAATATCTTCCGGACGTACGCGCCGGAGACAAGCGCATCATTTTGATCGATGGTGAAGCCGCTGGCGCGATCAACCGGGTACCAAAAGAGGGTGAAGCCCGATCCAACATGCATGCCGGTGGTCGCCCGGAACAAGCAGCCCTGACAAAGCGCGAGCAGGAAATTTGCGAAATGATCGGGCCGACGCTGCGTGAAAAAGGTCTGATTTTTGTTGGTATCGATGTGATCGGAGATTTTCTGACCGAAATCAACGTGACCTCGCCTACAGGACTGCAGGAAATCAATCGATTTGATGGCAGCTGTCTGGAAGCCGGGATCTGGGACGCGATTGAACGACGGCTTTAGACTGAACGAACTAAATTATTTGAAGATCAGGCAGAAATTGCGCCTGGATTCGAAACGCCTAGCCACTCAAGCGCTTCCAGGCGGGTCTCAATAACACGGATTTCAGGCAGCTTTTTTGATCGTTCAGCCAGGGCAGCAGCCATTTTTGCGAACAAAACCTGCCCCTGATCTGTTACCACGATGGCGTTTTTGGCCCTTTTCCCGCGTGGTTGGTGCGTTTCGGCATAGGAAAAGATTTTCACAACGCCTTCGACAGAAATGTCCAGCGTATGTACCTCTGTCAGGTCCGTTAGAACCGGCAACTCGGCATCATAGTCCGGGTTCTTGAGCAGTTGCTCATGCATCTGCAATACTTCCGCAGTAGTTAAGGCACCGCTGGCATGTACGTCGATAAAACCAGATTCTTTGTTGATATTAAAAATAACAGGCATCGCAATTCCCACCTAAAGCGTTCAAATGCAAGAATATTATGCATCCTAAACAACTCTAGAGATGTTTATACCCCGGAGTCGAATCGTTTTTTTACATTACGTAAAACTTATGTACCGATACGGTTACCGCAAAGGATCTGAAATCAATAGTTTTGTTGAGAGGAACTTCAACAATGACCATCAAGCCCCGCGCCCGGAACCTGGGCCTGCCATTTCGCGGTATCCCTGGACCCGATAACGCGCTGACGGACATTCCCGGCGTTTTGGTTGGTTTCACGACCGTCATTTCCGGTGAGGGACCGCTTGAAACCGGCAAAGGCCCGGTCAGAACAGGCGTCACGGCGATTTTACCCAAAGGTCGTCAGGACCGGCAAAAACCGGTTTGGGCGGGTCAATACAATTTGAACGGCAATGGCGAAATGACCGGCACGCACTGGATCAATGAAGCCGGATATTTCACCAGTCCGATCTGCCTTACGAATACACACAGCGTCGGCATGGTGCATCACGCCGTAACAGGCTGGATGTCGCGACAGTATGTGTCTGATTTTGTCGATGGCCATGCCTGGGCCATGCCTGTGGTTGCCGAAACCTATGACGGGCCCGCCAACGATATCAATGGTCGCCACATCACCGAACAACACGCCCTGGATGCAATTGAGTCAGCCACCAGCGGTTTGCCGGCCGAGGGGAATGTCGGTGGCGGGGCCGGCATGATGACATATGAATTCAAGGGTGGCACCGGCACGTCTTCCAGAATTGTTACCATCGGCGAGAATACCTGGACCGTCGGCACTCTGGTGCAATCCAATTTCGGTGCCCGGCATCAGTTGAGCATTCTGGGGGTTCCGGTCGGCCTGGAAATGCCCCATGAGGCACCAAATACCCAGGCAAACGAGCCTGAACAGGGATCGATCATAGTTGTCATTGGCACCGATGCACCTTTACTGCCCAACCAGTTGCGCCGCCTGGCCAAGCGCGGTGCCCTTGGCATTGCCCGCACCGGCTCCAGCGGCGGTCATTATTCAGGCGATATTATTCTGGCCTTTTCGGTTGCCAATGAGCGCGAGGCCAACCGGCGTGGCCTGGAAGAGCCGCCCGTCCTGCAATCCATGACCAGTGTTGATGATCATTATCTTGATGTCATCTACGAGGCTGCGGTGCAGTCGGTTGAGGAAGCGATTATCAATGCGATGGTTGCGGCAGAAACGGTGCCACTGATCAAACCTGCCGGTAAATCATGGACGGCGATTGATCATGAACAACTTAAAAAAATCATGGCAAAGTATAACCGCCTGGAAGACTGACCCCGTTCTTGATATCCACAGAAACTTGTATTTGGCGCGTCAAAAGTGAAGTTGCCGAAGTGTCTGCTAATAGCCA
>JABILA010000078.1 GCA_018654745.1 Alphaproteobacteria bacterium
ACAGCCATGGCGAAGGTAGTGCACACGCCGGATATCAGCCCTGATATCCGGCGTGTGCACTTCCTTCGCCATGGCTGTATCCACGGGCCCAGGGGATGCAGCCGACAAACATCGGCACGCCCCAGAGTTCAAAGAACTTTACCAGGTAAATCCACAACCATTCATAGCCCTGGGGCTGGATTGCCATGATGCTGTCGAGGTCAGTCTGAAATTCGTGAAAGCCGTACATGCCCTCGCCATTGCCCAGCATCAGTCGACCCGTCACCAGAAAACCGTAATAAATCGGCGGCAAGGTGAAGACGTTGGTGATCCAGGTCCATCCTGCAGCGACAATCAGGTTAAAGGTCCAGGCTGGGCGAACGGCCCGCACGAACAGCCAGATCACCAGGCAAATTGCCATCTGAATGCCGACAGTTGGCGTCATGGCGACCGCCAGACCTACAGCGCAGCCACGTGACGTATTCTGGGCCGCGTGACGCCCCCGCAACAGCGGAATAACCAGCCGCAGACGCATCAGACGCATAAAGGGGGAGGATTTTTTTCTGGGCGGCATCAGGGCTTTTTACAAATATTCAAATACAGTCTCAATAAATCTACCATGCTTTTTTAACATGTCGAACCCTGGCGCTGGATTTCATGCCCTTTGCATGTTTGACAAACCCACAATAGTTATGTGGAATATACATATTCCTGCGGCGGCCTGCCGCGCTGCCCTCTTCACCAAGCCAGATCGGGAATTGCCATGCCCTCCATCCGAACAACCTGCCGCCTCTGTCTCGTGCGTTGCGGAATGCTGGTTGAAACCGAAGACCCCGCGGTCTCGGTAGCCCGTTCGCCCAACACCCCCCTTGGCAAGATCAAGAAATTCATTGGCGACAGGGACCATCCCCTGAGCAAGGGATATCTTTGCGTCAAGGGCAAGGCCTCGGTCGACATGATGGAAGCAGAGGACCGTATCATCTATCCTCAAAAACGCGTGGGCGAGCGCGGTTCCGGGCAATGGCAACGGGTCAGCTGGGATGAAGCGCTGCAGGATATTGCCGAACGCATGAACGTGATCATTGCGAAACACGGTGCTCGTGCTGTCGGTGTCCAGGCACTGCCACCAAAAGAATATTACGCCTATGATTTGTTCCTGGAAGCCATCGGCAGTCCGACTTTTTTCAAGCACGACGCCCATAACTGTTTCACGCCGCAACTGATGTCGGATGTGCTGACTTATGGATCGCTGGCCACCTATATCAACTTCATGGATGTGGAGGAATGTGACACCTTTATCCTCTGGGGTGTGAACCTGACCGAGACCAATGGATCGAAAGCCGTGCGCGTGAAAGATGCTGTGCGCAAACACGGGGCCAAAACGGTGGTTGTCGACCCCCGCCCCACAAGGGCCGCGCGTGAAGCTGATCTCTGGCTGCGCATCCGCCCGGGTACGGACGCGGCGCTGGCCATGGGCATGGTCAACATCATGATCGAAAACGGCTGGTATGACGAAGACTTTGTGCGCGACTGGACCATCGGTTTTGATGACCTGAAGGCGCGCGCTGCAGAATATGATCTGGCCCGCACATCCCGGACCACATGGATTCCCGAGGCCGATATTCTCGAGGCCACGCGCCTGTTCGCGACCTCGAAAAAATCGTCTCTCTATACTTTCATTGGTGCCACCATGGGCGGCAATTCGATTTCAACGCTGCGCCTGATGGGCTTCCTGCCCGCCTTGAAAGGTCACATAGACCAGTCCGGCAACAACTGCATTCTCAAGCCGGTCAACATGCGTTTGCCAAGCTATTATCGCCCCGGTGCGTCTGCCGATGATGCCGGACGCCTGACAGACCAGATCAGTGCCGACAAGTTCCCGCTGCTCTCAGGCCCCACCGCCCTGACCGCCCCCTACCCTAATCCGTCACACGTCATTGATGCCATGCTGACGGGTAAACCTTATCCGGTGCGTGCCTTGTGGACGGACTGCAATCCCATGGTCGGACTGGAAGACAGCTATCGCGTGCTGGAAGCGCTGAAGTCGCTCGATTTGCTGATCGTCTCGGACATGTTCGAAAGCCCGACGGCGCACCTGGCAGACTATATTCTGCCCGTGACCAACCACCTGGAATCCGATGCCATTACCGAATATGCCGGACTGAATCTGATCACAGCCCGTATCAAGTGCACCGAACCCCGGGGAGAAGTGCGCGAGGAAGCGGATGCTGTTCTGGAGGTTTTGCGCCGCATGGGCTATGGCGACAAATTGCCGGTACAAAGCTATCGCGAATTGCTCGATTATCGCCTCGAGCCTTTGGGCATTACCTTTGATGAATTTGCGGAAATGGGATCATTCATTGGCCCGGATGAGCGCAACAAACATGCCTCCGGCAATCTGCGACCTGACGGCAAACCCGGTTTTAACACACCGTCAGGCAAGATTGAATTCACCAGCCAACAGCTGGAAAAATATGGCTATGATCCCCTGCCCGTGGTCATGGAGCCAATGTTCAGTCCGCAGGATGAAGACGGCCAGGCGACAGCGGTATCGAAAGACTATCCTTTGGTCATGATCAGTGGCACCAGGTCTGTGGAATATTATTCGACGCTGGGCATCTCCATTCCGCGCCTGCGCAAGCGCCGCCCATGGCCTGGCCTGGAAATGGCCCCGGAGACTGCCGAAAGGTTTGGTGTCCAGGAAGGTGACTGGGTCAGTATCGAAGCGCCGACCACAGAGAATACCATCGTGCGTCAGGTTACCCTGCTGCCAGGCATGGACCCGCGTGTCGTCAATGCCGAGGGTCTTTGGTATATGCCCGGTGAAGACCTGGTCAAAGGCACCCTGATGGTGGGGGCCAATGTTCTGACGCCGCTGCGCGATGACATTGATCCTGTGATGGGCGGTTCTACCGCGCGCTGTATTCTCTGTCGTATCTCGAAAGTCGAGGATCAGGTGCAGGCCATCGCGGTCTAGATTAGTGATACCCTACCTCCAGTAAAAAATCGGCAGGAGCTACCTGATGCGCCTTGTGATCGCCATGATGCAGCACGAAACCAATACCTTTTCGCCGGTACCAACACCGCTGGAACGCTTTGCCCGAGGCAATACCGAACCTGTGCCCTATGAGGGGGATGCGGCAATTGAAGCTTTCCGTGATACCGGCACAGCCCTGGGTGGCTTTATCGAAGTGGCTGAAGCCGAGGGTGCTGAAATCATTTGCCCCATCGCCGCCAGCGCCTGGCCCAGTGGTGTCGTTGAAGATGCGGCCTATGATTACATGACGGCCAAAATCTGTGACGCCGTTGAGGCGGGCTGCGATGGTATTTTATTGCACCTGCACGGTGCCATGGTGACAAAAAGCCTGGTCGATGGCGAAGGTCCGCTGATCAAACGCCTGCGGGAGATCGCGCCCGATACGCCAATGGGCATTGCCCTGGACATGCACACCAACTTCTATCCCGACATGGCGACCTATGCGGATGTTATCGCGGGTTATCAGACCTATCCCCATGTGGATATCCGGGAAACCGGTGTGCGGGCAGCAAAACCGGTTATTGCCATGATCAAGGGGGGGCTTCGGCCAACCATGGCCTGGGGCAATCGGCCCATGTTGCCCCATGTCATGCGTCAGGGCTCAGGTGATTTTCCCAACAGCGATATCCAGGCCATGGCCCAGCGCATGGAGGCAGAAGGTGCACTTTCAGCCAGTTTTTTCACAGGCTTCCCCCATGCGGATATTGAACTGGCCGGATCGAGCGCTGTTGTCGTCACCGACAATGACATGGCACTGGCAGAAAAGCTGCGGGACGAGTTGCTGGATTTTGCCTGGGATAATCGGCGAGACTTTATCTATGAGATCGAACCCCTGGGTGAATCTCTCGCACGGGCCAAAAAGCTGGCGGCGGAAACAGAAGGATCAGACACAAAAGGCCCCATCGTGTTGCTGGACCATTACGACAATGCGGCTTCCGGTGGCTCGATGGATACCATGAAAGTGCTGGAGGGTATTCTGGATGCCGGTTTAACGGATGTGGCCTTCTTCGCCGTATTCGATCCCGAGGCCGTGCAGGCGCTGATCGAGGCTGGTATTGGCAATGAAACGACGATTGCTCTTGGTGGCAAAACCGATCTGGATGCCATCAAGCACAAGGCCGCACCTTTGCAGGTCACCGGCCGGGTCAAGCTGATCTCCGATGGCCGATTTAAAAACCATGGGCCCATGTCAGCAGGGATGCAAATGGATATGGGACCGACGGTGGTGTTCGATACCGGCAATGTGGAGATCATTGTGATCTCAAGCCATCTGGAACCGCACGATGAAGCCGCCTTCCTGACGCTTGGCATTGACCCCGTGCGCAAGAAATTCCTCGGTCTGAAAAGCCGCGTGCACTGGCGCGCCGGTTTCAAGCATATCGCAGTCGAGACCATCGACTGTGCCGGTATCGGCGTCTGCACCTCAGACTATGACATGCTCGACTTCAAACACGTGCGCCGCCCGATCTTCCCGCTTGATCAAGTCAACGATCCGGCCTCGACGGCAGATTAACGTGTGATTGGCACCAGGCAGATAGAGCAGATCGCTCCCCGGATAGTTAACTCGCACCATCCCGATCTTTGTTTCCGCCGGAAATGATCCGCGAAAAAACACCGGTGACACCGCGGCTGCGGGTGCGCAGGACCGGTGTATTTTCGGAGGTGTCCTTGCGACTTTCCCGGGCCACAATATAGAGACCACTGGCGATCACCACAGCGGCCCCCAGCAAGGTCTGTGTGTCCGGGTCTTCGCCAAATATCAGCACGCCAAAAACCGTGGCCCAGATGATTTGCGAATATTGCGTGGGAGCAACGACCACAGCCTCGCCCGATTTATAGGCCGCGATCAGGCTGTTGAAGGCGATGAAACCCAGCACGGATAACAGGGCCATGGCGCCCAGATCAACCAGCGGCATGGGCTTGTAATGAAACGGCATCAGGGACCCCATGACGACAAACATGCCGAGCATGGGAAACAGCAGCAAAACAACATCGCGTTCATCCCGCCCGATCCGGCGCACGATTACCGACGTCAGCGCCGTGCAGAACGATCCGGTCAGGGCCGCGATATGCCCCAGCGACAACGAGGCCGTGCCGGGTCGGACCACGATCAACACCCCGATCAGTCCGACAAGAATGGCCGCACCGCGATGCAGGCCGACTTTTTCACCCAGCACCGGGATGGCCAATGCGGTGACCATCAACGGCACGGAAAACAGGATCGAATAGGTCTGCGCCAGTGGCAGCACGGAAAAGGCATAAAAAAAGCTGGAGGCCGAAATCAGGATGGTCAGCACCCTGAGCATTGTCCACCAGGGATGACGCGGACGCAGGTTGGCGACACTGGCATCGCGTACCAGCATGAACGAGACCAGGGGGAAGGCAAAAATGACGCTGAAAAACAGCATCTGAAACGGGCTGTAGGTCGCCCCCAGAAACTTCACAATGACATCGTGGGCCGCATAAGCGCTGAAGCCCAGAAGCCCCAGCATCGCCGCCCTGGTATTCGCACTCATACAATTCGTTACCTTTATCGTCTGTCACGACAATGCATTGATTTCAGGATAGCGCTATGATTGCGCCATCTGAAATGACGTTACTCGCAATACCGGATGAAACAAAGGCCATGAACGATCCAGACACGAGACAGACATCGCCCGGCTTTGATACGGCGCGGCTGAAGGTGCGCCCGTGGCGGGACTGCGTGGACGATGCCGCTTGCCTGGAAAACCTGCAGGCGGAACTGACCACGATTTTAACGCCCCAGGTGCTGCGCCATCTGCCCGTGCCCCTGCAAATCACTGACGCTGCTGACGCTGTAGCCCAATGGATCACGGACCGGAACGCCGAGAGTGATGTCTATACCGTCCGGGCGCAAGAATCAGATGCCTTGCTTGGCCTGTTGATCCTTGTTGAATTCCCGGAACCCGACGCTGGCGGCATGCGCCACACGATCCACCTGGGGTATATGTTTGCCAAATCTGAATGGGGCAAGGGCTATGCCTCGGAACTGATTGATGGTCTGGTGCACTGGATCCAGGTTCAGAACCGCCCGGTCCAGATTCTGGGTGGTGTCGCAAAAGGCAATCCGGCCTCAGCCAGGGTTTTGCAAAAAGCAGGCTTCGAGAGGATTGCGGAAATGTCGGATAATGAAACGGATATGTTCGGCCTGCAATCAGGCATCACCCCTTAACGTCACTAACCAGAAAGCCCCCAATGATAATCACTGATATCCGCACCCGTCTGTTGTCGGTCCCCTTTCAGGACCCGCCGCAAACCGGTTTCCTGACGCTGGAAATGATTGACCTGCTGGTTGTCGAAATTGAGACCGCTTCCGGGATTATCGGCACCGGACATTTGCATCCGTTGGCCAGCGGCATACAGACGCTCGAGATGTGCATCCAGGAAATGATGGTGCCTTTGTTGATCGGGGAAGATGCTCGCAACGTCGAAGCCCTGTGGCAAAAGATGTGGCAGGCAAGCTTTATCCACGGGCGCATGGGCATCACGGTCATGGCCATGTCGGCCATCGACATTGCCTTGTGGGATGCAGTGGGCCGGGCGGAAAACAAGCCCCTGTGGCAATTGTGGGGTGGCAAGCCCGACCCTGTGCCGGTCTATGGCTCGGGCTGTTTTCGCGGTCTGGGTCATGATGGCATGATCGAAAAGGCCGAGGCCTTTGTCGCCCGCGGCTATGATGCCATCAAGATGCAGGTCGCCCATCTTTTCACCCATGACGAAGACATCGCCAATGTCCGCGATATGCGTGATGCATTGGGTGATGACATCGGGATCATGGTCGACGTCAATCAGGGCTGGACCGAAGACGAAGCCATCACGGTGGGCAAACAGCTGGACGCGTTTAATATCGCCTGGCTGGAGGAGCCGGTGATGGCGGATAATTTCGACGGCTATCATCGCATTGCCGATGCCATCGACACACCGCTGGCGGGGGGCGAAAATCATTTCACCCATCACGACCTGAAACCTTTTTTCGCCAGCGCCAAGGTGCCGATCCTGCAGCCCGATATCATGCGCGGCGGTTATACCGAATTACGAAAGATCAGCACCCTCGCCCACGACGCCGGTCTGAAAATCGCACCGCATCTGTTTCCGGAACTCAGCAGTCATTTGATGGCCGCCATCCCCAACGGCAGCTGGCTGGAAAATATGGGCTGGTACGATCACCTGTGGGTCGAGCCCCTGGTGGCGGAGGCCGGCATGCTGGCACCACCCGACCGGGCCGGACATGGCATGGATTTCAAACCTGAACTCTTTACGGATTTTCCCTACAAGGCCTGACGAACAGACAGCGCAGCTTTAAACCAGAGCGCCCGCCTATATGGATTGCATCCTGCTGTTGGCCGTTGTCGCATGATAGTGCCGGTCGGTTGTCTCCTCCCGCAGGATCGCCAGCTCCCGGGCCAGCGCGTCCCGACCTGCCTGTGCCTGGGCGTCGGCAGGGTCGCAGGCAAATTCGCTGTCATCGCCCTTGATCCGTGTCGCAATCACCACGCGTGGACTGGCATAGTCATAGGGCAGCGCCCGGTGCAACAAGGCACGGTTATCCCAGAACAGCAGATCACCGGGCTGATAGGCGTGTTCGTACACGCGGGATTCATCCGAGACCACATGATCCAGCAAGGATTGCAACAATGCCCTGCTTTCGTCTCGCGCCAGCCCCGGAATGCCAAAAGCGTGTCTGCCGATCACCAGGATTTTGGCACCGGTTTCCGGGTGCACCTTGACCAGAGGCCGCAGATAGGCCTCTCCGTGGTAAATGGTGCCGGGCTGTATGTCGGGAAAATCACCCAGGTCGTTGGCCTGTGAATACTGGTTTGAATGATAGGCGCTTAGATGTTCGATGCGATCTTTAGTCGCCTGATCCAGACGTGCATAGGCCGAGCGCGTATCGGCAAGCGCCGTGCCGCCGCCCTGCTCCGGCACCACCACCGCCGACAGCATGCCGCATTTGGCGCTGTGCGGCTGGTAGGTCGAATCCGTATGCCAGAAACTGTTGCCCACAATCATCCGCATGCGCTGTGAATCAAGATCAATAATTTGCCCGACAGACTGGTCGTCGTTGACATCATTGTTCGACAACACGGACGTCGCCGCAAACTCCAGCTCACCAAACCGTTCCGCAAAAGCAACGCTGTCTTCGTTCGACGGAAAAAGTTCAGGGAAGACCAAAAACCCGTAACCCAGAAACGCCGCCTTGATCGCATCGAAATCAGCGTCACTCAGAGCAGAAAAATTCACGCCCGTAACAACGGCCCCAAAGGATTTGTTCTCGACAGGTGTGATCTTCATTCAGCTTTCCCCACGTCACGATGTTACGGAGTCCATTGTTACAGATGTTTGCGGGTAGTGGGCAAATATTTGCGGGGGGAGGTTTGGCAGGGAGACTGGTTCATTCTGGGTATCTAAAATCGGGATTGGGTGCATGATTTTCGCCTCACCAAAAGATTGCACACAAGTTGAATCATTCAATAGTAGTATTTGTCAAAAAACTTCATTTTACATTATGGCATAAATGACTACTATTATTAATTGAAAATAATCGCCCTACTGATCGGAAATGTAACCTCATGGAGTTCCTATGGGTATCTTAGAATTATTAACTTTGAACGTCGGTTTTTCTGTCTCCAAAGCGATTTTCAAAGTTTGGACAAAGGACCATCCAGTTCTTCAAGATGTGGGTGTGGGAATCGCCGGATTAATTGCATCAAAAATCCAGGGTTTTGGTGAAAAAAGGGAAGTTACCCGGCAGTTTGAAGCAATTGCCGACGAAATAGCCAGGAAATTGGAGCCCTTAATAACTGTGGAGTTTCAGCAACTACCAAACAACGAAATAGATGCAGCAATTATTGCTGTTGGAGATGCCATCAACAACACATCTATAGATATTGACAATATTTTGTCGAATGACTTTGATCCCATTCAGATTGAAAAATTGATAAGTGAACGCGACGAACCTAATGACTACTTTCTTTCCAGTTCAGCAGAAGAGCTTTATCGAATCATTGTAAGAGAATCATGCAATTACATTGTTGAAGTAGCAATTACTCTTCCGAACTTCAATTCAAAATCTATTACAGAAATTCTTAGCAGAGAAACTCAAATAATTTCTCTTGTTAAAGATGTGTTGAATAGATTGCCCGATATTGAAGATACCGGCTCAACCGAAGGTGGAGAAGACTCGACATTTGAGAGGGAATACAGGAGATATTTGGCGAGAAAACTAGATTGGTTGGAGTTGTATGGAATAGATCTCGATCCCGCGCATATGAGGTACGCACTAAGTGTCGGCTACATTTCGTTGACCGCTTCCAAGATTCATGGTGTTTACGATGAGTTTGATCTCAATGATCAAGAGATGGGTATTGACCAAGAGATTGGACTGAAAAGTACTTCCAAAGACACTGATGAAGATAAATACTTAGACATAGAAACTGCGCTATCTAACGAAAACAGAGTGCTAATAAGAGGTGAAGCAGGTTCTGGGAAAACTACTTTGCTACAATGGCTTGCTGTACGAGGCGCCAATAGGGATTTCGAAGGAATATTGGAAAACTGGAACGGTGTTGTTCCATTTTTTATTCAGCTTCGTCGGTTTGTAGAAAGCGGATTACCAAAGCCGGAAGATTTCCTTGAAAACCTTGTTCCCAACATAGTGGGAATCATGCCGGTTGGGTGGGTCCATCGTTGTCTGTGTAGCGGAAACGCATTGGTGCTCATAGACGGTGTTGATGAACTCCCAGAGGGAATGCGGAATGGTGCGCGTATTTGGTTAGAAGACTTAACTGAAGAATTCGCTGAAACACGATTCATTGTAACTTCTCGTCCTCCCGCCGTTTCTAGTGAGTGGCTTGACGATCTAAATTTCGCCCATTGCGAACTCCAAGCATTAACGCTAAGTGACATAGATAAATTCATTGATCACTGGCATATGGCTGCCTATGGGTTGAAAGGAAATATAGATAGTCAAAACGATGAAATTGGAAGCCTCAAGAAAAAATTGAAGCTTGTGATAAGGGACAACCGTCCAATCCGAAGTTTGGCAACCAGCCCACTCCTTTGCGCCATGCTATGTGCTTTGAATCGAGACCGAAGAGAGCAAATACCGCAGGATCGATTATCGTTGTATAAAGTAGCATTGGAAATGCTACTTGAAAGACGAGATGCGGCTCGAAATATTGAAATTGATGAAATATCTCCTCCAACATTAGTTGAGAAAAAATTATTACTCCAAAGTTTTGCATATTGGCTAATTATTAATGGGCATTCTGATTCATCTCGATCAAAAGCAGAGGGGAAATTCTTAGAAAAAATTGAAACAATGGTTGGAGTCAACTGCTCAGGCGTCCAAATGTATCGCTATTTACTGTTAAGAAGCGGAGTTATTAGGGAAGCAGTCGAAGGTAGAGTTGATTTTATTCATCGGACCTTCCAGGAATATTTGGCGGCGGAAGAGGCCGTCCATCGAAGTTGTATCGGCCAGTTGATTGAAAACGCGCACCTTGATCAATGGAAAGAAGTTATCGTTTTAGGCTGCGGTCATGCACGAAAAGACGAAAGAGAAGAATTGATAAATGGAATCATCGATAGGGGAGATAATGAATATCGTTTTCGCCATAGGTTACATTTACTAGCAATTACTTGCTTAGAGACTTCACCTGAGCTGGACCCTTCTGTCATTACTAAATTGGAGTCTAGGCTCAAGAAACTAGTCCCCCCAAAATCGATGACAGAAGCCCGTTCCTTGGCATCGTCAGGCGATTTAGCAATCCCCTTGATCGAGAAATTAGGCAGACAGAATGTACGCATTCAAGCTGCGTGCATAAGAACTCTTGCATTAATTGGGGGCGATAAAGTGTAGTAATTCAGACCTGATCTGACAGTTACCGATTTTGACGCGGCGTCTGTCAGGTCAAGTTTGGTCTATAAACTTTTCCTTCCAGATACGTTTACCATCCTCCAGGGTTTGCATGGGCGTGCGGCCCTC
>JABILA010000070.1 GCA_018654745.1 Alphaproteobacteria bacterium
CTCGACCGGCAAGTTCAACAACGTTATTCTCATCCATGGTGGCGTATCTCCATAAAGTTGGTTTGATGTGTTGCAACAACAAATCAACCAGATACGCCGCTTTCTTTCAAACGCTCAAACACCAGATTCGGTTATAGCTCGATGAATTCGTATTCAAGGATATGGGCGTGGTCGATCGGGCGGATTAACGTCCACCCGTTGATGGTCCTGATTTCGGTGTTTGTTGCCGGCATGCTTGCCTGGGGAGGCTTTAACTGGAGTATGGAGCTTACCAATACTGAACAGTTTTGCGTGTCTTGCCACGAAATGAAGTCGTTTATCCAACCGGAATACGAGGCGTCCAGCCATTTCGTCAATCGAACAGGTGTCCGGGCGTCATGTCCCGATTGTCACGTGCCACGTGAGTGGGTGCACAAAGTGGTGCGAAAGATTGAAGCGACAAACGAACTGTTTCACTGGATGAAGGGTTCGATAGACAGTTTCGAAAAATTCGAAGCCAAGCGGATGCATCTGGCCACAAATGTCTGGGCAAGTATGACAGCGACGGATTCCCGCGAGTGCCGAAACTGCCATGGCGTCAATTATATGAACCATGTACTACAGACACCAAAATCCCGCGTAATGCACCAGCTGGGCGAAAGTTGGGGAAAAACCTGTATCGAGTGTCATCAAGGGATCGCGCATGAATTGCCGCGTGAATTTGACAAGGAAGCTGTGATGGATGAAATACACGAACGTATCGAAGCAGCGAAAATTGACTGCAAGCAATGCCACGAAGGCATGGCTGGCGCCAAAAAAGGCGACGGCTGGGACTAAACATGTATTTATTAAACGATTAATTAGGAGGGTAATATGACCGCTCGAAAATATCTGGCTGGCGCAATTGCGGGCCTGGCGATAATGACTTTTGGTGCCACTGCACACGCAGCAGGAGCGTCACCAAAAACGCTGAAGCAAGGAAAGGAACTTTTCGTTGCTAACTGCCAGGCCTGTCACCAGGCTGATGCCATTGGCAAGCCAGGCTTTGCACCTTCACTGACCAATCCGGAATTGTTGACCACTGCTTCGGACAAGTTCTTTGAAGGAACAATCAGGGACGGTCGTGAAGATACAGGCATGCCGCCTTTTTCGCATCTGGGTCGCAAGAAAGTTCGGGCGATCGTTGCCTATCTACGATCTCACACAAAAATTCCCAATAGGTCAAAAGAAGTGAATGCGCAGCGCGATGCCCAGGGTGACGCGCGTCTCGGAAAGCTTTGGTACAACAATATTTGTTCAACTTGCCATGGCGTAGACGGCGACGGGTACGAAGCTGGTGGAACGGGCACGGCCATTGGTTTGCCTGGTTTCCTCAACAAGGTATCGGACGGTTTCCTGCGTGAAACGATCACGCACGGTCGCTCAAATACCCGCATGCTGCCGTTCTCTGGCCCAGCGGCCTTGGCAAACATGACTGAGCAGGAAATTGAAGACGTTATCGTTTACCTGCGCACCCTGACGAAAAACTAGATCGTGAGTGTTTCCGCACCTGAATGGAGACACTCCGGAGTGCTCACCCCGAAAGGTGCGCCGATTACAAATACATGAGTGATTTCGTCATGAACGAAACCACCTTGATGGAGACAAAAAATGAAACGTCAAAAGTCTAATATTTCGCGCCGCGACATGTTGAAGACAAGTGCCTTTATAGGCTCGGCTGCCGCCGGCGCCGGCTTATTGGTTGAAGGTAATCCCGAACTTGGCATTGCCTCGGCAAACGCGGCGGAATCCGAAGCTGAACGCACTACGGCCATTGCTCAATGTCCTTATTGCGGTGTCGGCTGCGGTACCATCATCCAGGCTGAAAACGGCAAAATCGTTTCCATGCGTCCGGACAAGGATCACCCGACCAACTATGGCCTGCAATGCATCAAGGGTTTGACTGCAGCTGAGCCCATGTATGTCGATCGCATGGAAGGCGACAGCTACGTACGCAAGGATGTCTGGGCTGAATGGCAAAAGCCGGGACATGGTGACATGGAGTACATTTCCAAAACCAAGGGCTCATTCGACGAAGAACATTTTGTTCGCGTGCCCTACCATGATGCTTCGGAAATGGTTTCACACAAAATAGCTCATTTCGCCAAGACTCACGGTGGCAATTCTGTGGCGCTTTATGGTTCGGGACAGCTGACCATGGAAGGCCAGTATCTCGAGAACCTGTTCCTCAAAGGTGTACTGGGGTCCAACACAATCGAAGCCAACGCACGTATGTGCATGACCTCTGCTGTAACCGGCTATTTCGCAACCCTGGGGTCCGATACGCCGCCGCTGGCTTATGATGACATCGAGATCAGCGACATGATCATGCACTTTGGTCACAACGCCCGGGAATCGCATCCAATCATTTTCTGGCGCGCCGCCGATCACAAGAAGAAAAAAGATATTTCAACGGTTGTCGTTGATCCCCGGCGAACGGGTACCGTTACGGGTTACGAAGACATTAATCCGGACAATAACGTTCATGTCCCGATCCTGAACGGCGATATCAGTTTCCTTAACTCAATGGCCCACGTCCTGCTCAAGGACCATAAGGATGTTATCGACTGGGACTTCCTCAAGGAACACGTCACGGGCTGGGAAGAGTATGTAAAAACGGTTACCGAAGACTACAGCCCGGAGCAGGTCCAGGATCGCATGGGTGGTCCCAACCACGACGTTTCGCCCGCACTCATTCGCCGTGTTGCCGGCATGTTCGCTGATGCAACCCGCAAGCGTCTGGCACGTGCCAAGGGCAAACAGAAAGGTGGCTATGGCGGTGTCATCATCATGTGGGGTATTGGCTATAACCAGCACATTCATGGTCAGCACAACGTTATTTCGATCATCAATCTGTTGACCTTGACGGGCAACCTTGCCAAACCGGGTTGTGGTCCGTTCTCAATGACAGGTCAACCCAATGCCATGGGCGAGCGCTTCACCGGTGGCCTGACGGGACGTTTGCCATTCAACAAGCCACTGACCGATGATGCGCACCGCAAGCACATGGCAAAAGCCTGGAAAGTGCCGGAAAAAAATCTCATCAACGCCATGAATTCCAAAAATCCAGGCTACGCCGTGGGCATGATGGAGCGCGCGCTGAAGGGCGAAGTCAAAGCCATGTTCCTGGTTTATGCCACCCACGTTGATCTACCGGATCAATTTAACCTCGTACGTCCGGCCTTGATGAAAACTTTCAACGTCGTGCAGGAAATTTATCGTCACGCACCCAACAATCTTTATGCCGACGTAATTTTCCCGGCGGCGACATGGGGCGAAGTCAACGGCGTCTACATTTCTTCGGAACGGCGGATTAATCTTTGTCAGAAAGCAGCTGAACCGCCCAAGGGTTGTCGTCCCGACATGGATATGGTGATCGACAAGGCCAAGGAAATCGGTCACTTGCTTGGCCTCGATATGGACAAGATCCTGCCTTACAAAAGGCTGGAAGATGGAACGTATGACGCGGAAGAGGTTTTCCGCGATGTCATCCGGGCCTCCGCCGGTACCGACACAGATTTGACGGGTATTCTCGAAGTTGAGAAGCTCGACGAAATGTCACCTTATGAGCAACTGGAAGAATTACGCGGCATCCAGTGGCCTGCTCCAACCTACCAGACTGCACAAAACGGCGGCATCAAACGTCGCTTCATGTTGCAGGAAGGTGACTGGGCCAATAAACCATATGGTTATTTCCGCACCAGTGACGGCAAGGTTCATATGAAGACCTGTCGCCAGGATTATTCCGATCGCGAAAGACTGACCAAGGAATTAATGCGCTTCGGAACCGAAGAAGGACACTATTCGATCGATAATATTGACCTGATCACCGAAGCCCGTGACAAGGGACTGACACCTGACTTGCCGGACGAAGAGCATCGCGGCAAAAAGTGGCAGGAAGTGCCTAAGGACAAGTATCCCTATTGGATGGGTTTGGGTGTGGTCTATGAGCACTTCCATACAGCCAAATCAAACCGTAGCCCGACGACACGACGACTGGTGCCTGAAATGTATGTCGAGATGCATGAAGAAGATGCAAAAGATCTTGGCATCAATGACGGCGAATGGGTGCGTGTCATCACCCGTCGGGGCTCTCTTGAGGCGAAGGCCCAGGTCGGCACCAACAGCATGGTCAAACCGGCACGTAATAATGTGCCGCGTGGATATATGTTTGGCCCGTGGAATCTTTCCGTGGCCGACAGCGCCGATCCGAAGAAAAACAAATGGCTGGCAAACGGGATCACAAGTCGTGTTTGGGATCCGGTTTCCGGCCAGGTTGATTTCAAGAAAAGCGCCTGCCGGATCGAAAAAATTTGATCCGATAAACGCCCTGATCCAGTGAGTAATCCTGCTCACTGGACTGACTGGTGAAAATGATGAGACGTCGAACATTTCTCAGCGTTATGGGTTCAGGTGCCGTTGCCACAGTTCTGCCTGCGGAAACGGATGCTGCGAGCTATGCCAGTCAGCGTTATCTCCGACCGCCCGGGGCCCTGGACGAAGATGACTTTCTTGCTCGCTGCATTCGCTGTGGGCAATGTGGCGAGGCCTGCCCCAACCGCTGCATCAAATATTTCGGTTTCGAGAACGGTTTACAGTCAACCGACACGCCCTATATCACGCCGCGCGAAAAAGCCTGTATTCTCTGTATGAAGTGCGGAGACGTCTGTCCGACAGGCGCTATTCAGAAGATTGAACGCAAGGTGGAAACCATTCTTGATGAAGTCAAGATGGGCCACGCCGTTGTCGATGAAAGTCTGTGTTTATCATTCCAGGGCAAGACATGCGGTGTTTGTTATCGCGCCTGCCCCTTGCCGGATGTGGCGATCCGGGTTGGCATGCTTGAGCAACCACATGTTCTGGATGCCTGTGTTGGTTGTGGATTGTGCGAGCGATCCTGTATCCAGTTACCCCAGGCGATCAGAGTAATACCTAACCATGGCTGACCAGGCGGCAACACCACTCGGAATAGCCACACGAAAACCATTTGGCTTGTGGCGTCACCTGAACAAGCTGCGTTGGCTGACACTTGGCGCAGTAATGGCAATGCTGATCCTGATCCCGTACCTGCATTTGTATCAAACCTACAGGGCGGCGCACGCTTATGATCTGCTGGCATCATCAGAGAAGCAAATCTACGACGCCATGGAATTTGTCACAGATCCGTTTGTTAGCAATCCTGCCGAGGACCTTGATGCCATCAAGGGCAACACCTGGTCAGGCACATTTTGGGGACTGAAGATTTCCGACCCACTTGCGGTGCTGGGCCAAAGCGTCGCCGGGTGGTTAATCCATTGGCCCTTCGCCATCACAGCCTTGATTCCCTTGATCGTGACACTGCTATTCGGACGGGTTTTTTGTGGCTGGATCTGTCCCGCCACCTTTATTTACGAGCTTAATTCCAGTCTGGCTGCATGGTTGCGCTGGGCGGGTATTAATCCAACGATATTGCCAGCGCATTGGCACTTCGACAGGCGTCTGAAATATCTTGTTCTGGCAGTTGGACTAGTCTTGTCGTCGGTCAGCGGTGCCAGCCTCGTTGCCGGAATCTATCCACCAGCCATCATCGGACGCGAACTATACTACGCCGTCGCATTGGGTGGCTTTGGCGTCGGTTCAGCAATTTTTTTCGGCACCTTGTTGTTTGACTTGTTGGTCGCGCGACGCGGGTTTTGCCGGTATATCTGTCCGGGCGGCGCACTTTATTCCCTGATCGGACGGTACAGATTGTTGCGCATACGCCGGATCGTTGAGACTTGCAACGATTGCGAGAAATGCACAGCTGTCTGTGAGTTTGAACTCAATCCCATGCGGGATAATTTTGGCCAGGAATGCAACAATTGCACAGCTTGTATTGCGATATGCCCAACGGATGCACTGACTTTTGCGATCCGCCCTGTTGATGTTCCTGAACAGGGACCGGGCCACCTGGGGCGGAACTACCGCAACAATATTCCAAATGGTGGAGAATAAATATGAAGGTTAATGCAGGCCTGGGATTGATGGCTCTTCTTCTGGGTCTGGGCCTGTTTGTGCCTCTGCAAAGCCCTCTTGCCCATCATGTTCTGGGTAGGCCTGGATACAGTTTGAACGAAGACTCCAACACGCCGCCTTCCGTGACCGTTGAGACACAGGCTGGTGGTTATGCCCTGACCTACATGGTGTTTCCTGATATCCCTCGCCCGCAATCGCAAGGCCGGATAAATTTTTATGCAGCCCACCTTGGGGATGGCAAGCCTTATCCGGGGAAGGTCAAATTCCTCGTCCGTCTGGATTCCTGGCAGTCGTGGTTCGGCATCAACGATCATATGGAAACGATTGGCGTTCAGTCGCTGGATGATGCTGTATTTCGCCAGGGCGTCGTCTTTGGTCCAGCAGGGGATTACATCGTTACCGCCGAATTCAATGTTGACGGTAATGTGCATCAGGTTGATTTTCCTTTGCGTATTGGCATTCCGGATACCATTGGCCCCATTGGGATATCGGTTGGAGCATTATTTGTTTTTCTGATCGGCTTTGGCCTGGTCCAGCGCCGTCGCGCTTTGACCGGAAAAATCCGTGAACATCAAGGCAAGGAGACGCCGTCTTGAAAAGACGGGATTTCCTGCGGTTCGGGGCCAGCAAGGCTGCGGAAGTCGTTGTCGAGGTTGCGGGAATCAAGCATCAAGATGTTGACGTCAGCTGGATCCGCCCCCCTTTCGCTTTGGCTGAACCAGCGTTTCTGCAGGCCTGTACCCGGTGTGATCTTTGTATCGATGCCTGCCCGCACGACGTCATTTTCAAACTGGGCTCCCATGTCGGTATCATGGCGCAGGGTACGCCCGCACTGGATTTAACTTCGCGCGGCTGTCACCTCTGTACCGACTGGCCCTGCGTTACGGTATGTGAGCCCAGTGCACTGACGCTGTCTGTCACATCAGACTCAACAGATCTGAGTGATCCGGAGGATGATGCGCCGCCGGATTTGGCCAAACTGGCCATCGTTACTATCAACGAGGCGACTTGTCTTCCCTATTCTGGGCCTGAATGCGGTGCTTGCGCCGGATCATGCCCGGTACCTGATGCCTTGTCGTGGGACGGCGGTACAAAGCCTGTCATTGACCAGGAACTGTGCGTAGGCTGCGCAATGTGCCGCGAAGCCTGTATCGTTGATCCCAAGGCAATCAACCTCGCCCTTGTGACGCCCAAAACGCCAGCTGCTGAATCATCATGAACAGCATGTAAACTGTTGCCCTGACTATCCGGGGCACAGTCTGATCAATCAAAAGTCCCGGCCTATGGCCAGGACTTTGTCTATAATCTGAGGCTGCCCCGAAAGATCACCAATTGATATGGTGCGAAATTTCCAGTCTCTATGAGCTATTTCTTTCGTAGTAAATCCAGCTGAATTTTGGCCTCGCCGTGCCCCTGTTCCGCAGCCTTGCCATACCAGTAACGCGCCTGGTCCATGTTACCACCTTCTCCGGCATCTTTTTCAGTGATAGCACCCAGATTATATTGTGCGGCTGCCAGACCTGCTTCTGCCGCCAACTGGTAGAAATGGGTCGCTTTTTGCAGATCAGCAGGCAAACCAATTCCGTTTTCCCACATTACACCCAGATTATAAACTGCAACCACATACCCCTGTTCAGCAGATTGGCGATAATATTCCACAGCTTTCACATAGTCACGGGTGACACCTTCTCCCGTTTCATAAAGCCCTGCCAGATTGCACTGAGCCTGTGGATGCCCTTTATCCGCCGCTTTCGAATACCAATAAGCGGCTTCTGCATTATCCGGCTCCATTCCCAAGCCGACGTGATGCAAAACACCCATACTGTATTCAGCTTCTACAAAGCCGTCTTCAGCCGCAGGTGTGAACAGTTCCAATGCCTTTGCGAAGTCCTGCTCAACGCCATTGGCGTTGGCATACATCAGGCCGAGATAGTACTTGGATTCCAGATCCCCCGCTTCGGCTGTTTTTGTCCAGATTTCCAGAGCCTTCTCATAATCTTCTGCTTCATAGGCTGTGGCCCCATCTTCAAAACTCGACATATTCTTCTTCCTTTGACTCAATCAAGTGGCGGAATCATCCCTGGATGTCCCGCCTCGGCAATTTTTCACGGCATTCGTATTCCGGAGATATCTCCGATGTGACTGCCTGCAGACTCAGTCCACACTATCTTGCTTAACGAAACCTAAAGGGCAGCAAAGGAATACATTTTCTGTAGCCCGTCATCCGGCAATTTTGATGCGGTCAACAGGGGAGTTATTGCCGAATGGGCAAAATATCCCGTCCTTGGCATCAGGCTTCCATTATATTTTATTGTGTATTTTCAATAATTTAACTCAAATATCAAAACTGGCCCGGTGTTTGCTTTAACCGTTGTGAACAATTTTTAGTCTTTGCCCGAATTGGGTAAATAAATTCGTTAGAGGTTATCGAATGCAAATCCTTGATCTTCTTGGCTCGACCGCATCAACGGCAAAAGTCCCACAAGCGGACCTGACGTCACAAAAGGATGCGTTTGCCAAACATCTGAATGACGTGATGAGTCACAGGGATGCAATGCGTGATGACGATGCACGTGTTCACGCCTTGAAGCAGGACGAGCAAGCTGACGCCCGAGCTGAAATGCCTGAACGACAGGATCGTTCAGACACGGAAGAGCAAGGAGAGGTCGCTGACACTGAAGATGCCCAGGAAACTCAAACCAGCGAAAACAAGTCTGCAAATTCCAATGATAACAACCAGGCAAAAGAAACACCAGGTGCTGCAGTAGCCGCTGCAGCAAAAGGTTTGGATATGGCCCAGGTTCTGGTTACAGAAAATCATAATCCGGCTGCCGTCCAGGAAGTTCTTGAATCTGAGTCAGGTAAAGAGACCGCCATCGGCCTCGCTGCCAATGACGTCCTCGAAGAAGTTGTTTCCGATGAGGCCAGCGGTATCGTCGCCGCGCTGGAGATGGCTCACAAAGCAGGACAAGCAGCATCTATGAACAATGCCGCATCTGCGAACAACAGTGCCAAAGCCCGTGGTCCAAAAGAAGTTAGTGAAAAAACCGATGTTCCTGGCGCAGCAGTAGCGGCAGGTCCGGTCAATCTGTCGGCAGAGGCCAAGACACCAGAAGCAGTCGTTGCCGAAGTTTCAGAACAGGCACAGGAAATCGCTTTCAAGGCTGATCTGGCCGATCCCAGTGAAGAAGCTCAGGTAGCGTCGCAGACCGTCGTCCAGAGCAATACTCCACAAATCAGAAACACTGTTGCAGACGCGAAAGATAACAAACAGGTCCCTGGTAAAGATAAAATTGAACAGGTGACAACCGAATCGCCCTTGATCAAAAATGCCAAAATTGTTGTTGGTCCGGATACGCGTTTGACCGATATGCAAATTGCCCAGGCGTTGGTTGAAGAAGCGGCTGCCGACAAAATTCACGCCCGTTTCATGGTCGCCCCTGCTGCCAATAGTAATGCCGGCGCGGCAAATCAGATAGCTGCAACGCAGACCAGCGGCGCAATGGAGGCCGGCCTTCAGACAGCGGCGCAAGCAGGTCAGAACAAACAGTCAGGGCCGGTACGTATGCCGGACAATGAGGGCTTGCAGCAAGCAACTCAACTCGTTGATGGCGCTGAAAAAGCGCCTAAGATACCCAATCAATCTGCGCAGCCTGTGCAGAGTCCGAACGCCCTCTCCAACATGGATCCGACAGGCCAAATGTCCATGAGTGAGCGAGCAGCGAACACTCTGGCACAGCTGACCGCGCAAACAGCGACAGGACAAGGCGCAGCCAGGGCCGCTCAGGCAGCCACGCCGGCAGCAGCTGCAGGTATTGAAGCCCCAGGCAATGCAATGGGCAGTTCTTCCGCAGCAACACCCTCTGCGGCAATCGCTGAAGTCGGCGCACCAACAAATACCCAGATGGCAAACGCTGCGAAACCAGCGGCCCCTCCTCCACCCGCAACCCCACAGCCTCCCCAGGCGCAGGTTGCAATGCACATTGCCAAAGCAGTTCAAAACGGCACGGACAAAATCAGTATTCGACTAAATCCGTCTGAACTGGGACGTGTGGATATCAAACTTGATGTCACGAAGGATGGAGTTGTCACCGCAAGCGTACTCGTCGAACGCCCGGAAACCCTTGAGCTTCTCAAGGCGGATGCCCGTTCCCTTGAACGAGCACTGGCGAACGCAGGACTGGATCCGGACTCCGATAATTTGAGCTTCAATCTTCGAGACCAGAACAACAACAGCTTCGCCAAAAATGCGAACGGCGAAGAAAACGGCAGCGGCAAGAACCAGGACGAAAACAGTTCTGCAAATGCTGATGAAAATGAAGTGGATGTCGAGGCCATGTTGGCCGAGGCCCGGGCGAGTGCAAGTCATGATCGCGCCCTTGATATTAACGTATAACCCGATGCCCTTTGAAAGAGGACTGGACTAATGGATATTGCCAGCGCTACCAGCGCAGCACAGGCTCAAAGTCAGGGAGTAGCTGACAAAGGTCTCGTCGATCTAGCCGAAAATTTTGAGAATTTTCTGACGATTTTGACGACACAGCTGCAGTATCAGGATCCGCTTGATCCCATGGACTCCAGTGAATTCACAAGCCAGCTCGTGCAATTCACCGGTGTTGAGCAGGCCGTCGCCCAGAATAAGAACCTGGAACAAATTGTTTCCCTGATCAGTTCCGAGAAATTCCTTGGAGCCACTGGCTACATTGGCAAAACCGTTGAGGCCTCTGGCAGCACCACTGAAAAACACAAGGGCGTTGCTTCCTGGACTTATACCCTGCCCAACGACGCAAACACGGTCAATCTGACAATCCGGAATTCAGATGGCCAGGAAGTTGCCCATGTTCCCTATGAAACGGAAGAAGGCAGCCATGACTTTACCTGGGACGGTCGAGGCGATGAAGGTCTGACTTTGCCGGATGGCCAATATCATCTGACCGTTGATGCCAAGACATTCAACGGAGAACCCATCTTCGCCGAAATGAAACTTAATGGCGTCGTCACGGGTGTCGAAAGTACGGAGGCCGGTGAGATCCTCAGAGTTGGTGACCTCAGAATTCCGGCTAGTTCCGTCACCGTCGTGAAGGAAGCCCCTCTTATTGTTACCCAATAGCAGAACGCATAAACACGCGCATCAGCAGGCCGGTCCGGCATTGCTGATCAAGGAAACGAAGGAAACTTTCACTTTTTCGGTGAAAGAAAATGAAGGAGAGAGAGAATGAGTGTATTTGGAGCCATGTTCTCCGGCGTATCAGGCCTTGCGGCACAATCGCAAGCCATGGCCATGATCGCCGATAACATCACCAACGTGAATACAGTTGGTTACAAGGAAACCACAGCACGGTTTTCAACACTGGTTACCAGTGCCGCGTCGGCCACAAGTTACGCCCCGGGTGGTGTGCAATCATCGCCCCTGGCGCTGATTGATCGCCAGGGTTTGTTGCAGGCTTCCGCCTCGCCAACTGATCTGGCTATTTCCGGCGACGGTTTCTTCGTTGTCAACGAACTGGCAAACCCGACTTCAACACAGGGTACTTATATGTTTACCCGTGCCGGTGCCTTTACTGCCGATCAAAATGGTGACCTGCGCAACGCCGCCGGCCATTACCTGCAGGGCTGGGTGGTTGACTCGTCCGGCAACATTCCATCAAACCGGAGTGCACTGACAAGCCTGGCACCTGTGAACATTCTTGGACTGTCTGGAACGGCGACAGCATCAACAAGCGTTGCCATGCAGGCCAACCTGCAAGCCTCGCAGACAGTTTCTGTTACGGGTCCCCAGAATGTAACAAATCAATTGGGTGGTTCCGGAATCACGTCAACAGCCGCTCTGTCTGATGGCGTGGGTGGCGGTACAATTACCGGCCTCCTTGATGATGAGAGTTTCACCATTACGACGGGTTCAGCTGGTCCACCGTCAACCTTGTCCACTACAACCTTCACCTACAATGCAACAGCGACTGCAACAAAGTTTTCGAACCTGTCAGAGCTGTCTGCTCTTATCAACAAGGTTGACGGATTGACTTCTTCGATTGCCGGGTCTTCCGATGCCCGGTTAACCATTACCGGTGATCCGGGAAGTGACATGGTTATGGCTGAAGTTGGCGGCACACCCATAGCTGACCTGTTCGCAACGGCACCCGGCACAATCGCCAAAACATACGATGCCGCCACATCGACCAAGAACATGGCCTCTAACACGCTGACACCCGACTTCGAACGAAGCGTTCAAATCTTCGACTCCAAGGGTGGTGCCCGTCAGTTGACCATGGGCTTTATGAAGCAGGCCTTTTCCAACAAATGGCATGTCGAGGCCTATATTGAACCTGCTGGCGATACGACGGCCACAGATGGTCTGCTGGCAAGTGGAACGATCAGCTTCAACACTGACGGTACTGTTGACCTGGTGAACACCTCCACAGCGCTGACGGCGGCCATAAGTATTCCATGGGCAGCTACTCAGGGTTTGGCGGCCCAAACCGTTACTTTGAATTTTGGTACTCAAAACAAAGCAGACGGCCTCAGTCAGTTTGATGGACCGTCCCAGTTGAAAGGCAGTTCTGTTGATGGTGCCTTGTTTGGCGAGTTAAGTACTATCCAGGTTGATACCCTGGGCTTTGTGACCGCCTTGTTCGAAAACGGTGTGACGCAGAAAATCTACAAACTGCCGATTGCCATGTTCAAGAACCCGAACGGACTATCTGCCAAAACAGGTAACGCCTACATTTCGACCGACGCATCAGGCTCATTTAACCTTCAGGAAGCCGGCGTCGGTGGCTCTGGACAAGTGGCGCCTTCAACACTTGAAGCTTCTACGGTTGATATCGCCAAGGAGTTTACGAATATGATCCTGGCCCAGCGAGCTTTCTCGGCCTCTTCAAGGATCATTACCACTGCTGATGACATGCTTGACGAATTGATCCGATTGAAACGTTAAGCTTGAGCAAAGGCAATCGACGACACCTTATCCAATCGTCGTCACTCTCTACCTTCAGCCGACCCGGAGAAATCCGGGTCGGTTTCCTTTTATGGCACTTAAGTGATTCAAAAGATTCAATAATTTGAATCTCTTAGCACTTTTTTAAAGCCCTTGCCGTAACCTTGTTTTTGCTCACATCGGCGTTGCGCAGAAGGCTTCGACATCGGCAGAGCACCCCGGGAAAATTGCAATTTTCCCGACATGTCGGTCAAGTCTTCGCCCTGAAACCCGCTCTAGCCAGGAAAATCAGATCGCAATGCACAATATTTCCACAAACACCAGAAAACTTGCCTCTACAGCTGCCGTTCCCGGACCTGATGGACGACTTTTGACGGTCGGAGATTTGCCACCAGCCGATACCCGTCGCTGGGTTGCCCGACGCAAGGCGGAAGTAGTTGCGGCTGTTCGCGGTGGATTGATCAGCCTCGATGAGGCCTGTCGGCGTTACACTTTGTCGGTTGAGGAATTTCTCTCCTGGCAACGCGCCATCGACCATCATGGTCAAGGTGGGCTGAGGATCACGCGGCTTCAAAGATACCGTCCAACAGCTGCCAATCCAGGGTAATTTGGCCAAATATCGGTCTCAATTCACCTTAATCGAACCAGATAGCCGATTGGTAGGCAAAAATTGCCGCCTGTTAACTATTAATTCACTTCCAAATCGCTAAATTACTGTTGTAATGCAGGAAAATCATCTCCCTTTCCTGTGGCGAGGCTCATTGAGCCTGAAAGCCGCAGATAATTTAGGGATTCCTGGAAGATTGCATAAGTCGTCTGTCGTTATGGAAGGTCTTTGCCCGTGAATCCGCTGTTCAATCTGATCCAGAGTCTGGGCCCGGCCCGCGTCATCGCCATGGCTGGTGTCGCCGCTGGCCTTATCGGCTTTTTCATATTTCTGACCGCACGTGTAACTGCCCCGCAGATGTCGCTCCTTTATAGTGGTCTCGAAACGACAGACAGCAGCCAGATTGTTGCCCAGCTGGATTCGCAGCAAATTCCATATGAAATCAAGGGCAACGGTACACAAATCCTGGTTCCCGACAATATGGTTGCGCGTACACGACTGCAGATGGCGGGCGAAGGCTTGCCATCGGGCGGCTCTGTTGGATATGAAATTTTTGACCGTGGTGATTCGCTCGGCACCACCAGTTTTGTTCAGAACATCAACAAGGTTCGCGCCCTCGAAGGCGAACTGGCGCGTACAATCAAGTCACTTGACCGCGTCGCCGGTGCCCGCGTTCACCTTGTATTGCCTGAACGGGAACTTTTTACACGTGAGCGCCGCCGTCCCACTGCCTCCATTGTTTTGAAGCTAAAAGGTGGCGGCAGTCTGCAGTCTGGCCAAATCGCCTCAATTCAGCATCTTGTTGCTGCCGCTATTCCGGATCTCGATACTTCCAGGGTTTCAATTATTGATGATCGTGGAAACTTGCTGGCTCGTGGTGACGGCGACGAAGAAGGCGGTGCCTCGGCTGTCAGTTCAATCGACGAATTTCGCAGTAAATATGAAAGCAAGATCAAGTCAGCCGTCGAAAAGCTGCTGGCACGTTCTGTTGGCAACGGCAAAGTCAGGGCCGAAGTGACAGCAGAGCTTGATTACGACCGTATTACGACAAATTCTGAAACATATGATCCAGATGGCCAGGTTGTCCGGTCTACGCAGACAATTTCCGAAAACGCGAGCTCAACCGACAGTGAAGGCAATCAGCCCGTGACAGTTGCCGGAAGCTTGCCGGAAAATCGCAGCGGACAAGGCGATCAAGGAAATACATCTGCTACACGAAACGATCGTTCAGAAGAAACAGTCAATTTTGAAATTTCCAAAAGCAATACCGTAAAAGTTACAGAGTCCGGTGTTCTCAAGCGCTTGTCCGTCGCTGTTCTGGTGGATGGTATCTACGAGGGAGAAGGTGACGCAAAGGCATACAAACCTCGCCCTCCTGAAGAACTTGAACAGCTGGCAACTCTCGCGCGTTCAGCGGTTGGGTACAATGAAGGGCGGGGCGATATTCTGGAAGTGGTCAACTTGCAGTTTGCACCGCTGAATATCCTCGACATTCCCGAAGAAGAAGCAGCGTTCCTTGGCCTCGGTAAGGATGATTATTTCCGCATCTCGGAAATCATCATATTTGCCATAGTTGGCTTGCTTGTCGTTCTTCTTGTTCTACGGCCACTCGTCAGCAGGGCCCTCGCCATCGCCCAGGCGCAGGCTGAGGCTGTTGCTGCGGCTCGTACGGCACAGATTGAAGCAGAACGCGCCCAACAAGCTGTTCTTTCAGCACCGAAAGGACCGGATGGGCAGCCACTGGCCGTTACAGATGGATCCGAGGGTGAGGATGATGTCGATTCCATGATAAACATGGCTCAGGTTGAAGGGCGTGTTCGTGCGTCCTCCGTCAAGAAGATAGGCGACATCGTCGACAAGCATCCAGAGGAAGCGCTGGCGATTATGCGCAACTGGATGTATCAGGAGTAGCGGCGAAATCATGTCAGATCACGCAAAATTCGATTTCGACAACGAGTTCACGCCGGGTGCCCCACATCCCGACGATGATCCGCATGCCTTTACAGATCCAGCGGACATTCCGGCTTATTCCCAAAATCAGTTGGATGCAGCCCTTGCAGCGTCCCGGAATGAAGGTGCGGTAGAGGCTTCTGATGAAGCAACCCGGAACGCAGATGCAGTCGCCAACCAGACGCTCGCAGCGATCGAGGTCCAATTCGCGCGCCTTGGCACTTTTCAGGACAGTGTTGTTAAAACAATCCACAGCGACGCCGTCGAACTGGCGCTGGTAATCGGGCAAAAACTGGCACGTTCCCTGATGGCCAAGGAACCGGTTGCAGAAGTTGAGGCACTGGTACTCGAAATGCTGCAACAACACAGTGAAATTGGCAGTACCCCCAGAATTGTGGTGCGTGTACATCCAGTTGTTGAACCAAAAATCTCGGCGCGCATCGAAGCCCTGAAGAATAATGTCGCCTTTACGGGCGAGGTCACAATTCTGCCTGCCGAAGGCCTCGGACCAACGGACTGCACGGTCGAGTGGTCAGAAGGTGGTGCTGTACGTAATTTGAAGCAGCTGGAAGACGAAGTCACAAATACAGTCAGGCGATATCTCGGTGCGATCAGTGCGTCTTCTGAAACCACCGAGCATGCGCCACAAAATATGCCGGAGCCAACAGATAATACGGCTCCCGCGGAGAATGCCTCCGTTGTTGATGTTCAACAACCGGTTTCCGTAATAGATGAAATAGCGGCAGATGCCCAACAGGCAGCTGCGGTACAAGAACAGGGTTCATAAGAATGCACCTGTTGATACACACTCCCCTCTCGTTCTGCCAGGCTGACACCCGACAGAAGATTACTTATCAGGAGATCAATCATGAGTGACGTCACTGCAACCGGTGAAAGCGGCGATCTAAGCCTGCAGGAACTCGAAAGTACTGCGGAAAATGCACCAGAGCCCATCCTTTCGACTGAGGAAAACGAAGGTGAGATGGTTCGGACCGCTGGTGAACTTGAAGCGGTTTACGACATACCGGTGCAGGTTTCAGCCGTTCTTGGCAAATCGCGGATGCAGGTCAGTAATTTGATGAAGCTTGGCCGTGGCGCCGTCGTTGAATTGGACCGTAAAGTTGGTGAAGCCATTGATATCTATGTGAATAACCGGTTAGTTGCACGTGGCGAAGTTGTTGTTGTGGATGAACGGCTTGGCATCACAATGACGGAAATTATCAAGTCCGATCGTCAGTAGTTTGGGTTCAGGGGTCTTCAGGGTGTTAACAATAATAACTGGTAGTTACAAATAATGGATATTGCCACTCTTATAGGATTGCTGGCCGGGTTTGGATTGGTATTCAGTGCCATTTTCCTGGGCGGTTCCATCAATTCATTCATTGATGTTCCGGCAATATTGATTGTTATCGGTGGTACCTTTGGTGTCACGATGATCAGCTATTCCATCAGGGAAATTCTGTCGGCGCAGGGTGTCATTCTGAAAACAATTTTTCACAGTTTGCCTGACGCCAGCGAGGCCGCCGAAGACGGTTTGAGATTAGCTATTCAGTCGCGCAAGGATGGTGTCCTGGCGCTGCAAAAAGTCGTTGCCGCCCTTGATCACAATCCGTTTTTGAAAAAAGCGCTTGGTCTGGCGATTGATGGAAGCACCGGTGACGATATTGAAAGAGTCATGAACCACGAGCTCAATGGCATGGCCGAGCGTCATACCAGAGGCGTTGGAATATTAAGGCGTTCGGCCGAAGTTGCCCCGGCGATGGGCTTGATCGGAACGCTGATCGGTTTGGTGCAAATGCTGGGCAAGCTGGATGATCCTTCTTCCATTGGCCCGGCGATGGCTGTTGCCCTGTTAACGACATTCTACGGTGCGGTTTTGGCGAATATGGTCTTCTCGCCGCTCGCTGGAAAGCTGGAGCGCAATTCGAAGTCTGAACTGGTCGTCAATCGCCTGTATATCATCACAGCTGCCTCGATAGGTCGCGGCGAAAATCCGCGACGACTTGAAATGCTGTTGAACACTATATTGCCGCCATCCCAGCGGCTGCATTATTTCGAATAAGGTGTTTCAGATTTTCTTTGAAATGCCGAACGTCCTGGAACGAATGCAGGGCAGGAAATCTAGAGACTGAAGCAATGACGGTAAGAATACCGGGAGATAAAATATGAGACTCATGATCATTGGCTCACTTGATGGTCAAATCGGCGCGGCCAGCAAAATTGCCATGCAGCGCGGTGCCAAAGTTGCCCATGTTCCGGACCTCGAAGCAGGCCTGACGGCACTGCGCTCAGGTCAAGGCGCTGATCTGGTCATGATGGACGCGACACTGGATGTCGGCGGCTTTATCCGCAGTCTGGAGCAAGAGCGCATCAGCATTCCGGTTGTTGCCTGTGGCGTCGGAACCGACGCTTCCATAGCTGTCTCAGCGATCAAGGCCGGAGCCAAGGAATATATCCCCCTGCCCCCTGAGCCAGAGTTAATCGCAGCTGTTCTGCAAGCGGTAACCGAAGAAACCAAGACCATGGTATTCCGGGATGGAGCCATGGGCAAAGTCATAAGCCTGGCCGATCAGGTTGCCCCCAGTGACGCCAGTATCCTGATCACTGGCGAATCTGGTACTGGTAAGGAAGTCATGGCCCGGTATCTTCATTCCAAGAGCAAACGGGCAAGCAGACCATTTATTTCAATCAACTGCGCGGCAATACCTGAAAACCTTCTTGAATCCGAGCTGTTTGGTCACGAAAAGGGTGCCTTCACAGGTGCCGCAACCCGTCGTGTTGGCAAATTTGAAGAAGCCAATGGCGGCACTTTGCTGCTGGACGAAATCAGTGAGATGGACACCCGGCTACAGGCCAAGTTGTTACGCGCTGTTCAGGAACGGGAAATCGATCGTGTCGGCGGATCCAAACCGGTTTCCATTGATATCCGCGTATTGGCCACAAGTAACAGGGATCTCCAGGCAGAGGTCAAAAACGGTAACTTCCGCGAAGATTTGCTGTTTCGGCTTAACGTCGTAAGCCTTCAATTGCCACCCTTGCGGGATCGGCCAATGGATCTCGAAGCCCTTTCCCATCATTTCATTGAGAAATATTCAGAGGCCAATGGTGTTGCGCTACGCCCGCTGTCGGAAGCCACACAAACTGCGATTCGCAATTATCCATGGCCTGGCAATGTCCGCGAACTTGAAAACACAATGCACCGGGCCGTGTTGCTTGCCACAGGTTCTGAAATTCAGCCGGACGCGATCATGTTGCCGGATGGCAGCAAGCCCGGGGAATATTCGGTCTCGCACGAAGATTCTGCGCCGACCATGCAAGACACGACTGGTCAGATACAGGATTCGTCCGCGGTCATGGGCACTTCATCCCTTGTTGGCAGGACGGTTGCAGACGTTGAACGCGATCTGATCATCAACACTCTGACACATACCCTTGGAAACAGAACCCACGCGGCCACGATCCTGGGCATTTCGATCAGAACATTACGCAACAAACTTAAACTTTACTCGGACGAAGGTACGTCTGTGCCGGCACCTGGTGATCCTGGTGCGGCAACGGCCTGAGACAAGACTTATTGTGACCATCAAGGTCGCTGAAACGGAATGAATTGTGAGCATATCGACCATGACAGTCGAGTCTGAAAATGTCTGAGCAAACGACCACACCCGACGGTGAAACGATCGGGATGTTTTCGTTCATGCGGGGTGATATTGCCTTCGCCCTGGGCATTATGGCGATCCTCACTGTTCTGTTCATCCCGCTGCCACCCTGGTTGCTGGATATATCCTTTTCGATATCCATCACCTTTTCTGTCTTGATTCTGATGACGGCGCTGTTTATCGCCAGACCGTTGGAATTCAGTGCTTTCCCCACCGTTCTTCTCATCGCCACCTTGTTACGCCTGTCCCTGAACGTCGCCTCCACTCGTCTGATCCTGTCCGAAGGCCACCACGGCGGTGCAGCTGCCGGTCGCGTCATTCAGGCATTCGGTGATTTCGTTATCAGTGGCAACTTTATTATCGGTATCGTTGTCTTCGGCATTCTGGTGATTGTGAACTTTGTCGTCATCACCAAAGGCTCGCAACGCATTGCAGAAGTTGCAGCCCGCTTTACCCTGGATGCCATGCCCGGTAAACAGATGGCCATTGATGCCGACCTGAGTTCCGGCTTGATTGACGAAAATGATGCCCGAGACCGACGCAAGAATCTGGAGGACGAAAGCAACTTCTTTGGTGCCATGGACGGTGCCTCCAAGTTCGTCCGTGGTGATGCCGTTGCCGGATTGCTGATTACTTTCATTAACATCATCGGTGGCATTATCATTGGTGTCGCTCAGAAAGACATGAGTTTCGGCGGCGCCAGTGAATCCTATACACTGCTGACAGTTGGCGACGGACTGGTCTCCCAGATACCCGCCTTGATCGTCTCCATTGCTGCCGGTATTTTGGTCTCCAAGGCGGGTGTATCCGGCACTGCTGACAAAGCTATTTTTTCCCAGCTGGGCGGTTACCCGAAGGCACTGGGCGTCAGTTCCTTCCTGATGATTGGCCTTGCCATCATTCCGAATATGCCGATGTTCCCATTCCTTTTACTGTCCGCCATCACGGGCACGCTCGCATTTGTGGCCGTACAGAAAAATGAGCGGGAGTCTGTTGAAGCCGAGGAAGCTGAACGCGAACAAATCGATGCTGCTCCCGTTGAAGAACCTATTTCAACGGCCTTGGCCATAGACGATTTACGTCTGGAGCTTGGATATGGGCTGCTGCCACTGATAAACGATGAACGCGGTTATAAACTGACTGACCAGATCAAGGCCCTGCGCCGACAGCTGGCCAGCGAAATGGGTTTCGTCATGCCGTCCGTCCGCATTCTCGACAACATGCAGTTGCCGGCAAATGGCTATGTCATTCGCGTCAAGGAAATTGAAAGCGGTGCTGGTGAAGTTCGTCCCGGCCACTTGTTGGTCATGGATCCTCGCGGCGAACCGATTACATTGCCCGGCGAAGAAACAACCGAGCCTACATTTGGATTGCCAGCGACCTGGGTTGATGAATCCCACCGGGAAGAAGCATCGTTCCGTGGCTATACAGTCGTCGATCCGTCGACGGTTGTAAGCACCCACCTGACGGAGACGATCAAGGAGAACATATCAGATTTGTTGTCCTACGCCGAAACCCAAAAGCTGATGGATGATCTTCCGAAAGAACAACAAAAGCTGATTGGCGATATCGTACCGGCGCAAATTTCCACGTCAGGCGTCCAGCGCATTTTGCAAAACCTGCTGAACGAGCGAATTTCCATTCGCGATCTGCCGACTGTTTTGGAAGGCGTAGCCGAAGCAACTGCCTTTACCCAGAATTTCACCCAGGTGACAGAGCACGTCCGTTCACGCCTGGCACGCCAGATCAGCAACAGCCAGGTTTCCGCTGGTGGTTATATCCCGCTGATTACGCTCTCCCCTGAATGGGAGCAGGCATTTGCAGAATCAATTATTGTACAAGGTGATGATCGCCAGTTAGCCATGGCCCCCATGAAACTGCAGGAATTTATCACCAAGGTACGTCAGGTATTTGAACGCACCCAGAACGAAGGTGAGGCCGCTGTCCTTTTGACCAGCCCTGGCATTCGGCCCTTTGTGCGGTCCATCATCGAGCGTTTCCGTCCGACGACAGTTGTCATGTCGCAAAATGAAATTCATCCCAAGGCGAAAATTCGCACTCTTGGGCAAGTCTAGGAACTGAGCAATGCGCCTCAAGACCTTCTCAGCTGCAACCATGCCAGAGGCCATGGAAGAAGTGCGCCGGGTGCTTGGTCGGGATGCGGTCATTGTTTCTACATTTGAAGGTCGACGGGGAACAGGCGTCCAGGTAACAGCCGCCCTGGAAGATGCCTTGCCTCAACCGGATGAGATATCTGAACAGGATCGACATCCCGGGTCCGGCCCATCAGACGATCCGCTGACTGAAGCACTGCAATTTCATGGCCTGCCAAGGCAATTGCTGGGCAGGCTGGTCAAATTGTCCAAATCGATGGAACTTGATGACGCTGAAGCCATGCTGGCAGGTGCACTGGATGCAGGTTTCGATTTTGCGCCATTGAATTTAATGCCCCGAAAACCGGTCATGCTGGTTGGCCAGCCCGGAGCAGGAAAGACTGTAACTGTTGCCAAGCTTGCAGCGCGTGCTGTTATGGCTGGCAAGAAAGTCCGGGTCATTACAACGGATACAATTCGTGCCGGTGGTGTTGCCCAGCTCAGAGGCTTTACGGATATTCTCAATACGGCTCTGGAAAAGGCTGATGCACCGGACATTTTACGCAACGCAATTTCGGACGCTGAGGACGATGAGCTGATCCTGATCGACAGCCCCGGGACCAATCCTTTCAACAGCGTCGAAATCAGGGACCTGAAACGCTTTCTGGCGATTGAGGGGGTCGAACCGGTTCTGGTCATTGCCGCCGGAGGCGATGTAGCCGAGGCCAGCGATATCGCCACGGCCTGGCGCCCCTTAGGCATACGTCGAATGATCTTTACCCGACTGGATGCCACCCGTCGCTATGGCGCTATTGTCGCCGCCGCAGATTCAACCGGCTTCATCCTGGGAGATGTCAGTCTTTCTCCCTATGTGGCTGAAGGCCTGAAAGTTCTCAATCCTGTCACCATGGCGCGCCTGTTGTTGCGCCAGGAAACCCTTACGACGACCTTGTCGGAAAACGAGGAGAAAGCAGCACAATGACCACCGAATTCAGTTCTGCAGCAGAGCAGGCTCCTGCACCGCGGGGTCGCAATATTGTCACTGTCGCCTCGGGCAAAGGTGGTGTTGGCAAGACATGGCTTTCAGTTACCCTGACCCACGCCATTGCAGCGCAAAAGCGCAGCGCCCTGTTATTCGACGGCGATCTGGGTTTGGCCAATGTCGATATTCAACTTGGATTGATGCCCAAACATGATCTTGGCCATGTTGTCGCCGGACGCATTGATCTCAAATCTGCCATTACCAGATACCCCGAAGGCAAGTTTGATATTCTTGCTGGTAAATCCGGGTCGGGTGCCCTGGCCTTGTTGTCTGGCCCCCGTGTCGCAGAATTGCGGGAAGATCTTCTGGATGTTGCCGATCAATACGACAAGGTAATTGTTGACCTTGGTGCCGGAGTTGAAAGTGGTGTCAGAGCCCTTGTCGGCAACAACGGGACGATCCTGGTTGTAACCAACGAAGAACCAACGGCGATTACCGACGCCTATGCCTTTATCAAGGTCACAGCAATGAAACATCCAGGTGCCGATTTGCGTATTGTCGTCAACCAGGTCAGCGGGTCCCAGGACGGAAACCGGACTTATGGTGCCTTGAAAAAAGCTTGCGAGAGTTTCCTTAAAATATCTCCGCCTCTGGCAGGTATGATCAGACGCGACGACAAGGTACGGGATGCCATTCGCCATCAAACTCCGCTCCTGCTCCGCCATCCAGGCAGTAAAGCCGCAGACGACGTTGAAGCTCTGGCTGCAAGGCTTCTCGCCGAGCCATGACAAACGTTCCACCAGCCACGCCACCGCAAGCAACCGGTGCGATTAAAGCTTCCCCCAATTCCCAGGAAGGTTTGTCGCAACAACAGCAAAATGCGGGACAGCGCTCAGGCGGTGGACAAGTTCCCAAAGAAGTAGCCGCCCCACCATCTTCTCCGGCTGTGACAATCGCGGCTTCTCTGGCCGGATTGCGCGAAGGCATGCGTTTCAAGGGCACGATGATGGGCTCGGATGCAAACGGACTGCCCGTTTTGCGCACGCCAAACGGGACATTCATACTTTCACAAGCGCTGGAACAGCTGGCACTGAATGGTGAAGTCGATATTGAGATCAGGATTGCCGGCACAAAAATCACTGCCTTGTTGATGTCCATTGCGGGCAAGCCACAGCACCCGCCGAAAGAAGTTTCGCTGACGATGACCAGCGTCAGTGGCGACAATCTCAGTGGTAAAACGCTGGCAGGCGGACTAGCCGCCGGATTGTCCCCACGTGGAGGCCAGACGGCAACTTTCAACATTGGTACGCAGTTGACTGCGAATGTATTGAACACCCCTGCCCTGGCCATCCCTGGTTCACCGTTGGAGGCTGGCGGTACTCTTATTCTGAAAATATCCCAGGTTGCTCTGGCATTGCCAAAAAGCGATGCCCCACTGCCCCCTGGCGCTGCTCCAAACCCTGCCCAATCTTCCGGCGCACCGGCCGCCACAACCACTCAGGCAGGCCCCACCACTCTGGTCAACGATATCAAGAGCCAGTTGGCCGCCAGCCAGACAAGTACAACACCTAATCATGGTGTCCTGAGCGGAAACGCCAATCGTCTTGCGGAAACGACTGTTCAATCCATACCAACACCTGGTTCTGTATCCTCCGGCACAGGCGCACCTCCCTCGACAACTCCTGGCACAGCAGCAACTGCCCAAACGGCAGTCGCGCAAGGGGCAACGCCTGCCTCAACGACACCATCAGCATCACAGGCTCAGGCAACAAATTCAGCCGTTATTGCAAGCGGAAGTTCTGCTCCCCAGCCTGCCACCCCTGCTGCCAGCCCTCCGCCAACATTGAGTGCCGCGATCAGTCAAACGGCATTGTTATCGCAACAGGATACGGAGCTTTTAACGCTCTCAAAATCTGCCGTGCCCTCAGTGGCCCGTACTATCCAGGGTGAAGTCATCGGCCCTCATCGTGACGGAGGGTTACTGGTCAGAACACCGCTGGGAGATATTTCATTGTTGACCCGGGCTGTCTTGCCCCAGGGTAGTCGTCTGACATTTGATACCGTTGCTGCACGGGCACCAGAGTCCGTTCAAAGACCCATCCCCCAGGGGCAGATTGCCCCCATGGAGGGCGGTGTTATCGCCCCTGAGACGATGGCCGCGGTAAAATCCTTCGCCCGGGAGTGGCCCGCCCTCAAGGAAGTCATGGCTGCACTGCAGTCGGCCAATCCAGCTGCGGCTCAAAGCCTGATTGCCTCAACCATGCCAGGGGCAAATACAAATCTGGCAAGTTCAATCCTTTTGTTTCTGAACGCGCTTAGAGGCGGAGACATGAAAGGTTGGCTGGGAAACGAAGCCACAGCAATCCTGGAACGCGGCGGCCACGATGATTTGCTGAACCGCCTGACTTCTGATGCCGCGCAAATGGGTCGGGCAAGTGAAACACCTGGACAGGGTGACTGGCGTGCTTTGCCTTTCCCCTTGTTTGACGGAAGTGATCTGCAGCAGCTATGGGCTTTTGTCCGTGAACACCGCCGCTCGGGAGATCAGGCAGACAAAAAGGCGCTGCGGTTTGTTGTCGAACTTGAATTGACGGCATTGGGTGGAATGCAGATGGACGGACTGATCCAGGACAAACAATTTGATCTAATTGTGCGCAACAGCCGCCCCTTACCCGTGGACGTTCGCCAGGACATCAAGGGATTATTCGAAAGTTCGGTCGAGGCAACTGGCTTCGGTGGCAGTATTATCTTCCAGTCAGATACGACGTGGCCGGTTTCCCCGTTCCGTGAAGCTCAACAGGAAGCAGCGGGCCACGGCGAAATCGTGGCGTGATCATGAACCTTGGTAAATAGAAATATGTCTCAAGTCGCTTTGGACGTTCCGGAACGTCGTAATTTAATTGCCAGCCATGCAAATACGTCGCTGGCTCTGGATTATGTCGCCTCATTCTCAGGACAGATATTTCACATGATCAATGTCGAAGTTCGCTATGTGCCAGACAAGCTGGTGATGGATGTCAATTCACTGCCGGATTATCTGAAAGCCCTGAATTCAATGGCAAATGATGCACTTGAAGGTCTGGCGGGTATCATTCTTGAAGACTTGAATAATGAACTGGTGCCGAGGTGGCTGCATGTTACTGCGTCTGTCGGAGATCAGACAAATCCGGTTCGTCATAGTGTTTCTTTTGAAGACCGGCAACCGACGTGGGACAACCCGGTGTTACTTGCACGATTAACGTCAATCTAACGGATCAGTGTTCCTGGTTTTTTCGCCGGAACATGTTCATCCCCATTTCATCCAGTTCAATCTGGGCAAGACGGTCCTCGGCTTTCTTCTGTCGCTCTTTTTCACGTTCCAGGGCGGTTTCGTATTTTTTGACTTCCTGGTAGGCCACGTGAACTTCTTCCGAGGCCTCCGCTACCCTTTCCTGGGTTTCAGCAATTGATTCTCTCAAAACACGACGGCGCTCGATAACTGTCACGGCATAATGACCGTATGTCTGTGCGATCTCTGGTGATGAGGCGGCTGCGGCCTGATTGAGAATCAGTTGCTTTTCGAAGTTGGCGATTTCCCGATAAAAACTCTCGCGCAAATCTTCCAGTTCGGCCAGGTTTCGGCGCTTTTCATCCAGCGCCCAGGAATTGACCCGGATCAGTGTCTCCAACGCCTTCATTCGTCAAAACTACCTTCCAACAACTCATCAAGTCCGGAATAACACGACTCAAGATCACCACGTTCATGCATATCCTGGGTCAAAAACGTCTCAATGCGGTCGCGATATTCGATCGCCTGATCAACCTTGGGATCAGATCCCTGACGGTAGGCGCCAAGACGGATCATCTCTGCCATGTCTTCATAAGTCGCAACCATCTTTTTCGCCTGGTTGACGATAATGTTCTCTTCTTCGGTATTACAGTCAGGCATTGTTCGCGAAAGACTGCGCAAAACATTTACCGGCGGGTAGCGTCCACGCTCGGCAATGGATCGGTCGAGAACGATGTGGCCGTCAAGAATTCCGCGAACAGCATCAGCAACAGGTTCGTTGTGATCGTCGCCTTCCACCAGCACGGTAAACAGCCCGGTAATGGATCCGACACCTGTCCCTGGGCCAGCTCGCTCCAGCAATTTCGGTAACTCCGCAAAAACTGTTGGTGTGTAACCTTTACTGGCTGGCGGCTCACCACCCGTCAGACCAATTTCACGCTGGGCCATGGCAAATCGGGTGACACTGTCCATCAGGCAAAGAACCTGCTTCTCCTGGTCACGGAAGAATTCAGCCAACGTCAGAGTCAAATATCCAGCCTGGCGGCGCATAAGTGCTGATTCGTCTGAGGTCGCTACGACGATCAATGACCGCGCCAGCCCCTCATCGCCAAGGTCATCCTGAATAAATTCCTGGACCTCACGGCCACGTTCGCCAACCAGACCAATGACGTTAACATCGGCGTTGGTGAAACGCGCCAGCATCGATAGCAATATGGATTTACCAATACCTGACCCGGCAAAGATACCCATGCGCTGTCCCTGACAGCAGGTCAGGAAAGTGTTGATCACCCGGACACCGAGATCAAGCTTGGCACCGGTTCGATTGCGGGAGGCTGCAGGTGGGGGTTCTGACCGGATACGGTATCCGACGGGACCGCGCAGCAGGGGCGGTCCTCCATCCAGGGGCTCTCCAATTGCATTAACCACACGACCCAGCCATGAAGCATCGGGATAGATGACAGCATCATGTTCCGCCACGCGTACACGGCAACCAAGACCAACGCCATCCAGACCGCCATAAGGCATGAACAAAGCCTTGTCGTTTCGAAAACCGACAACTTCGCAGGCCACTTCTTCATCATTGCGAATCATAATATGGCAGCGGGAGCCAATGCTGACGCTTCGCTGCAGGCCGGATACTTCGACAAGCAGTCCCTGAATGCCAACAACGCGGCCGTATCGCTCATATTCTTGGAGAGAGTCGAGCTCGGCCAGGACGCTTTTCAATACAGTCTCCCCTTCGCTGCCAAGGCAGGAAATATCATAGCGAGTGCCGTCTTCATCATGATACGGACCCGGATTATAGCCCTGATAATGCCTTGTGGTATTTAAGGATTTGTAAATTCCGGGTGCCGAAAGCGGTAAAAATATCATGAGCCAGGGCTCAAGCCAGAAAATCACCTGAAATGACTTTTGTTAAATAAATCCGCCCGAACTTGCCGCGTTAACCATTTTGAGCTACATAATAGTTAACAAAACATGCAAAGAGCCGATAATCGGCCTCATATTACACCTATATATTGGGGGTAACCGCAATGCGAGTACTTCTTGTTGAAGATGATGCATCCACTTCCAAAAGCCTTGAGCTCATGCTCGGCTCGGAGGGTTACAACGTCTATTGCACTGATCTTGGCGAAGAAGGCCTCGATCTGGGCAAGCTTTATGACTACGACATCATTATCCTTGATTTGAATTTGCCGGATATGCACGGCTACGATGTGCTGAAGAAACTCAGGCTTGCGAAGGTTGAGACACCTATTCTGATTTTGTCGGGCATGAAAGAATCAGACGACAAGGTCAAGGGCCTCGTCTTTGGTGCTGATGATTATCTCACCAAGCCTTTTGACAAGGCAGAATTGATTGCCAGGATCAATGCCATTGTGCGTCGGTCGAAAGGCCACGCCCAGTCTATCATTGAAACCGGTCGCCTTTCGGTTAATCTCGACACCCGGGCTGTTGAAGTTGACAAGGATCCGATTCACCTGACAGGCAAGGAGTATGGCATCCTTGAACTTCTGTCCTTGCGCAAGGGAACAACCCTGACCAAGGAAATGTTCCTGAACCATTTATATGGTGGCATGGACGAGCCGGAATTAAAGATCATTGATGTTTTTGTCTGCAAATTACGCAAAAAAATTGCGACAGCAACAGACGGTGACCATTACATCGAAACGGTATGGGGACGTGGATACGTGCTGCGCGACCCGGTCGCGGAAAGCCAGTCAGGCGCCGCCTGAAACCTGAGATAAATTCTTCAATTGCCCTTGTCGGCAAAAGAAAAAGGACGGGTATGCCCGTCCTTTTTTGTGTTCTGCTTCAGCATTGCTTCCCAAACCCGTAAAACGTCAACGGTCTATGATATAGACGCCACGTTGTCCGGAGATCGGTTTGAATTCTTCTGATACGCCCAGAACTGTTTCAGCACCGCCAAGGAACAGCACACCATCGTCGGGCATCCTTTTTGAGACACGGCCAAGGACTTCGCTTTTGGTATCACGCTCGAAGTAGATCAGAACATTTCGGCAAAACACTACGTCGAATGTTCCCAGCAGGGAAAAATCTGTGAGCAGGTTGCCTGGCCGAAAATCAACCATTGCCCTGACTGCAGCATCGATTTGCCAAAGTTCGTTTACCTGCGAGAAGTATTTAACCAGGTACTGAACCGGCAGTCCGCGCTGAACCTCAAACTGTGAGTACACACCTGACTTGGCCTTTTCCAGAACCTTGGGTGACAGATCAGTGCCAATAATCTCGATCCGCCAATTTGCCAAAAGCGCTGCATTTTCTTTCAGGATCATCGCCAGGGAATAGGCTTCCTGTCCTGTTGAACAGGCAGCTGACCAGATCCGGATATGCCTGGTGTTCTTACGGCTTTCCAGCAAGGCTGGTAAAGTATGCGCCTTGAAAGTATCGAACGGCGTGTTGTCCCGGAAGAAAAACGACTCGTTTGTCGTCATTGCTTCTGTAATATCAAAAAGCAATAATTCGTTTGTCGTGCCTTTTACGGCTTTAATCAGGCCATCCAGGTCATCAAGATCGTGCTTCTTGGCCACTGGTACCAGGCGACTTTCCAGAAGATAGGTTTTGTTGTCACCAAGGATCAATCCGGAGCGATCTTTGAGAATTTTCGCTAATAATGCGAAATCTGCATCATTCATGCTTCGCCTCCCACAACAAGGCGTTGAACAGTCGGTGCAATATCCTTGAGCGGCAGAACTGCCGTGCAGAGCCCTCCTGTCGCGACAACTCCCGGCATACCCCAGACGACGCTTGTTTTGTCATCCTGAGCCACAATTGTTCCACCAGATTCGACAACATCTTTACTACCAAAAAAACCATCAGAACCCATGCCTGTCAAAATAACACCCAGGACCCGTCCACTGTAGACTTCATTCAATGTCCGGAACATCGGATCAACTGCAGGTCGGCAAAAGTTTTCAGGCGCAGATTGTTCAAGTTTGATTTTCTTGACCGAACCTTCGACGACGACTTTCATATGAAAATCCCCTGGCGCCAGATAAATACGCCCTTCCTTGACGACTTCGCCATCCACGCCCTCGGCGCAATTATCGCCGGTCAATCTGCCGATACGTTCGGCCAGAATTGTTGTGAAGGTCGGGGGCATATGCTGGGTAATCAGGATTGGAATTTTTATGCTGTCCCTCAGCGTCCCAAACAAATCAAACAACGCCTGTGGACCCCCGGTCGAACTGCCGATGGCCAGCACGGAAGGCATCAACTTGCCTTTTTCCCGCAAAACGATGGGTTTGTCTTTGTAAACTGCCGGTCTTGGTCCCGGTTTGACCGCAGGTGCTTCCGCTTTGGGGCGCTCGCGCTTGGTGAATTCTATGCGTGATTTTTTAGGCGCAGCAGATATCAGCGGAACACCCGCATGGTGGCGCCTGGCAACGCCCAGGGCACGAACTTTTTCGACCAGGTCGTGACGGAAATCCTGTGAGCCACTGGCACCGGTCATTGACGATGGTTTCGGAATATAGTCAGCGGCACCCATCGACAATGCTTTCAGACTGATGTCTGCATTTTGCAAAGTCAGGGTCGACGACATGATCACTTTGATGTCCGGGCGTGCCGCGATCAATTTAGGCAAGGCGGTCAAACCATCCATAACCGGCATTTCGATGTCGAGGACAACAACTTCGATCGTCTCATCCTGTTCCACGGCCTTCACAGCGCGCAGGCCGTCACTTACCGAAGCGACAACTTCGATCTCCTTGTCCGCCTCCAGAATGCGCGTCTCGAGTCCACGAATAATCGCAGAATCGTCAACAATCATGACGCGGATGGGAGGGGTGATGGCTGCGCTGCTCATGTCAGTCTACTTCGGCTAATGTTATAAAAGATATTAAATCAAGCCGACCTGGGTGAACTTGGCTTCCAGAATGTCACTGTCAAAAGGCTTCATGATATATTCGTTGGCTCCAGCTTCCATTGCCTCACGAATATGTTCCATATCGTTCTCTGTCGTACAAAAAACGACAACCGGCGCATCGCCGCCTTCCGTCTTACGCAGTTCCCTGAGAAATTCAATTCCGCTCATGATGGGCATGTTCCAATCGAGCAAAACTGAGTCTGGCATCGATTCCAGACAGTGGTCCAATGCATCCTTACCGTCTACAGCTTCATCAACTTCAAAGCTTAAACCTTCAAGGATTCGTCTTGCGACCATACGAATGACTTTTGAATCATCGACAACGAGACACGATTTCATCACTGCAACTCCAGTAAATTTTCATGAGTCTCCTGCCTGGGCAGACCCGGAGACACCACACATTTCAATTTTGACAAGATGCTTTTCAATTCCTTGATTATCAGGGCGTTTCAACGCGGCCCATGAAATCCAGAAGTCGCTCAACATCAAGTACAACCAACAACGTACCATCAAGCCGAAATATACCACCCGAAATATCCCGCCAACGTGGATCCAGCGTCCCCGGGCTTCGTTCAAGCGCATCTACCGGCAGCGTCATGACTTCTCCGACGCTATCTACCATTAGGCTATACAGTTCATCGAACTCCTCGACAACCACATACATACCCGGACCGCCATCTTTTCTTGCAGGCAGATCAAGACTTCGGCGCATATCTATGGCTGTTACAATGCGTCCGCGCAGATTCAAGGCACCTGCAACTTCGGGAGGTGCCAGCGGAATCGGCGTTGTTTTCTGTGCAACCAGAACATCCCGAACAGATAAAACAGGGACCCCAAAGAGCTGGGAGCCTATCGTAACGGTGACAAACTGGTCGTCTGCGTCACTGGTCGTCACATCCTGGTGAACATCCATCAGACGCTATCCTTCGAAATTTGTCTGAGCGTCGCCGTCAATACATCGAGCAAGGCGTCGCGATCCGATTTAGGCACATAATTACTAAATCCAACCTGATTTCCCCGTTCCAGGTCACGTGGCGAGGCATGGCTACTCAGCGCGATGAGCGGTGTTTGCTTCCAACGACTGGTGTCAGCCTTGACCAGTTCGGCAAATTCAAATCCGCTTATGCCAGGCATTTCAATATCAGTCAGGATGATATCAAACTCAGCCCCCTCATCACGATAGGTCAGTGCTTCATTGCCATCGGCGGCTGTGGAAACTTCATACCCGGCTGTGGCCAGAACCGGCATCAACAAATTCCGGAAAAAGGCGCTGTCATCAACCAGCAGAAGACTTGGTTGCTGGTTTTCGAGGCCAAAAGTGCCGTCGTTATCAACCTTGAACCAGTCACCAAACGCGAGCCCGAGATAATGTGAAGTATCGATAACGCCGGTCGCCTTGCCAGCAATAATGGCGCTGCCGATAACGCCCGTTACGCTGGAGCCAAGTTCAATATTCAGCGTTTCTTCAACAATATCGATAATTTCATCAACGATCAGCCCCATGGATCGCTCACCATCAGTAAAGACCAGAATGGACTGAAACCCTTCGTCCGCCATCTGGTGATCTTCCGAGAAATTCACCAAAGGCATCAGCTTGCCACGGTATTGAACCACCATCTGACCATTAGACGTCTCGATGGAACTGATATCGATTTCTTCCAGCCGGGCGATCAAGGAAAGGGGCACAGCCTTTGGTTCACCATCACCTGCCCGAAAGACCAGCAAGGCAACCTGTTCTTCCCCGAATTTCCTGCGGCCAGCCGGCTTTTCATCTTCCACGTCATCCAGGTCTTCTTCAGAAATTTCACCCGACATATCGGCTATACCGTTCGGATCAAGAATCATGATGACACTGCCGTCGCCAAGAATGGTATTGCCGGAATAAGCCTTGATCTCGCGCAGGAACGGCGCAACCGGTTTGACGACGATCTCTTCTGTATCGAAAACCTTGTCTACAACGATCCCGAAACGATAGGTGCCGACCTGGGTGACAACAATGAAAGCCTCGTTGTCATCGCGTTCGAGGGACAGGTCAATAAAGGTTATTTCTTCGACGACTTCCTGTTCTTCTTCTTCCAGGTCGTTAATCAAGTTCGACAAATCATTGAATATCAAATTGGGATCAATAACTTCTTCGTCGGCTTTTTCACGCTCAGCAGCGTCATCATAGCCGAGGTTTCGGGTGATCAGATCAGATACGGTTCCCTCGCCCACACCCAATACGTCGCGCAACTGAACCAATGGCAGTAATCTGTTGCGTAGCCTCAGAACCGGGGTGCCATTGATCAATTCAATACGATGTTCTGAATCGTCTGATGCCCTGACCAGCTCGGCCACACTGATTTGTGGAATAGCGAACCGCTCCCCGCCACATTCGACAATCAGAGCAGATACAATCGCCAGAGTCAGCGGGATTTTGATGGAGAATGTCGATCCTCGACCTTCTTCAGATTTGACATCAACAGTACCGCCGATTTTTTCGATATTGGTCCGCACGACATCCATGCCGACGCCGCGCCCGGAAACACTGGTTACTTCGGTCGCTGTCGAAAATCCTGCCTTGAAGATAAAACGGGCAATCTGCTGATCTGTTAGTTTTGCGGCATCACTTTCACTGATCATGCCATTGGCAACAGCTTTTTCCTTGACCTTTGCCGAATTGATGCCGCCACCATCATCAGAAATCTGAATAATAATGTGACCACCCTGGTGAAAGGCATTCAGAATGACCTTGCCCGTCTCTGATTTTCCGGCAGCAACGCGGTCTGCTGTACTCTCAAGTCCATGATCGGCTGAATTGCGAATCATGTGCGTAAGAGGGTCCTTGATCAGTTCCAGAACCTGCCGATCAAGTTCTGTTTCAGCGCCCAGCATCTCAAGGTCGATTTTCTTGCCAAGATCATTGGCAAGGTCGCGGATTATCCTGGGTAATTTTGCCCAAGCGTTGCCAATTGGCTGCATGCGGGTCTTCATGACGCTTTCCTGCAAATCCGTCGTCACATGACTAAGGCGTTGCAGGGGAACTGTGAATTCACTGTCGGTCTGATTGCGTACCATTTGCAAAAGCTGATTGCGGGTCAGCACAAGTTCACTGACCATATTCATCAGGTTTTCCAGCAAATCCACATTTACGCGAATAGTCTGGGCTGCAACCGACGGGTCTCCGCCCCTTTCAGCAGCCAGCTTCTTCGCCTCACGAGATCCAGGTGCCGCAGAGGATTCTGGTTCTGGTTCTGGTTCTGGTTCTGGTTCTGGTTCTGGTTCTGGTTCTGGTTCCGGTTCTTGCTCAGGCTCAGGCTCGGATGCAGCCACTTCAATCGCTGCAGGCTCATCATTCGGCACGACAGGGGCTTCACTTGCTGTCTCCGGACCATCAAGCGGCATTTCTCCGGCGCTGCTCTTTGACGCCGGTTCCTGTGGCTCAGGTTGCGGAGTTTCCGGTTCAGCCGACGGCACTGTTTCCGCCACGGCTTCGTCCTCAGCCATGGCATCCAGCCTGGCAAGTAATTCTGTATCCGTCCCTTCAACTTCGGGTGCACCTGCCTCCAGCTCGGCCATGATCAGTTTGATCCGGTCCAGCGCTTCAAGCACCAGGGAGATGACCTGGGCCGAAGGGGCCAATGTCCCGTCACGTACTTTGCCAAGAATGTTTTCGGTAGAATGGGCTACATATTCAAGGCGCGGTAATCCAAGGAAACCACAAGTGCCTTTGATCGTATGAACAAGCCTGAAAATATTATCGATCAGGTCGGGATTATCGGGATTCTTTTCGAGTGTGACCAACTCGACGTCAATCACATCGAGATATTCATTGGATTCCGTCAAAAATTCACTAAGTAACTCGTCCATACAAAGTCCGCTCTCAAATCCACCTGTTCATCCGATGACCAGATACACCGGGTCTTTATTATTATTGATGCCTCTTGAAACCACAGGTGCGCAACGATTTGGCCGCATCGTCCCCGTCAGCAAATAACAATATCGAAACTGGACCATTTCACAAACAACTACACCTTCTTTTCCTTAAAAGAGAGCGGTTTCCTGTTGTCTAAACGATAGTTATGCCTTCGGGGAAAAAATCAAGCCAGTTGGGGGCTTTTTCAAGTGTTTTCAGTCGGATACAGAGAAAAGAGGTCCGGCTTGAAGCAGAACCTGTTCGTTCGATGTCTGTTCAAAGGAAATTCCGGCACCTGTCTCGCGGGCGATGGAGGCACAGAACCACGGCTGTACTGTCCGTGCATCCAGTGATTCAAGTTTTGTTCGCCCCGCCAGAGCATCCAGATCATCTTCTCTCAGCCCTGCATTGCGGCCCGTTGCCTGTATCCTGATTGCGGAACCGTCAGCAGCCAGATCAACATCAATTTGCCCGCCTCTTGGCAAGGTTTCACCTGCAAGCAAGACAAGATTAAGCATCAACTGTACAGCGGACTGCGGTATCCTCTGATTTCCGGCGCTACCTGTCGGCCAGCTCAATGTCTGCTTGCGACCTTCAAAGAACCCTTCGGCTGCTCTTTGCGCCTCTCCCAGACTGGTTACTGCTTCTGGTCCCCCTGCCGCGCCAAAACAAAGGCGGTAAAATTGTAACCTGCGCGAAGTTTCACCGGCACTGAAAGAAAGCAGTTCCAGCGATTGTTCCTGCATGGATGGGTCGCTCTCTTCCGAGAGAAGCTCCACACCGTTGGCGACAGCCCCGACCGGCCCCGTCAGATCATGACAGATTCGAGAACTAATAAGAGCTGCAAGCAAATAATCAGACATATTTCAGTCGCCCCGGATCAAATGAACTTCGACAAATCAACTAACATCATTAACCAATCAATAATGCCTTAATAATTCACTTAAAACCCCCAATCAGAGGTCAGAATAATCGATTTTCGTGATTTCATCGATAACATCAGGTACCAGGGTTGTGTGTACAACCGAAACCGGGCGGTTTGTCGGCTTGGCCAAAATTCCGGACAATTCTTGTATCGTTGACCTGCACCCTGTTAAGCGAGATAAATCATGGTGGATTAATGCAGCATCGAAACAGCTTCGCGATTGATAAAATGAGAGTCCGTTTTTTGATAGCCATGCTCCCCCGAATAAGGCATTAACAATCAAGCCGCCCCGAAAATATTCCGACACCCGTTTGCAAAGCCCTGACTATGTCCCTTGAAAAGACCCCCACCAGAAAACATCGGCATCCTGGCACCGGAAAGCTGAAAGCGCTGGCCCATCCAAAAGGTCGGGGCGCTGACCCGCAGGCGGTTTCGGACATTCGGGCCTTGCTGGGATATCGCACCCCGCTTCGTGATGAACTGATCGAATATTTGCACCTGATCCAGGATACCCATCACCACATTTCCGCACAGAATCTGGCGGCACTGGCCGAAGTGATGGACCTGTCCATGGCTGAGGTCTTTGAGACCGCGACATTTTACGCCCATTTCGATGTGGTCGGTGATGATGAAACGCCACCACCTGAACTGACAATCCGCGTCTGCGACAGTCTGACCTGTCAGATATCAGGTGCCGCAGACCTGAAAGCGCTGCTGGACGAACGCGTGGATGACAGCATCCGCGTAGTCACAGCACCTTGCATGGGCCGTTGCGACCGGGCGCCAGTTGTCGCTGTGGGCAACAATCACCTGACTGCAGCAGATTGCGAGACAATCCTCAGGACAACTGATGCCGGAGAGCGCGAGGCTGTGGTCGCTGGATATATCGATCTGGACGACTATGCCCGGGGCAACGGATACGGCCTCTATCAGCAATGTGCAAAAGGCAAATACAAACCCGAAGACATTATGGCAATTCTGGAAAAGGCAGGATTGCGTGGGCTCGGCGGTGCGGGGTTCCCTGCCGCGACCAAGTGGAAGTTTGTGCGCGCGGAAAAAGGCCCAAGGTATCTAGTTGTGAATGCCGATGAAGGCGAGCCTGGAACCTTCAAGGATCGCCATTATCTTGAATCTGATCCGCATCGTTTTCTGGAAGGTGCCCTGATCGCAGCCTGGGCTGTACAGGCGGACGATATCTACATCTATTTGCGCGACGAATATCCCCACATCAAAAAGATTCTCGAAAAAGAAATAGAACGATTGCGGAAACGAAATCTGACCAGCCCGGTCTTTCATTTACGACGCGGTGCCGGTGCCTATATTTGCGGCGAAGAATCTGCCTTGCTGGAAAGCCTGGAAGGCAAACGCGGCCTGCCGCGCCACAAACCACCGTTCCCCGCGCAAAAAGGCCTGTTTGGCAAACCAACGCTGATCCATAATGTCGAGACATTGTACTGGATCAGGGATCTGGTCGAAAAAGGGCCGGAGACATTTACCGACAACGGCCTGAATGGCCGGACCGGACTGCGATCATTTTCTGTCTCGGGCCACGTCATGGAGCCAGGCGTCAAGCTGGCACCTGCTGGCATTTCCGTGCAGGAACTGATCGATGATCATTGCGGCGGCATGGCCGAAGGTCACAAATTCCGCGCCTATCTGCCAGGCGGTGCTTCCGGCGGTATCCTGCCCTCCACGCTCGGCAAGTTGCCACTGGATTTTGGGACACTGGACGAATACGGCTGCATCATAGGTTCAGCGGCGGTCATTATCCTGTCAGACCAGGACGACCTGGCTGAAGTTGCCCAAAATCTGATGCGATTCTTTGAGCACGAAAGCTGCGGACAATGTACACCTTGTCGTGTCGGCACGGAAAAAGCTGTCCAGATGCTGGCCGAACCCACCTGGGACAAACCTTTGCTGGAAGACCTTGCCAACGCCATGACTGACGCTTCAATTTGCGGACTGGGTCAGGCGGCCTGCAACCCCGTTAAATCTCTGTTGAAATACTTTCCGGAGGTTGGCCAATGACCGGACCCGTGAAATTTACGCTGGATGGTGTCGAAGTTACTGCCTCTGCAGGCGAGAGCATTTTTGATGTCGCCAAACGTGAAGGCACAGAACTGCCACACATGTGCTCTGGTCTGAACGATCACTATCGCGCAGATGGTAACTGCCGTTTATGCGTGGTCGAGATTGAGGGCGAGCGCGTGTTGGCCGCGAGTTGTATTCGCCAACCCGCAGAAGGCATGAAAGTTTCAACGGGTTCAGGCCGCGTCAATCGCGCCCGCAATACGGTGATGGAATTGCTGGTCGCGGATCAACCTGCCCGTCAAACATCCCATGATCCGGAATCACGTTTCTGGAAGCTGGCAGACAGCATGGCGCAAACGGAAAGCCGGTTCCCGGCACGCCAGGGCCCGGTTGCCGACATCAGTCATCCGGCCATCGCCGTCAATCTGGATGCTTGCATCCACTGCACCAATTGCGTTCGCGCCTGTCGCGAGCAACAGGTCAATGATGTCATCGGTTTTGCCTATCGCGGCAGCCACGCCAAGGTCGTTTTTGATTTTGACGATGACATGGGCGTCAGCACCTGTGTCGGCTGTGGTGAATGTATTCAGGCCTGCCCAACGGGTGCCCTGCTGCCAGCCACTGGCAGCGCCAAACCTGCCAAAGAAGAAATCGTAGACAGCCTGTGTCCCTATTGCGGTGTCGGCTGCCAGACACGGTTCCATGTTTCCGGCGACAGGATCGTCCGGGTTGAAGGCCGTGATGGCCCGGCGAACCAGGGACGTCTTTGCGTCAAAGGTCGCTTCGGCATGGATTATGTGAACCATGCCCACCGACTGACAACGCCCTTGATCCGCAAGGAAGGTATTCCGAAATCGGCAGCACCCGAGGTTGATCCGGCCAATCCGCTGGAACATTTTCGTGAAGCCAGCTGGGAGGAAGCGCTCGAGTTTGCAGCCGGAGGATTGCGGGATATTCGCGATGCCGATGGCGGTGACGCCCTGGCAGGTTTTGGTTCCGCCAAAGGATCCAACGAAGAAGCCTATTTGTTCCAGAAACTGGTCCGTACCGGTTTCAGGACCAACAATGTGGATCACTGTACCCGCCTGTGCCATGCCTCGTCTGTGGCCGCCCTGATGGAAACCATTGGCTCCGGTGCCGTGACCGCACCGTTTGCTGAAGCGGCAAATGCCGACGTTATTATTGTCATCGGATCCAACACGACAAACAATCATCCAGTGGCTGCCAGCTTCATCAAGAACGCCGCCGAGGCTGGTGCCGACCTGATAGTGCTTGATCCGCGCGGCAACGGGTTATCACGCTATGCCACACATAATTTGCAGTTCAAGCCAGGAGCCGATGTAGCGCTGTTGAATGCAATCATGCATGTCATCGTCACCGAAGGCCTTTATGACGTCGATTACATCAAGCGCATGACAGAAGGCTTCGAGGAGCTGAAAACGCATCTGCGTGATTTTTCGCCTTCCGCTATGGAAGCCATTACGGGCATCGAGCCTGAAGCCGTCCGCAGTGTCGCCCGTGCATATGCCACAGCCGGGAACGCCATGATTTTCTGGGGCATGGGGGTATCGCAACACATTCACGGCACCGACAATGCACGCTGCCTGATCAGTCTGGCCCTGATGTGTGGCCAGATCGGGCGTAAAGGCACGGGATTGCATCCGTTACGAGGCCAGAACAATGTTCAGGGCGCATCCGACGTTGGCTTGATCCCCATGCTGTACCCGGATTATCAACCAGTTACCGACGACAAGGTCCGGGCCAAATTCGAGGCTTATTGGGGCAAGGAACTGGATAGCAAGGCTGGACTGACGGTCGTCGAGATCACCGAAGCCATTCACGAAGATAAAATCCGTGGCATGTATGTTATGGGTGAAAACCCGGCCATGTCGGACCCGGATGCCAACCACGCGCGCGCGGCCCTGGCGAAACTGGATCACCTGGTCGTTCAGGACTTGTTTATTACTGAAACGGCGGCCTATGCGGATGTCATTCTGCCAGCCTCCGCTTTTCCAGAAAAAAATGGCACCTTTACCAACACCGACAGGCGTGTACAGCTGGGCCGAGCTGCATTGCCATTGCCAGGAGACGCCCGTCAGGACTGGTGGATCATTCAGGAAATGGCGAACCGCTTTTATCTGGAATGGACCTACAGCCACCCCCGTGATGTATTCGCCGAAATGAACGGCTGTATGACGTCTATTCGCGGTATCACGTGGGCGCGTCTTGAGCGTGAAGGTGCCGTAACTTATCCATGTCCTGACGAAGACAAGCCGGGTCAGGAAGTCATTTTTGGTGATCGCTTCCCGACAAAAAGTGGTCGAGGCAAATTTGTGCCAGCCGGGGTCATCGCCCCGGACGAGCAACCGGATCAAGACTATCCATTTGTATTAACGACGGGCCGACTGCTGGAACACTGGCACACCGGGTCCATGACCAGGCGTGCAACGGTTCTTGACGCACTGGAGCCTCAGGCCGTCGCTCACCTGTCTCCCCGGGATTTGCAAAAACTGCAATTACATGCAGGCGGTCAGGTTCGGGTCAGTACCCGGCGCGGCGAGGTTGAATTGATCGCACGCGCTGATCCCTGGGTGCCCGAAGGCATGATCTTCATACCGTTTTGTTTCTCCGAGGCTGCCGCCAATCTGCTGACCAATCCGGCGCTGGATCCCTTTGGTAAAATACCGGAATTCAAATACTGCGCCGCTCAGGTCGAGGTTGGAGAACAGGCTGGCTGATTGTACTCAGGTCCAGTCACCTTTGATGAAGCCAACAGTACTTTCATAGCCCTTGTCGACAAGACGTGTCGCAATACCATCCAAGGCTTCGGGGGCATGGTCCGGTATACCAAGGCCATTGATGATGCGGTTGTTCATATTGAACAAGGCGCAAATCGACACCGCGTGATAAAGTGCGGTGTCATCCCATCCCGCAGCATGCACCGCTTCGGCATCCGCCGCCGTCATACGATCAGGGGTGTCGTTCAGCTTTTTCACAAACTTCAGAACCACGCGCATGTTTTCCGCGACAGGTGCAGTTTCCAGGTCCACCATCAAGCTTTCCATCAAACCAACATCAATGCCCATTTTTTCCGCGACTGCCTGATGTTCGCCGAAACAGAAGCCACAGGCATTCAGGCCGGAAATATAACCGCCGATAAGCTCGCGCTCGCCCTCTGTGAAAGGTGACGGGCCCCGCAACAAGGCCTGGTGATATTCAGCAATCGGCAGACCCAGAGCCGGTTCCATCCGCAAAACTTCCTTGAGGCCTGCATCCGGCATTGAAGTTAGATAAGCCATAGTTACGTTCTCCTGAATTCAGTGATGATTTGTGAGGATCAAAACATATCCGCAGGACAGGAACCAGTAACGCTTCAATCCAGCGAGGATATGCTCTAGCATTATCCTTAAATAAAATGTGGCTTTGAAGACGGGAACATATATTGGCATCTCAAGGCAAGACAGCATTGGTGACGGGTGCCGCACGTGGCATTGGCCGGGCCATCGCCCTGCGACTGGCGCAGGAGGGGATCAACCTCGCACTTGTGGATTTGTCGGATGATGTGGATGATTGTGCCAGCGAAGTTCGAAAGCTTGGTGTCAAAGCGGCAACACGACTGGTCGACGTCAGTGATGCCGAAGCCGTCGCCAGCTCGGTTGCTGAACTGGCCGATGAACTCGGGCCCATCAGTATCCTGGTTAACAATGCCGGGTTGGTCAAAAATATTGCACCAACCGGAAAAATGGCCGTGGACGCCTGGGAGACAGAACTTGCTGTCAATCTCAGTGGGCCGTTCAATCTGATCCGGGCGTTGGTTGAACCCATGGCCAAAGCCGGTTGGGGACGCATCATCAATATCTCGTCCGTTGCCGCGCGCGGTGGCCTGCATTTCCAGGCGGGATACAGTGCCTCAAAAAACGGTGTGCTGGGTTTAACCCACACTGTGACGCTTGAATATGCGCGCTACGGCGTCACTTGCAATGCGATCCTGCCGGGTGTCATCCAGACGGAAAACGTCAAGGCCATGCCAAAAGGCATCCGCGAAAGCGTTGAAGCCATGGTCCCTGCCCGTCGTATGGGCGAGGTCGAGGAAGTGGCGCATCTCGTCGCCTTTCTGGCCTCCGAAGATGCCGCCTACATTTCCGGCGCCGAGATTGATATCGATGGGGGCACCAGATTGAACAGTCTTACCCTTGGCAGTCAGTCAGAACTGCGGGAACGCGCTGAGGCTATGGCACGCGCTTTTGAAGAATGAATTGGACAAGTACATGAGCGATCTTAACAGCAGCCATTCCGGCCTTCCCCTGTCACCTTTTTATAGCGCTGAGGGCGACGATCAAAATGCGCCTGGCGTTTATCCCTACACCCGTGGCAAACGCCTGCCCCGCCCCGGCCAGTCGTGGATCTTGCGTGAACTGTCGGGTGAAGGCACCGCGGCCCGGTCCAACCAGCAGTTCAAGTCCTTGATGGCAAAAGGCCAGCAGGGCCTCGATATCATCGGCGACACACCGACCATGCATATGCTGGACCCGGATCACCCACACGCCGTGCATGCGGTGGGCACGCAAGGAGTTTCATTATGCTGTCGGGCAGATTTTGAGGAACTTTATCGTGACTTGCCGCTGGATGAATTGAGCTTCTCACAATCCCTGCCCTCGGTACCCGGAATTGCCGGACTGTATCTGGTGGCGAAAGAACGTGGTGTGCCGTCGGAAATCCTGCGTGGATCAGCAATCCAGCTGGCGCTGTATGAAGATGACTGCAGCTATTCGCGGCACCTGCCCTTGAAGCTTCGGATGCGCATGGCGACGGATTCAGTGGAATTCGCCGCGAAGAAAATGCCGAAGTTTCATGCCCTGCTTGAGGATACCTATTTTTTCAGCGAAACCGGCCTTAATTCTGTTGAAGAAATGGCACTGGGATTTGTTGAGCTTCGTTATTACATCCGGGAGCTGTTGAAGCGGGGTGTCGACATAGATGCCTTTGCACCGCGCATCGGTATCTTGCTGACCTGCCGCATGGACCTGTTTGAGGAAATAGCCAAAATCCGTGCCACGCGGCGAATTTATGCGCGCATGATGAAAGAGGAATTTGGTGCAAAGGATCCTCGTTCCATGGCCCTGACGGTAACGGCACATACCTCGGGCCTGACCATGACTGCGCAGCAACCGGTCAACAACGTCGCCCGTGGCGGTATGCAAGCCGTGGCCCTGGCTATGGCAGGTGTTCAGGCCATGGAGATTTCAACTTTCGACGAAGCCTATCGCACACCCAGTGAAGAAGCACATATGGTCGGTCTGCGTACCCAGCAGATTGTCCAGCTGGAAACCAATGTTACAAAAGTAAGCGATCCCCTGGGCGGGTCCTGGTATGTCGAGGACCTGACCGACAAAATGGAACAAAGCATTGTGGCGCAGCTGGAAGAAATCGAAGCGCTTGGTGATATTGGCGAGTTGACAGAACAGGGATATTTTCGCCAGATTTTCAACAATGCCATGGAACGGCTGAGCCGCGACTTGAGCGACGGCACAGTGCAACGTGTTGGCGTCAACAGTCATCAAATTCCCAACGCCGAAGATCATATGCTGAAAGAAGCGTCAGAAAGAAAGACCCAGCCTTTCCGCGATCAGATCGCCCATATAAAAGCCTTCAAGCAGAACCGTGATTTCGAGAAAAGCAAACAGGCCCTGGGTGCCCTGTATGATGTCGTCCGGGATAAAAATACCAACATGATGGAATCCTATGTGGCGGCCCTGGCAGCAGACGCCACCATTGGTGAGACCGCCGGCGTGCTACGCCAGGCCTATGGCCAGAAATACGATCCCCTTGGCAACCTGCCCTCTCCGCTGGATATCTGATATGCAAAAGTCATCTGCCCCGATCAAGGTTCTGGTCACAATTCTGGGCCTCGATCAACACGAAGTAGGCGCCATGGCCATCGCTGCGACCTTGCGTGATGCCGGTATGGAAGTTGTCTATGGCGGCCGCTTTAATCTTCCCCCTGCTGTAGTGAATTCGGCCCTTCAGGAAGACGTTGATGTCATCGGTATCAGCGCTCATTCCTGGGAATATCTGCATTTTCTGGATGAAATAATCGACGGCCTGAAAGCCGCTGGAATGAATGTACCAGTGATCATCGGCGGCTCTGTTGTCACCGACACCGACAAGGCTGACATCCTCTCCAAAGGCGTCAGCGCTGCCTTTGGCCCAACGGACACACCTGCAGAAATCGTCGCGGAAATACAACGCGTTGCGAGGGATAGTCGAACATGAGAATTTATCCAGCTCTCAGGTATGAGCTCAGACACCAAGTTAAAAGAAAAACAGCAGTTTTCTCAATACACCTCGAAAACCACAATCAAATTAATGCTAATATTTACCTATTGTGGTAACAATATTCAGATAATATTTTTGCTCTGTCACTCTTTATTGTTGTTAGTATTATTATGATTTTAAGTTTACTTATCAAGCTCCAGGTTTTTGGTTACAGATTTCGTTTGTTCCTGCGATCACAATTGTGGAAGGCAGGTTTCAGCAGGCGGTTTGTTTTGTTCGGGCCAAAACTTGATCGCTGGATATGTCAAAAACTATTTGATGACCTGCCTGTTCAGGCAAGAGAACAAATTATTGCCAGAGATACGCACCCCGCAGGTAACGATATTCCTGTTTTCCTGCACATCCCGAAAACCGGTGGCATATCTGTTGGTGAACTCTTCGATCAAAATCTGTCGGTCGCTAATTATTACAATACAAATGAGCGGCCTGAGGATGGTTATCAGTCCAGCCAATTCAGGTATGGCGTCAACAATCCTGACCTCGAAATAATCCAGGGCCATTTTGATATTCGTTTGCTGGACATCATTGATCGACGATACAAGGCATTTACTATTTTACGTGACCCGGTGGAGCGCGCAGCCTCTTTTTTCTACTACCTGAAACGATATCCGAACGAAATGTTCCCATTGAATCCTGGTCTGGAAATTGAGAACATGTTTGATTCCAAAGGCGCCTGTTTCTTTGAAAACTTCCAGGTAAGATTTCTTTGTGGAAAGCCCACCGGAAAATTGACGCCCAGCGACCTGGAACTTGCGAAGAAAAATCTTGATAAATGTTTTTCTTTCGTCGGCACACTGGAAACAATTCAGCAGGACATTGTGACGCTGGGAAAGATATTCGATTTCTCAACTTTCAATTTGCGATTACTAAACGCAAACGACTCACGCCCTGAAGTTAAAGAACTGCCAGAAGCAACCCGTCAATTAATCGTCGACAACAACCTGTTTGACATCCAACTGTACGAGCACGTGCTCGCTCATCGATAGTTTTATTTCCCGCCCTTGGCAACACCGAACATGGTGCCGTCGGCTTCTTTGATATAGAGGTTGGCGAGGGCATCTTCGATGTTGTCGGGCGTGAAATGTGGTTCGGTGCCTTCGAACTTGCAGGTGGCAAGAACCTGCTCGACAATAAACTTGGGCTGGAAATAAGCCAGAGGCGCTTCGTTCTTGCGAATGACATCCATGACCTGGCCATAGGTTTCGTCAGTCAGCTCCAGACCAGCCTTTTTTGCCATGCCTTCAAAAACCTTGCGGAACAAATCTTCCGGCGGTTCAATTGTTTCCAGCTTATAAGCAATACGTCGCTGGAAGGCCGGATCCATCAGATCGTTGGGATGCAGGTTGGTCGAGAAGATGACCATCTCATCAAAGGGTATCTGGATGCTTTTGCCGGTGTGCAGATTGAGATAATCCACACGTGAGTTCAGCGGCACAATCCATCTGTTCAGAATATCCTCAGGGGCTACTTTCTGACGGCCAAAGTCATCAATCAGGAAGGTGCCATTCAGGGCCTTGATATGTAACGGTGCTTCATAGAATTTGGCGTCCTCGTTGAACTTCAGATCAAGCATCTCAAGGGTCAGTTCACCGCCTGTAATCACCATGGGTCGGTAACAGGGGACCCAGCGTTTGTCGATATTTTCACGGCGCAGACTGGAAGCCTCTTCCCCTTCCGGGATGGCCTTTTCGATGCGCTGATGCACGGTTGGATCGAAGACCTTGATGATCTGACCATCGGCTTCAATGCAATAAGGTACATAAACAACGTTCTTGAATATGTCGCCAACGATTTCAGCAACGGTGGTCTTGCCGTTCCCCGCCGGGCCGTAAATCAGGATCGCGGTGCCGGAATTCACGGCGGGACCGAGGCGACTGAGAAAGCGTTCCGGGATCACCAGATCAGCAAAAGCTTCGGTCAACATTTCGCGGGTGATATGTTCGTTGGAAATCTTCTGGGCCAAGATCCGTTCTTGCCAGGATTCCAGCGATACCGGGGCAGGTCCGAAGTACTGATTAATTTCCAGACATTCGTTTGCGTAGGCCTTACCTGCCTGACTGAGGGCATAGCGCATTTCCCCTCTGCCGCCACCGCCAGCCGTATCCATCTGGCCCATGACTTCAACAAGCTTGCGCTTGGTGGCTTCTTCCAGCAATCGGTCAATCATCGGCGGCGGCAATTGCAAAGCCAGCGCCAACTGAGTTGTCGTTTCAAGATTTTCCGTGTGCATGCCCTTGAGCATCAATTGCAAAAGCAGAATGGGGTCGACACCCGCAGCACCCATACTTTTCGGGCCTTCCGGCGTTTCCGCCAGAATTTCTTCTACTTTTTCAGCTGTGATAACACCGGTTGCTACCAACGCATCGCCAAAACGACCGCTGTTTTCTTTTTGGTGGGCAACCCCTGCCATGATCTGTTCGCGGGTCACAAGCCCCTTGGCCATGAGAATATCGGCTAACGGCATTATTAACTCCCCTGCTGCACGTCCTGTCCCCGTGGCTTTACGCGTCCACCTGCTACAGAACTTTACTCTACTGCATTCAAACTACAAAAGTGGCGGCCTTCTGGCAAGAATTCGGTGGCACATCGCGCGCAACAAAACCTGTCTCAGTCGTCAATAGCTTCGTTGAGGAAGCCCGACAAGTCTTTCACTTCTTCGGTGACGGCGCTGACAGCCTTGTCTTCAATATCGCGGTACCTGCGCAGAACCTCAACGCCTGTGTCCGTGACATAGGCACCGCCTCCGCCGGGTCCGCCGGTTGAGGTGGCGACCAAAGGTTCCCGAAAGCAGGCGTTGGTGGCAGTGATCAGTTTCCAGGCCCTGGCATAGGACATGCCCATTTCTCGCGCAGCTCCCGAGATCGACCCCGTCCGGCCAACGGCTTCAATCAAGGCTGCCTTGCCTGGCCCCAAGGGAAAGACCGCACCAAACAGAACCTGCACTCTTGGCAGGTTTGTCTTGCGTTGTCCCCGTGCTGCCTTGCTGCCTGCATCCGCCATTACATTTGTCCTGCAAGGATCTTTCCGGCGAGGATCTTTTCGGCTTCTTCGAGGTCTTCCGGTGAATTCACATTGTGAAAGGGATCAATCGGATTTGGTGGAAAATCAACTTCAACAAGCCTGAAACGAGCCGTCCATTCAACGATCTTGCGCACGCCTTCCTCGACAACCGCCTGATACAGATTGTCATAAAGCCACACCGGCCACAGACCAAATACCGGGTGCGGACGCCCGAGTGAGCCAGCACAGGCCAGATCGTCACCAGCCATATCTGTGGCTTCACGCAAAGAGGCCACCAGGTCGCGCGGAAAAAAAGGCGCGTCCGTTGGAAACGTTGCAATCCAGGGCGCATGCGGCGCGTGTTCCCGCGCCCATGCCATGCCTGTTAACACGCCTGCCAAAGGCCCCGCATGTCCTTCAATAATATCCGGCACAACCGGCAAATCGAATTCAGCAAACCGGTCCAGGTCACCATTTGCATTCAGGACCAGCGTTTCAACCTGGGGCAAAGCCCTGGTTTTGACGCGACTGAGTATGGTTTCGCCGCCAAGGGAACTCAGGCTTTTATCACCACCGCCCATGCGTCGCGACAATCCCCCTGCCAGCAAAACACCAACAACTCCGTGGGCTGGATCATGGCTCATAACGATACCCTTTTATTTTTCTTGTTTCCGGGACTTTTTCCGACGTCATCGCTCTGCCGCTTTCCGGTTAATATGATCCGGCTCGTCTGCAACATTATCCGGGTCAAGATCATGAATGATCCGCTCGGCCCCTGACAGACAGACATAACGTTTGCCCTTTGCCCGGCCAATCAGGGTTAGTCCTGCCTTGCGCGCCAGTTCCACACCCCAGGCCGTAAAGCCGGACCGTGAAATAAGAATTGGTATGCGCATCTGCACACTTTTGATAACCATTTCACTGGTCAGACGACCGGTCGTGTAAAAGGATTTTCCGTCCGGTGAAATGTTATTGAGAAACATATAACCGGCAATCTTGTCGATCGCATTATGGCGCCCGACATCTTCCATATAAATCAGCGGCCGGTCTTGTTCACACAATACGCAACCATGTATCGCGCCTGCTGTGAGATAGAGACTTGGCGTCGTGTTGATGGTTTTGGACAGGGCGTACAGCCATGATGTGCGCAAAGTGGCGTCCGCTGACAAATCTATTTCGTCAAATTTCTCCATGACATCGCCGAAGACCGTGCCCTGGGCACAGCCCGAGGTCAGGGTTTTTTTCCGCAACTTGTCTTCATAATTTGTCTCACGGGCTGTGCGCACGACAATGGTATCGATAACCTCGTCATAATCGATCCCGGTGATTTCATCATCTGGCAGCAACATGTTTTGATTAATCAGATAGCCAACCGCCATACATTCGGGATAATCACCAACCGTCATCATGGTGACAATTTCCCGCCCGTTCAGGAAAAGCGTCAGTGGACGCTCTATGGGGACGGAAATACGAATGGCATTGCCGTCCTGATCCGTGCCCTCGACAGCATCCGTCAAGCCGGGGTCGTCTGGCTTCGGTGCCACCAGATATTGATATTGACCCGTTTCAGAACCCAACGTTCGCTCCAGTTTCGACATTTATGATCATTTTCTGCGACAAATAACCACGCCACCATAAGGGGCGACGGGTTTTTCTTGATGTGTTATGTTTCCAGGAATATAACGCTTTTTGTCGCGTTTGACGACTGATACCTGACCAGACTTTTGAAGAACGATTGAAAATGATTGATCCATTTGGCCGCAGTGTCACCTATTTGCGCGTATCCGTGACGGACCGCTGCGATTTCCGCTGCACATATTGCATGTCCGAGGACATGACCTTCCTGCCCAAGTCCGATGTTCTAAGTCTTGAGGAACTGGATCGCCTGTGTAGTGCGTTTATTGCCAAAGGCGTCAAGAAGCTGCGCCTGACAGGCGGAGAGCCCCTGGTTCGGCGCAATATCATGACATTGATCAAGAGCCTGGGTCGCCACATGGAATCCGGTGCGTTGGAAGAAATGACCGTAACCACCAATGGCAGCCAGCTGGGCCGCCTGGCTGGAGAGCTGAAAGCCGCCGGTGTCGAGCGCGTCAATGTTTCCCTCGATACATTGGATGCTGACAAGTTTCATGCGATTACCCGTCGCGGTGATCTCGGAATTGTGAAGGATGGCCTGCAAGCAGCAAAACGCGCCGGGCTGGCCGTGAAAATTAATACTGTTGCCCTGAAAGGCGTAAACGAAACCGAAATTGAAGACATCGCAAAATGGTGTGGCGACGAAGGTTTTGACCTGACATTCATTGAGACCATGCCCATGGGCGAAATCGGCAAAGACCGCTCGGATACATATTTGCCGTTGTCAGCCGTACGCGAGCGTCTCGACGCCATTTGGTCACTGACGGACATTGATTACCGGACCGGGGGTCCGGCCAAATACGCACAGGTCAAGGAAACCGGGCGTCGCATCGGTTTTATTACGCCTTTATCCCATAATTTCTGCGAATCCTGTAATCGTGTACGACTTACCTGCACCGGCCAATTGTATATGTGTCTGGGCCAGGATGATGATGCCGATTTGCGAGCGGCCCTGCGGGCAAGCGAGGACGATCAAGTTCTGTATGCGGCAATTGATGAAGCCATCAGTCGAAAGCCAAAGGGCCATGATTTTATCATTGAGCGAGGTCAATCTGCCCCCGCTGTTACCCGACATATGTCCGTCACAGGCGGGTAATCCGTTAAACCATAATTATTTTGTGGAATAATATACACTTACCCCTAAATTGATTAGTGGTATATACTTGAGAATGTGGGTCAGTTGTGGCCCTGGTTTGCCTGATTATCGGGAACGAGGCATTTATGAGCGTACAACCTCCGCGCCGCCCTTCGTCGGCGGAGATCACAATGGCCCGCCAACAGGGCAAGAATTATTATTCTTTAGCATCAGAAGACGGTGTTGTTGCAAACAAGTCTTCATCCTCTGACAGCATCGATAGTGCCGGCGAGATACTTGCCGCGATATCCTCCTTGCGGGAAGAATTGCTGGAAGGTGGCATCAAGGTTTCTGCTGCAGATGTGCCCGAGGTTGCTGTTGCTGCAGTGGCACCAGTCGAGGTGCCGGTACAGGACCCTTTGTCCGAGAATGAAGAGCTGAAAGATCAGCTCTCCGAACTTTCCGAAGCGATTGCAGAAACCAAACGCGAACTTGCCAGTTTGCGAGACCCCAACGTGAAGTCGGCGGTTGAGGTAAAATCAGCAACCCAGGAACTGGATGCTGTTGTAAACGCAACCGAAAGTGCCACCAACGACATCATGAATGCCGCGGAACAGATCGATGATCTGGCGGGCCGTCTGAAAAGTCAGGCCGCAACGCCAAACGATGCAGCGGTCGCCGAAGAAATAAACGAACGTGTCGTAAATATTTTTGAAGCCTGTAATTTTCAGGATATTACCGGACAACGCATCACCAAAGTCGTCAACACGCTAACCTACATTGATGAACGGGTCAGCCGGATGATGGAAATGTGGGGCGCAGAACAAATCGCCTCAGATCAAGGTGAAGTCGCTCACGACGATGATTTGCTAAACGGTCCTGCTCCCGAAGGTGAGGGCTCCTCTCAAGACGACATCGACGCCCTGTTTGACTAAAGCAGAGAACCTGTTTTTCTGAAATTGCTTTAGCGAATTTGGATCCGGTGCGACCAGGTCACGCCATCGCTGACTGTGATGTCCTTGAACCCGAGTAACTTTGTCAAATCAAAGAAGGTAAAATAGTCCTGCACACCCAGTTGTTTGAACAAAGGTGTCAAACGCGCCATGGCGGTCATTTGCGCCAGGGCAGCCCGGGCCCGGAACAGGCTTGAAAACGTACCCTCGTCCAATCCGATGATGATCAGTTTTTGCGCTCCATCGCCTTTTGCGAAAATGGCAAACCGCGGCGGATAGCTTCGTTCTTGCTGTTGTTTGGTGATACCGGTGACAAATCCCAGTCGGGTTACACGATTGGCCCGATCAAGTTTCTCCGACCGCGCCTTGTAAATTTCCCCGGAACCTGGAACTGGATAGTAATATCCGGAATGTCGTTCATTCAGAAAGGTAATTCTGGCTGCCGGTTTTTTGGCCGGTTTCGTCACCGGTTTTGTCTCTGGTTTTGTCTCTGATTCCGGGGCCTTGTCGGATGGCTTTTCCGTGTTGGTCTTAACCGACGCAGGCACTTCTGTTTGATTGGCCGCGCACGCAGACAGCAGCCCGATCACCAGCAGTGACTGGATACCTTTAACAAACTTGTTCACCATGAATTCCTGATCTTCTTCGTCCCACCTTCAGATAAAGATCACAATGACTGCGTCCCGAAAAACTTTCAAGGGCACCCTGATTGTGCCTCTTGTATCGAAAAACCTTGAAGACGTGGCAGGGTCTGGCTTGTGCGCTGTACATCGGTATACTTTCCACCAAGGCGATTCCGGTTTAAACGGAATCGCTTGTGCTTCGAATGTTAGCTCAAATCAAGGGGTTTGAGGCAATGCTGCGTTTCCGTGAAACCCGGAAACGCTCTAATTCCGGTGAGAAATCAGAAGAGCATCATGTCCGCACGCAAAAAGAATCCCAAAATAGCTTTTGTCGCCAGCCAGACCACTCAGGCTCAGGCTGCCCGGCGCGCCATGATGCAGGAATATGATCATGTGCCTGCAAAATCTGCCGACATTATTGTGGCCATTGGCGGCGACGGATTTATGCTACAAACCCTGCACCGCCACCTTCAACACAATGTCCCGATCTTCGGTATGAACCGCGGAACTGTCGGCTTCATCATGAACGAATACAGCAAGGAGAACTTGCTGGACCGCCTGCGCGCTGCAGAAGAAGTTGTGCTTCACCCCCTGAAAATGACCACAAGGAACGTCAAGGGCCGGAAGAAGACAGCGCTTGCCATCAACGAGGTTTCCCTGTTGAGGCAAACTCGCCAGGCGGCTCATCTTGAAATTTCTGTCGATGGCCGTGTGCGTCTTGATGAACTGATTTGTGATGGTGCACTGGTGTGCACACCAGCTGGCAGCACAGCCTATAACTATTCCGTTCACGGCCCCATTCTGCCCCTGGGCTCAGACGTCCTTGGCTTGACGCCGATCAGCGCGTTCCGGCCTCGCCAGTGGCGCGGGGCGATCATGCCGTGCAACGCAAAAATTCGTTTCGATGTTCTCGACGGTGACAAGCGACCCGTCAGTGCGGTGGCAGATCATACCGAAGTCCGGGATGTTGTTTCTGTCGAAATTGAAGAAGATCGCAGCACCCGAATTCGTCTTTTGTTTGATCCGGAACATAATCTGGAAGAACGTATCCTGCGCGAACAGTTTGACCATTGATGCCCGACATCTGACCCTGTCCTCTGAGAGAAAATTACTATGACCTTCGAAGATAACACGACGACCGAGCACCCGACTTTTGTCACCCATCTTGAGTGCGGCATGACCGGCGCAATATTCAAGGCGGACGAGCTGCATCAGTTGTCGCCGGAGGGTTGGCCAATGTTGGTGCGCTATGATCTGGAGGCGCTGGGAAAATCCCTGAGCAAGAATGATCTGGCAAATCGTTCGGCTGACTTATGGCGTTATCGGGAGTTTCTGCCCGTTCGAAAAGCCGAAAATATTGTCTCACTTGGCGAAGTTATGACGCCTTTGATGCCTCTATCCAGGTGTGTTCCGGCAGGTGCCACTGTGCTGGTCAAGGACGAGGGTCGTCTGCCAACGGGTTCGTTCAAGGCGCGGGGACTGGCACTGGCCGTCAGCATGGCCAAGGAACTGGGTATCACGCGCGCGGCAATGCCAACCAATGGCAACGCCGGAGCTGCACTCGCCGCTTATGCCAGCAAGGCCGGCATTGAGACCTATGTTTTCTGCCCCGAAGATACACCAGCCGTCAATATGGCCGAAATCGCCTTGCAGGGTGCAAAGCTCTACCGGGTGAACGGGCTGATCAATGATTGTGGCAAAATTGTCGGAGAAGGCAAGGAAGCCATGGGCTGGTTCGATGTCTCCACCCTCAAGGAGCCCTATCGCATCGAAGGTAAAAAAACCATGGGCCTCGAACTGGCTGAGCAATTGGGTTGGCGCGTACCCGATGTGATCTTCTACCCCACTGGCGGTGGTACAGGCCTGATCGGTATGTGGAAGGCTTTTGCCGAACTGGAAGCGATTGGCTGGATTGGCAGCAAACGACCGCGCATGGTCGCGGTCCAGGCCGAAGGTTGTGCGCCCATTGTCAAAGCCTGGGAAGAAGGCAAACGGCATGCCGAAACCTGGGTCGACGCCCATACAGTTGCCAGCGGCATCCGCGTCCCTGCGGCCATCGGTGATTTTCTGATCCTTGACGCTGTTCGCCAGTCTGATGGATTCGCCAGCGCCGTCAGTGATGCGGATATCGAGCAGGCACGGACTGATGCTGCCGGACAAGATGGTGTTTTGCTCTGTCCTGAAGGTGCGGCAACACTGGCTGCCTACAGGGCAGCCCTGGAAAGTGGCCAGGTCAGCAGCGACGATGAAGTTGTTTTACATAACTGCGGCAGCGGTTTGAAATATCCCATGCCGGAAGCCGGATCAGATATTGATCGCCACAAACCTGTTGATTATGCGTCGATGTAGCAGGAGCCGGGAAAGCTGGTATCCCGGGTGGACTCAGGGATGATGTCCGGGGAAATGGGCACCTTCCGCGTACTGGTCTTTACGACCTGAATCTTCCAGGCCCCGCATGACGATCCGGCGAAAGGCGCGAGTTACCTTCACACCCTCTACCGCTTCGCCACGTCGCCACCATTCGAGAATCATCCCGGTCAAGCCAGCGACAATAATCGTGGCAATTTCGGACCGTTCGATATCTGTACGAAATGTGCCGCGCATGGCCCCCATGCCGATTATGCCATCAACGATCTTGACCAGCTGTGAATTGATCAAACGGCAACGGTTTTCAAGCCTGTCATCGCGCCCTTTGAAATCCATGCTAAACCGAACCACCAGCAACATGAAATCTGCTTTGCGGACGGCTATGGACGACAGGCCATTGATAAAGCCAATGAGCTTGCCATGCGGCGTGGCATGGGCATCAGCAATTTTTTTGACCAATGGCTCCAGGACCTGGTATTGCACCTGATCCATCATAGCGATGGCGACGGCTTCCTTGTCACCAAAGTCTGCAATCAGGACATCGGTTTCTATCGCCGCTGTCATGGCAATCTCATCCAGACTAACCGCTTCATAGCCTCGTCTGACAAACAATTTGACAGCGGCCGAAATCACCCGTTTCGCACGGTCACGACGTCCGCTACCGCCCGGACTTGGGGATTTGTTCAAAGTTTTTCTCCGCTCCTGGATGAAGCGCCAAACTACGCTCAAACAAGGCGCTGTCAACGGCTATGAGAGGAATTCACCGGGTCCCTGACAGCAACGCCATTATTGATCCGAAATGCTACAGTTTAACTGTCATCCCGCCATCAATAACCAATAAATGACCGTTCACATAGGCCCCGGCTGGTGATGCCAGAAACACAGCGGCTCCTCCCAGTTCCGCAGGGTCTCCCCAACGGCCCAGCGGCGTGCGATCACAGACGAACTGATTGAATTCAGGATCCTCGACCAGGGCCGCATTCAGTTCCGTTGCAAAATAGCCGGGGGCGATGGCGTTGCAGGTAACGCCATCAGGCCCCAGTTCAACAGCCAGGCCCCGGGTCAGCCCCGCCAGACCTGCCTTGGCAGAAATATAAGCCGGTACGGTTGGCCTGCCCAATACCGAGAGGACAGACGCAATATTGATGATGCGGCCAAATTTCTGCCCGGTCATATATCCCGCCGCGTGGCGAGCCATATAAAAACAAGAGGTCAGGTTTGTGTGCACGACCCTGGCGTAATCTTCAGTCGTAAATTCTTTCAACTCAGCCCTGTGCACGATACCCGCGTTATTAATCAGAATATCGATGCCACCAAAATCTGCTGCCATCTGATCCATGGCACCAAGTGCCGCCGCTTCGTCCGAGACATCGAACACTGAAATCGAGGCGCTGCCGCCAGCGGCTTCGATTTCTGCGACACCAGCCCGTAAAGTATCCTCATATCGACCGTTCAGGACAACATGGGCCCCCGCAGAAGCCAGCGCCCGGGCCATTTCCAGGCCCAGGCCCCGGGAAGAACCTGTCACCAATGCCCGCTTACCCGTTAGCGAAAAAATTTCCATATGCCTGTCGTCTCCCGTTCTGCATTCAATTGCGCTTAAACCAGCGCCAGAGCCAGCATTCCACATTATCCAAAAAATCGTGTCCCAGATTGGACTCATGAGTATACGCGTTATATCAAATCAATGTATCATGGATCACATATTAACGTTACGCGTAACACTATGCAGGAGTGCGATTTGAGCGACAATTCCGAAGCGTCCGAAGCCGATTTACCTGCCCGTATTGTCTATGTAGAGGACAACCCGGCAAATGTGAGGCTACTGGAATTTCTGATCGCCCGACACGATGATCTGTCCCTGACCGCAGCGGAAACCGGGGAAGCGGGTGTCGAACTTATCCAGAAGACCTTGCCGGACTTGGTATTGATGGACATTGGCCTGCCGGGAATCGATGGTTTTGAAGCCCTGCGCCAGTTGAAAGCTGATGAAACGACCCGGCATATTCCGATTATCGCGATCAGTGCCAACGCCATGCCGCACGATGTCGAAAAAGGCCGTCAGGCAGGTTTCATGTCTTATCTCACCAAACCTATCGATATCAACGAATTGCTTGAAGCTGTAAAACAGATCCTTTCAGAAAACACCTGAACCATGTCAGGCGTGTCCGATATCGTCGCCCGGAATGTTACCCGCCATGAATAAATCATGAATAAATCCGGCCGAAATGTATAAATCCGGTCCAGACGATCAACATACTGCCGCCAACTGGCGGCTGGTTTCCTATGTCGGCCTCTCGATTATTCTTCTGCTGATCTCCCTGCAAGGACCTGATCGCGGCTGGAGTATCCTGGACATCGGTCACACTGTTCTCGAAACGGGTTCCACCCTGATCGCCCTTTTTGTCGGCGTTCTGGCTTTGGTCAGGTACTACAGCAAGCGGGAAGGCAAAATTCTCATAGTCGGCGCGGCCATGATCGGCACCGGATTGCTCGACGGCACGCTGGCAATTTCTCCGACGTTAATGACCCACGCCACAGTACCCCCTGCACATCCATCCAGCCTTCTCTGGTGCTTCGAGATTTCCCGGCTCTATCTTTCTGCCATGTTTGTTTTCTGCTGGCTTGACGGACTTTTAAGGCATTCCCGTCACGGATTGGACCAAACCAGCGAGTACAGAATCTATTTCCTTGCCCTGCTTCTTCTGGGTGTCTGCAGTTTGATGTTCTGGTTGGGTTTCGACAGCCCGAGTGATATTGCCCATCCACTGTTCGGCTTTATCAGAACGTTTTTACCGGCAGTCCTGTTTCTACTGGCGACAGTTGGTTTTCTGATCAGGGGAAAGTGGCGAGACAGTGACCTGGATCACTGGATTATCCTTTTCCTGATTGCCAACGTTGCAGCACAATTGACCTTTATCCTGGCAACCCCTGAGACCACACACGCGTTGCAGATTGCCCACGAACTCAAGATCCTGTCTTACATACTGCTGTTGGTAGGAATGTTGCGCAGCATGTACAATACCTTCCGCGAATCAGCTGAAATCACCTTGAAGATTGCCGAAGCAAATGTCGCGCTGAAACTTGAGGCAGAAGAACGCCGCCGCGCCCAGGAGCAAACGGAAAGGGCAAAAAACCAGGCCGAAAAATCGGATATGGCCAAGTCTGAATTTCTGTCCAGCATGAGCCACGAGCTTAGAACACCGCTGAATTCAATTCTGGGATTTGGTCAATTGCTTGAACTTGATTCGGACGTCATCGCAAACCAGACCAAATCCGAATCCGTAGAACAAATCCTCAAGGCGGGTCGTCATTTGCTTGAACTGGTCAATGAAGTTCTGGACCTTTCACGCATTGAATCCGGAAATCTTGATCTGGCCCTGGAACAGGTTTCAGTCGACGAGAGCGTGAAATTTTGCTTGTCCCTGAGCCGTTCAATGGCAGAGAAACGCGACATCCAGATCGAGATATCCGAAACAACACCTTCCGAACACTTTGTTCTTGCGGACCTGACCCGGTTTCGACAGGTTCTTCTCAATCTGATCAGCAATGCGATCAAATATAACCGGGCGCAAGGCAGCATTCGCATATCCTCTGAGCATGCTGACAAAAATTCCATTCGCGTCACTGTCAAAGATACTGGCCCGGGGTTGAACGAGGCCCAGATCGGTCAAATATTTGAACCCTTTAACAGACTTGCAGCCGCGAATTCACAGATCGAAGGTACGGGCATTGGCCTGACCATCACCCGACGCCTGATCGAAATGATGGGGGGCACAATTGGTGTTGAGAGCAAACCTGGTGATGGTGCAACATTCTGGTTTGAACTTCCCGCGATCGAAAAATCATCGGACCAGTCCACATCGCCGGCAGCCCTGAACAGCGTCGACGATGGCCCCGAAATTCATGTTCACAAAGTTCTCTATATCGAAGACGATCCGGCAAACCTGCATCTGATGAAAGCCCATTTCGCCAAACGTCCTGATCTTGCTCTGGAAACCGCAGTGACAGCGGAAGCCGGGATCGAGATGGCCACAGCCAGCCCTCCCTGCCTTATTCTGATGGATATCAATCTTCCCGGCATGAACGGCTATGGCGCCTTGAAACAGTTGCAATCCCAGACGGGAAACGCCTCAACACCTGTCATCGCAGTGACAGCCAGGGCCACTGCGCATGATCTCAGGCTGGGGCATGAAGCCGGCTTCAGTGCCTATATCACCAAGCCCTTTGAAGTAGATGTTCTGTTTTCCGAAATCGACCGGGTGCTGCAACGGGCTGAATAACGCGTCTATCGCACGACCTGTCAGGACGCGGCACCGGGCCGCTGTCGATCAAATCAGATTGTTTCGAACCGCATAGGCTGACAATTCAGCAACAGTTCCCAGCCCCATCTTGCGTTTGATATTTTCCCGGTGCTTGCGAATGGTGTGGGTGCTGATGCTCAACATTTCCCCGGCACTGTTCGAGGTATGTCCCTCGGCAATCAATTTCAACACCTGCAACTCCCGGGCACTCAGGATGTCGTCGATCTGAACGGCTGAAACATTACTGGATGTCTGGGTTACGCCCTGATTGATGCTGCCGGGCAAGGGGTCAGGAAAATATTTCTGGCCAGCCAGGGCCGCCCTGATCGCCTTGTATATCTGCGACATATCGGCCGTCTTGAAGATAAAAGCATCCGCGCCAGCGCCATTTACGGCTTCAGCTGCAAGGCTTTCGGCATCCTGGCCGGTCATCAGCACCAGGCGAATGGGAATTTTTCGAACCCGGACTTCACGGGCGATATCCAGGCCCGAGCGACCAGGCAAGCGTAAATCCAGAACTGCCAGATCAAAATTTCCCTGAATGATCAAATCCAGGGCATTTCGGCCTTCGGACGCTGCGACAACATCAAAACCTTCGTCCATTCGCTCAAGCAGGGTTATCAAGCCCTCTCGAATCAAAGTATGATCATCGGCGATCAGAATTGATGTTTTGGTGCTAACTGTTTCTTCCAGGGTCATTACTGATCTGATGTTGGTTTCTGTTCATGGAAAACTGACGTATTCGCGCCTCTGCAGACATTAGTAGAAGTGCGTTTTTGCAGACAATACAAAGATGATCAATATCAGCTGACTTTCGACAGATAAATTCCTGACCAAATCGCCATTCATCCCTTTGGAAACGCTGATCACACCAACATGGCTCTGCAAAAAACAAGAATACTGATAACCGCCGCGCTGGCAAATATCTTTCTTTTTCTTGCTGTATTCTGGTCAGTTTCTGCTCTCGCGGACAACCATGACAGTGACCGGGTATCGTACAACAGCGCAACAGGCCTGGCTGCAATTCCCCTGACAGGCGCTGTGCCTGAGGATTTCAGGCTTAATATGAACGGCCCCTGGCGTGTCTTCAGGGGGCAAATCGTTCGACCTGGCGACGATATTGGCAAATACAAGGTAGAGCATACGGAGCTGCCTGAACGCTGGCACAGGCAACCCGCAGATATCCGCTCTCGCATGCGGGAAGATGACACCCAGCCTGCTGGCTTTGGCGTGGCGACTTATACCCTGCTTATGCTGGTGCCAACGACAGACGTCCCGCTTGCCATTCGCGTTCAATCACCTTATTCGGCTTATGAAGTGTGGCTGAACGACAAGCTTGTGGTCTCTAATGGTCATATATCCACGAGCAGCAAGGGTTTCCAGGCTTATTACCACACGCGATACATCCCGCTGCCCCCAGGTGAAATCGTCGACATTACTTTCATCGTCGCCAATTTCGAACATCGCGCGGGTGGCGTCCTGAGGCCACCGCAAGTGGTCAACCTGAACGCCGAATTAGCCGATACCAAATATCTGGATTTCAGTTATCTGTTTGTTTTTGGCAGCCTGTTTGCGCTGCTGATCTTCCAGTTTGCCTATTTCGTCCGCAGTCTTCCGAATCAGCCGGAGTGGTCTCATCTCTGGTTCTGTGTGTTATCTGTGCTGTTGCTGCTGCGACTGGCGATGTTGCAATCCCTGCCAGAACTGGTGATCCCGGATTTTCCTCAGTTCAGCACCAAGGTTCTGGAATACCTGACCATATATCTGGCCCCGGCGGCCTATGTCGGTTTTCTGTCGTCGATGTTTCCCGGTGAATTTCCCCGCTGGTTTCGCTGGCTGGTCTACACCCCCTGCGTCATCCTGACGACAATCACACTGACAATGCCGGTGTATTTTTTCAGCAGCTTCCAGGACTATGCGATTATCTTCATCCTGGCTGTCGCCTTGTTCAGCCAGGGCGCCACAATCCTCGCCTGGACAAGAAGCCGGACCGGGGCCGCAGCAGTTGTCATATTTACCGTGGCCTTTGTACTCACATTGGTAAACGATTCCCTGCACTATTTTCACGCCTTCGATTTGCGACGCTATGCCTTTGAAGATCTCACCCCCTTTGGCATCGCCCTGTTGTCTATTGGCTATTCCATCGCTCTCGGGTCGCGCTCCAGAGCCATTTACGATCAGGCGCGAAAGCTGTCGGAGGATCTCAAGACTATTGCAGCCAGCCTCGAGACACGGGTCAAGGACCGCACAGCTGATCTTGAATTCGCCCGTCACGAAGCCGAACAAACCGCCAAAGAGAAATCGACATTTCTGGCGACGGCCAGTCATGATCTGCGCCAGCCCGTTCACGCCCTGTCAATCTTCAATCAATCTCTGCTGTACCAGGTCAACACCCAGCCCGAACTGAAACGCCTGGCCGAAAAGCAACAGCAGCTGGTGATGTCCCTGTCGAACATGCTGGAATCCATGCTGGATGTATCGAAGCTGGAGGCAGGCACTGTTCAGGCGGCACCGCAGGTCTTTTTGCTCGATACCCTGTTCAGGGCCTTGAATAATGCCCTTGAGCCTGTGGCGACCCGTGAAGGCGTGAAACTGCGCTTTGTCGCCTCAGGTATCGCCGTCAAGTGCGATCCTTTCCTGCTTAATCGCATTACCGCCAATCTTGTCATCAACGCTATCAACGCCTCACCGGATGGCCATGTGCTGGTTGGCGTGCGGGTCGGTCAGAAAAATATCCGCCTCCAGGTGCTGGATAATGGCGCAGGAATTCCTCTCGAAGCTCAAGGTCGGATATTTGAACAATTTGTCCAGGTGCAGGACGACAGCCGCCCGGCACCAACCGGTCTTGGTCTCGGCCTCAGCATCGTCACAAACCTCTGTCACCTGATGGACCTGGACGTTTCCCTGGCGTCCATTCCGGATCGCGGAACTGTTATGACAGTGACGATTCCCAGGGTTGATCCGAACCTGATTGAACAATCCGAACCTGCAATATCAGTTGATCCCGACTCACCACCAGATTCCGCCGCCAGTGACGGCACCGCCCTGCCCCGGCTGGTTATCCTTGCTGTCGACAATGATCCACCGGTGCTGGATGCCATGACTGAAATTCTGCGTCAGTGGGGCCATTCTGCCATGGGGGCTGGCTCTGCCCACGAAGCCGTGCGTTTGCTGGATGAACTGGGTGAACCTGACCTGTTGCTGTGTGATTACCGACTGGAAGGCCGCCAGACCGGGTTTGAGGTCATCGCCCAGGTCCGCAGCTACTTTGGCCGCGAAATACCCGCAGCTATCATCACAGGTGCCACCAGCGCCGAAGACCTCAGAACCCTGAATAATTCAGGCCTGCCCATCCTGCACAAACCCATCAATTTCCCCCGCATGATCGACGTCCTGAAAGACGCCGCCAGCCGCAAACAAGCGCAGCCCTGATCACAAAGCCGTCGTTCCGCTAAACCCGGAATCACTCTGGTTGGTTGCCGGAAATATCAAACGCGCAGTTGTTCCGACACCTAACTCGCTTTCAATCTTGAAGTCCCCGCCGTGCATTTCCATGAAAGACTGGACCAGGGGTAGTCCCAATCCGGTTCCTCCGCGCGCGCCACCTGCCGGGTTATCAATCTGTCCAAATACCTCCAGGGCTGTCGGAATGTCAGCCGCCTTCATACCGATACCGGTATCCTCAACATCGATTTGTAACCCGCTTCCATCTCCCTCGGAAACCTTGACTAAAATACTTCCACCGGCTTGGGTGAACTTGATTGAATTGGACAGAAGATTGATCAGCATCTGTTTAAAAATCCGCGCATCGGCATACGTCGTGACCGCTTCAGATGGCAACTGGGTGGAAATAATAACTTCGGCTTCATGAGCACGTCCTGCGACAAGTCTGACGGATCCGTCGATTTGAGACGCAACGTCAATAAGCTCAAAATCCGGATTGTACTTGCCCGCATCCATTTTCGCGAATTCAAGGATATCACTTATTAACCCATTGAGAAGTTCTCCGGATTCCCTGATATCTTTGAGGGAAATCCTCTGCTCCTCGGTGATTGGACCGCAATATTCGCTTTCCAGAAGCTGCGAAAAGCCGATTATGGCATTCAGCGGCGTGCGCAGTTCATGGCTCATGTTGGTCAGAAAATCTGATTTGGCGATGTTCGCTTGCTCAGCCTCGAGGCGTTTTTCATCAAGTTCATGAAGCGTATTACGCAATGTTGATTTTGTTTTTTCAGAATGCAGCAGAACGCTGAACAAAAAATACATCAGGCTGGGTGCGACCACAGCAGGCGTAAGGATCGGTAGCAAATGGAACACAGGATCGACTTCAACGTCGATCAGGAAAAATGCCACTTCACCAAAAACCACAGACATTACAACTGCGATCAAGGAAAAAACAATGGTCAGCGGCATAACGCCATATGTGCTGACATGTTGGGCAAGTGCGATCACCCAACGGGGTTCAACACCCGCTGCAATATCCACATCACTTTCTGGCAACGTTTTGTTCATTGGCTCCAACGCCGTGCGAAAGAATATACCCGGCAACCTGACGCTAGTTGATTGGCAAGTCTAGTAAAATCAGGCGTTTGTTAGAGCCCCTCAAACGCATGTTGACCAGGGACTCACCGGAAAATCTGGTGGAAGAAGTATGGCTGTATCAAAAACGAATGAAAAATGGTGCCCTCAGCCGGACTTGAACCGGCACGGCCTTACGGCCAACGGATTTTAAGAGTTAGCAGGCATATCCAATATTTTGAAAATACTTGATTTATTGCCACCATCAAAAACTGTGCAATCATTTCTTGCACACTCTGTCTGGAAATTGAACGAATCACTTTCCAACAAATACCGCTCATTTAGTTTTCGGATTGGTCAGACAGTGTTGCAGTAAAACCATAACAACGTTCATCACAAGTAGAGCATCTGATCGGGTCGCTTCGTTTTCAGCAGGCTTGGCCGTACTATTTGTAGCTCGCTCTGAAACGATAAATCCCTGCAATACGCTAACAATCTTCTCTGAATAACGATCAACAGGTATTAACCCCTTTTCCTTGGCTTCGCCGAATAATTTCCCAACTTCTCCCTTGCCGTTATTGCCTTCTCCTCCAACCAATATCTGCAAGAATTTTTGAACAGTACTATGAGCTTTGGTTATCACCTCTGGGTAATTCCCATTAGTGAATTCCGAGAACACATCATTCAAAATAGCGCCAACCGTTTCCCATTTGGGGTCGGCCAAAACTCTTAAAGTCGGCTCATAAATCGCCGCAGTGATTTTGTCGTCCTGTACAGGTATGAACCCTTCACGGGTTAATTTCATGTTTACGGAAAATTGCTCGAAAATATGGTTCATATGTGACGCAAATTGATCAAATTTTTCATACGCGGCCTCGGTCCATTTGTGACGTGACTCTTCATCTTCAGCCGTCGTTGCGATTTTGAGACGACTCGAATCTATCTGGAATTTGGCGAGAATAGACAGCATTGTAAAAACCAATGCATCAGGTTCGCCAGTCATAAATATCTCATCAAAGTCTCTGTATGCCGCCTCGGTACGTTTTTGGAAATTGTACCGTCTGTCGCGGCTATCCCGGCTCGTCGTGGGTGGTATCAAATGAACTCGTTTTCCTGGGCATTGCCGTAGAAATTTGACATTTAAATACTTTATCGACTCAAGGACACCACTAGATTCGTCGTGAACCCAGGCCCGGTTCTTTAGTTCTTGAAACGCAATATGCTTCTCGTCCCCGTTCAATTCGCACCAGTCACGTAATCCTATTCTCGGCTGAATAGTTTCAGCCACCTGCGGATCACTTTCACCGAAAACCAAAAATCTTGGAACTTCACGCATTCTGGTTTTCCAACTTATTTTGATACTGCTTTTGACTAATGCAGGCAGACAAGAAATGGTGCCCTCAGCCGGACTTGAACCGGCACGGCCTTACGGCCAACGGATTTTAAGTCCGGCGCGTCTACCAATTCCGCCATGAGGGCACGGAGGTGGCAAGGTCTGAGATATACTTGAAGACTGGCCGGGCGACAAGTTGGCTGATGGATGAATTCTCGATTTTTCAGGGGTGTCCGATATAAGCA